>JBBSIA010000004.1:0-198100 GCA_038232335.1 Chthoniobacterales bacterium
CCTGCTTAACTACGGGCCCATAGTCACCACCTGCCCACCCCCCCCCCGCCCCATTTTGCAATCTGCCGCCACGATGCCAGCTGCTGTGCTCGTTGAACCGAAGCGTTTCGAACTCCGCAACGTTCCGATTCCAAGGCCTGAGCCGCAGCAGATTCTCCTCCGGCTAGAGGGCTGCGGCGTTTGCGCATCGAATATTCCGCCTTGGGAAGGCAAACCGTGGTTCAACTATCCGATGACTCCCGGCGCGCTCGGCCACGAAGGCTGGGGACGCGTGGAAGAAGCCGGCACCGAGGTAACGGAATTTTCGTCCGGAGATCGCGTGACGATGATCTCGAACCATGCCTATGCCGCGTTCGATCTCGCAGACATCAACTCGATCGTTCGCTTGCCGGACTCGCTCCAAGGCCTGGCATTCCCGGCCGAGCCGCTCGGCTGCGCGATCAATATATTCAAGCGTAGCGAAGTTAAATCCGAAGACACCGTCGCAATCGTCGGTATCGGCTTTCTCGGTGCGCTCCTGACGCAGCTCACGAGCGCGAAAGGCGCACGCGTTATCGCGATTACGCGCCGGCCTTTCGCGCTCGAATTTGCAAAGCAAATGGGCGCCGCGCACACCATCGTCATGGACGATCACGCGCGGATTCTTGAGGAGGTGAAGCAACTCACGAACGGCAAGTTCTGCGATGTCGTGATCGAAGCCGTGGGCAAACAATACCCGCTCGATCTTGCCGCTGAGCTCACGCGTGAGCGCGGCCGGCTCGTGATTGCCGGATATCATCAGGACGGCCCGCGGCAGGTGAATATGCAGCTGTGGAACTGGCGTGGCCTTGACGTCATCAATGCGCACGAACGCGACCCGGCGATCTATCTCGATGGAATGCAACAAGCCGTCGCCGCCGTCGAGTCTGGCTTGCTCGATCCGCGACCGCTTTACACGCACCGTTTTCCGCTGAGCGAAATCGGCGAGGCGTTGCAAATGACCGCAGAGCGTCCCGACGGATTTATGAAGGCGCTGATCGAGTTGTGAAGACGAACCATCGCATTCTCATGACCGTCGATAGTGTTGGCGGCGTCTGGACCTATGCGCTCGATCTGATTCACGCGCTGCCGTCGATCGAATTCGCTCTGGCCACCATGGGCGCGCCACTCTCCGCATCCCAAACCGAGCAGGTGCGGGCGCTGCCGAATGTCTCGCTCTTCGCGAGCGATTACCGGCTCGAATGGATGGACGAGCCGTGGGACGACGTAGACCGCGCCGGCGATTGGTTGCTGCAGATCGCCGACGAGTTTTCACCGGATCTCGTTCACCTGAACGGCTACGCGCACGCCGCTCTTCCGTGGGATCTTCCGGTTCTAGTCGTCGCGCATTCCTGCGTGCTTTCGTGGTGGCGCGCGGTCAAACGCGATAACGCCCCCGCGCGCTTCGACGAATATCGGCGCCGGGTCAGCGACGGCCTGCAGGCAGCAACTCTGGTGGTGGCTCCAACCGCCGCAATGCTTGCTTCGCTGCGGGAGAATTATGCGGTTGAGTTCAAGGGATGCGTCATTCGAAATGGACGGGATCACGCTGGTTTCTCGCCTTCCATCAAGCAGCCGAAGATCTTTGCCGCCGGTCGCGTGTGGGACGAAGCCAAGAATCTGGAGATGCTTGAAGTGATCGCGCCCCAGGTCTCGTGGCCAATCGCAGTCGCCGGCGAAATGGCGCATCCGAATGGGAACGAGATCGCATTTGCATTCCTGCACTCGTTAGGCTTGCTCACGCCGGGCGAGCTCGCGAGGCATCTGGCGAGCACCGCGATTTATGTCGCGCCCGGGTATTATGAGCCGTTCGGTCTTGCAATTCTGGAAGCCGGACTTTCGGGATGTGCACTCGTCTTAGGAGATCTTCGGAGTCTGCGCGAACTCTGGGACGGCGCCGCGGTCTTCGTGGCGCCTGACGATCCGGAAGCGCTGGCGCGCACACTGCAAACGTTGATCAGCAATGCGATGCGCCGAGAAGAATTCGGGCTGCGTGCCCGGAAACGCGCGCTTGCATTTCCCATCAGCAAGATGGCGCAGGGTTATCGCCGCGTTTACGGTGAACTGGCGTCACCGGACACCGGCGTGGCCGCGCGTCCTGTCCTCAGCGCCTTCGCTCGTCCGCGGGCGACAGCGGGCGCGACAACCTCCGACGCATGAAGGTCGTCCTCTTCTACCACTCACTGGTATCCGATTGGAACCACGGGAACGCGCATTTCCTCCGCGGCGTCGCGATGGAGCTGATCGAGCGCGGGCACAAAGTTGCGATCTATGAACCGCGCAATTCGTGGAGTCGTGAGAACCTTGTTGCGGAAAATGGCGAGCAACCGATCGCGGAGTTTCAGGAACGTTATCCGCGCTTGCGGTCAACCGGCTATGATTTGTCATCGATCGATTTCGATCAGGTCCTCGACGACGCTGATCTCGTGCTCGTGCACGAATGGAACGATCACGAGCTGGTCCGTTCGGTAGGCGAGCACCGCGCGCGCGCCGGAGGCTACAAGCTTTTTTTTCACGACACACACCATCGCGCGATCACTGCGCCTGAGCAGATGCAGAAGTACGATCTGTCGAATTACGACGGCGTGCTCGCCTACGGAAAGGTGCTGCGTGACATCTACATTGCCCGCGACTGGATCGAACATGCGTGGACATGGCACGAAGCGGCGGATACCCGCGTGTTCTACCCGCGGCCCCGTGGCGCGATGGAGGGCGACGTGGTCTGGATCGGCAACTGGGGAGACGGAGAACGCACGGCGGAGTTGCGTGAATTTGTGATCGAACCCGTTGCCGCTCTCGGACTGGACGCGCAGTTTTTTGGCGTTCGATATCCGGAGGATGCGCGCCAGCTCTTGAGCCGATGCGGCATTCGCTACAATGGCTGGCTGCCGAACTACCGCACCCCCGAAGTTTTCGCGCGTTTCAAAGTCACGGTGCACGTGCCGCGCCGGCCGTACGCCGAAGCCTTGCGCGGGATACCGACGATTCGCCCGTTCGAAGCCCTCGCGTGCGGCATTCCACTGGTTTGCTCTCCCTGGGATGACGCCGAGAATCTCTTCGAACCTGGCCGCGATTTCCTGGTCGCGCGCGATGGGACCGAGATGAAGAAACACCTCCGCGCACTCCTGGCGGACAAACAGATGGCGCGCGAGCTCGCCGAGCACGGTCTGCGCACAATTCGCGCGCGGCATACTTGCGCCCACAGAGTGGATGAACTGATGAACATTTGCGATGAATTACCCACTCTCGAATAGCGTTGCGGCTCTTGTCTGGGGAGCGCACGCTGCCAGCGTGCGGGTCTCGGCATTCTGCCGAGACGAACTTTCAACAGTTGATTGCCAACCTGCGTCGACTCAGCTCGCCCAGAGAAGTCCGCGAACGCAGAATGCGCTCGCCAGCACGTCAGCAGCGTGCGCTACCCAGAAATGAAGATCGCCTTTTTCGCCTCCAGTCTGCTCTCCGCCTATTGGAACGGCGCGGCCACTTACTATCGGGGAATTATTCGCGCGCTCCACGCGAATGGACATCACATCACGTTCTACGAACCGGTTGCGTACGACCGACCACAGCATCGCGACATTGAGCCGCCGCGCTGGGCGGACGTGGTGGTTTACGATGGAACGGAAGACGCGGCTTATCGGCAAATCGAAGCTGCGCATGGTGCCGACATGATCGTGAAAGCAAGCGGCGTTGGCATCTTTGATGAATTGCTTGACGCCGCGGTGCTGACGCTGAAGCGGCCAGATAATATTATCGTTTTTTGGGACGTCGACGCGCCAGCCACCCTCGAACGGATCGAAGATAATCCCGCTGATCCATTTCACGAGTTGATCCCGCGTTTTGATTTTGTCCTAACCTACGGCGGTGGGTTTCCGGTGATCCGCGCCTACGAATCGTTCGGGGCTAAAGCGTGCATCCCTATCTACAATGCGCTCGATCCGGACACACATTACCCAGTTCCCCCGAACGTCAGATTTGCAGCCGATCTTGGATTGTTGGCTAATCGCTTGCCGGACCGCGAGGCCAGAGTGGAAGAGTTCTTCCTCCGCGCGGCAACGGAGCTACCGAATTCCAAATTCCTGCTCGGCGGCAATGGCTGGCAAACTAAGGCGCTGCCGCAAAACATCCGCTATCTCGGTCACGTTTACACTGCTGATCACAATGCGTTTAACTGTACCCCGCGCGCCGTCTTGAATATCTGCCGCGCGAGCATGGCGCGTTATGGGTTTTCTCCGCCGACACGCGTCTTCGAAGCGGCGGGCGCCGCAGCTTGCTTGATTACGGATGCGTGGGAGGGCGTCGAGGAGTTCTTCGAGCCCGGCGAAGAGATTCTCGTCGCGCATAACGGGAGCGAGACCGCCGCGCACATCGAAAAACTTACGCCCGCGCGCGCGCGCACAGTCGGCGATGCAGCCTATCGGCGGGTGCTCGCGGAGCACACCTACTCTCATCGCGCGAAGCAGGTTGAAGAAGTGCTGGACGGAGCATTCGCACGATGAAGATAGTGATTCTTGGTCTGTCGATCACCTCCTCGTGGGGGAATGGACACGCGACGACCTATCGCGCCCTGCTGCGCGAAATGCATCGCGCCGGGCATGAAATTCTTTTTCTCGAACGCGACCAACCTTGGTATGCGGAAAACCGCGATCTGCCGCGACCAGACTTTTGCGAGACGCACATCTACCGCAGCGTGCAGGAACTCAGAACCCGATTTGTCACTGAAATCAGAGAAGCCGATTGCGTGATTGTCGGTTCCTTCGTGCCGGAAGGGATCGCAATCGGTGAGTGGGTGGTGCGCGAAGCCGAAGGCGTTACCGGATTCTACGATATCGATACGCCGGTGACACTGGCGAAGCTGGAACGCGGCGAGTGCGATTATTTGTCGGCGAAACTGATCTCGCGTTACGCGATTTACCTTTCCTTTACCGGCGGTCCGACACTCGAGCAGATCGAACGCAAATATGGATCGCCGATGGCGCGTCCGCTTCACTGCGCCGTCGATTCGTCGCGCTACTTCCCTGAGCGCCGCCGGACCAGGTGGAAGCTGGGGTACCTCGGTACTTATAGCGCTGACCGTCAACCGGCGCTCCACGAACTGCTCGTGCGACCGGCAGCGCATTTATCGGCAGAGCGGTTCGTCGTGGCCGGCCCGCAATATCCGGACACGATCCGCTGGCCGCGCAACGTCAAACGCATCATGCATCTCGAACCGCGTGATCATCGCGATTTCTATAACGCGCAGCGGTTTACTCTCAACGTCACGCGTGCGGAAATGATCCGCGCCGGCTACTCGCCGAGCGTTCGATTATTTGAGGCCGCGGCCTGCGGAACGCCCGTGATCAGCGATTGCTGGGCGGGCCTGGAGGAAATCTTTGCGCCGGGTCGGGAGATTCTCATCGCAAAAAAGACGAGCGAAGTGGTCGATATTCTGAGCACAATGCCCGAGAATGAAGCACGCAAGATTGGTGAGCGCGGCCGCGAGCGAGTGCTGGCGGAACATACCGCTACGCATCGCGCCGCCGAGTTGGAATCGCTGTTCGATGAACTGCGTTCTCCCCCAAAAAATAAGCACGTCCCAGCGCTCGAAGGAGCAATTACATTATGAAAGACAAAATCCGCGTCGGCATCATCGGTGTCGGCAACTGCGCGTCATCACTCGTCCAAGGCATCGAATTTTACCGCCATGCCAATCCTGATGACTTCGTGCCTGGGCTAATGCATGTGGAGCTCGGTGGTTACCACGTGCGCGACATCGAATTCTCGGCCGCATTCGACATCAACACCACGAAGGTCGGCAATGATTTGAGCGAAGCGATTTTCGCCGAGCCTAACAACACAATCAAATTCGCGGAAGTGCCGAAGCTGGACGTGAAGGTGCATCGCGGGATGACGCACGACGGTCTCGGCAAGTATCTGAAAAAGGTCGTAAAGAAGTCGACGGCTTCGACCGATGACATTATCGGCATTCTCAAGAAAACACGCACCGATGTTGTCGTTTCATATCTGCCGGTTGGCTCCGAAATGGCGACGAAATGGTATGTCGAACAGATTCTCGATGCCGGCTGCGCTTTCGTAAATTGCGTGCCGGTGTTCATCGCTTCCCAAAAATATTGGCAGCGCAGATTCGAAGAACGTGGGCTCCCGATCGTCGGCGATGACATTAAATCCCAAGTCGGGGCGACGATTGCGCATCGGGTTCTGACGAATCTTTTCCGCGACCGCGGTGTGCGGCTCGATCGCACTTACCAGCTCAACTTCGGTGGCAACACCGATTTCCTGAACATGCTTGAACGCGACCGGCTCGAGTCGAAGAAGATCTCCAAGACGCAAGCGGTCACGAGCCAGCTCGGCCACGCGATGGCGGCCGACAACGTGCACGTCGGCCCGAGCGATTACGTGCCGTGGCTGACTGACCGGAAGTGGTGTTATATCAGGATGGAAGGCACGACGTTTGGCAATGTGCCGCTGAATTGCGAAGTCAAGCTTGAGGTTTGGGATTCTCCCAACTCAGCGGGCGTGGTGATCGATGCGATCCGCTGCGCAAAACTGGCGCTCGACCGGAAAATTGGCGGCGCGTTAACCGGCCCTTCGAGTTACTTCATGAAATCCCCGCCGTTTCAATTCACCGACGACGAGGCGCACAAAAAAACCGAGCAGTTCATCCACGGCGACGAAGAAATGGCGATCGCGACAAACAGCAAACGCAACGGCCACGCCAGCAAGATCGGAAAAAAAGCAACGGTCAAGCCGAAGAGATGAAGCTCGTTGTCTTCGGGCTAACGATCAGCTCATCGTGGGGGAACGGTCACGCGACTCTATTGCGCGGTCTCTTGCGACAGCTAATTGCACGCGGTCACGAAGTGACATTTTTCGAGCGCGATGTTCCGTATTATGCCGCGCATCGCGATCTCCAGGAGCTCTCTGGCGGAGCGCTAAAGTTCTACCACGATTGGACGGAAGTATTGCCGGTCGCGGTGCGCGAAGTCGCGGAAGCCGACGCGGCGATGGTGACATCATACTGTCCGGATGGGCTCGATGCTTCCGAGTTGGTCTGGAATTCGTCAGCGCTCCGGCTTTTTTATGACCTTGACACGCCGGTGACTTTCTCTCGGTTGCGGCAAGGCGAACCGCTCAGTTACATTGGGCCGAGAGGACTGCGCGATTTCGATCTCGTGCTTAGTTTTACAGGGGGCGGCGCCCTCACCGCGCTGGAGGAGGAACTCGGGGCCCGCAAGGTGGCGGCGCTTTACGGCAGCGTTGATCCCGACGTGCATCGGCCCGTTCCGCCTAACGATCAATACCGATCCAGCTTCTCCTATCTCGGAACGTATGCGCCGGATCGGCAGAGTGCGCTCGAGGCACTGTTCATCGAGCCGGCGCGCGAATTGGCTCAGAAGCGGTTTGTCATCGGTGGCGCGCAGTATCCGGCGGACTTCCCCTGGTCGCCCAATATCTTCTTCGTTCGTCATCTTCCGCCGCGCGAACATCCGACGTTTTTCTGTTCTTCGAAAATGACGCTGAATGTCACCAGACAAGCGATGTCGGCGATGGGCTGGTGTCCTTCCGGCAGGTTGTTTGAAGCGGCTGCGTGCGGAGTCCCAATTGTGACCGATTGGTGGGAAGGATTGGACGAGTTCTTCACGCCAGGGGCCGAGATCATTGTCGCGCAGACGACCTCCGACGCAGTCGCGGCCTTGCAAATGACGGAGGCTGAACGTTCAAAACTGAGCCGCGCTGCGCGGGAGCGAACTTTAGCGGAGCACACGGCCGAGCAGCGTGCCCAGGAGTTCGAAGATCTTTTGGTTAACGCACGCGAACGCGAGATCCTAGAGGTCTGAATGTTGGGCATCATTCCCGCCGCTGGTGCCGGCAGTAGAATCCAGCCGCTCGCATTTTCGAAAGAATTGCTGCCGGTGGGCGGCCGAATCGAGGGCGCAGTCGAACGGCCTCGCGCGGTCAGCGAATACCTGATCGAGCGCATGGTTATCGGGGGTGCAACCAAAATCTGCTTCGTCATTGGCTCGGGGAAATCCGACATCCTAGAGTACTACAGCGGCGGCAAAGTCGATTCGGCCAGCATCATTTTCGTAGTCCAGCCGCGTCCGGGCGGCCTCTGCGACGCCCTCTTTCGCGCCGCGCCCATCGTGCGCGATGAAGAACCCGTGCTAATCGGATTACCGGACACAATCTGGTTTCCTGTCGATGGGCTGAGAGCATTGCCCGACGATCGGCTTTCGTTCCTGCTCTTCCCGGTCGACCAACCGCAACTTTTCGACGCTGTCATCACTGACGAAATCGGCGCCGTGCTCGAAATCCAGGTCAAGCACGAGAACGCGCGCTCCTTTTGGGTTTGGGGCGCTTTCAAAATGCCGGGACACGTTTTTCACGCCCTTCACCGACTCTGGCTCGAACGAGATCGCGCCGATGAATATTTCGGCACTCTCGTCAATGCCTGGCTTGCGCGCGGTGGCTGCGCAATCGGAGTTCGCGCAGGTGAAGCGTATGTCGATGTCGGCACCCTGCATGGCTACCGTGAAGCGATCCATCTGCTCGAAAAGGTCGCGGAGCGTGAAGCTGCCGTCTTGGAAACTCCGGAGGTCTTCGCCTGAGCACGCAATTAGACGAGCCAGGAATGTCCGCTGCGGAAACGCGCCGCCGCGTCGAGGAGCTCGGCTCCTGGTTTCAAAACCTCGATTTGAATGGGGTGAAAACGGCACCGCAACATTTTCTCGGAGATTATCCCGCCGCGAAGTTTCAGCGGTTTGCGCATGCGATTCCACAGGATTTGCGCGGTAAAACCGTTCTCGATATTGGCTGCAACGCAGGATTTTATTCGATCGAAATGAAACGCCGCGGCGCCGCTCGCGTGCTCGGCGTCGACTTCGACGATCAATACCTGGCACAAGCGCGTTTCGCCGCAGAGGCGCTTGGGATCGACATCGAATTCAGACAGCTCTCGGTTTACGATGTCGCGCAGCTCGGCGAAAAATTCGACCTCGTGATTTTCATGGGAGTCCTCTATCACCTCCGCCATCCGCTGCTCGCGCTCGATCTGATCCGCGAGCACGTGACAAAAGAGCTGTTTCTGTTCCAATCAATGCAGCGCGGCAGTCACGAACTGATGACCATCGAGGAGGATTACGACTTCTGGAAGAAGGACATTTTCGAACGGCCGGAGTTTCCGCGAATGTATTTCGTCGAGCACAAATACACCGGCGATCCGACGAATTGGTGGATTCCGAATCGCGCCTGCGTCGAAGCAATGCTGCGCAGCTCAGGGTTCGAAATCATCGATCATCCCGAGCAGGAAGTGTTCATGTGCCGCGTCAAATTAGAGGATGCAAGGTGATGTCAAGCGGGCTGGCGGAATGATGATAAACCCGGTCGTCCCGAACGGAGTCGAGGGATCCCGCTGCCTCACCCTTAACCTGCCAACACGGCATGCAAATCCCGGTCCCGCCTTGTCGGGCTGCGTTACCGCTTCGATCCCGAAACCTTTCGGGGCTCACAATGACGGGGAAAGGCGGCGAGCGTGATCGATTCGGTGATGTTTTGGAACGAACCGAACAACAAGTCGCACTGGGACCACCAGTTGGACCCGGAGTGGCGGACATTCGCCGAAATGGTGAAGCGGGCCGCGGACGCCGTCGCTGCAGAAAACCCCGATATTCGCTGCGTTCTCGGCGGTATCTCGCCGATCGATGCCGCCTTCATCAAGCGCATGGGAGATTTCGGCGTCCTCGACAAACTGGATGTGGTCGCCGTCCACGGTTTCCCGCTCGATTGGAATAATTGGACGATCAACGAATGGCCGGAACGACTCCGCGAAATTGAAGCCGTCACAGATCTCCCCGTTTGGGTTTCGGAAGTCGGGATCTCGAGTTTCGGCGCCGAAGAGGTGCAGGAGTTTGGGCTCCGCCGCACGGTGGAACTGTTGATCGAACGATTCCGCTGTCCGGAACCTTTCGAACAATCCCGTGATGGAGGGTCACAGACTTTGGCACGGGATTCCTCCACTTCGGTCGGAATGACGGAGGAAGGGGAGGCCAGTGCGCGGCGCATCCATTGGTACTCGCTTTACGACCTCCCGACCGCCTGGCCGGCGACGACACGGCATCGTGAAGCGGAAGGCTCCGCGTATTACCGCCATTTCCACATGGGCCTCTTGCGCGAGGACGGCACACCGAAACGCGCTCTGCGTTTGTTTGGAGACTTCACTCCGGAGCTCGGCATTTGCCAGTGGTTTCATTTTGAAGATCACCGACTTGAAGATGCGGTGAAATGGCTGCGGCATCTCGGGGTTAAATATCTGCGCACTGGGCTAAGCTGGGCCGACAGCTTCCGACCGAACGCGGAGGCGTGGTTCGATCGGCAAATGAGCGCGCTCGAAGAGTTCGATGTGACTGCCACATTTTGCTTCACGCCCGAGCATCGGGGGATCGCGCCGCACCATACCAGCCCTCCGATGGTGCCGGAGGAATTTGCAGAATTCTGCGCGCGCATGACGAGGCGTTATGCGCCGTGCCCGACGCCTTCCGTTCGGACCGATGTCGCCCCGAACGCTTTCGGGGCTATGCTCAGTACTGAAATGCGCTGAGTCACGGCGCTACAAAAAGTGTGACGACCTTTCTGCTGATTCGCCACGCGGCCCACGATTACCTCGGCCGCGCGATCGCAGGACGGCAACCGGGAGTTCACCTCAACGAGGCTGGGAAACAGCAGGCCGAACAACTTGCGGTACGTCTGTCATTACTGCCAATCGATGCGATCTACAGCGGCCCCCTCGAGCGCGCGCGACAAACCGCGGGGCCGGTTTGTCGCCGCTTCAACCTGCCGTTGCAGATTTCTGACGAATTCACCGAGATAGATTTCGGTGCATGGACCAACTGCACGTTCGCGGAGTTGAACGACGTTCGGCAGTGGCGGCACTTCAACTCCTTCCGAAGCTGCACGGCCGCGCCCGGCGGCGAGCTGATGTTCGAAGTGCAGGCGCGGATGATTCGTAAGATATCGGAGCTCCGCCGCGAGCATGAGTGTGTCGCGATCTTCAGCCACGGCGACCCCATTCGTGCGACGCTGGCGCATTTCCTCGGCCTGCACCTGGATCTTTTCCAGCGCATCGAAATCGATCCAGCTTCGATCAGTCTTGTCGAATTCGAGGAGGATTGGGTTCGCGTGAGTCTGATGAACGCGAGCGGAGAAGGCGGCCCATTGCAACTCGCAAGCCTGCGGCAGCAATAATCAGGCGCCTGGGAAATCACGCTCGTGCGCTTCCATCACGTCGAGCACTTTTTCAGGTTCGACGTCCTTTTGAAGTTCCGGCAACTCGGGATCGCGTGAAGCTTCAATCTCCAGCTTTTCGGCAATGGCTTTAACTAACGTGATCAGCCGCGTAACTTCGTGCTCGGAGAGCAGACTTATTTGCAAGTCGAGATCCGCTCGTTTGTCGGCCTGCTGCGACATGCGATTTTGCGAAATCAGCACGAAGGTCGAGAGAAAGATCGCCTCGACCGACGCGAACATCGCGAGGACTACGTAAGTGGATCGAACTTTGGCAGCGGCACCGCCGGGAGATTGACGATGATCCAGGTCGCGAACAGGACCAGGTGGATGTAAACGAATAACATGCTGCCGGTGAAGTGAGTGATCGCGTCAGCGAATCGGTATTGGTAGCTCTTGGTTTGCGCTTCTTCCTGCCTGCGGTGGAGAAGCGCCTGAATATTGCGTTGGATTACCCCCGCGAGGCCTGAGCTGCCACTCGGGTTTGCGGTGTCATCATTGTGCATGGCTCATTGATTCGCACCCCGAGTCCTTGCGAGACGCCGGTCGCGCACTGATCCGTCTGCCGAACCGATTTCAACCTTTCAGTCCCGGTGCTTCTCTGGCAACCTGCCGAATTGATGCTGGCGAAGATTTACTCTGCGGCCGTTTACGGCATTGACGCCTATGAAGTAGAAATCGAGGTGAACGCCGCGGGAGGAAGTCCGGTGATCGTTGTCGTCGGTCTGCCCGACACCGCTGTTAAAGAAAGCCGCGACCGCGTCACCACCGCGATCAGCAACAGCGGATATTTTTGGCCGCGTGGCCGGACGACAATCAATCTGGCGCCCGCCGATATCAAAAAAGAAGGGCCCAGCTTCGATCTGCCGATAGCGCTGGGGATGATCGCGGTGAGCGACGAGCTTGATGGCTCAACCCTCGAAAATTTCAGCTTCGTCGGCGAACTCGCGTTGAATGGGGCCGTCCGTCCGGTGAAAGGCGTCCTGCCCGTGGCGCTGGAGGCGCGCAAGCGCGGCAAGCGCGCGCTGTTGGTGCCGGAGGCGAACGCGCGCGAGGCTGCGATGGTGAAGGGCATCGACGTTTATGGCGTCCAGAACTTGCGGCAGACCTTCGAATTCATCCGCGGTGAGTTGCAACTCGCACCAACGCGGGAAGACATGACGCAATTCTTCGCGAACCATCAAACTTACGACGTCGATTTCAGTGACGTGAAAGGGCAAGCACACGTGAAGCGGGCGATCGAAGTCGCGGTCGCGGGCGGACACAATATTTTGATGGTTGGCCCACCGGGATCGGGCAAATCGATGCTTTCGAAGCGGATCGCGACAATTATCCCGCCGATGTCGTTGGAGGAAGCGATCGAGACGACAAAGATCCATAGCATCGCCGGTCTGCTCAATGGCGAAATCTCATTCGTCGCGACCCGTCCTTTCCGTTCGCCGCATCATACGATTTCCGATGTCGGATTGCTTGGTGGTTCAGCCACGCCCGCGCCCGGCGAAGTAAGTCTTGCGCACAACGGCGTCCTGTTTCTCGACGAGCTGCCGGAGTTCAAACGCTCAACCTTGGAAGTCATGCGCCAACCGGTGGAAGACGGAAGGGTAACGATCTCTCGCGCGGCCGGGACCGTGACTTTTCCGTCGGAATTCATGCTGGTGGCGGCGATGAATCCCTGCCCCTGCGGCTACTTCGGCGATCTGAAACGCGAATGTCGCTGCGGGCCGGTGCAGGTGCAACGTTATCGACAACGCATTTCCGGTCCGCTGCTCGATCGGATCGATCTGCACATCGAAGTTCCCGCCGGCGAATACCGCGATATCTCGAGCGAGCGCGTGGAAGAGAGTTCCGCGGCCATCCGGGAGCGGGTGATGCAGGCGCGGACTCGGCAGCAGACGCGCTTTGAGAAGGACCGGAAGACGACGTGCAATGCGCGGATGAGCACGCGGCAGATCAAGCAGCACTGCGAACTCGGCGATGAATCACAGGAGCTCATTCGCATCGCCATGCAGGAGCTGAATCTGAGCGCCCGCGCCTACGATCGAATTTTGAAAGTCTCGCGGACAATCGCCGATCTCGAAAGCGCCGAAAACATTACATCGGAGCATGTCAGCGAAGCGATTCAGTATCGGACGTTCGATCGGACGCTCTGGGTGTGATTGGCACTTGCGGAATGAAGACCGCTTCAAACGCTCAACAACGACTGCAAGGTTTATGGATGAACGCGGGTGGGTGTTGCTCATATTCGCGACCTCGCGCGTATAATCGTCACGATCATCCTGTTCTCGCGCCAAATCGCTCAGGCGACCCCTGATTTATTAGAATTACGCCGCCGTCCGGCCGCGCGTTTTAAGCTGCAGACAATGCGCGCGCGCGTCGCGCCGCCAAGGACTGGACCACGATTCCCAAGACAGCGAGCGTGATCAGCATCACAGTCGCGCCGGTATGTGGCAGATGAATCGCACCGACAATAAAACGCGCGCCTTCAATCGCCGAGAGGACGATGAGCGCCCAATCGAATAATACCAGCAACAGAATCGCGCCGATCAATCCGCCGATCCCAAATGTGATCCAGTTATGTGCTGCCGGATTCGCGATAAACGAGGCTGCGAGCGCCAGCGCGAGGCGTCCTCCGGCCAGGAAACCAGCCGCTGCGATTGCAAATTTTTGCAACACGACCGCGAGGAAGGCGCCGATCGTCCCAAGTAAAACTGCAGCGCCGATCGCCAGCCAAACCGGCGGATGCTGCATGAGAGCCGACGTGATGTAGATGCCTGCGGCGAACCCAAGCGCTGCGACAAATAACCAAAACAAACGCCGACCAAAGAAAAGCAGCGCCACGCCAATGATGATCTCGATGATGGCTTGGGTGGGCATCGATGATTAACGTATCGGCTTCCTCGCTCACCGCGAATCCCCTGCTTATCCAATGGTGCGATCGCATACCGCATCTCCGGGCCCGGCGGCTTAAAAGGGCGCGTATTCTCGGAACCGTGATCCGCATTCCATCAAATACGTACGAAGCGGAACGCCGTCTCCTTATTGAAGGACCTAAACTCGAATTAGCTTTTAGAAAAACGGGTTCCTTCGGCGTCTGCGCGGTCAGGAGGACAGCGATGAGAGATTGGCCAGCCAGGAGATCAGGAGCAGGAGCCTAACCAAGCCAGCCGATGCGGGTTGCTCACGCTCTTTTCGCGACGCAGGATTACGGAACATGCTGATCGCGCCATGACTCGCAACCCATTTCGTGGCTTCGGCGCCATCCTCTTCAAACAGTTCATTATCGTGCTCCGCGATCCGATGACGCTCTTTTTTATGCTTTTCCCACCGCTCATCGAAATGGTGGCGTTCGGCTACGCGCTCGACAACGATGTCAAGCACATGTCGATGGTGATTTTGAATGAAGATCGCACCGTTGAAAGTCGCCAGTTCCTCGATCGGTTTGTGAACACCGAGTCGTTTCGAATCGTTGGCGAAGTGCAGAATAACCAACAACTCTCGAGCGAGATTCGCAAGGGACGCGCCTATGTCGGTCTGCAAATCCCGCCGCATTTCACGCGTGATTTGCGCGCCGGTCATCCCGCGCAGGTGCAGATGCTGATTGACGGCTCGAACTCGACCACCGCGCTCCAGGCTCTCAACACGGCACTCGGTGTCGCCTTGACGCAATCGGTAGAAATGATGATGCGTGAGAGCGGGCGGCGGACGGTGCCGATCGAAGTCCGGCCACAGATGCTCTACAATCCGACGATGCGCAGCCCAAATTTCTTCGTCCCGGGAGTGATTGGCGTCGTCCTGCAAATCGGCACGACCTTCGCCACGGCGATGGCGGTGGTCCGCGAAAAGGAGCGCGGCACGATCGAGCAATTACTCGTTAGTCCACTGAGCCGCTGGGGTCTGATGCTCGGTAAACTCGTTCCTTATCTCTGCGTCGGCATGCTGATGGTTTTCCTGTTATTCGGCATCATGCGTTTCGTTTTCCACGTCCCCATCGCGGGCAGCGCCACTGCGATGCTCCTCGCAACCCTCGTTTATGTTTTCGCCTTGCTCAGCCTCGGATTGCTCGTCGCCACGAAAGCCGAGAACCAGATGCAGGCGCTTCAGATGTCCATGACTTTCATCATGCCAAGCGTCTTCTTCTCCGGATTCATTTTCCCGCGCGAAACGATGCCGTGGATCTTCTACGCGCTCGGCGCTCTGCTGCCGACCACCTATTTCATTTCCCTGATGCGCGCGATCATTCTGCGCGGCGCGACGTTTCTAGAGTATTGGCAGCCGCTCGCGATCATGTCGGTGATGGCCGTGCTGCTGTTTTGCGTTTGCGCGCTGCGGTTTCGAAAGAAGATCGCGTGATCGCAAGGCTTTGGACGATCGGGCACTCGACCCGTTCGATCGAGGAATTCATCGGTGCGCTCGTCGCGCATGAAATCAAAGCGATTGCTGACGTGCGCCTGCTTCCGGGGTCGAAGCGCTATCCGCAATTCAATCAGGACATGCTCCGCCATTCGCTGGCCGCATCGGACATTTCCTACGAGCATTTCCCGGAGCTTGGGGGGCGCCGCAGGCCGCGCGCGGATTCTCGCCACACCGCGTGGCGCAACGACGCCTTTCGCGGTTACGCGGATTACACCGAGACCGACGCTTTCCGGGGCGGGATCGCGCGCCTTACAGAACTGTCGCAGAAGCACGGCGCCGTCGCGATCATGTGCGCGGAAGCGGTCTGGTGGCGCTGTCACCGCGCTCTGATTTCTGATTATCTCAAGATTCGCGGCGTCGACGTCTTGCACATTCTCGATGCAAAGAAATGCCAGCCCCACCCGTACACCTCCGCGGCGCGGATCATCGACGGCGAGCTGAGCTATGGCGCTAACCAGTCGGACCCGAGTAGCGGATTGCGCGGACTCGGCTAGTTTTCCCACGTGAAAATGATTCTAATGAACGTCGCCTGCTTTGCCCTATTCAGCGGTTGCGCGATGGGACCGAGCCCGGAGGCGCAGTCGCGCGAGATTGAACAAGAGCGGCAAGCAGACCGTCAGCAGTCGGAATTTCGCAAAGGTCTACCGCCCGACCCGAATCGTTGAATAATTCTCGAGTTTGACGCGATCAAGCCTTGCATGGTCGAGAGTTGGGTTGGGTGGGACTCGAACCCACAACCAACGCCTTAAAAGGGCGCTGCTCTACCATTGAGCTACCAACCCGCATATTTCCTGCTCGCGGCCAAACAACCCCGAAAACCTTCGGGACTGCTCTACCATTGACTACCAACCCGCGGAGAGTTCAGCTTTTAAACTACTCGCGTCTGCGGTGCAAGTTACGCGCGCTCCTGGTCAACGGAGACGAGCAGATCGCGCAGTGAAATCTGCGGTCGTTTCAATTCGAAGACGCGCAAGCCGACCGCAGTTGCCCCTCGCCAGTCGCGCTCCGGGTCGTCGCCGGCGTGGAGAACTTCCTCGGGCCGGAGCTGGCTGACGGCAAGAGCGCGCCGGTAAATCAGCGGGTCGGGTTTGTCCGCTCCGAGCTCGCTCGAGATGAAGACGTGACGGAAATATTTGGAAATGCCGAGGTGCTCGAGAATCATTCGGAGGCGGCCGTCGAAGTTCGAGACGATCGCAAGCTGGAATCCAGTGTGCAGGCTCTCGAGGATTTCCACCACCTCGGGATACAATTGCCAGACGCCGGCTTCCGCAAAATGCTCGTAGGCAATCTCGAAGAAGTTATCGCGATCAAGTTCGCGCATTGTCGGGAGGACATCATCGAGCACCCGATCGACCAACTCGCGCCACCAGCCTTTGTCGTCATCCTCGCGCGGTTCGCCGGTCGCCGCTCGGGGCGGCATTTCCTTCCACACAACCTCAAACGCGCGGTCCAGTGCCGTGGCGGACATCGGCGCTCCGATCCTTTCACCGACGAGCGCGTAGTGAAATCCCACGCTCTTCCGCAACTCAAAGAGAGTGCCGGCGGCATCGAAAAATATTGCTTTGATCACGGTGCGCGACAGTAATTGCTCAATCGCCGCGCGTCGTCCAGCTGCGGGTCTGCGGCCGCGTGGTGGACAAGGCGGATCGTCACGCGCTTATTAGAGGGCGATGCTCCCGGTGGAACATAACGATCCCATTAACGAGAGAATTCTCGCGATTTCGGAAGACAAAATCGAGGGCTTCGTGCGCGAACCTTTTGACGAAATTGCGCGACGTTCCGGCGTTCCAACCGAGATCGTAATCCCGCGAATTGCCGCCATGCTTCGGGCCGGCACCGTCCGCCGCGTTCGTCAGACGTTGCTCGCGATCAATCTGGCGGACGGCGCGCTCGTCGCCTGGAAAGTGCCGCCAGAAAAAATTGACGCGGCGTTCGACTGGATGTTTCAACGCGATCCGTTTTCGGGCCATGTCGTGCTCCGCTCCACGGAAACCGCAACCGCGGGATCCGACTACAAACTCTGGACAACGCTCAAAGTCCCTCACGGCTTTTCGCTCCAGCAGCACGGCGAAATTCTGTCCGAAATTGTCGGCGCGGAGCGCTTTCGATTGATGCCGGCAAAAGGGATTTTCACGCTCGGTGTCGGTCACGTGCGCAGGAAATCGATCCCGCCCGCTAGCAAAGCCGATCACCCCGCGCGGATGAACGCCACGCGCGCCGTCGAACTCGACGAACTGGAATGGAAAGTGTTGCTCGCACTGAAGCGTGAGTTTCGACCGGATGAGATCGCGCCCTCGCCCTGGAGACTGCGTGCTGCGGAAGCGGGCATCGCTCTGGAGCAGTTCTACGAAATTGCCGAACGCCTGAACGAGCGCAGGATTATTGGACGTTTTTCGACTTTCCTCGAACACGTGAAACCGTCCGCGGGCGGGGTTCGCGTGACGCGATTCAACGCCTTATTTCATTGGGCGGTGCCTGCCGGGCGAGAGATCAAAGCCGGCGGCGAAGTGGGGCGCCATCACATTCTCACGCATTGTTATTGGCGCGAAGCCGGGGCGGAGTTCAAGAACGTAAACATCATGGCAGTCGCCCACGGGACGGACAAGGAGCTGCTCCTCCACCACAAGCGCGCGATCGACGACCATCTCGCCGAATGCGGCATTCCTGTTTCTTATACGAACGTGTTCTGGGGTGGACGCAGCGAGATCAAACCGTCGGAAATCTCTCCGCACCTTTACCGTGAATGGCTTCGCGAGATGAACGTTGCCTCCGTGGCATAATCGCCACCGTACCTCGCACTCCCGCGCGATGAACCGTCTCACCGAACGCCTCCGCTCCGGGATTGATCTGAATCCTTCCGACATCGAGTATGCGGTGACCGTGCTGCTTTCGAAGCAGGGTGACGACGACGCCAAGGCGGAGTTCCTTAGAGCGCTTCACGACAAAGGAGAAACGGCCGATGAAATCACCGGGTTCGTCCAGCAGCTGATCGATCGCGCCGTTGATCCGCTGATTGATCCATCGCAGCTACCCGGACCAATGCTCGACGTTTGCGGAACGGGCGGCGATGGCCTCGATCTCTTTAATGTTTCGACCACGATCATGTTCATCCTCGCGGCGGGCGGCGCCATTGTGGTGAAGCACGGGAACCGCAGCGTCACGTCTCGGTGCGGGAGCGCGGATGTCCTCGAAATACTCGGAGTGCCCATCGATCTGGAACCAGAAGAGTTGAAGGAGTGCGTGCAACGATGGGGTCTCTGCTTCATCTATGCCCGAAAATATCATCCAGCCTTCAAAGCAATCGCCGAGATTCGCAAACGACTCGCTGGCGAAAGCAAGCGCACGGTATTCAACCTGATTGGCCCGCTCCTCAATCCGGCCCGGCCTGCGCATCAATTACTCGGAGTTTTTGCGCCTCGTTTAACGACGATTTTTGCCGAAGTCCTGCGACGCCTCGGCCGCCAACGAGCGTGGGTGGTCCATGGGCTCACCGATCGCGGCGGAGGGATGGATGACATTTCGACGTGCGGACCGACGACGCTCGCGGATTTGGAGAATGGCAGAGTCAGCACGGGTGTAATCGACCCGCGGTGGTTTGGGATTGCGGAAAGTTCGTGTCGCGAATTGGAAGGCGCGGACGCAATTACCAACGCCGAATGTCTCGAAGGAATATTAAGCGGCGCCGTGCAAGACGCGCGTCGAGACCTCGCGGTCGTGAATGCGGCGGGCGGGTTTGTGGTCGCGGGTCTCGCCCCGAATCTGATCGAAGGCGTCGCGATGGCGCGCGCACAGCTCGACAGCGGAAACGCGCTGAAAAAACTGCGCGCCTTGCAAAGTTACGAACGAAGAAGCTCCGGGTAACTTGCATCGAGCTTCTTAAGCAGAGCGATCGCGAACGCAGTCCGGTCAATCGTCGCGCCGGTTGTCATCGCCAGCGATCCCGCCGTTGCTCGCAGTTCTTCGGGAAAATCATTACGGGTTTGATTCGCGTTCAGGCCGATTCCCGCGATTGCGTAGTATTCGCCACCTGCAAAAACGCGCATTTCCACCAGGATTCCAGCGACTTTACGATCGCCGATGTAAACGTCATTCGGAGGTTTCACTTCGCATTCTTCGTTCAACTCCTCCGCAATCGTGGTGCGGATTGCCTCCGCAAGCCACGTCGTCAGACCGGCAGATTCTGACAGCTCGAGATTCGGGCGCAGGAAAATCGAGAGCCATAAGCCTTTCCCCGGCGCCGAAGCCCAATGCTTCCCATGCTGACCTCGCCCGGCGGTTTGCGCCTCAGCGAAGACAACCACTCCTTCGCCCATCTCCGGCGTCGCTATCTGCCGAACGAAATCATTAGTAGATCCAGTCTCCCGCAAGACAATCATTTCACGCCCGATGATGGCTCCGTTCAGCCCGGCGCGAAGGCGATCGAGAGACAAAGCGGCCGCCGCGGCAGGCGATTCATCCTCGGACATCACCCCGCGACTGGAGTAAGCTCCAACGAGAAGTCGATCGCGCGCGCTGAATGCGTCAGCGCTCCGACCGAAATGTAGTCGACGCCGGTCGCAGCGATCTGACGCACGTTTTGCAAATTTACGCCGCCACTGGCTTCGAAGCGGATCTTCTTTTTCTTACCGAGCGCGACTGCCTCGCGCATCGTCGCCGGCTTCATGTTATCGAGCAAAATCACGTCCAGGCCTTCGAGTTCCAGGAACGTGCGAACCTGTTCGAGACTATCTGCCTCGAGCTCGATTTGAATGTCGGGGTGCTCGGCTTGGACGCGCTGAATCGCCAAGCGCAGTTCAGAAAAACCGGAGCCACCGCTCACGTGATTGTCCTTTATCATCACCATATCAAACAAGCCGAAACGGTGGTTGACGCCGCCTCCCGCAAGGACAGCCGATTTCTCAAGCGCGCGCAATCCGGGCGTCGTCTTACGCGTGTCGAGAATTTTGGCTCTGGAACCAGCGATCGCATCCACGAAATGGCGAGTAATGGTCGCGACGCCGCTGAGTCGTTGAAGGAAATTCAAGGCGACCCGCTCCGCCGTGAGAATCGACTGAGCCCGGCCACGAATTTCCACAACCGTTTCTCCGCCATCCACGCTCGCGCCCTCGGCCATGGGTGCGTCGATGTGCAGCTTCGAGTCCACCTGTCGGAAAACCTGGGCTGCAACGTCAACTCCTGAAATAATGGCTTTCTCTCTCGCGACGATACGCGCAAAGGCCTGCAGCGTGGGCGGGACAAAGAACTCCGTAGTCAGGTCACCAGCGCCAATATCTTCAGCCAAAGCGATCGCGATTGGATCAGAAGCAGCGCTTTGATGCATTATCTCGTAATAAGCTGGAACTAGTTGCTGGACATACGTCTCCAGATGCGCGTCCGGTCTCACAATAGATGCAAAGCGCGCGGAAAGCAGGTGCGCGACCATTCGGACGTCGACGCAGGCGCCCGCGGATAACCAAACCCGCAAGCTTTCGGGGAAGGGCTGTTCATTTCGCCCAGCGAGACCCTGCTTTAGTCGATGCCGGGTTGTTCCGAACGGGTATCGACAAACCGCTGTCCAATCAGCCGGAGCGGCCCCAAGAAAAGATTCGGGCAGCGCACGCTAGGAGAAACAACAAATACGAAAAGCGTGCAGCCGCCCGAATCGCCTTAACCTGAGTAGTTGGACAGCCTTACGGCCCCGGCGTTCGAAAATACTGGAAAAATTTGAATGGTTCTTGTTTTTCGATTCTTTGGTCAAGAGATCGCCGCGCGATTCGTCCCGGAAGCTGCTACAGCTGCAGCTCACGTTGCTCGCCGATTGCGCTGCGATCCGCCTCCTCGCGAACCTCCTGCAGGAGCGACTTAAATTCGCATTTTTGCAAAGCCGTAAGTAATTCCGGGTAGTTGGGCCTGATCGGCAGTTCATCGAGCGGGATCGGCAGATCAGTGGTGCAATCCAGCGCCACCATTTTGCGATTCTGCGCGATTTGCTCGCGTGCGGCGACGAGCTTTTCGCGGGTCCTCTGACTCTTTATCTTCTCAGGGTTCCGCAGAACGGCATCAAGTCCGCCGTGCTCCAGAACCAGCGCCGCCGCCGCCTTTCGGCCGATCCCGGCGCCTGGAATATTGTCCACCGAATCGCCGGCAATCGCGAGAACGTCGCCAATGAGATCGGGCGGCACGCCCCATCTGGCGGTGACCTGCTCCTCCGCCAACAATGCAAACGTGTCCTTTGATGAGGCGAGGTCGGCTTTTGCGGTCGTGTAGATTTTTACGCTCGAGTTCACGAGCTGGAACAGGTCCTTGTCGTTCGTTGCGAGCACAACTTCCCATCCGCGTTCGCGCGCTGCGATCGCATAACATCCCATGAGATCGTCCGCCTCGGTATCCGGCAACGAGATGTTTTGGAATCCCATCAGTGGCGTCAGCCGACGGATAAAGTCGAGCTGCGGGATCATTGGCGGCGGCATTTCCTTGCGGGTTTCCTTGTAAGCGGGCTGGAGTTCCACGCGCCGTTGCGGCAGGCCTTCATCCCAAAAAACCGCGCCGTATTCCGGCTGTAAATCCTTCAGCATCCGCCGCACGGTTTTGGTGAAGCCGAAGATCGCGTTCGTTGGTTCGCCGCGCGAGTTCGAGAGGTTCTGAATCGCGAAGAACGAGCGGTAAACGTAATAGTGGCCGTCGATCAAGAGCACTTTCACGCTCTTATGGTAGCCGGGCGCGAGAGATCTTCACGCGTTTGTCGTGTAGTGGATCAATTTGAATGAGAGAGCGCGGGTTCTGAGGAGCGCACGCAGTTCGCGTCTGGTTATTGGCTCCCGGCCCAAACGAAACCGGGTGCGACGGAGCGCCGCATCACAAGGAAGGTCTGCGATGGCGAGGTCGTCATCGCCAGCATGCGAGTCGCGTGCGCTCCCCAGAATGAATACGCAGCGAAAGCCGTTCGGATCTCATGGTCTTTGGAGCGAAAAGCGATTAGATGAGCGCGATGGCTGAAGAATGGATCGTGCGGGTGGGGGAGAACGAATTCGGCCCTGCCGATTTCGAAACCCTGCGGGACTGGCGTGACGATGGCCGCCTGCTCCCCGATAATCCGGTACGGCGAACCGACGCTGAAAGCTGGATTACCGCCCGCGAAATTCCAGATTTATTCGCGCCGGCAATGCCGACACCAAGGGAGCGGCAAAGTGGCGCCGCTGGCCTCCGCTCTTTCAGCGAGGTCGTCGCTGAAACGTGCCGAATTTACCGTCGCGGTTTTCCGAAATTCTTCTTTCTCGCGCTGCTTGTCGGGATTCCGTCACTCGTTTTCCAGATCAGTCTCGCGTTCGTCGATTTACCTTCCAATCATGCCGCGACCGGCGCGTCGCCGATCGCGAGCGTTTGTGCGGTCGTCGCTTTGGCGCTCATCCTGGCCGCATGGCCAATCTTTCTGGCCGGCATTCAGATTCTATCCGCGGAGATCGCGGCAGATCGTGTGATTAACCTGCGCGATCTCCTTCGTCGTGCGATCGCGTTTTGGCCGCGCACCGCAAAGCTCGGCTTCATTGTTTACGCCAGTTTTGCTCTGTGGACGGTGGTTCCGTTCTTCGCGATTCTGTCACTCGTGAGCGCGAATGTGACCGCGCTAACGTTGCTGCTCGCGTTGGTCGTGCTCGCGGTTCAAGTTTACATGACGGCGCGCCTGTTTGTAAGCTTCATGTTCTGGCAGCAATCTGCCGTGCTCGGAAATCACGCGGCGATCGACGCTCTCCTCGAAAGCCGGGAACTGGCCCGCAGCAGGCCGACCGCCCCACGTCTTCAACGCCCACTCTGGCGCGGCGCGATCATCGCGTCGGTTTGGCTGCTCGTTCTGCTCGCGATCAGCGCCGGGGTTGAGCTGCCATTGCTTCTCTTTCGCCTGCGCGGCATTACTACTGTCGAAGAGGCGACCACCTTGATGCAGACGCTCATGAGCTCGACCGCTCCCGACTGGATCACCTTCGCCACTTACGTGATCAGCAGCGCGGTGCACGCGGTCCTTCGTCCCCTCCTCGGGATCGCGTTTGTCGTGCTCTATTTCGATGCTAAAGAAGGTCACGAAACCGCGAGCCGCGAGAGTTAATACAACGTATCCCGAAACCTCTTAAGTAGGGAGCATGTGCAGGCAGGATGAACATGGAGCCATCTCGCGCTGTCATTCTGAGCGGAGCGACGTCGAAGCCGTAACGCAGTCCGAAAGGGCGAGACCGGACTTTCCATCCCGTGGTCAACCTCAAGGTGCTGCCACGGGATCCATCGACTTCGCTCGGGATAAAATGCTTGTGTTACATTTATAAATGGCTTCTACCCACTTGATCTAGGATTTGGAACAGATCCTAAGGTAAGCCAGCCGACCGCGAGTGTGACCAGCCATTCTGACGACGAGCTTACGATTCTTTCCTCGATCCCAAATGTAAGAGCAATTCTGAAGTCGGCGTTCGACCGTTTCTCGCCGCTCTGCGGGGTGGATCAAAGCGACATGCAATTCCCCTTTGCATAGCTGAGCTTCTGAAACGCGGCCGGCCGGTTTTACTGCTCGCTCTCGCTGGAAGCTTGCTGCCACTCGTATCGAGTTTCACGGATTAACGGGGTCAAGCGGGTAAAAGCGCGGACAACGTAACAAAGATAGACCCACCAGGCCGGCGGTCTCGGAAAGAATCAAGATAACGTGCCCATCACGTCCGATGAAAAAGTCTGGCTGCGCGTGGATGGCCCAGGCGCATCCAGCATTGAACAAGAAAATAACAGGAACAATGAGCCAAATATTCAAACGCTGATCCTGGGTCACGAGCGCATAAAGGCGGCAGGCCACCGGTCCGGCACTATCCGCGATGCGGGTGCGTATGATTCTCTGGTCGTAAACAAAAAGCGCCCAGACGAACGCGGAGAAAATCGTAATCAGCACGAACCAGGCAAACGGCGTTGCCAGCCTTGTGAAGGCGAGGGCCTCGACTAGCACTCAGATGATGTAGAAAAAAATTATGGCCGAATTCAAGTGGCCACCGGATGACCGTGAGCACGCCACGCTGTCCGCTGATCCTGCGCGAGAACGGCGCGGGCGTTTTCCGTCAGGAAGTAGAGCGCAACACCTTGAATGATGCTGCTGAGCGTAAGCTCGATGTTCACCACCATCGCGTCGAGTTCGCTGCGATTCTCAATTTCCGCGTGCATTGTGCGAGCTTCAGCTCTCCGCTCGTTCGCCTCTGATAACTACGGCTCGCTCCTGAATCAAGCCCCTGAGTCGTTTTGGCTGAACGCGCCGCAATTCACAGCTTCAACTCCAGCTCAGTCCGGCCAGCACGTGCCTTCGGCGAAATCGTCTCCACGCCATGGAGAGGAGCGGGAAATTTTCCACCCGAGATTGCGCCACGTTTTCGCCGCGCGAACCTCTCTCGAAATACGAATCTTCGTTGCCGCCAAAGCGCGCGCACCTACAGAACGAAAATTATGGCCACGACATCTCTTATCGTCCTCGCCGACAGGGGGAGCGTAAAAGCCTACAAAGTCGATGACACGCCGACTCGCGGCGCCGCTTTGCGCCTCGTGCAATCAATCAACATTACTGACGCGCACGGCCGTTATCAGGACAAACTCACGGATCAGGCGGGGCGTTTTCCCGTGGGGGATGGCGGGAGCGGACGCCATATGAACGGAGCCGCAGAGCGTCAGGGTCTAGAAATGGAAACCGATCGGCGCATCCTGCGCGAAGTCTCCGAAGCAATTTCGGAGGTGGTGCGAAATGAGGGGAAGGAGGGCTGGTCGTTCGCGGCGCCAGCGTCCATTCACAGTTCGATTGTCGAGGAGTTGCCGGCCGAGATCAGTGAGCGGATCGTCGAGCACGTGAAGGCCGACTTGGTGAAGATCGAGCCAGCGGCGCTCCCTGCGCATTTCCGCTCGCTCCAGCCGATCTGATTCCGTCGGTTGCTGACCGAACGATACATCCTTATGCAACTACCCATCGAGATTAGCTATCGCGGGGTCGAAAAATCGGACGACATCGATCGACTTATCCGCAACAAAGCCGAGCGGCTGGATCATTTCTGCGATCACATTACGCGCTGTGATGTGGCGGTTGAGCGGCCGAATCACGCACAACATTCGGGTAACCCGTTTCGTGTCCGCATCGATCTTACCGTCCCACCAGGGCATGAACTGGTGGCGGAGGAAAAGCAGAGCGAACACGAAATGCACGAGCCACTCTCCAAAATCGTCAACGACGCCTTCAAAACCATGGAACGTCAGTTGAAGGATTTGGTCGAGCGCCAGCGCCGGGATGTGAAGACGCACGTCGAGCCGCGTGCGCTGATCGCGAAGCTGTTCGCCGAGTATGGCTTCATCACCGCCTTAAACGGCGCCGATATCTATTTTCATCGCAACTCAGTCGTTGGCAGTTCGTTCGACGAGCTGAAGGTCGGAATGGAAGTCCGTTACGATGAGTCGCACGGCGAGATGGGACCGCAGGCGAGCAGCGTGCATCTAGTCAGCACCGGCGGACCGAAGCTGTAGGGATGGAACACGGTAATGAGCTGCGAATTGGCTCAGGGCGGCCGATACGGACTCGCCGAGAATGATGGAACTCAGTTCCGGCGGTCACAGCCGCTACAAGCGAGAGAGAACTAAGCCGGGACACCGGTTAGACCGCCTGGGAGCGGAGGGATATCGGGAGCGATCACAACTTGTTTAGGCGGCTTCTCCGGCGCGGTCGCGCCAGGCGTCAGCGGTGGGCCAGGGGGAGGATTCAGGAGTCGGCCGTGCTCGATGATTTCGGTAATCTGAGCGCCGTCGAGCGTCTCAAATTCCAGCAATGCCTTCGCGATGATCTCCACCTTCTCTCGATAGCTTGTGATTAATTGACGAGCGCGCTCATAAGCGTCGTCGGACAATTTGCGCACTTCGGTGTCGATCTCTTGCGCGGTCGCTTCGCTGTAATCGCGGGAACGGGAGATGTCACGACCGAGGAACACATAATCTTCATGCTCGCCGTATTCCACCATCCCTAATTTCTCGCTCATGCCCCACTGGCAGACCATCTTCCGCGCAAACCACGTCACCCCCCGAATGTCGCCCGCCGCGCCACTCGAAATATCGCCAAGGAAAACTTCTTCGGCGACACGGCCGCCCATGGAAACACAGAGGCTGTCGAGTAGCTCTTTTTTCTTCGTATTAAATTTATCTTCCTGCGGCAACATCATGGTCACGCCCAGGGCGGGGCCGCGAGGGATGATCGTCACCTTGTGCAGCGGATCCGTGTGCTCGAGCACGACATTAAGCAGCGCATGGCCAGCTTCGTGATACGCGGTAATCCTCTTCTCCTTTTCGCTGATTGCGAGACTCCGGCGTTCGCGGCCCCAGCGGACCTTGTCGCGCGCTTCTTCCAACTCGTGACGCGTGATCCCTTTAAGACCCCGGCGTGCGGCCAGGAGCGCCGCTTCGTTAATCACGTTTGCCAATTCCGCGCCGGAGTAACCCGGCGTCCCGCGCGCGATCAGCGACAGGTCCACGCCTTCCGCCAACTTTACCTTTTTCGAATGCACGCGCAGGATTTCTTCGCGGCCTTTGACGTCCGGCAAGTTAACGGTGATTTGCCGATCAAAACGACCGGGACGAAGCAGTGCCGGATCGAGCACGTCGGGGCGGTTTGTGGCCGCGATAATAATCACGCCTTCCTGCGTGTCGAAGCCGTCCATCTCGACGAGCAACGCATTCAGCGTCTGCTCGCGCTCATCATGACCGCCGCCAACGCCGTGGCCGCGATGCCGACCGACCGCGTCAATTTCGTCGATGAAAATAATGCACGGCGCTGATTTCTTGCCTTGCTCAAACATGTCGCGAACGCGTGAGGCGCCCACGCCCACGAACATCTCCACGAAATCGGAGCCGCTGATCGAGAAGAACGGCACGTCCGCTTCGCCGGCAATCGCGCGCGCGAGGAGCGTTTTGCCGGTTCCGGGAGGGCCGACGAGCAGCACGCCTTTCGGGATCCGTCCGCCGAGTTTCTGAAACTTTTTCGGATCGCGGAGAAACTCGACCAGCTCCTGCACTTCGTCCTTCGCCTCCTCGACGCCGGCGACATCCTTGAAGGTGATCTTGTTTTTATCGCGCGCGAGCATCCGTGCCTTCGATTTGCCGAAGCTGAGGGCGCCTTTTCCGGCCATGCGAATTTGCTGGCGAAAAAGCAAATACAGAATCACGAGAAAAACCGCTATGGGCAGAAAGCCGACGAGCGTTTGCGCAAGGACATTGGATTCCGTGCGAATCGCGGGCTGAATCCCGGCGGCGGCGAGTTTATCCTGCAGGTTGGTGTTGTAGCTTAGGAAGATCGTTGTCCGAAACGGCACCTGCTGCGCAACGTTCGGTCCGACCGCCTGCGTGATGTAGTAACCGCGCAGAGTCTGTGTCGGCCTTCCCTCTTCCACCACGAGCTGGAGAGGAAATTTCTTGTCCGTCGAAATCTGCTTGTTATCCAGCAGCTCGAGGAATCGATTGTACGGCACATCCTCGACGTTTGCGTAGGCGCCGCCGCGGAAAAGCACCGCTAGACCGATCAACGCAAAAGCAATGGTGATGAGGACGACGCCCCGCCAGTTGAAATTCGGCTCTGTGCCGCGGGGTTTATTCTCCTTTTGGGAGTTGCGATCTGATTGGGACATAGGCTGCTCGGCGCGTTTCCGCGAAGGCGAAACGCTAACATGAACGATTTGGCAATGCAAAAGAGCAGAAGCCGGACCGGGTGGCCCGCAAGTCGCTACGCAAAACGGCGATTGACGTGCTGGGAAACCGCGGCAGTCGTTGCGCCGGGTCGGTCCCGCAGCTACTCTATTTTTTCTGATTTCGCATGACAGAACTCGTGGCAACAGTCGCTGATCAGATCGACCGCGCGGTGCAACGTGTTACGCCTTTTGCGTATCGGATGCAGCGAAAGAGCCGTCTCTGGGTGCGTCGCGCGATGCGGAAGCCGCGCAGTGTGTCGGAAGGCCCAAACCTGCTGCCGCTGCTCATTCAGGTGCTCGCGAGTTTCTCGAAGGCGGACGGCGTCCTCTTGGAGGAAGAGATCGATTCCAGTCTCGGCTTCCTCCGCTACGACTACCCGGAAGCGGTTTACTCCGAGTTGCGGCAGCTGTTCCGGCAGGCGCTCTACGAGCAGCAAGACCTCGGCGCGATGGCGCAGAAATTGGGGGCGCAGCTTAGCCCGGATCGTAAAATCATGTTGGGCGTTCAGCTCTACGATCTGATCTCGCAAGCAGGACTCAAGCAGGAGCAAGTCGTCGCGTTCTACTCCTTCATGTCGCAGCTTGGGATGGCGGCGCAGGCGATAGATATCGTTTATCAACTCAATGCCTCGGAGGATTCGAACCCCGGCATCTATCAGCGCGGCGCTTCTCCGCTCGAATCCGTCTCCTTCGGGACCAACGGTTCGTCCGACGTGACGTTGAAAAGTCTAAGCGGCAGCGATCGGCTGCTTGCGTTTCGCTACCACGATCTCATTCTCCTCAAAAACTACAGCGGACAGCCGGTTTCGGTGCGTGGACGACCGCTCGCGCGCGGCGGATTTTGCCGCATTTATCCGGCGCAACGGATTCTCGTGGGCGACCAGTTCCTCACCTATCAGGAGTTGGCCGCCTATTTCAACGCGAAGAAAAACGTTTCCCTGCCGCAGATCTTCGTGCGTGTGCACAGAGACGCCGATGAAGTACAGCTAGAGCGCTCCCGTTCCCGGGACAGTTCGCTGGAAGTCACCTTTGGACTAAAGGTCGGCGTGAAAGCTCTGCGCGATGTCAACGCGATTCTCAATGGCGTGAAACTCAGATCCGGGGCGCACGTCGAAGCCACTTTGGAGGACAAGATCGTTTTCGATAACGACAGCGAACTCGACCTGCTCGACCTGCGCCGCCGCGCGCGAGCCATGGGCGGCCGATTCCAACTCAAAGCCTCGAAATCCGAATACCTAGTCTCCAACAATCCCAGCTTGCTCGAAGCCGATGACATTCTCCTCTCTCCGGGAACAAGTGGCGACGTGCTCCTGAAAATTTTCTGCGATTACGACCGGCGCGTCGGCAAGCTCGAAGTGATCGAAGCAGATCGGCCGATCTTGGTGGGCGACACTCCCGTCCGTCTCACTTCGCCTCTGCGCGATGGAGACACGATTCGAATCGACGTCGGTCAGTTCCTGCGATGCGATTTCTCGGAGCGAATCATTGAAGAGGAGCGGAATATTATCCGCAGCCTCGAAGTCAACGACATCAATCATCGCTTCGGCAATTCAGAAGTCGCGCTCGAAGGCATCTCGTTCGCAGTCAATCGAGGCGAGCTGGTTTGTGTGATGGGGGCGAGCGGTAGCGGCAAGAGCACGTTGCTTAAAGTGCTCGGCGGTCAACTTGAGCCGACGCGCGGGAATGTCCTTCTGAACGATCGTTCACTTTACGAAAATCTGGATCAACTGAAGCGCTACATCAGCTATGTGCCACAAGAGGATGCGTTCGATGAACACCTCACGATTGGCGAGAATCTGCAGTTCGCGGCCGCGATTCGTTCGCCGCATCTGTCGCGCCGCGATCGAACCCGGCGACTGGAAGGGAAACTGGTCGAGCTCGGATTAAGCGAACGACGCGACAGTGTGGTCGGCAGCCCGGTCAAAAAGACCCTTAGCGGGGGCGAACGAAAACGCCTCAATATTGGTCTCGATATGATCGGCTCGGCGGACATTTACCTGTTCGACGAGCCGACTTCGGGACTGTCGTCCAAGGATTCCGAGCACGTGATCGAGATCATCCGCGGGATGGCGCACAACAAGATCATCATGGTCACGATTCACCAGCCGAGCTCGAAGCTGTTTCAGATGTTTCACAAGGCGATCCTGCTTGATAAAGGCGGCCGGCTCGTTTTTTTCGGGACGCCCAGCGATATGCTCCGCTACTTCGCAGAAGCGGAGCATCAGCACCAGTTTGGCGCGGACCTTGGCGCCTGTCCCTCCTGCGGGACAACCCGGCCGGAATTCATTTTTGACGTCCTCGAAACACCGCTGCGCGACATCAGCGGCGACGTCATTTACGAGGAGAACAATCGCGGCCAGCTCGTGCCTGCGCGGCGCTACGCGCCCGAATTCTGGCGCGATAAATACGAGGCTTTCCGGCTGATCCAGGATGTTAAGCAAATCTCGTTGCGGCGGGAGCCGATCCCGGAATTGTCCGATGCGCCCGCGCAGAAAAAGCGGAGCACGTTTCGCTGGCACGACGAATGGACACAACTGCGCACGCTGCTGCGGCGTGCGTTTATCAGCAAGCTGCGCAATCGCGCCAACCTTGTCATCACAATCGCGGTTGCGCCGGTCCTCGCGTTGATGATCGCGACGCTCCTACGCTACTCCGATAGCGGGCAGTACGACTTCGCGTCCGCGTATCACATCCCCACGTTTCTGTTCCTGAGTTTGATCGTCGCGATGTTCCTTGGCCTAACGAACAGCGCCGACGATATCATCCGTGATCGCGCCGTTCTGCAGCGGGAACGGAACCTGAACGTTCGGCTGTCGTATTACGTCGTTGCAAAAACGCTTGCGCTCGTCTTCTTCGCCTTGCTCCAGTGCGTGCTCTTTGTGCTGATCGGGAATTACATTCTCGCGATCCGCGGCATGTTCTGGCTCTACCTGGGTATGATGTTGATGACCGCGATGGGCGGCATTTCGCTCGGACTCGTCGTCTCATGTCTGGTCGCCGATCCGAAAACGGCCGCGAACATCGTCCCACTCATCTTGATTCCTCAGATCATCATGGGGGGTGCGCTGATTAAATATGAGGACATGAACCGGAACCTCGGGCTCGTTTACACTCTGTCACACTGGTTTTCCGAGCATCCGTCGGACGAGGAGGCGACGAAGATGAGCAGTAAATTGCAGGTGCCGTTCGTCTGCCAGTTCATCGCGATGCGCTGGTCGTACGAGGAGCTCGTGGTCGCTCAAGCGAAACTCAATCCGTTGACGCGGCGACAGGAGCGTGCGCAACGCGAGATCGATCGCATCGTCTCGAAGCACGCCAAATTTGAGGAGAGCACGCGGCTCGAAGAGTTGAAGGAAACACTCGCCGTGCTCTCCGGCTTGGAGGCGAAGAGTCCGGAACAGTTGGACGGCTTTTTGAATCGCGTGGACGAAGTGCTCGATCGAAAACGGCCCTTCGATCGGGCGCTCTTTAAGGATGCGACCGGCCCGATCACGGCTGAGCAGCTCTATGTGAACCAGAAGATCTCCGACTTGATCTCGAACGCGGAAATGGAACAGAACGATTATCGGCGCGGCGGGAAGCTGAACGTTTTCTTTGGCGAGACGAAACGGTATCTGAGTGCGCAAGTCAGCGTCTTTACTTTCAATACGGCGGTCTTGCTCGGCTCATCGCTGGCTTTGCTGGTTTTGCTGCACTGGATCTTGCGTCGACAGCTGGAAGTGCGACGAAGTTGACGCCATTTCCGGGTGAGGTCCGAAGATGCGTCGCGCACGCGTAATTTCCGAGCGCAGTCGAGGAACCCCGTCGCGCAAACTTGCAGGCATCTCGCAAATCCTCGGTCGACTCGGCTCTGCGCCACCGTCGTTCATTCACGGGGCTTCGATTTCGAAACCGTCGGGGCTCAGGATGACAGGGGTGCCAGAGCGCGTAGGATGTCGCGATGGCCAAACCGAAAACTGACACGCGGTTAATCGTGGCGGCGAGCGATCGCGACGCCGACATGCTCTATGCGACGCGGCTCTTTGTCGGGGACCCGTTCGTTTTTCTCGAACAGAACGGGAAGCGGACGATTGTGCTCAGCGATCTCGAGATCGATCGTGGCCGCAAGGAGGCGCAAGTGGACGAAATTGTCCCTTACAGTCAGTTCGAGCGCGAAGTCCAGGGCAGCGCCCGGCAGGCCCCTCCATTCGAAAAAGTCGTTTCTCACTTTTTGCAGAAACGCGGAGTGCGATCGGCGGTGGTCCCATCTAGTTTTCCGCTCCGCCTCGCGCAGGAACTCGAAACCAATCGGATTGGGCTCGAAACCACGAATGGTTTGTTCTGGCCGGCGCGCGAAGCGAAAACCGATGACGAGTTGCGGCAGATGCGGCGTGCGCTCTCGATCACCGAAGTGGGGTTGGCGCGCGCGATGGAAGTGCTCGCGGCCTGCAAAACGCGCCGTGGCAAGAAGCTCGATTGGTTCGGTCGCGTGCTCACATCCGAAATTCTGCGCGCCGAAATTGACTCCGCGATTCTCCACGCCGGGGGGCTCCCTGCGAATACAATTGTCGCCGGCGGAGATCAGGCGTGCGATCCGCACGAGCGCGGTTTCGGTCCGCTCTACGCTGATTCGCTCATCATTCTGGATGTATTCCCGCGCGACGCGAAAACCGGTTACTTCGGCGACATCACTCGCACGGTTGTGCGCGGACGGGCGAGTGAAGAGCAACGCCGGCTCTGGGACACCGTGCGCGAAGGGCAGGCGCTCGCCTTAAAGAAAATGAAGCCCGGAGTGGACGGGTTGACGTTGCACAACGAGATCAAACAGCTCTTTGCAGACCGCGGCTTTCCGACAGAAACGCGCGATGGCCGGAACGTGGGATTCTTTCACGGCACTGGCCACGGTCTCGGGCTAGAAATCCACGAATTTCCGCGGTTCCAGAAGACCGTTTTCAAGGCCGGCCAAACGCTCACCGTCGAGCCGGGCCTGTATTATCCGGGGCTTGGCGGAGTACGGATTGAAGACGTCGTCGTTTTAACAAAGAGCGGCATCCGGATGCTTTCCCGTTTCGAGAAGCGGCTCGAAATCTGAACGCAACAACACGTCATCCCAAGCGCAGTCGAGGGATCCCGTCGCGCTGCCAGTCAGCAGTGCCACGGACACACGAATGAGACATCGACCTAGCCAGTGAGTGGCACATGAGCAATTCTCCGGCGGGCTGCCGTTCCCGGTAAGGCAACGGGATCCCTCGACTGCGCTCGGGATGACGGCGTCGAATGAACGAACCGGGTGGCGCGGCGTCTAACACTCCAGTAGGATTACAAGAGCTATGTACTACCCCATGGGATTTGGCGGCGGATTTTTCGGCCACAACTGGCTGCTTCTGGTCGGCGTGCCGTTGATTATCGGGCTTTGGGCGCAATTCCGCGTCAAAGGCGCATTCCGCAAGTGGGGCGAGGTGCGCGCGAGCTCGAACATTTCCGGCGCCGAAGCCGCCCGCGAAATTTTGCAGGCCGCGCAGATTCGCGACGTCGAGGTTGTCGAAACAAATGATTACCTCGGCGACCACTACGATCCGACAAGCAAGCGGCTCTGTCTCTCTACCGACGTTTACAACACGCCCTCGGTCGCGGCGCTTGGGATTGCAGCGCACGAGACCGGCCACGCCATTCAGCATGCCAAAGCTTACGCGCCTTTGAAATGGCGCATGGCGATTGTCCCGGTCACGCAGATCGCCTCGAACATGCTGCCGTTCGTGATCTTCGGTGGATTCATCTTTCACATGACGGGTCTGATCAATCTCGGCATCTTCTGTTACCTGGTGTTGCTGGCTTTTCAGCTCATCACCCTGCCGGTTGAATTCGATGCCTCGCGGCGCGCGAAGATTATCCTGCAACAAATGGGGATCGTGCATGCCGGCGAAGAAGTGATCGGCGTCAACAAAGTACTAAATGCCGCTGCGCTCACCTACGTCGCAGCCTTTGTCGCTACGCTCGGGAACCTGGTCTATTTGTTGTCGGTCCGCGACCGGCGCAATTGATGGGTGCGGTTGGGACGAAAAAGATGAATGCAGCCGTCGCCTTGCCGCCTCCGCGTCGCCTGACCGATTTGTTATCGTCCGCCGCGCGGCCGCGTGTTAACTCTAAACGCGACGCGATGGACCAGCCGAGATCGGACGAAGACCAGCAGCTCGTCGCCCGCACGCAAGAGGGTGAAGTCGCCGCTTTTGATCAGCTCGTCGTCAAGTATACGCCTCGCCTTTACGGCCTGGTTTACAATATGACCTCGAATCACGAAGACACGAACGACCTCTTGCAGGACGTCTTCTCGAAGGCATATAAATCAATCCGGGGATTCCGCGGCAAATCGTCGTTTTACACCTGGATTCATTCCATCGCGGTCAACATGACGCTCAACTTCCTGAAGAAGCGTGGACGTCGTTTTCATCTCAGTCTGGACGACGTGGACGGCAATATTCAGAACGACAAGGAATTTCTCGAGCTCACCGCCACCAGCAGTCCGGTGCGCGAAGCCGACTTAACCGAGCTCCAGCGAAGATTGAACGAGGCTATGATGAAATTGTCTGATGAACACAGAGCGGTAGTCACCATGTTTCACATTCAGGGAATGCCACATGCTGAGATCAGCAAGATCCTGGGGGTTTCGGAGGGCACAGTGCGGTCCCGGTTGTTCTACGCGAATCGCCAGTTGCAAAATTACCTGGAAGAATTCCGCAAGAACCCGGTTGGTTAACGATTTAGCGCATGGACGAATTTAGCGAAAACGATATCGGCAAGCTGCTGCGTCTGAAACGGCACGAACAGCCGCCTCCCGGCTACTACGAAAACTTTCTGCACGAATTCCATCGCCGTCAGCGCGACGAATTACTGCGACAGCCGCTTTGGCGAATCTGCCGGCAGCGCGCGCACGATTTCATGTTCAGCTTCAATGTGCCGGCGTTGACTTCTTATCCGACCGCGCTCGCTGCGGTTCTGGTCTGTGCCGCGGTCCTTTCCCTGACCGCGGTCCTTTCCCTGAAAGTCTATCAAACGCCCGTTGGCGCGGGAGATGTTGCCTTGCAGGAGACGGCTTCGCTGACGCCGGCCGCTGCGACTGCGACGACCGGATGGAGCCTCTCTTCTCCAGTTTCCACTCGCGATTTCGGTTCCAAGCTCGCTCGCAATGTCCGACAAAGCGCCCACACTCACCGGGCCGGAACGCCACCGCGTTACGTGCTCGATACAGTCCCCGTGAGTTATGAGCCCGCTTTCAGGTTCTAAGAGCGGCTCGGGTTCGCCGCTCCGCTCGTTCTCTCCCGTGGGGTTAAAGTCTTTCGTCGCGCTTGCGTTTTCGGCTCTGGCCGGCGCTGCTTTCGCGCAGGATCAGACGGCCAATTCGATCAGCCGCGAAGTCCGCGAGATTTTCGATCGCTCCGCGAAAGCGGTCGTGAAAATTCATGCCGTTGATCAACATAGCGACATTGTCGGCACCGGTTTTTTCATCGACCCAGCCGGCACCATTTTCACCGCTTACTCGGTCGGAGGTGAAGCGGAAAATTTCACGGTCGAGGTTGACGGCAAGAAAGTTCCGGCACGTCAAATCATGACCGATCTGCGCAGCGGTCTGGCGATGTTGAAGATCGACATGGTTACGCCCTCGCTGCCGATCGGAAAATCCGAGCAGCTTGAAGTCGCGACGCCGGTCGTGACGATTGGTTTTCCCCTCGATCTGCCGGAAACCCCCAGCTTTGGGATGATCGCCGGCTTCGATCGCAAATTTCTCGGCCGCTATTTTTCGACCACGCACGTGCGCGTGAATTTGCCGACGCAACGCGGCGAAGCAGGCGCACCCCTCTTGAACTTCAAAGGCGAAGTCGTCGGTATCCTGGTCAGCAGTCTCGAGAGCAGCTCCGCGTGCTATGCGTTACCAATCGATGCTGCGGAAAAAATTCGCAGCGATTTTGTGCGTTTCGGCGAGCCGCGGCACGGCTGGATTGGCATCAATGTCGAAGAAGCAGAGACCGCGGAAGACGGCTCCCGCGCGCGCATGAAAGACATCATGGATGGCACTCCCGCCGCCGGCTCCGGCGTGAAGGAAGGCGACATCCTCCTGCAAGTCGGTAAGACCCGGGTGCGCGAGCCAGAAGACGTCCTCGATGCTTCGTTTTTTATCACCGCCGGCGATACTGTGCCGATTACCGTGAAACGCGGGCAGGAACTGCTTACGTTCCAGATCCAGGCGGATTTCCATCCCGCCAGCCAGCATCCTCCGATCATTGCCTCGCCGCTGTCACCGCGCCAAAGCATCCCGCTTAAACTTGACCTCCCCGCGGAGCGAACCCCGTAGTCGCAGCCGCGCATTCGCTGCGCAGAACGCGGGGATGCCAATCCAGTCATTCCGAGCGGAGTCGAGGAATCCCGTCGCGTTACTCGCAGTACGCAGTCGGAACGAACTACTGGCCAAGCCCCGGAATTAAACCCCCCGGCCTCGCCTTCTTGGGCTGCGTCACGGCCCGATTGCGAAAGCGTTCTGGCTCGGAATGACAGCGTTCTATGATTTACCCATGAGCTCGCGAAACTCCGTCTCGCTCATCGTCTGTACACCGAGCTTTTTCGCTTTCAGCAGCTTGCTGCCCGCTTCATCGCCAGCCAGCACGTAGCTCGTTTTTTTGCTCACACTGCCGCTCACCTTTCCCCCTCGGGCGATGATCAGCTCGGCGATTTCATCCCGTGGCTGAGTGAGCGTCCCGGTGATCACCCACGTCGTGCCTTGAAATGCATCAGCGATCGCCGGCTTGGCACTTTCTGTAATCGTCGGGCGGACACCCGCAGCCTCGAGTCGCGCGATCAGGGAACGGTTGTGCTCTTCACGGAAGAAACTGTGAATGCTCTGGCCAACAACCTCGCCGACGTCGGGCAGCCGTTGCAGTTCTTCCGCTGAGCTTTCCATCATCGTCTCCAGATTGCGATAATGCGCGGCCAATGCGCGCGACGCAGTCACACCGACATGCAAGATTCCTAAGCCGAAGACGAGCCGCCAGAGTGGTCGCGTTTTGCTCGCTTCGATCGCAGCCAGCAACTTCGTGATGCTTTTCTCGCCCATTCGTTCGACGTCCGCGAGCTTCGCTGGATCCAGTGCATAGAGGTCGCTGATGTCGCGCGTCAATTGGCGTTCGACGAGCTGCCCGACGAGCGATTCTCCGAGACCCTCTATGTCCATCGCGCCGCGGGATGCGAAGTGTTCGATTCGTCGCCGCACCTGCGCGGGACACTGGCTGTTGACGCAGCGGGTGGCGACTTGATTTTCGCCTTTCACGACTTCACTGCCGCATTGCGGACATAGCTTCGGCATCCGAAACTTCTTCTCGTCGCCAGTGCGCGCATCAATCCGTACCGACACGACCGCGGGGATGACTTCGCCGGCTTTCTCAATCACGACAAGATCGCCGATGCGGATATCCTTGCGTTCGATTTCCTCCTCGTTATGCAGCGTCGCGCGCGAGACCCGGCTGCCGCTGACGGTGACCGGGTCGAGCGCCGCCACCGGCGTCAGCACTCCCGTGCGCCCGACCTGCATCAGGATGTCGTGCAAGCGCGTCTCCACACGTTCGGCTTCATATTTGAATGCAATCGCCCAACGGGGCGATTTTGCGGTAAGACCGACCTGCGCCCGTTGCGCGAACAAGTCCACTTTCACGACCGCGCCGTCGGTCTGGTATGCGAAGTCGTGCCGCACGTCATCGAGTTCCCGAATCGCAGCCAGAATTTGCTCGATCGACTTTGCTGTCCACCAGCGCTCAGGAGCTGGTAATCCGAATTTTTTGAGCAACGCGAAGAGATCGGAATGTTTCGTGAGCTCCGCACCCTCGAAGGCACCGGTCCCGTAAAACACGATTCCGAGCGGCCGCTGCGCCGCCATCGCAGAATCGAGCTGCTTCAACGATCCAGCAGCCGCGTTCCGCGGATTCGCAAACGGTGGCAGGCCATCCTCGACCCGTTGAGCGTTCAGTCGCGCGAAGCCATTTTTGTCCATGTAAACTTCGCCTCGCACTTCCAGGATTTCAGGCGCTACCCCTTTCAGCGAACCCGGCACGCTTCGGATCGTGCGGATATTCTGGGTGATGTCGTCGCCGACGCTTCCATCCCCGCGAGTAGCCGCATAACGCAGCTCTCCATTCTCGTAGAGCAATGAGGCCGCGACGCCATCGATTTTCGGTTCGATGGTCACGGGGATTTCCTGGCTCGGGAGCAGCCGTTGCAATCGCCGGTAAAACTCCGCGACTTCCGCTTCTGAGTAGGTGTTATCGAGACTCAGCATCGGCACGCGGTGGGTGACCTGCGCGAAGGCGGTGAGCGGTTTGCCGCCGACTTTTTTGGTCGGGGAATCGGTGGCGGCGAATTGAGGAAATCGTTTCTCGAGTTCGACCAGCTCTCGATAGAGGGCGTCGTATTCCTGATCCCCGATCGTGGGTGCGGCCTGTTCATAGTAACTGCGATTATGCGTCTCGATTTCGCCGCGCAGCTCAGCCATGCGCTCCGCCGCAGCGTTTTTGTTTGCCGCCATGGCGGGAGCATACAATTCGATGGCTGCGCGGCAATCCGCGCCTTGCAAACTGCGGGACTTTGCCGTGCAGTTGCTTATCGTTTGCCTTCGATGGCGGAGCAGTCGGAACGCGTGCTTGGGATCGACGGCGGCGGAACGAGAACAGCGTGGGTCCTGGCGACCTGGAATGGCACGGGGCTGCGAATCGAACAGCAGGGCCAGCTCCCGGGCTCGAATTTTCGCCTAACTAGCCACGAGAGCCTGACGGCGATGTTTCGGCAGCTCCCGTCAGGCGCGGCTCGCGTTGGTATTTTTCTCGCCGGCTGCGGGACTGTTGACGACCGGCGCAGCCTCAGCGCGCTCGCTTCCGAGATTTGGCCCGAGGCCAAGGTCGTCGCCGGCAGCGACCGTGATTCCGGCATCGCGGCAGCGCTCGGCAAGAACGAAGGGATCGCAGTGAACGCCGGAACCGGATCGTCGATTACCGGTCAGCGCGGAGCGCAGATTGAGCAGGCGGGCGGCTGGGGTCACATTCTTGGCGACGCCGGTGGCGGTTATTATCTCTCGATCGAAGCCTTGCGGCTGATTCTGCGGGAACATGATTTGCATCGCGGCGAGAGAGAATTCGCCGCGAAGGTGTTGCGCGCTCTCGGCCTCAACAACCTCGACGAGCTCGTGAGTTGGGCACAAACGGCCCGCAAAATGGACCTGGCGATGCTCACGCCGCTCGTCTTTGCCGCCGCCGAAGCGGGCGATACCCAGGTGCAGCAGATTGTGGATGGTGGTGCGCGTGTTCTCGCGGAGTACACTGCGGCGGTGGCGGGGCGGCTGACCTTGCCCGCGCCGGATGTGAGATTACTCGGCGGCTTATTTCAAGGCTGCACGGTTTACGTCGATGCTTACCGCCGCGAGCTTTTACAGCTCTGGCCGCGAGCCAATGTTAGCGTCGTCTTACAACGGCCCGAGATCGCTGCCGCCTGGTTATCGTTAGGCAAACCCGTGTCAGCGGCCCCAATGCCAGAGCCGGTGGCGGGTCCGCTGGCTGGAGTTGAGTCCGCGCTTACCGAACAGGCGAATCCCCGTTCAGAATCGCTCGATCGCATGACCGGCGGTCAAATCGCAGAGCTCTTCGTGGCGGAAGAGTCTGCCGTCCAGGAGGCGTTGTACGGGTCAATTAACGAACTCGCGCGCGCGATCGAACTCGTGGCAGCAGCAATTCGAAACGGCGGCCGTTTGTTTTACGTCGGCGCCGGAACGAGCGGCAGGCTTGGCGTGCTCGATGCGAGTGAGATTCCGCCGACCTTCGGCACTGAATCCGAGCTGTTTCAGGGAATCATCGCCGGTGGAGTCACGGCCTTGTATCGCAGCACCGAAGGCGCGGAAGATGAAGCGGGCGGGGGAGCGCTCGCGGTGAGTGAGCGCGGTGTTCACTCACGCGACGTGGTCTGCGGGATCACCGCCAGCGGACGGACGCCCTTCGTGTTCGGGGCACTTGCGGAAGCGAAACGGCGCGGGTCGAAGACGATGTTGCTCACGTGCAACCCCTCCCGTGATCGGGCGCAAAGCTTCGGCGTCGAGATTGATCTCTCTACCCGGCAGGAACTGCTGACCGGATCGACGCGGCTGAAAGCCGGAACTGCAACGAAGGTCGCGCTCAACCTTATCAGCACCGGCGCCATGGTGCTGCTCGGCAAAGTGCGCGGCAATTCGATGATCGACCTCCGGGCGGCGAACACAAAACTGCGCGATCGCGCCGTGCGTCTCGTGATTGAAAATCTCGGCTGCGATCATGCGGTGGCGACCAAACAACTAGAAGCGGCAAACTGGAATGTACGCGTCGTTCTCGATGGCGGCAAAGCGAGCCGCTGAACGGGCAGCCTTTGGACGTTCACGTCGTCCGGGCTGCACCAATTCTGAAAAGGCGCAAACGAGTCGTGATCAGATCGAGTGGGTGATGATATTTCCGCGCCGTACCCGCTCAAAACAACTCCCTCGGAATTGATGGCTGCGGCTGCGATTGTCCGTTCATTCGCAATGCGCCAGACCAGCGTTAAACGTTCATCTGAAGCGTGGAGCGTGAACGAAAGTGCGGTCACTAAACAAAATCGATAAGCGCACCGAGCCTGCGCCACACGAAGAAAAATTAACTCAACCCACGGAAGGAATACTTATGCTCTGGACAATCATCGTAGTTTTGCTCGTTCTTTGGCTTCTCGGACTGGTCGGTCACATCGGTGGCGGACTCATTCACATCCTGCTCGTTGTCGCGGTCATCATCCTGATCATCAATCTGGTCCAGGGTCGACGCTCACTCTAAAGCGGCTATCTCTAGATGAAACCACTCGGCATCGTCGGGTTGATCCTGATCGCGATCGGGATCATCGCCCTAGCCTATGGCGGATTTAATTATACCAAGCGCGAAAAAGTGATCGATGCCGGGCCTCTGCAGGTAAGCGCGGATCGTGAGAAGACCGTGCCGCTGCCGCCCATCCTCGGCGGTCTCTGCCTGGTTGGCGGCGTGGTTCTTCTCGTGGCGAGCAATAGGCAGACATAACCGCTTCGCGCACAGATCGCGCCCCGGTTATTTACCGCGTCTCCGTCCTGGCAACGGCGCACGTCCATCGCTTGGAGCACCCGATGCACGTCGGCAGCAGGTGCAGCGGAGCCATCTTCTCGGCGCCGGGGGCGTGCAGATCCCGAAACACGAGCATGTCGTCGAATCGATCTTCGCGCCAGCTTTCGAAACCGCAATAACCCCGAAATTTCGCGGGGTTCTTAAATGTGCCGAAGATCATGTCCCAGATCGGCAAATCAGCGAAGTTGTTCGTGTGATGACGGAATTGGTGGTGCACCCGGTGTGACTCTGGGCGCTGAAAGAAATATCCAAGCGCTGCCGGCGTTTTGATATTCCAATGGTAGAAGAACTCGCCGACCGCAATCAGGAGAGTGTAATATCCAGCGGCTCTCGTGCTGCAGCCAAAGAGTGGATAGACGATGAGGCTGCTGAGAATTGAATTAATCAGAATCTCGACCGGATGTTTATAGAAGCTGGTGACTACTTCCAAGCGTCGGGCGGAGTGGTGAATCTGATGCAGGACACGCCAGAAGAAGGGCGACTCGTGACGATAGCGATGCCACCAGTAGTAAACAAACGTAGAGAAGACATACGTGAGCAGCGCCGAGAGCCAATCGCTGGCATGATCATGCAGGTGCAGGAGTGATCCGTGGGCGAGCCACCGGTTCCAGGTCACGCCGGCGAGAATGGTAATGCCGAGCTGGATTGAGTTGATCAAGAGGACGCGTCCCCACCAAAATTCACGCGGGGGAGTTCCATCGCCGGCCAAAGTCGCTCGGCCAGAATGCAGCCGAACGCGATTGCAAAAATCAATGTCATGATCATGACCGACTTTATGATCGCCACGCTTAATCGTTCCAATCGATAATCATTTGTTATTTCATTGATTGAATCGATCTTGATGGATTAACGTTCATCATCTGGAGCTGTTTTACTACGTCGCCACGCATGGCGGAGTGACCGCGGCGACGCGCAGGATGCCCTACGGAATTCAGCAGCCTGCGATCAGCGGTCAGTTGCTGCAGTTAGAAAAACAGCTCGGCTTGCGCCTGTTCGAGCGGCGGCCGTTCGCCTTGACCGCCGCGGGACGAGAACTCCTCGACTTCGTTGGACCTTTCTTCAGCCGATTGGACGAAACCGCGGACCGCCTCCAACGCGGACGCGACACGACCTTGCGCCTCGCAGCGCCCGCCACAGTCCTGCGCAGTTATTTGCCCGAGCTGTTGCACAAGCATCAGGCCCTTGTGCCGCAGCTCACACTCAAACTATTCGATGCGAATCAGGCGGAAGTCGAAGAGCTGCTTCGGAAACAGGAGATCGATCTCGCGATTTGCGAACTGGCTGGCAAGCCCGCTCTCGGCCTCAAATCCCTGGTTCTCTTTCGATTGCCGCTGGCTTTGCTGGTTGGTCCAAATCTGAAGGTGCGATCGGCTGCCAGGCTCTTGTCTGACCACTCGCGCGATCGCCTGGTTTCCTTGCCCGAAACCGAGGTCGTGACGAGGAAATTTCAGGCTGAATTACAGCGCCGCCGGATTGACTGGAGAACGAGCGTCGAGGTTAGCTCTCTTGACCTTGTCGCCACGTACGTTTCGCTCGGACTCGGCGTGGGCCTCTCGATCGCGGCTCCCGGCGATCGGTTGCCGGGCGGCGTTCGCAGACTCCCGCTCCACACGTTTGCGCCTGTCGTCGTTGCTGCTCTTTGGCGCAACAAACTAAGTCCCGCTAACCAACAATTTCTCGATGCCATTCGAGCACGGAGCCATCAAATGCTGCGACAACTCAAGCTCCCACGCATCCCGTGAGAATTACCCGCCCGCTTTCAGGACGGCGAAGGTCTTGCTCCCTTTGCGGTCGAGGTAGAGCAGAATCCCTTTCCGCGGATCGGCTTTGTTCAAGGCATCTCGGAATGAGGCGACGTTCGCGACCGGTCTGCCGTCAACCTCTGTAACCACATCCTCGCGTTGGATATCCTGTGCGGAGGCGAGGCTGTTGTCGGCGACGTCCGTGACGATCACCCCTTGTTGCACATCCAGTTTCAAACGCGCGGCGACCTCTTTGGTTAGCTCCTGCACCTGCAAGCCGAATTTGTTGACGTCCTCCTGCTTCGGAGCGTTCGGCTGTGCTGGTTCGTTCGAAGCCCGGCTGATTTCGTTCGGCAGTTCACCCGTTGTCACGGGGATTTTCATGGTTTGTCCTTTGCGCCAGACCGTCAGCTCCACGTTCTGACCGATCTTCTTCTTCAAGACCTCGCGCTGGAGCTGGGTGTCACTGTTGACCGGCGCGTTGTCCACCTGCGTGATCACATCGAAAGGCCGCAGATCACTTTTGTAGGCGGGGGCATCGGCTTCGATGGTTCGGACCACGACGCCTTTCTCCAGTCCTTTGAACAAATCGCGGATCGACGGATCGTCCCCGAGCGTTTCGATGCGAATGCCGAGCCAGGGCCGCACGATTTTGTGTCCTGCGACTAATTGTTGGCCAATTTCATTCGCGAGATTGCTGGGAATGGCAAAGCCAAGCCCGCGGTTCAAGCCGTTGATGAGCGTATTCATCCCAATGACCTTGCCGTCGATATCGCAAAGCGGCCCGCCGCTATTGCCGGGGTTGATCGAGGCGTCAGTCTGGATGTAATCGGAGATCGCGTAACCGCCGGTATCGAGCAGTTTGTTGCGCCCTTTGCCGCTCACGACTCCATACGTAAATGTGTAGTCGAGGCGAAAGGGCGCTCCGATCGCGAACGCGAACTGGCCTACGCGGACGTTGTCGCTGTCCGCCATCTGCACCACCGGCAGATTCGCGGCTTCGATTTTGATAACGGCGACGTCGGTTTTCTCGTCGGTCCCGACGATCTTCGCCTGAAACTCCCGGCCATCTTTCAACTTCACGTCAATTCGATCCGCGCCTTCGAGGACGTGGAAATTCGTGAAGATGTAACCGTCGGGACGGACGATGAACCCCGAGCCTTCGCTTTGCACCGGCTGACTGCTGTGCGGACTTCGGCGCGGGCTGTCGTCGTCCGGTGGGTTCTGAAAAAACAGATCATCGAGCGTCGGGCTTTCACTACCGTCATTCTTCTTCGTCACCTCAATGATGACCACGCTCGGCGCCACAATCTCGAAAACTTTCGCGAAGGCGTTGTTTAGTTGATGAACGACATCTTTTCCGGCTTCGGCCGCGGCCGCGGGAACGGTCGGCGTCGGAGCAGTTTCTGGCGCGCCCGGCTCGGCCTGCAAGCAAGAGGCCGCAAGCGCCAGGAAGATGATGAAAACGGAGAGGTAACGCATAGGTGGAAAGGCGAGCGCAGTCGGCCGATCGCCAGATATTCTAAGGCGGGTCGCGGCGACGGCAAACGCTCGCCATTTCAGGTGCGTGGCGCACGTCCTGGTGCCTGCGTTGACATGATTGTTAAGGGCCTTAACTTTTTCGTTCAAAGAGAAAAATCGTGAATCTGACCGCCGAAAAAATTGAAAGTAAGCAGTTCGTCTCGCACGCGCCGGGCTACTGGCCCGACGTTGCTCCAGAGCTCTGGAATGACTGGAAATGGCAGCTCAAAAACCGGGTGACGTCGCTCGCTCAACTCGAGCAGCATTTGCAGCTCTCTAGTGAAGAGCGCGCCGGCGTTCTCCTGGCTGGCACGAAGCTCGCGCTCGCCGTCACCCCGCATTTTTTCAATCTCATTCCGCGCGATAATTCGGACGACCCGATCCGGCGCCAGGTCATTCCGCGGATCGAGGAAACCTGGACCTCGCCTTACGACATGGCCGATCCGTGCGGCGAAGACTCACACATGCCGGTGCCGGGTCTGGTGCATCGTTATCCGGACCGCGTCCTCTTTTTGGTGACGGACCGTTGTGCCAGCTACTGCCGCTATTGCACGCGCGCTCGTGTGGTTAGCGGCGTGGGCGAGCAGGAATTGCACACCGAGTTCGAAGCCGCCTTCAAATATCTCAGGGAGCACACCGAAGTCCGCGACGTCCTCTTGAGCGGTGGCGACGCTTTATTGTTCAGCGACAACAAACTGGACGGAATCCTCAGCCGTCTCCGCGCGATCCCGCACATCGAATTCCTTCGCATCGGCACCCGCGTCCCGATTTTCCTGCCGCAACGCATCACGCCCGAGCTCTGCGCGATGTTGGCGAAATATCACCCGCTCTGGATGAGCGTGCACGTCAATCACCCACGCGAGCTGACGATTGAAGTGAAAGAAGGCCTCGAACGACTGGCCAATGCCGGCATCCCGCTCGGCAACCAAAGCGTGTTGCTCAAAGGCGTGAACGACGACCTCGAGACTATGAAAACGCTCGTGCACAAGCTCCTCATGTGCCGCGTGCGTCCCTATTACCTCTACCAGTGCGACCTGATCAACGGCTCCTCGCACCTGCGCACTTCCGTCGCGAAAGGGATCGAGATCATCGAAGGCCTGCGCGGGCACACCACCGGCTACGGCGTCCCGCAGTTCGTGATCGACGCCCCCGGTGGCGGCGGCAAAGTGCCGATCAATCCCGGCTACGTCCTTTACCACGACCAGGAAAAAATCGTCATCCGCAATTACGAGGGCAACATCTTCGAATATCCCGAAACCGGCGCCGAAAACGTGCAGTTCGCCCCCCAACGCGAATATCACGACGAATATCTTTATTCCTAGCACGCATTGGTTCGCGGAAGAGTGTTGCCGCCGCAGAATGAAGCCGGCGGGTGCCGAGCGACGTTTCCACCTCTGAATGTCGCGACGGAGTGCATCGGCCAATATCGGACGCAGCTCTTCGGGTTTTTGCGTGAGATAGCCCGACATCTCCGGTTTAGCGGTATAAGGCGCGAGGAGCGCCGCGCCGCGCGAGCCGAGCACGCCATCGGCAATGACTTTGATCGTGCGCTGGTTAGATGGCGGCCGTAGCCGTTGAAGATCGAACAGGCGTCCCACCTGTCCCTATTGACGAAGGCCTCGCCCGACGCCAGCCAGGACGGGTCTTCCCGCACAACCTAGAACGGCTGTGTTCCGCGCAGAAGCTGCTTCGCGCATTCGCCCAGCCCGTAAACTGCGCACTCGAATTTGGTCTTGACGGCTAACACGATTTTTTGCCGCAATCGCCGCATGACAACGACGGTCACTTACGCGGAGGAGAATGACAAAATAAAAGTGACCGTGGACGGCGTAGACAAGGATGGGAAGCCCGCGCACAGTGTTTGGGTCGGCAAGTTCGATGGAAAAGCCTACCCGGTGAAAGGGAATCTGCCTTATAACTCCGTCGCCTACAAAGTGGTAAATGACCGGACTAACGACATCACCGCGATGAAGGATGGTAAGATGATGTGGTCGGGCCAGATCACGGTCGCGGCAGACGGCAAATCGCGTACGGTCACCATTAACGGGATAGACGCGGCCGGGAAGAAGTTCAAAGGCAAGGCTGTTTACGACAAGACGTAAGTAGGCCGGGGGCCCCGGACCGACGAGCCGTGCCGCCAGAGTTTCGGCATTGAGAGTTGATTACTTTGAACGCAACGCAAAACTGTGTACGGGGCCGCGCATGTCACTAGCCGAAAACCCCTCGGGCAATCACTCAGGGGAATCATCTTCGCGATAACGCAGGTATCCGTTTACTAATTCAAAGACGCGGTACTCGCAGCACTTGGCCGCACACGTCCTTCGGCCACAGCCATGATGTTTGCTCAGCCAAGCGTAGCGCGCGTCACCGGTTTCCTGCAGCGCGACGGCAGGTTTGCCCCGAAGCAGGTTAATGGTAGTGAGATCGCCTGGCGTATTCTGGCGACTGGCCTGGCGAGGCAGCGCGGAGCGAGGCGGTGCCTGTGCCAAGCCGCAGCGGGGCCTAGACCGCCTTGATTTTTCGGGTGCCACGTCCTTATCCCGTTCAAGCCTGGGACGTTAGTTCGAAGACCCAGCTGAGATCACGGCTGGCACGAAGCCAATCGCGATTAGCGAACTCGTTTTACTGCTTATTCTAGGCGGAGCTGTCTTCGAAAGCGGCTATTTCAGCGTAACTTCACGCATCGTTTTGCTGCCGAGGATGTCGCGAATTTCGAGGCGCTTTATTGAGCCCTGTCGCCGCTGGTCTTCGCCGCCAATCAGTTTGGCGGCGATCGGGTCGAGGCGACCAATTTCTGAAAACGCGGATCATTCCGCAGCGGGTCGAACATCGGATCGAGCCGGAGGAGCGCAGGAGTGAGCCCCATGCCTGTAGCCAGCGCGCCGTTGCCCGGCATCGAAAGTATTTTCTGCAAGGCGGCAATGGCGCGGTCGGGTTCCTCCATGCGTGCCGCCACCCGGGCAAGGATCTCGACCCCCTGCGGACCATTCGCGGCGTCTTTGTCGACAGAACGCAGGGCCAGCGCGCGCTCGGCCAGAGCCAACGCAGCGCCTTTGTCACCGAGGCCCATTGCGACCAGGGCGAGATCTTGAATGAGAGAAGAGTTGTCCGGTTGTTCTTTAAGTAAGGCTTCCAGCTCGCGGCGCGCCTCTCGCCAGGTTTCCAGGGCGGCAGTCTGATCGCCGGCGACTTCCTGCGCCCAGCTTAACCAAAACCTCAGCTCGCCATTAAGATAACCCAACGCCGGATCGGGCTTGGCCAATATCTCCTTTAGGAGTGGGATGATTTGGGTGGGGCGGCGCTCGAGGATGGCTTGATAAGCGAGGGTTTCCCACGCGGTCGGGTCCCCGGCAGCTGGTTGGAGCGGCGCGAGGAGCGCCGAGGCGCCCGACAGGTCGCCCTCGGCCTGTGCAATCGCCGCCTTTTCTATCAAGGCATCGATGTCGCCCGGCGCAATGTCTAGAATTTGGTCAAGCTTTCGGAGCGCGTCGGGGAAACGACGAAGCGTTATGTAGAACTGGGCATGCCGGGTGAGCAGACTCACATTGCGGGGGTCGAGCCGCTCGGCTTCGTTGAAGTAAGAGTCACTTCGATCCCACTGCCCGCGATCCCGGGCGACAAAGGCGAGCGACTCAGGAATTCGGCTGCTATTAGGCAAAAACTGCCGCGCTTGTTCATAGCAACGCACGGCCGTCTCAAAATCACTCACGCAACCGTAGTTGTAATAGCCCTTGGCTACCCAGGCTTCGCCAAGATTGGGCTGAAGCGTGAGCGCGGTTTCGGCCGCTTGCCGCGCCTCTTCCCGCAGAGCAACGGTGGGCTGAAGATTTATGGTATGGTAGCCGCGAGCATCGACGTAGGAGAGGAGCGCCCAGCCGAGCGCAAACTGCGGGTCCAATCTCACCGCTTCTCTGAGATACTTTTGTGCGCCCAGGTAGTTGGCAGGCGTGTTTTGCGTTTTCCGCGTATAAGCAAGGGCACGTAGGTAGGCGTCGTAGGCCTCCGGATTATCGGTCGGTTCGGCGGCGATAACCTGTTCTTCCCGGCCCGTAAGGTGCACTCGCAACTGATCGGCGATCGCTTTGGCGACCTCACTCTCGACCGAAAAAATGTCAGTCAACTTTCTATCGTAGGTATCTGCCCAACGATGGGAATCATTAGCTGCCTTGATCAGCTGTACGTTCACACGCACGGCGTCACCACTCTTCTGCACGGTGCCTTCCAGAATGTGCGCGACGCCCAGTTGCCGGGCGATCTCGGGCAGGTTTTCCGGTGCGCTCTTGTAATGCTGGGTCGAGGTGCGCGAGATGACTTTGAGTTCGGCGATCTTGGCTAAGCGCGTCAGAATCTCGTCCTGAATACCGTCGGCAAAGTAAGCATTCGCCTTTTCTTCGCTCAGGTTTTCAAACGGCAGGACGGCAATCGATTTGCTCTCGATTTCAGCGGCGACCATCGCTTGCTTTCCATCTGCGATCTTTTGCTGGGAAGGCAAAAATCGAAAGACCATTATCCCCGCCGCCACTGCTGCGGCGACGACGACCAGAGCGGTTAGCTTGCGCCCGGTCTTGCGGGTGATTCTACGATCGACGTCTCCTTCGAGCTTGATTCCCTCCGGCGTCACCTCGAACGCCCACGCACAAACCACGGCGATGGGAAAACCGACGATCGCAAGCAGGACGACTAGCCTAACGACCGAGTTAGCAATGTCGAAAAAGGGAAAGACCTGCGTCGCGACCTGGATGAGCAACCAGGCCACGACGACGTAGGCGACGGCGACGCTATAAACACGGCGCCGTTTCAGCTCGGCGAAGAAGGCGCGAAGATTCAAGGCTTTGGCTCGACGAGTTTCTAAAGGTGCGGATTACCTCGGAGCTGATCGATAGCAGTGCGCTGATCGTCTATCGCCATCTTGGAAGAGACAACGATGTCGATGAGGAGAACGCGGGCGATCTCGATCTCCTTTTAACCTTGGTGGCATTGAAGGTTTAGCTTAGGCGTTCGCCGCGATGGACGCCTACATGTTTCTTTTGGGTTTGTAAGACGCGGTTGCCGGCCGCGGCCGACTTGATCTGCATTGGGGGCCGGCGTCATCGCCGCCCGGCTACAGCTTCGGCGCGGGCGAGGCGGCGAGTTTTTGGAAGCGCGGATCGTTCCGCAGTGGATCGAACATGGGATCGAGCTGGAGCAGCGCAGGAGTCAGCGGCACCTGCCCTCCACCCAGGGGGCCCTCGTAAGGGATCGAGCGCAGTTCTTGCAAAGCGGCGATGGCGCGGTCGGACTCTCCCAGCTGCGCCGTCACCCGGGCGAGGATCTCGATCGGAGCGGGCCCATCAAAGGCGTCCTTCTCGATTGGCATTACGGCCATGGCTCCTTGCGCGAAAGTTAAAGCAGCGGCTTTGTCTCGCAGGCCCATGTCGGTCAGCGCGAGATCGTAAAGGAGATTGTAATTTTCCGGTTGTTCTTTGAGGAAAGGTTCTAGATCGCGGCGGGCCGTGCGCCAACTTTCCTGGGCGGCGGCATGGTCACCGGCGACTTGCTGCGTCCAGCCTAACCAAAAGCGCAGTTCGCCATAGAAATAGCCCCAGGCCGGATCAGGCTTGGAGAGAATTTCCTGCAAACGTGGGATAACTCGTGAAGGCTGGCGCTCCAGGATCGCTTGGTAGACCTGTGTATATAAGACATTAGAGTCGTCCGGGGGTGGATGAAGTGGAGCGAGCAGCGCCGCGGCGCGCGGCAAGTCACCTTGGGCTTGAGCGACAGCCGCCTCGACCGCGAGGGTATCCATGTCGTCCGGGGTAATCTTGAGAATCTGGTCAAACTTTTGCAGCGCTTCCGCAAAACGACGGCGCGCAATATTGGATTGTCCGTGCTGCCCGAGTACGTAAACGTTCCGCGGGTCGAGTCGCTCGGCTTCGGAGAAGTAGAACTCGCTCCGGTCCCATTGGCCTTGTCTCCGCGTGACGTAGGCGAGTGATTCGGGAATCCGGCTGCTATTCGGCAGAAGCGGACGCGCGCGCTCAAAGTAACTCACCGCAGTGCCGTAATCCTTCAGGCAGGCATAGTAATAATAACCCTCGGCATGCAGTGCCTCACCGAGGTTGGGTTCCAGAGTGAGCGCGGTGGCGGCTGCCTGCCGCGCCTCTTCCCGGAGAGCAGCGGTTGGTTGCAAAGTCTGGGTGAGATAGCCGCGCGAATCGACAAATGAGAGCAGCGTCCAGGCAAGAGCAAATTTTGGATCCACCCGGACCGCTTCTCTCAGATACTTCTGCGCCCCGCGAGAGTTAGCGGCTGAGTTGGCCGTTCTCAGATTGAAAGCCAGCCCGTGCAAGTAGGCATCGTAAGCCTCGGGGTTATCCGTTGGCCTGGCCGCAATGACTTCCTCTTCCCGGCCCGTCAGTTTGGCCCGCAACTGGTCGGCGATAGCTTTGGCAATCTCACTCTCGACGGAAAAAATGTCAGTCAGTTTGCGATCAAAGGTATCAGCCCAAAGATGGGAGTCATTGGCTGCTTTGATTAGCTGCACGTTCACACGCACGGTGTCGCCGCTCTTCTGCACGGTGCCTTCCAGAATGTGCGCGACGCCCAGTTGCCGGGCGATCTCTGGCAGGTTACCCGGCGCGCTTTGGTAATGTTGCGTCGACGTCCGGGAGATCACTTTCAAATCCCCGATCTTTGAGAGGCGTGTCAGGATTTCGTCCTGGATGCCGTCGGCAAAGTAAGCATTCGCTTTCTCTGCGCTCAGGTTTTCAAAGGGCAGGACGGCGATCGATTTGCTCTCGATCTTAGCGGGGAGCGCGCTTTGCCTCTCTGCTTCGCTGGCTTGCTGGGAGTGCACAAAGCGAAAAACGAGCACTCCGACCGCCGAGGCTACGAGCACCGCGACCAAAGCCGTTAACCTGCGCCCCGTCTGGCGAGGGATCGATTGGTTGCGGTCGATGTCTTCCTCGCGCCTGATTCCCTCCCGCGTAATCTAAAAGGCCCACGAGAGAATCAGCGCGATGGGAAAGCCAAGAATCAATAGTAGCACGACAAGACGCACCGCCCAGTTCGGAATCTCGAAGAACGGGAACACTTGCGTCGCGATTTGGATAAGCAGCCACGCCACCACGACATACGCGACTGCGACCTTGTAAACATTGCGCCGCTTCAGCTCGGCCAAGAAGTTGCCCGGGTTCATTTCGAGGCCGTCGACTGCGAATTGAACTCGCGCGCCGGAAGAATCTTTTCGGCCAGAGCCTCGAATCGCGGATGACCGCGCAGATCGTCCAGCAGTGGATCTACTCTGATGATGTAAATGTCGTTACCCTCACCGTTACGATAGGCCCGCTCCAACGCATCAATCGCGCCCTCCTTATCGCCCAAGCCCGTAAGCACAAGCGCGAAACTGTAGCCCGAAACGTAGCGGGATTTTGCTTCCTGAGTCAGACGCGCGAGGATTTTTTGCGCCTCGTCCCTTCGCCCGGCTCGCGCATACGCCTGACCAAGAAGCGCGAGCGCTATCGGCTCGTCGTTTAACTCGACTGCGGTCCGATATTCAGCGATTGCCTCAGTAAGTTTGCCCTTAAGTAGGAACGCCTCGCCCAGATAGTAATGCGTTAGGTAAAAGTAAGAATCGATTTCGATCGTCTTACGAAATTTGGCAATCGCTTCGTCGTAGCGCCGCGCATTAAAATAGTCCCAGCCGAGATCGGCGTTGTTAATCAACGAGAGCGGATCGAGTCCGACGGCGCGTTTTCCCTCCTCGATGGATCGATCAGACCGCGCCAGCGCCATCAATGGGCCGTCCCCGAATTCAAGTGAGGCCCACGCTTCCGCTGGCTTACTTTCCGAGAACGATTTCGAGTTTGAACACGCGATAACTGAGTGGTGCGCGCCCGCATAGTTCGGGTTCAACTCGATAGCCCGCTTAAACTCCCGAATCGATTCCGCAAAGTCCACGTCGCAATCAAGAGCGATCTTGGCCAGTGCATTGTGCGCTTCGGCCAGATTAGGATTTAACTCCAATGCTTTGAGTGCAGCGACTCTGGATTGCGGACGAGTTTCGCTGGGGTAAGCGCCGGTATATCTGGGAAGCAGAATCAAGGCTTCGCTCAGGCCAGCGTAGGCTGCCGCGTAATTTGGGTCGCGCGCGATTGCCTGATGGAAGAATCCGATCGCACGCGGCAGGTTATCGTCGCGGCGCAAGGCGAGGAAGTGGCGTCCTTGCACAAACAACTCATGCGCCACCGCATCTTCCGTAGGTCGACTCGACATTGCCGTCATTTCCGAGCCAGTGAGCTTCGCCTGCAAAGTGTCAGCGATCGTCTTGGCGACCTCGCTTTCGACCGTGAAGAGATCCGTCAGTTTGCGATCGTAAATGTCGGCCCAGAGATGAGCATCGGTGACGGCGTTAATCAGCTGCACATTGATCCGCACGTGGTCATTGGATTTCTGCACGCTGCCTTCGAGAATGTTCGTCACCCCGAGCTGCTTCGCGATCTCGCGCAGGTCAGAGGGCGCCGCTTTGAACCGCTGGGTCGAGGTGCGCGAGATCACCTTCAAGTCGGCGACTTTGGCCAATCGCGTCAGGATTTCCTCCTGGATACCCTCCGCGAAAAAGGCATTGCCCTTTCCTCACTAAGATTGTCGAACGGCAGAACCGCGATCAATTTCTCCCGGATGGGACTCGAGGCTGATGTTGATTGCGCCGGCGATGCTGAAGGCGCTGCGGTGCTGGTCGATTTGGCGCGAAAAAGTTGTAACGCCAGCAAACCAGCCGCAATGATCGCGAGCGCTACGGTAATCCCGACTAATTTCCGTCCGCTCTTACCCGTCATCGACTGCTTCGGATCAACATCTTCCGCGCGCTTGATTCCTTCCGGCGTAATCTCAAAGGCCCACGCGAGCACGAGCGCAATAGGAAAGCCGACCGCGACGAGGACAACGAGCGTCTGCACCACCCATTCCGGAGCGTGGAAGGTGGGCAATACGGTCGAGCAAATCTGAATTGCGAGCCAACCGACGACTGCATACGCGACCGCCACTTTGTAAACATTGCGTCGCTTAAGTTCGCCGAAGAGGTTTTTGGAATTCACGGGTGCACTGGCCGGTCGTCCGCCCGGCGTCACCAATATGGCCGAAGGGGATTAGCGCGGGAAGCGCGGAGGTTCTTTGAAGCACGTTTCAGACACCGAGAGGCACTTCCGGCGGCGACTGTTCGCCCGTGCTGCGGTTGAACGCTTAGTTCGGCCAGACATGTCGCGCAAAGGGGGACATTCGAACAGCTGATCGATCATTATTCCGGCGTTTCTGGGCGGCTTTGAAGGCTTGCCGACGTTATCCACTCGGCGTGCCCCGCTGCGTGCTGCCGTCGCCACTTTTCCCTGTCGTTCGTGTAACGTCCATCGAGCCGGCGAAAACCGAACAGTTGTACTATGAAGACAAAAAGTTTTATTCTTACGATTGGAGTCGCAGCCGCGCTCTGCGCGCCCGCCCCGGGGGCGTTTGCTAAAGACAAAGAGGGTGCAAAAGGGGCGGGGACTGAAGCCATGTTCATCAAGAAAGCCGCGAACGGCGGAATGGCGGAGGTGGAACTGGGCAAAATTGCGGCCGAGAAAGGGCAAAGTCAGGACGTGAAAGACTTCGGCAATCGAATGGTGAAAGATCATTCGAAAGCGAACGATGAGCTCAAGGAAGTCGCCGGGAAAATGAACGCGAAGGTGCCTGATAGTCTCAACGCCAAGCACAAGGCGACGATTGACAAGCTCTCCGCGATGTCAGGAGCCGACTTCGACAAGGCATACGTGAAGGAGATGATCAAAGACCACGAGGAGGACATCGCCGAGTTTGAAAAAGCGGATAAGCAAGTGCAGAACGCCGATTTAAAGAAGTTCATCGATGACACGATCGCGGTGATGAAAGAACATCTCGAGATGATCAAAAAGTTCGATCAGGCCAAGAGCTAACCCGCTCTGGCGAACACACGTCCTCCTTGCCGAAGCAGAGTTTAGAAGCCAAGGCAACAACCCGCTTGGGATCAGCACCCAGGCGGTTCTGCGGCCGCGCTTTAGCAGAGCGTTGCAATCCCGCCAGCTCGGCGGGGATCACAGTCGCCTGCGATGGACGTGCGGTCGGGAACAAAAGTCAACCAGGACACTTCGCGTTATGAGGATGCGCGAGTTGAAACCATCGAAGGATTGCAAGCGAGACGCTCGCGCTACGGGACGACGCGAAGACGAAGAGCGATTCTGCTATTTATAAACGATCTTCTGCTCTGGTCCGGCGATGAGGCTCTGGAAGCGTGAATCTTTCCGCAGTGGATCCCATTCCCATCGCTGACGCAGATCGGTCAAGGTGATGCAGTCATAGGCGTAATCGACTGAACCCGGACTGGTGAGGAGCCGCCCGATCAGCGGAATCGCCTGGTCGGGTTCGCCAGTGCGCGCGTAAATCAGGCAGAGGATACTCTGAACGATTGCGCCATCGATTGCGTCCTCGGAGACGGGTTTCAATTCCACCGCTCGCCGGCCCTCGCGGAGCGCATCCTCCTTGCGTCCCATGAAGGCGTATAGAAGGCCCAGCTGTGCGTGCCGCGGCGCGTCTTGCGGACTGTGGCTGACTGTCATTTCGAGCGCCGGACGCGCGGCTTCGAAATCCGCCTGAGCCCGGGCAGTGTCGCCAAGCATGAGATGGATGTACGCCTGCAGATAGCTCTTCGGCAGGGGCACACCGCTTGCGGAAGTGACTGCTTCCACACGACAAGAAGCGACCGCGCGCGCGGCCGCAGCCGGGTCGCGATCGATCAAGCTCACATCCCAGCGCGCGAAGCTGACGAGTCCATCAGGATCGAGGTTGCCGGGAATGGCTGCACCTGATGCGCAAATGGTCCGGCGTGTTGAAGAAATTTCCAGGCAAGCAACCCAGCCGCGACCACGGCCAGAATCGTGATCCCGACAAGCTTCCGTCCGGTCCGGGGCGCAATGGATTCGATTTCGTTAGAGGGTTCATAAGGGTCGGGTCTCTAAATTTCCTTCACACGAATACCTGATCCAGGAGATCGGCGAAGCTCTGGAATCAGTGTGAGAGGCCATCAGTTCAGCGGCGCACGGACTTCCTCTTCGAGCAGGCGTCCCCAAACTGGGCTGAATGGATGGACAATTGTCACCGGCGTGCCGTCGCGCACGAGCGGCCGGCGCTCATTCGCCCATTGAAAGATCGAGCCTTCGAGATTGCGGACATTTGTGTAACCAGCGGAGCGCAACGTCGCAGCCGTTGTCCCAGAGCGATATCCGACGGCGCAGTAGGTGACGATCGGTGCGTCCTTCGGTACGCCGGCAAGAGCCGCCTCGGCAGGTTTTCCCGGCTCAACCCGGCGGCCATTTGGTAAATGGCTCACGTCCCATTCCGCTTGCGTCCGCACATCAAGCAAAATCGGCGGTGGTCGATTGCGATCGGTCATCCAGGTCGCGAGCTCTGACGTCGTGATCCACTGGAGTCTTGGAAACTTCGATCGCAGCGAAGCCTTCAGCACGAACCACTCGAACGACTCAGCGTTCGCGATTCCGATGCCGGTGACGATGACAATGATCGCCATCATGAGCAATCCCACGCGCGCGTTTGAGGACCGCGGGCGCAGCGGGATCGGGCTCACGTAATCCATTTGAATAGTCCTGATGTCGTCGTAATTTCCCGCTCACTTTCGCACGAAAAATCGGAGCATTCTATGTCGCAGCATCGCAGCCTGAAAGGGGCCAGCACCATCACCGCAAAACGAAATGTCTTAAAGCGTTTCGAGCGGGTGGAGCTCTTGAAAAAGCGTGGTCAGTGGAAGGAAGGTCAAAAAGTCATGAGCCTTCCGAAAACCAAGCCTGACGCCTGATCGAGAGGTAGCGAGATGATAGTTGAGAGTTGAGAAGCAACGTCTCAACTTTTCACGAACAAATCTCAGCTCGATCAATGCGTTTGAATCGCTTTCTTGCCGCCGCCGGAATCGGCTCACGTCGACACTGCGATGAATTGATTGCCGCGGGCCGGGTCACGATTAACGGGCAGGTTTGCACGAATTTTAGCGCGCAGCCGAGCGAGAGCGACCATGTAAAAGTGGCCGGCCGGATGGTGAGAGGCGCGTCGCCGCGGCTCTATCTCCTGCTTCACAAGCCGCGCGGATTCGTCTCCTCCCGCAGCGATCCGCACGCCCGCGACACGATCTTCCATCTGTTGCCGGCGAAATTCCCGCGTCTCTTTAACATCGGACGGCTCGACGCGCACAGCGAGGGGCTGCTCATCCTGACCAACGATGGCGACCTTGCCCAACGGCTCACGCATCCGCGTTACAAAGTCGAAAAGGAGTACGAAGTCACGCTCGATAAGCCGTGGAATCCCATCCTGGCAGTCAAGCTTCAGCGCGGAATCATCCTCGATGGGCAACGTGCTCGGATCGATCTCATCCACTCTATCAGTCCGACGCGTCTGCGGGTGATTTTGCGACAGGGACTCAACCGCCAGATTCGACGGATGCTGTTCGCGATCGGTTACGAAGTGGAACGGCTGATACGCACGCGCGTGGGCACGTTGCGATTGGGCGATCTGCCCCGCGGTCACTGGCGCCCTTTGACTCGCGCGGAGCTGAACAGTTTTTTACTGCGAACGTTCGGATCGCCTATCAGTCGACGTCGGCGCGCAGAATCTCCAGCGGGGACGCGCGCCCGACTCCACGGCTCGTCGCGAGGCCAATCAGCACCGTCAACGCGCTCACTGACAGAAAAGTGACGATGACCGGCGCCATTCGCGGCGTGTAGCTCAACTTGAAGACGAAGCGCGCGAGCGCCCAGCTCCCCGCGATTGACATCAGCACTCCGGTGGCGCTGGCGAGTATCCCGAGAAAGAAATATTCGGCCGAAAGAATCTGCCAAATCTGCAGGCGCGACGCACCCAGCGTCCGGAGCAGCACACTTTCTTTCTGCCGCTGATATCGCCCGCTCCAGATCGTGCTCGCGAGAACGATAGCACCGGTTCCGACGGTGAAGAGCGAAAGAACTCGAATCACGAGCGCCACCTTCGTGAGGATCGAATCAACGGTTTGGATCACGGATGTAAGATCGATCGCGGAGACGTTTGGGAATTTCGCCACCACTGCATTCTGCAATTGCGCGGAGTCGGCGGCACTGCTGACGCGACTCACGAGCACGTTAAATGACGGGGCCTGCTCGAGAACGCCAGCTGGAAAGACGACAAAGAAGTTCGTCTGAAAGCGTTTCCAATCGACGGTCCGCAGGCTGGCGATCTTCGTCCGGATCAGCACGCCTTGCACATCGAATACCAGCTCGTCTCCTATCTTCGCGGAAAAGTCGTGTGCGATCTCTTTGTCGAGCGAAATAGGAACAGTCTCGCCCGGATTGTACTCGACTCGGCCGATCCAGCGGCCCCCGGAAATCTTCTCAGTTTCCGTCAGCTGCTCGCGATAGGTGGACCGATATTCGCGCTGCAATTCCCAATCTGGGATTTTGTTCTGCGTGTCGGCGCGAATGTCCGAAGTTTTCCGGCCCTTGATTTCCACCAGCCGCATCGTCACAATCGGCGCCTCCTGAATCACCGGCAATCCGAGCGAGCGCACGAGCGCCGCGACGCCAGCGGTTTGGTCCGGTTGGATATCGAAAAGGAAGATGTTCGCGTTCGTGTTCGCGCCTACGGAGTGGAACTGCGCGAGGAGGACATCGCGGGTGAGATAGAGACTGAGCAGCAGGAACGTGCCCATACCTAACGACACTGTCAGGAGCAGCGTGCGATTGTGCGGCCGATACAGATTTGCCAAACCCTGCCGGACGACAAAGGCGGCGCTTTCCGGAAAAACTTTTCGAACGAGCAGGATCAGCAGTTGCGCGGCGATCGCAAAAACGCCAAGCGCGGCCGCAAGCGCCGCGGCATAGATTGCGCCTTGCCGCCACGTCTCGGCCTGCGCGATCGCGAAGGCGGTGATGCCTGCTGCGGTTGTGGCGTAAACCAGCCAAAGAAGGGGATCGCGCCCGCGCGTCGACGCTTCGTCATCGATCGCGCGGAGCACGCGCAAGGGCGAGACGCGGCGAAACCGCAGCAGCGCCGGGAGCGCGAAAAGAATGCAGATGCCGAAGCCGATCGTGATGCCGCGAATAATGGGCAGCCAGGCGAGCGTGGTCGGGATCACCAGCGGCAGAAAACTTTGCAGCGCGCGCGGGAAAACGCTCTGCATCGCCACGCCAAGCGCGGCTCCGGCGGTGGCTCCGACCAGGCCCATTGCGGTCGCCTGGACGAGGTAGATGGCGGCGGTTCCGATCGCGGAGGCGCCAAGGCAACGCAGAATCGCGCCGGTTCGCGTCTTCTGTTGCAAATGCGCATGAATCGCACTTGCAACGCCGACCGCGCCGAGCAGAAGTGAGACAAAGCCGATCAGGTTTAGATATCGATAAAGATTCTCCAGTGCGCCGCCTAAATCTTTTTCCCGTTTCGCGACGGTATCGTATTCGAGGCCGAACTTCTGGAGCTGTGGCGCGAGCTTGGCGATGCGGTCTTCCGGGTTGATGCCGGCAGCGAACTTTATGTAATCGCGATAGTGCGCAACGCTGCCGGGTTTCAGAAGCTCCGTTTCGGCCAGATGCTGGAGCGGAATGTAAACACGCGGCGCAAACGAAGCCGCGGCGGAAGCTTCCCCGGGCAGTTTCTTGATCGCACCGGCGATCGGAGCTTCGAATTTTCCGATCTTCATCTTTTCGCCGGCGCCGGTATTAAACTGGAAAAGCAAGTTCTCATCGGCGAGGACAAAGCGTCCGTTTCGGAAGTCGCGAGCGGCGTTCTCCGGCGCAGTTTCGATCTTTCCGTAGAACGGGAAATCTCCGCCGAGCGCACGCACCTGCACCAGCCGGGTGCCGTTGCTCCGCGGGAATACCGCCATCGTGGTGAAACGCACTTCGCGCGCCTGCGGCTCGCCTAACGAATGTAAAAACGATTCTTCCTCGGCCCGAAATGGGCGTGACGACTCCACGATCAGATCCGCGCCGAGCAACGTGCGCGCCTGTTCGTCGATCGCTTGTGAGAGGCTGTGGCGAAACGAGCCAATGCCGACGAGTGCGGAAATGCCTAGTGTAATCGACGTGGAGAAGAGCAGGAGACGGCGCCGGCTCGAGCGGCTGTCGCGCCACGCCATCTTCCAGATGAAGGACGGATGCATGCCACTAAACCGCTTCGCCGTTTCGCAATCGAATCGTGCGTTCGGTCAACGCCGCGACGTCCGGATCATGCGTTACGAGGACGAGCGCGGTGCCGGCGTCACGGTTCAGCTCGAGCATAATCTCGATCACGGTGCGGCTGGTTTCGGCATCAAGATTCCCCGTGGGCTCGTCGGCAAACAGAATCTTTGGCCGATTAATGAACGCCCGCGCGAGGGCCACGCGTTGTTGTTCGCCGCCGGAAAGCTGTGCCGGATAATGTGCGATGCGCTCGCCGAGCCCGACACGCTGGAGCAGTTCGAGTCCGAGGGTGCGGGCGCTGCGATCTCCCCGCAACTCCATCGGCACGGTTACATTTTCGAGCGCCGTCAGCGTCGGGATGAGTTGGAAGTTTTGGAAAACGAAACCGACGTGGGCATTACGAATGCGCGCGCGCTCATCCTCGCTGGCAGTGTTGAGCGCGATGCCGTTCAACAGAATCCGGCCGGAAGTCGGCCGATCGAGTCCGGCACACAAACCAAGCAAAGTCGTTTTCCCGCTGCCGGAGGGACCCAGGATCGAACAGGTCGCGCCCTGCGGAAGCTCGAATGAGATCTCCTTCAGGACGGTGAGCGCCCCCGCGGTGGAAGGATAGCTCTTCGTCAAACGGTGGACGTTCAGAATCGGAAAGGCGGTCATTGACGCTGCGCGCGGGCTCGTTTTGCTTACGCGAAGAAGATGGCGGCTGCATGGGGAAATTGATTCGCGCGGGAGGATTCGCGCTCCTTGCTAGCGCAATCGCGTTTTCAGCTTGGGCGGAGACGGTGGCGGCAGCACCCGCCGCGAAGACGGTCGTGTTCCTCGGCGACAGTTTGACTGCGGGACTGGGTGTGAAACCCGAGGAGGCGTTTCCCGCCTTGGTCGAGCAGAAAATCCGGGAGGCAGGTTTGCCGATCGAGGTCCGAAACGCCGGCCTGAGCGGGGAGACAACAGCTGGTGGACTCCGGCGCCTCGACTGGCTCCTGCAACGCAGGCTCGACGTGCTCGTGATCGAGCTCGGCGCGAACGACGGTTTGCGTGGTCTACCGGTTGCGACACTCAAGACAAATCTGCAGGCGATCATCGACAAAACGAAAGCAAAGAATCCCGAGGCGAAATTCGTGATCGCCGGAATGCAGGTTCCCCCGAACCTGGGCGCTGAATACGCAGCTTCGTTTCAGCACGCCTTTCCGGAAATCGCAGCCGCGAACAACGCCACGCTGATTCCGTTTTTACTGGACGGCGTCGGCGGTCACCGAGAGTTGAACCAAGCGGATTTAATTCATCCGACCGCCGCCGGGCAACGGATCGTGGCGGAAAACGTCTGGCGCGTGCTGGAGCCACTCCTGCAGGCGAAAACGCCATGAGACTGGAAGGCTGTAGCGCGCTGATCACCGGCGCGTCCGCGGGAATCGGGCGTGAATTTGCGTTGCAACTTGCCGGTCGCGCGGGAGCGATCCTCCTCGTCGCGCGGAGGGGCGAGAGGCTAGAGGAACTCAGCGCGGAACTGGCGGGGAAGAATCCGAACCTGAACGTGCGCGTTCGAGCAATCGACCTTTCCAAGCCAGATCAGATGAAGGAACTCTGTCGGTGGATCGCGGACGAACAGATTCCGATCGATTTGCTAATCAACAACGCCGGCCTCGGCGACTCCGGTGATTTTGCAACCAGCGACGCCTCGCGCGTGGAGGAGATGATCCTCGTTAATATCTTTAGCCTGACTTTGCTCACGCGCCAGCTCCTGCCCCAGATGCTTGGGCGCAGGCATGGCGCGATTTTGAACGTCAGCTCTTCCGCATCATTCCTGCCGATGGCTGGCCTGGCAGTTTACGCCGCGACGAAGGCATACGTAACGAGCTTTAGCGAAGGTCTGCGCGCGGAACTTCGTGACACCGGCGTGAATGTTTCGTCGCTTTGCCCTGGCCCGGTGCATACCGAGTTCACGCGCGTCGCACGCAGGAACTCAGAACCCGAGGCGCGCAACGGCCCAGAGTTTCTTCACGTCCCGGTCGGGCAAGTGGTCCGAGAAGGTCTTGCGGCGGTGGAACACAATCGCGCCCTCGTCATCCCGGGGTCCGCGATGAAGACCGGAATGTTCCTGGTCAGGCTCACCCCTCTTTCGCTCCTTCGCCTTGGCTCTCGCTTCCGCGGAAAGAAGCCATAACGGCCCGTCTTACCTGCCGTACTTCACCGAACAGCCGTATGGGCGCGAGCTGGGAGTGCTGACCGGCTTGCCGGCCATTGATTCGTCGAGCGCGGCCTTGACGTAATTTGTGGAACTCGGGATGTCCGCAGGATTCGGAGTCGCCTTGCTGTCGATCGCCCCTTCGTAAATCACCTTGCCTTTGGGATTCACAACAAACATGTGGGGCGTGTTCTTCGCACCGTAGGCGCGGCCCGCCTGGCCGTCGGCATCGAGCAGGAATGCGGTCGAATGCGCTTTCCAATCCGCAACGGTCTTATTCGCCTGCTCCGGAGTGAGGTTGCCCTCCGTTCCCGGGGCGGATGAATCGATTGTCAACCAAACGACGCCCTTAGCCGTGAACTCTTGCTGGAGCTTCTGCATGTTACCGCTCCCATAATGCTTTTTCACGAACGGGCAGTCGGGATTGAACCACTCGAGCACCACATACTTGCCTTTGTATTCGGAGAGCGAATGCGTCTTGCCCTTGGAGTCAGTGACGGAGACGTTCGGCGCCGCACTGCCAACCGGCGGTGAACCGGTGGCAAAGAGTGCAGTTGCGCTCAGCGTTGCGAGAAGGGTGAGGATCAGGTTCTTTTTCATAGATTATTGAGCGGCCACGTGCGGCGCAGCGCTTTCCAGTTTGTCTAACACAACACTCTTCGTGAGTAATTCCGGAAATACGATCGGCTCCGCGGTTCTGCCGGCCGGATAAAGCACGTAAAGTGGGACACCCGGCCTGCCAAATTGTTTCAACATTTTTGTGATTTCCGGATCGGCATTAGTCCAATCGGCCCGCAGCTTCACCACCCCGCGCTGGTGAAACGCGGCGCGAACCGCGTCGGATTCCAGGACCGTGGTTTCGTTGAACTTGCAGGTGATGCACCACGCGGCCGTGAAATCGATAAAGACGGCATGGCCCTGATCGAGTTCGCTTTCGAGCCGGGCGGGTGAGAAGGACTGCCAGCCGTTTGAATTACTTGCTTCGGAAACGCTAACACGGGATGCGCCGAACTTCGCGCCCACGAAGTAGAACGTACTCACGCCGAGAAGAAGTAATATTGCCACGAGCGCGATCACCCGGCTCCGCGGCGCGGCGAGCGGCGTGATCCAAGTGCCCTTAATCCAGCACGCGACGCTCAAGGCAAGAAGAAAGCAGCTTGTCCACACCACCGCTTCCAAGCCGCGTTCGGCGCCCAGCACTGAAAGAAGAAAAATGAGCGTCGCGAACAGGAAAAAGCCCATCAGCTGTTTCACGTGCGCCATCCAGGGTCCCGGCTTTGGCAGGAAACGCAGCCAGCGCGGTTCCGCGCAAAGCAAAAGATACGGCGCGCTCATTCCCGCCGCGATCGCAACAAACATGAGCAGGAGTAACAGGTTCGACTGCGTGAAGGCGAAGCCGAGCGCGGTGCCCAGGTAAGGCGCAGTACAGGGTGTGGCCAGAATCGTGGCGAAGACTCCTTGGAAGAACGAACCGGCGTCACCTTCGCGCGTGCTCCAGCCGAGCAGACGGCTGTTTGCCCTTTGCGGCAGCGCGATTTCGAAGACGCCGAAAAGATTGAGCGCAAATACAAGCACGACTGCACTCATCGCGAGGACGAAATACGGATTCGTGAACTGGAACGCCCACGTGATTTGATGGCCAGCAGACTTTAAAACGATGAGCAAAATCGCGAGACCGATGAACCATGCAAAAATCCCAGCCGTAAACGCCAGCCCGCTGCGCAGGATGCGACGCCGGCTTTGACCTGCCTGCTGGACGAACCCGAAGATTTTCAGCGAAATCACCGGCAGCACGCAGGGCATCAAATTGAGAATCAGTCCGCCGATAAGGCCCAGGAAAAGGAATCGCAGAATCTCCGCCGCAGACGTTTCGGGAGCAGTCGGCGCGACTGAGTTCCCCTCTCGGGCCCTGGCGGAAATAAACCAAGCGTGCCGATCAGGCGCACCCCCGTAAACAATCACGCCGTCGAGCGACGAAATCTTGGCGTCGTTCGTTTCGATCGGAACTCGGAAGACGATTTTGCCCCGTTCGCGTGATTCGACTACTGGGTGGCCGGCTACTACCTTGCTGTCGGGCAGAGGAAAAAAATCGATGGTCGGGCCGGTAGCCAGATTCGAGCCGGTGAGCGTCAATTGCAAGTTAGGCCCGGCGCGGGTCCACCTTGCACTATTCGCAGCTGGCAACGTCTGCGGCAGAAGACGATCGAACCGCGCAAATAACTCAGTGTTCGCGGGCGCGTTCGACTCCGCAACGGGCAGATTGAGTTGCAACGCCGCTCCGCCGGGAATGCAAATTTTTTCGCAGACTAGCCAACTCGCTTCGGCAGAGAGCTTGACGCTCCGTCCGGCGATTCGCAGCGGCGGCGTGATTTCCTGCGTCAGCAACACCTCATCGTGATAGCCGTAGATCTCAATGTCGCCGGGCTCCTTCAGCTTGAGCGGAATGGGCCAGCGCAGTTCGCCGATTTTCCAGCCGGCCGGCAGTTGCCATTTCACCTCCGTGGGGATGCCGGCGTCGCCCGGAAATTTCCAGTAAGTGTGCCAGCCGAGGGCCATCCGCAGAAGCAAGCCGACGGTAAACGGTTTTCCGGGGACCACGGCGTTGGCGTTCGCGAGAATCTGCGCCTGAACCAATTCGCGGTCCTGGTACGTCTGCGCATGCGCGGGTTGGGAGGCCCACAGAAGCATCCCGCACGAGAGCAGGGCTAGTTTGCCAACGGCGCGCATATTCCTAGTTATCATTCGCTCGCCCGCTCGGCAAAGGATATGGTAATTTTGGCGCGTGCTGTGCTCTATGACTGGAATGCGGAAATTCCTGGTTCTTTTCGTGCTCAGTGCACTGACGATCATAGTCGTCTTCCAAAAGAAACCGGAAGAGCCAAGTCCGCCCGTGATGTCATCCGTCGTCGCGAAGCTACCCAATCCGCAAGCCAAGATGAACGAACACGACTGGGCAAAACAAGCGCTTGATCGAACGAGGGAAGTGGCGGGCCAGAGCGTCCAGCAAAAGCAACCAGAGAACCCGGACTAAGTCGACGGGCAGCTTCTGTCAGCGGACTGTGAGCGGCGACAAGCTTCTCTAAAGAACCCCATAAGCTTCCACCAACGCGATCCCGGTTGCGTTATTCACACCACGCACAATCACGGTGTAACTCCCCGGAGCTAAGATCGGCCCCAGTGCTGACTCGAATTGGTTCTCCGGTTGCAGGCCGTAAGTGAGGACGCTGGTATTCTCAGAGCCAGCAATCGGGCTAACGTAATTGTCGTTGGACTGGAAAAGATCTCCGTTCGCATTGCGCAACTCCAAGATCGGGTTAGCCAAGGCGCCGGAGACGCCGTGATTCGTCAGAGATGGACCGATGGCACGAAGAACAACTGTCTTGGTTTGCGGACCCACGATGATAAAGCCGCCAATTAATGCGTTCGCGCCAATTCCGACCTGAGCGCGGGTCGAGATATTGGCTAGCTTACTGATGGAAGGTCCGGGTGGGTCCAAATCGTAAACCTCTACCAGGCTAATGCCAGTGCCGCCGCCCGATCCACTGACAATGACGGAATACGAGCTGCCAAACGCCGGCACTGTCGTGACGAGCGCAGATTCAAAATCGTTGGGAGGCGGAATCCCGGAGTCGATTACTGTCTGCCTGCCCGCCGCGGTCTGATTTTTCCAATCGTCGTTGGTCGCGACGAGGCCGGCTGTGCCGCGAAGCTCGATCTTTGGATTTGCCAGAGCACCCGGGACACCTGTGGACGGCCCAAGGGCTCGAATAAAAATCTTTTTCGGACTCGCTCCTTGTAAAATGAAGCCTCCGATCATCACATTTTCACCCGTGCCGACCTGCGCGCGGGTCGAGATATTTCGGAGCTTTGCGTTTCCTCTCTCCGACGACGGCGCGCCCGCGGGCGTGCCGTAGAGCGAATGAATTCCCGCGATGTCGTCGGGTTGGAGACCGTCGATCCCCGAGTTGACGAAAGCGGCCATGATGGCGGGCGGCGGTGGGTTTGGAGGCGTGTAGTAATACGGAGGCTTATCGGGATGATTTTGATCCGGATGATCAAGTCCGAGCACATGGCCAAACTCGTGGATGGCGACACGATGCGCGTCATAGGCGGCCGATACTCTCGTGCCCCGATATGAATCGTAAGCGACGTTGGAATTGAAGATGACGTCACATTCCGTCAGCAGGGCGCCGTTATAGTTAACCAGAGTGACAGCGAGAGTTCCATTGCCGAAAGTGCTGCCGTAGACATTCAGACTCCACTGGACAGAGGTCTGGCCGCTGCCTTTCCCGTCGTTTGTCGGCGTTCCCGGAGCCGCGCGCGTGGACGTGACCTGCAAATTCTTCATTTGTTCGTTCCAGAGACCATAAGCATTCTCTGTCATGGCATCCCACGAAGCGCTGCCATCCTTTAAAATCCTGGTAAAGGTGAGAGTCTTACCGCCGCCAGTGCTGAGGGCATTGCTTGAGAGCACGACAGTGGAACCGTCGGTGATACTTTGGACGGTGGTCCCGGAAATAATGCCTGTGCCGGTGACCGTCATCCCTATGACCCCATGGAGATCGAACCTCGCCGAAAACGACCTCACTGTGGTGACGAATCCGCTAATCGTCTTACCGTAGGTGATCGTTGCATCAGTCACTGTAAAACTCGCGGGACCCATTTGCATCCGCACCGGGAGCGTCGGGCCGGGCCAGCGCGCGCCAGCGGCGGTGGTGTCATAGACGTAAGCGGGAGCTGCCGGCAGAAATCCCAGGAGGATTGCGGCGACTCCCCACGTCGAAGGCGAAAACAGATTACGGCTCACGCGCGGCCGGACTCGAAGTGCGGATCTTATTTTGAATCGCAGCCTTGAAATCAGCCGGCGAGAGCGGCGCTCTTTCGGCTGCAACCGCGCTGCGGGTGTTTTGGCCGAGTTCGCCCAAATCAGTTAACGGCCGCCCGTCATGAGTAGTAACGATATCGCGCCCGGTCTGCTGTTCATGTTGAACCCGGAAGCGCCCATGCATGATGCCGACGAGCGGAACGATCTGTTCGCCGTTGTGCTCGACAAAGAGAATGTCGCGATCGCCGAGTTTGAACTTCGGCGCGTCCGTCACTTCCATGGTCTGCTCGCCGACGGTGCCCCCCAGCATGCTAAGCGTATAGCTCGCACCCGGTTTTCCTTTGATGACATCTTCCACTTTGAAGGTGACATAGCTTTGGATGTGACGCTGGCCACCTTCGCCCACGAATTCCGATCGGACATTAGTGACCGAGCCCTGAAAAATGAGCTCGGCCTGCCCGACGAGTTCGCCGAAGTTCGGAGGTATGACCGTGGTCGCGTGCAGGGTAGCGATACCTGCAAGGGCGCAGACCGTCGCAAAAATTGTTCTTTTCATAAGGTCTCTTCTCTTAAGCTCAGATGGCGGAAAGGATCCAGTTCGAATTCAACCCCACTATTCCCACGAAGTTCGAAAAAAGGTTTACTCATTGCTCCCGGTTAAGGGTCGAGGTCGAACACTTCGACGAGTCCTATGCCCGTGGTATTCGCGGTTCCTTGCACGAGTGCGGTGTAGTTGCCGGGCGCAAGCGTCGTGACGATCGCCGCTTCAAGCGCATTGCTCGGCGGGACTGTCGTAGCGATAATCTCGGCGGCCTGGCCGCTGGCTTGCCAGTTGTCGTTCGAGGCAATCAGAGTGCCCGCTCCATTCCGCAGTTCAAGTTGAGGATCGGCCAGAGTTCCCGGGAGGCTGCCCGCGAGCGAAGGCCCTGTCGCGCGGACGATCACCTTCTTGCCAACTCCGCCTTGCACAATGAGACCGCCGATGAGCGCTTCGCTCTTCAAACCGACTTGGCCGCGTGTCGAAAGATTCACCAGGCGGGTCGCGTTCGCATCCAGCTCGTAAGCCTCGATTAGCGCCACACCGATCGCACCATTGAAACCGTGAAGAATGGCCGTGTAACTGCCAGGAGCGAGCGTCACGATCAAGGCTGCTTCGTATGGACTCGTGGGCGCAAGTCCAGTCGCGCTGATTTCGTTTGCCTGCGTCCCGGATTGCCAGTCGTCGTTTGAACTGATGAGACCACCGGCCGAGCTACGCAGTTCGAGAGCGGGATCATCCAAGGCTTCCGGCACTCCGGCGGCTCGGAGGGAAGGACCGATCGCGCGGAGAATTAATTTCTTGGGCGCCGAACCCCGGACGATGAAACCGCCAATCACGACGTCATTGTTTGTCCCCACGCGCACCCGGGTAGAAATGTTCGCGAGGTGAGTCGAGGCTGTGGGCGTCGAACTTGGCGTCGGACTCGGCGTGGGAGCGATTGCGGCTCCGTAAAGCGCGACACCGCCATTGATGTCGTCAGCGCCCAGGAGTTCACGGTTGCTGACGACCGAATTCATAATTGCGTCGACGTGCTGACCACCTTGATCGGGGTGACCGAGACCGAGCGCATGTCCAAGTTCATGAAGCAGGACGCGTCGGATGTCGGCGATCGCATATCCGTTTCCACCGAATTGAAGCGGGCCGCGATAGGAATCGAAAGGCTGCGCGCGGTTAAAGAGGACGTCGGTCTCGGTGATGTTTTTGTCTGAGCCCCAGTGTCGAAAGGTGACCGCGAGCGTGTTGCTGCCGAAAGACGACCCGTACGCTGTGTTGGCGAAAACGATGCAATTCACGCCGTCGCCATTTCCGACCGACGCGCTTGGGTTGACGACACTCACCAGTCGAATGCGCTCCAATTTCTGGCTCCAATAATCGAGCGCCGGCGCGGCCGCCGCATTCCATGAACTGTTGCCGTCCTGTAGCGTTCGGCCGGCGCTGCCAAGGCCCATTTGATAGGTGACGATCGCCCCGACTGGCCACCGTTGACCTTCAAGAATATACGCGCTGGCTGAGACCGCCGCGAAATCTATCACAAAGGCAAGGGTCGCAATAAAATACGTACTCCATAACCACTTTCGTCCACCATGTGAGTGGCTTTTCCGGAGTGATGAAAGCGGCCACTCAATACGCTCCCACAGATTATTCATAATTGCCGTAGTGAGCAGGAAATATGCGCAATGCAGTCTCCGCTGCTGCGACAGCAGGATCATTGAAATGCGCAGGAGCAGAAAGAGCGCCGACAATCCTCCTGATCTTGCTCTTAATCTCGCTGCGAGGGAGTCCGGTCTTCGATCAAGAGAGATCCAAAGATCTGGCGGCACGCAATCCTGTCACCCAGCGTGTACTACAGGATCATACGAGCAGGAGCAGCAGCAAGCAGAAGACAGCAGTGCCGGACAATTCTCCCTGCTCTTGCTCCCTTTCGGCGCCTACCGTTCGTGAGACTCGAGGTGGACTGCCGATCTCGAGAACCCCGCTGAATCAGGGGACCAGGAAAATCTTGCCTGAATACGGATCCTTCACCTTCTGGCCCGAGGTGTACCCGTTTACGTCCACATAGCCGCCGTTTGGATCGAACGGACTGAACACGTAACCCGGCTTATCCGGAACTGGTTTCGCCGTCGGAAGTGACGCCTGTTGCGATTGATTCGGTGAAGCGTTACGTGAAGGCGGGGGAGAAACCCTGGCTGTTTCGGGCTGGAAGTTTGTTTCGCGAGGGATTGACCGCGGCGAAGGACTCGCACGATTCTCTACTACGCGGCGCGGAGTGAGACGGCCCAGCTGGGGCGGGGCAAGTTCGACGGGTCGGCCCGGCGTTACCACGTCGGAATCAACCACTGTGGTCGTCGTTGTTGTCCTCGTGTCCTCCGGTCCTTCAAGATGCCGGGTCACATAACGAGCCGGCGCGTCGATTACCCGCCAGGAGGTGACCGCGACATCGTGCGCCGTCTGGCAACCAGCGCAGGCTATGCCACTGAGAACCAAAACGCGCGCGATGAATCTCATCTTTCATCTATACAGAATCGCTTCCCGGCACGCAACTCGATTACCAGCATTCCATTTGCGAACTCTTGAGATCCTACGATCGGCGAAGAGCCGCCACTTCGGTCACGAACTCGTTCACGTCATCCTCGGTTACGGACCAGGAACACATAATCCGATAGATGTCCGGTTCGATGAACTTATAGAAGCGCCACCCGTGCGCGTGTAACGCCGCGACCAGGTCGCCGGACAGTCTCAAAAATACCGCGTTCGCTTCGCACGGGAATGCCGGATCGAGGTGGGCGGCCTCCCGTAATTTCTCCGTCAGCCGCTTCGCGATGCCGTTCGCCCGGCGCGCGTTCCGCAACCAGACTTCATTCTCTAGAAGTCCCACCCACGGCGCCGCTAGAAACCGCATCTTCGAAGCGAGCTGGCCCGCCTGTTTGGCGCGGTAATCGAACTCGTTTGCGAGCATCCTGTCGAAGAACACGACCAGATCGCCGACCGCGGTTCCATTCTTGATGCCGCCAAAGCAGAGCACGTCGATACCCACTTCCCAGGTGAGGCTCTTCGGCGCGCACCCGAGCGCGGCGACCGCGTTCGCGAAACGAGCGCCATCCATGTGCACGCGTAAAGAACGAAGCCGCGCGAAATCAACGACGCGCGCAATTTCATCGCGGGTGTAAACCGTCCCGAGCTCGGTGGATTGCGTGATGCTGATGACGCGCGGCTTCGGTGAATGCAACTCGCGTTGTCGCAAGATCGCGGCTTCCACTTCGGCAAGATCCAACTTCCCGTTGGCGCCGCGGGTCGGGATCAGTTTTGCGCCGTTCGAAAAGAACTCCGGCGAACCGCATTCATCGGTTTCGATGTGGGCATATTCATGACACAGCGTGCTGTGAAACGAATGGCACAGGTGCGCCAGCGCGAGCGAATTCGCGGCCGTGCCGTTGAAAACAAAGAACACCTCGCAGTCGGTTTCAAAAACCTCGCGGACGAGGTCGCAAGCGCGCCGCGTCCAGCGATCGCCACCATAGGAAGCGATCTCCTCCGCGTTTGCCTCCTCCAGTGCCGCCCACGCTTCCGGGCAGATTGGAGCCGTATTATCGCTCGCCAGTTCGTGTCGTTCGTTCCTCGCCGCGTCCATTGGCGCTCTTCGTAAGCGAGTTGTCGCTCCCGATCAATTCCCCTTCTCCGAGGCGCCTTGAAAGACAGCCGTACAAAAAACCGCCTGCCGAATCGCGGAGCTTTAATCGCTCAGCTTTCGTCAGGCGGACCCTCTACTTGCCCCCAACCTCTATGTGCAACCCCGCAGCAGGAAAAACAGAAGAAGGATCGGAATCGGAATCCCGAGCAACCACAGCAAAATATATCCGGCGGCACCCTCCTCGTTATTCCGGGCTTTAAGTTTCATATTTCTGGTGCTTCGACACTGTAATTTCGGATAGGACACGGCGGATGATTGTGTCTCGACCAGATTATTTCGCACGAGGATGAGAAACCCGCGGCTGTGTATCGGCAGCAGGAGCAGAAAAGACGGGCGCCAGAAAATTCTCCAGCTATTAACTCCTGATCTTGTTCTTGATCCCTTTCGGCGAATACCGTTTTCGATCACGAGAGAATCGACCTCGCTCGGGAACCCAGGATTAGGAGCAAGAGAGGAGAAACGCCTTCGAATTGCGCGTCTCGTGCGTATCCGAAGAGCGCGCGCCTCTTCGGTATCGGTATCCAAGACTGCTTTGCTGAACCAAAAAGGCCGATTAAGATCGCTTATGAGTTCTTTGCAAGGCGAAATCGAGCGCCGCGGCGGGCGTATTTTTCAGCTCGTCGACCAGCATCCCCAATCGATTTTCAGCAAGGCCGGCTTCTATCAACGGATGATGGCGTGGTCGATGAAGGACGAGCATTTCAAAGTGCAGATGTTCCGCTTCGTCGATGTGCTCGCGTCGCTCCGGCGCTCCGGTGAGATCGTGCAACATCTGGACGAGTATTTTGCCGGCATGCGGAACGGCTTTGCTCCGGTGATGCAGGCCGGCTTGCGTGCAGCGCATGTGCTGCCGTGGGTCACTGCCTTTGTGCTGCGCCACAACGTCTCCGGCATGGCGCGGCAATTTATCGCGGGCCGGAATTCCGATGATCTGATGAAAAGCCTCCGCCGCAGCCGGAAACGCGGCATTGGCTTCACCGTCGACTTGTTAGGCGAAGCCGTCGTGAGCGAGCGGGAAGCTGAGGAATACACTGCGCGTTTCATGGAACTTCTCGACGGACTCGCCGCGCAAACCCGCGGATGGACCGATCCCTCGGGCATGCAATCCGAGTTATTTCCGGTCGCCAATCTTTCGATCAAAATCTCGGCCTTGTACTCACAGATGAACCCGGCGGATCCAGCGGACGCGATCGCCCATCTCGCTCCGAAGCTGCGTCCGATCATCCGCCGCGCGCGCGAGCTGAGAGCGTTCATCAATTTCGACATGGAGAGCTACGCGCACAAAAACTCGACACTGCAGCTCTTCAAAACCCTTTTCAACGAGGAGGAATTCCGCGATTGGCCGCACGCCGGCATCGTCATTCAGGCTTATCTGCGCGATGCCGAACGCGACCTGCGCGACCTCCTCGATTGGGGCCGTGCTCGCGGCACGCGTTTCACAGTGCGGCTGGTGAAAGGCGCGTATTGGGACTTCGAGAAAATCAAAGCGCAGCAGAACGGCTGGCCTTGCCCGGTATATCTGCAAAAGCCGGAAAGTGATCGCACTTTCGAAACCGTCACGCGCCTCCTGCTCGACAACGAAGCGATCGTCACCGCCGCGTTCGGGTCGCATAACGTACGCAGCATCGCGCACGCGCAGGCCTACGCGGAGCAGCTGGGGATCGACAAAAGCCGTTTCGAATTCCAGCTCCTCTATGGGATGGCTGGCCCGATCAAACGCGCCCTCGTCGAAATGGGCTATCGCGTCCGCGAATATTGTCCCGTCGGTGAGCTGCTCCCGGGGATGGCTTATCTCGTCCGGCGCCTGCTCGAGAACACTTCGAACGAGGGATTTCTACGCGCCAGGTTTTCGGATAACGCTTCCACCGCCGAGCTCCTGCGCGATCCGGCCGGGCTTGTGCGAGGTCGCTCGCAGACGCAATCGGAGATCGGCGAATTCGCACCTGACGTCCGGCACAAACGCGCTTCAGAACCGAGCGCCGCTGAATTGCAGTCTCGCAACGGCGCCTCGCGCGAGACGCCTCCGGGCGATAGTTACGTGAACGCGCCTCTCGTCAACTTCGTTGATCCGAACGCACAGCGGCACATGCAAACCGCACTGCGCGATGTGCGGTTACGTTTCCGGCAAAGATATCCGCTCACGATCAACGGTAGAAAAGCCTCGACCGGCCAATGGTCCGACTCGATCAACCCATCTCGCCCAAGTGAGATTATCGGTGCCGTCGCGGAAGCGGGAATTCCCGAGGCTGAAGCCGCGGCCAAGGCCGCCCGCGCGGCCTTCCCGGCATGGAATCGCACCAGCGTTGAGCATCGCGCTCAGTTGCTGGAACGCGCCGCGGCGATCATGGACCGCCGCCGTTTCGAGTTGTCCGCCTTTGAAGTTTATGAAGTCGGAAAACCCTGGGCAGAAGCCGACGGCGACATCCGCGAAGCGATCGATTTTCTGCTTTTCTATGCGCAGCAAATGCGCCTGCTTGGCCGGCCGCGTCTGACGCAACACGTCCTTGGCGAAGAGAGCTACCAGCATTACTGGGCTCGCGGCGTCGCTCTCGTGATTGCGCCTTGGAACTTCCCGATCGCAATCCTGACTGGAATGGTTTCGGCCGCACTCGTCACCGGCAACACCGTGATCATGAAACCGGCCGAGCAATCTGCGATTTGCGGCGCTCTCTTGATGGAAGTGTTCGAAGAAGCTGGCGTCCCAGCTGGCGTGCTGAACTTGCTCACCGGCGACGGCGCCGTTATCGGCGCACATCTCGTCGATCACAAGGAAGTGGAGCTGATTGCGTTCACCGGTTCGCGCGAAGTGGGTTTACGGATTTGGGAAGCGGCAGGTCGAACGAAGCCAGGCCAGCGCGAGCTCAAGCGCGTAATCTGCGAGATGGGTGGAAAGAACGCCGTCATTATCGACTCCGATGCCGACCTCGATGAGGCGATCGTTGACTCGGTTTATTCCGCGTTTGGATATCAGGGGCAGAAATGTTCTGCGCTCTCGCGGCTCATCGTTCTCGAAGAAAATTATGATCGCGTGATGGAGCGTTTGCTCGCGGCCACTTCGAGTCTGCGCATCGGCAATCCGGAGGAACCTGGTATCACCGTCGGTCCTGTGATCGACGAAGCCGCGTATCAGCGGATCCAGCAAACGCTCGTGAAGAGCGCCGGTGAAGCGAAGCTGGCTTACCAGGCGAAGAACATTCCGAGCGTCGGCTACTTCGTTCCGCCCACAATCTTCACCGAAGTGAAACCGGACAGCACTCTTGCGCAGCAAGAAATTTTCGGCCCCGTCCTCAGCGTCATCAAAGTAGCCAATCTGGATGAGGCGATCGAAGTGGCGAACGGCAGCCAATACGCATTGACCGCCGGCTTTTTCTCGCGCAGTCCCGCGAACATCGAGCGCGTCAAAGCGGAGCTGGTCGCGGGCAATGTTTACATCAATCGCTCCTGCACGGGCGCGGTGGTGGGCCGCCATCCGTTCGGCGGGTTCAAGATGTCGGGCGGCGGCACGAAAGCCGGCGGCGGCGATTACCTGCTTCAATTCCTGCTGCCGCGCGTGGTGACCGAGAACATCATGCGTCACGGTTTCGCGCCGGAATCGACGCCGATGTATCGGGCGCCCTTCCACTCAGTTACTTCTTAGCCGCGGCGAAGCCCGGATGCGCGCACTGCTTTCCGCTCCGGGGAGCAGACGTGTCGCTCTCTGCGTGGCCGCACTTTTGGCCGGAGCTGCGCTCATCGCCATCTTGCGCGCGTCCTCGTCGCCACGAGTTGGTCTTCAGCTCGCCGGTTTGATGCTCGCTCTCCTGGCGGTCGGCACTCTGGCGCGACGACCTCGATTTCCAAGGCTGTGCGCCTTCCCGCTGCCGTTTTGGATTTCTCCCACTGTGTGTATTGCCGTCGTGGTTACTGCAAGTCTGCTCGATTTGAACGGCTCGTCCTCAGCCATGCTCTCGCGCTACATCGACCGGGCGCCACCGACACTCGGCATCGTCGCGGGAAGTCCCAAAGCGATTCGATCTGACGAATGGTCGGTCCACACCCCATGGATTCTTTCGCAAATCCACCAGCATCCGCCATTCCCTCTGCGAAATGTCGCGGTCGGCGCCGGTTACGCGACCCTGCTCTGCAATCTTCCCGTGGCCCACTGGACAGCCCTGTTCCGGCCCGAAATGTGGGCGTTTCTCGCACGCGCATGCGGCGCTGACCGCAGCTGCCGCGGACGTCACCGCGCCCATTTTTCACCTGGCGTTTTCCGACAGCATCAAAGTCGAAATGCCGCCCGGGGAAGAGTGGCTCCAGAAGCTGAAGGTCAGCGGCGTTGTCCTAGCCGACCAATCTGGAAAAACTTTACCGATCGGCTTCCGCGCCGCAGGCACGATTTCGGGCTGCCGTTTTGCGATTCGCGAAAGATCGGCGAAAGGCTTCTGAGGCAAGATCGCATCGCGAAAGTAACGGCCCTCCTCGCCAGCCGCACATTTAGATCACGCCGGAGGCCGCCAAAGGCGCAGCCCGAGAAAGAGACCGGACAGGTGAAATCCTGACGACACTTTCGGGATCCTGATCAATCAGTTTGAACCAGTCCTCTGTGATGTCCGTCGGCGGGAAAATGTCATTCTCGGCAAACTCGGCCTGAAATGCCAGGCGCAGGTCTGCTTCGCTAATCCCTTCTTCCTGCTGCGTTGCAATCGCCCGCTTGATCGCCATCGCTTTCGCCCGTTCCACGATTGAGGCGATGATCGCGCCGCTCAGGAGATCGCCGCGGTAGAGGACTTCCTTGCGCCCGCTGCGAAGCGTGATTTCAAGGAACTTGTTCTCGTCGCGGACGGCAAATTGCGCATCCAGCAATCGCTCGATCAACTGATCGATCGCTGGCCCAATGTTGGCTGCCTCTTTCGCGAGCGCGCCATCGTAAGGCAGATCGTTCGTTAGGTAGATCCTGTAAATCTCGCGCGCGCCTTCTCGATTTGGCCGCTGCACTTTGATTTTCCGGTCAATGCGACCTGGCCGGAGAATCGCGGGGTCGATGAGGTCGGCGCGGTTCGACGCGAGAATAATTACGACATCGTCGAGTGACTCGATCCCGTCCATCTCCGCGCAGAACATCGGCACGAGCGTGCTGAGAATGTTCGAGTGACGCGATGCGCGGCGGGTGCCGAGAATGCTCTCCGCTTCGTCGATAAACAGGAATGGCAGAAATCCTTCCCGCCGTTTCTCGCGCGCCGTGGAGAAAATTTCACGCACCATGCGCTCGGATTCACCCACCCACATGTTTAGAATTTCCGGGCCTTTCACATGCATGAAGTACTCCTTCATCTCGTTCCCGGTTTTTTCACGCAGCTGCTTCGTCAAATTGTAAGCCGTGGCTTTGCCGATGAGGGTCTTGCCGCAACCGGGAGGCCCATAGAGAAGAAATCCTTTTGGCGTTGCGTGCTGAAATTTTGCAAACAGCTCGCCATGGATGAGCGGCAGCTCGATCGCGTCCTTGATCGCCTGAATCGCCTCGTCCTGGCCACCCACCTTTTCCCAAGGCAGCTCCGGGACGACATCGAGATAGTGCTCGTGCGACTCCGGCCGCGCGAGCACTTCCAGCGCCATCCGGTAATTTGCATCCACCCGCACTTCGTCACCGCTTTTCAATATCGCCTTCGTCAACTCTGCCGAACGCTGAAGGACGACTGACTGCGTTCCGTGTTCGGACCCGACGCGCAGACGATCGCCCAGCACCTCCGTCACCTTCGTGACCGGACCAGCCGTTTCGAAACCGAGATCACCGACGATGACGTAGGCTTCGTTGACCAGCACCCGTGTTCCTTTTTTCAACTTCGCCAGACTGATCCGGGGATCGACGTTGCAATAATAGTCAGCGCCGCCGACGACGATTTGCGCCGTCTCGTGGCTGACCGCGCCGAGAAAAGTGCCGATGCGATTAGCCGGTGAGGTGACCTTTTTTACGATCTCCTCCAGCTTTTCGATCATTTGACGGGCTTCGCCAATCGTTTCTTCCTGGTTGGCGATTCCCTCGCGCAGCTCTATCAGTTCCCGGCGGATTGGATCGGGCAGGGAATAGGAGACGAGCACGTGATCGAAGGCTTCGAGAGTCGTGAGCCGCTCTCCGCGCGCAGATCGGCGAGATGGAGGCGTTTCGTCGCTCATTTAAGCACTCGGTCAGAAATGCACGCCACGTGTAATCATATCGGCGCGGCGCCACGGGTGCAAACGAGCGCCCGAGATCGCACATTACTCCCGCCCAGGCACAACTGTTTGTCGCAGCTTGAGGAGTTCGGATGCGCCCTAGCCGGACGCAAATCGCCGGGGAAAAACTGGTTGAAGCTCATGGACGGGCGACCTACCCTGCTTCCCTTTGCCTGAGCTTTTCAGGAGCCTTAGCTCAATTGGTTAGAGCGCCGCCCTGTCACGGCGGAGGTTGCGGGTTCGAGCCCCGTAGGCTCCGGATCGGCGAGAAGAATTGCGCTCGATCGTTTTATCAAACCGACATTATGATCCAATTATCTGCCTCGCAATCGCCCCGCGGCGTGGAGGTGCTGGAAGAAATCACACCGGCCTTCGAGCAAATACTCACGCCCGCAGCGCTCGACTTTGTCGCCAAACTCCAACGCGTGTTTGGCAGTCGGCGTGAGGAATGTCTTCGGCGACGCGAGGAGCGCCAGGCAGCACTCGATCGCGGCGAGCCGCTCGATTTTCTCGCCGAGACAAAACCGATTCGGGATGGCGATTGGACCTGCGCCGCGATTCCCCCGGACATTCAGGATCGGCGCGTGGAAATTACGGGACCGACCGACCGCAAGATGGTGATCAACGCGCTCAACTCCGGCGCCAAGATTTTCATGGCCGATTTCGAAGACGCGAACGCGCCGAAGTGGACCAACATGGTTGAGGGGCAGATCAACTTGCGCGATGCCATCCGGCGCACGATCAATTTTACCAGCGCGGAAGGGAAAGAATACAAGCTCAAGGAGCAGATCGCGGTCATGATGCCGCGGCCGCGCGGGTGGCATTTGCTCGAAAAACATGTGCTGGTCGATGGCGAGCCGATCTCAGGTGGCCTTTTCGATTTCGGATTGTATTTTTTCCATAACGCGAAGGAGCTACTCGCCCGCGGGAGCGGCCCTTATTTTTACCTGCCGAAGCTAGAGAGCCACCTCGAAGCGCGGATTTGGAACGACGCGTTTACGTTGGCGCAGGACGAGCTCGGCATTCCGCAGGGCACGATTCGCGCGACGGTGCTGATCGAGACGATCCCGGCGGCGTTCGAGATGGACGAGATCCTCTATGAATTACGCGAGCATTCGGCCGGGCTGAATTGCGGCCGCTGGGATTACATTTTTTCGTGCATCAAAAAGTTTCGCAACAAGCGTGACTTCGTGCTTGCCGACCGCGCTCAGATCACGATGACGACGCATTTCATGCGTTCGTACTCGCTGCTCTGCATCAAAACCTGTCATCGGCGGAATATTTTCGCGATGGGTGGGATGGCGGCGCAAATCCCTGTGAAGAACGATCCGAAGGCGAATGATGAAGCATTCGCGAAGGTGCGCGCGGACAAGGAACGCGAGGCTACCGATGGACATGATGGCACATGGGTTGCTCACCCCGGCATGGTGCAGCTTGCCCTTGAAGCTTTCGATCGGCTGATGCCGATGCCGAATCAAATCTCCCGCAAACGCGAAGACGTGAATGTCACTGCCGAGGACTTGCTCGATTTCCGCCCGAGCGAACCGATCACGGAGCCAGGCCTCCGAACCAACGTCAGCGTCGGGGTGCAATATCTGGAAGCCTGGCTGCGCGGGAGTGGCGCGGTGCCGATTTTCAATCTCATGGAAGACGCCGCCACTGCGGAGATTTCTCGCGCGCAGGTCTGGCAATGGATTCGCCATCCGCGCGGTGTCCTCACCGATGGACGCAAGGTAACGAAGGATCTTTTCCGCAGCGTCCTCGATGAAGAGCTGGACAAGATCAAGGCCGCCGTGGGCGCAGAGCGTTACACAAAGGGAAAGTTCGACGTCGCCCGCGAACTCTTCGATGAAATCACGACCGATGATGAATTTGTGGAATTCCTCACACTGCCCGGATACGAAAAACTCGCGTGAATGTGGCCGACGAGAAAACGTACTCTGCCGTCATCCCGAGCGCAGCGCAGCGAAGTCAAGGGATCCCGTGGCAAATCCGAGACTCGAATTGCAATCCATGACCTGCCACGCCATTGATGAAACCATGGCATTCCTCGACTTCGCTCGGAATGACAAAGACGGCTCCTCGGCAGCGGAAGCTCTGCAATGTTGAATCTCCGCCCGACCCGAATCACCCATGAAATCGCATAATCATACTACCCTCGATTGGAACACAGACCGGCGCTGGAGTGGCATCGAGCGTCCTTACTCGTTAGACGACGTTCAGCGTCTGCAAGGGAGCGTTATCGTGGAGCAGACGATCGCGCGCCGCGGCGCGGAAAAGATTTGGGAGCTCCTGCACACCGAGGATTTCGTCCCGACCCTCGGTGCGCTCACTGGCAATCAAGCGGTGCAGCAGGTGAAGGCTGGATTAAAGGCAATTTATCTCAGCGGCTGGCAGGTCGCGGCCGACGCCAATCTTGCCGGGCAAATGTACCCCGACCAGAGTCTCTATCCGGCAAACAGCGTCCCGGCGGTGGTGAAGCGGATCAATCAAGCGTTGCAGCGCGCGGACCAGATTTCTCACGCCGAGGGTAAGAATGAGGTCGATTGGTTCGCACCGATCATCGCGGATGCGGAGGCCGGCTTTGGTGGCCCGCTGAATGTCTTCGAATTAACCAAAGCGATGATCGAGGCGGGCGCGTCCGGCGTCCACCTAGAAGATCAGCTCGCGAGCGAGAAGAAATGTGGGCACATGGGAGGCAAGGTGCTCGTTCCGACCCGCACCGCCATTTCTCATCTGATCGCTGCGCGTCTCGCCGCCGACATTGCAAACGTGCCGACGTTGATTGTGGCCCGGACGGACGCGAACGCGGCCGCGCTGCTCACGAACGACGTCGACGAACGCGATCATGAATTTATGACTGGCGAACGCACCGCGGAAGGATTTCATCGCGTGCGCGCGGGACTGGACCAAGCGATGGCCCGCGGGCTGAGCTACGCGGCGTATGCCGATATGGTTTGGTGTGAAACCAGCGAGCCAAACCTCGGTGAAGCGAAGCGCTTCGCGGAAAGCATCAAGACGAAATTCCCGGATAAGCTACTCGCCTACAACTGTTCGCCGTCCTTCAACTGGAAGAAGAAGCTCGACGGCGCCACGATCGGCAAATTTCAACGCGAGTTGGGCGTGATGGGTTACAAGTTCCAGTTCGTGACCCTCGCCGGTTTTCATGCGCTGAATTACAGCATGTTCCATCTGGCGCGCCGATATCGCGACCGCGGCATGGCGGCCTATTCGGAATTGCAGGAGGCGGAGTTCGCGGCCGAAAAGGAGGGCTACACGGCAACCAAACATCAACGCGAAGTCGGCACCGGTTATTTCGATGACGTCGCACAAGTCATCGCGAGCGGCGAGAGCTCGACAACTGCGCTGCATGGATCGACGGAACAAGAGCAGTTCCATTGAAATTGCGTTGTTGTTGAGATGGGAATGCGGAGATCCGGAAGTCAGGGTCTGCCAGCCGGGAATTCCGAGTGAAGTGAGACGTTGATGACGGCACGCTATCAGATTCGCCGGGCTAGCAGCCCGGCGCCACAGGCTGGCAGCCTGTGCTCCCCGGAATGAGACGCAAGCTGCTCGCCGCGTTAATGGTCATTCATGAGCGGTAGCCTGGCTGCGGCTCCCACGGCGCTGACCGATAGCCGGCTGGCATCGCTCTGTGCGCAGACAGCCTTGCAAGCTTTTCTGGATTACCAGGACCGATTTCGCATCGTCACCCGGCGCGCCCGCCAACGCTTTCTCGCGCGCGACTCCTTCGGCAGTTACGCCGATGCCGCCGAGCGGCTTCATCTGTACGGGAAGGTAATGGACGACCTCACTCTGCAGATTCGGGATTTGATGGGCATACGGTTTCCTGACCGCACGGTCTGGACGGCGATTAAGGCGGTCTATTCTTCGCTCATCGCGCAAACGTCGGCGTGGGAAATCGCGGAGAGTTTTTTCAATTCTCTCACTCGTCGCGTGTTCACAACCGAAGGCGTAGATCAGGCGATTGAGTTCGTGGACACCGATTTCGATGCCCCTCCGGCTAGTTCGTTCGAGACTGGCCGGCGAGCGCACTCCGGCGCCAGTTTACCCGAGCTGCTCCTGGTTGCGCTGACCGATACGTCAAGCGGAGGCTTCGCGGAAGAATCCTGGGATGACCTTGCTCTTGGAGTTCAGATAGCCGCGAAGCGAATTGAAGCCGCGTTTCCCAAATGTGAAGGCGCGGTATCAGCCGTGAGCCTGGAAATGATCACCGGCGTTTTCTATCGCGGGCTCGGCGCTTACCTTCTCGGGCAGGCGATTCGCGAAAGCGACAACGCGCATCTGCCGATCGCACTTTGTTTGCGTCATCCGAGCCCGCGCGGGATCACGCTCGATGCGGTCCTGCTCGGCGAAGTCGACCTTGCGATTCTCTTCTCTTATACCCGCGCTTATTTTCGCGTGGAGGTAGAGTGCCCGTATGAACTCGTGCGTCGCTTGAGTGAACTGATGCCGCGGAAGCGCCTCATCGATCTTTACAATGCGATCGGTTTCCATCGCCACGGAAAGACGGAATTCTATCGCGATTTTGTCGCGCACCTGCACAGATCGCAAGATCGTTTCATCGCCGCCGAAGGCACGCGCGGAATGGTGATGCTGGTTTTCACCTTGCCGAGCTACGATGTGGTTTTCAAGTTGATCAAAGACTCCTTTGATTTTCCAAAGGAGAGCAGCCGAAGCGAGGTCATGCGCTGCTACCGCTTTGTCTTCGAGCACGACCGCGCAGGCCGGCTGATCGAGGCACACGAGTTTGAACATCTGCGCATCGCGCGAGACCGCTTCGATCCCGCGCTCCTGGATGAAATGCTCCGCGACGCCGCCGAAACTGTTCGACTCGACGGCGATGATGTCGTCATCAATCACGCCTATGTCGAGCGCCGGATTCGCCCACTGAATCTCTATTTTTCCGAGAGCAACCCGGAGACGAGCGCAGCAGCGGCCCGTGATTACGGTCAGGCGATCAAAGACCTTGCCGCTTCGAACATCTTTCCCGGCGATATTTTCACGAAGAATTTTGGCGTCACCCGTCATGGGCGCGTCGTGTTCTACGATTACGACGAGCTTTGTTTCCTCACAGATTGCAACTTCCGGGACATGCCGCAAGCCACCACGCACGAGCAAGAGATCGCGGCCGAGCCATGGTTTTCGGTGCGTGAGAACGACATTTTTCCGGAAGAGTTCCCGAGTTTTCTCCGGCTGCCCGCTCCGGCACAAGCTGCCTTGCTCGAGCATCACGGCGATCTCTTTGCGATCGATTACTGGCGCGGCATCCAGCGGAAGCTGCGGGCCGGAGAGATGCCGGAGTTATTTCCCTACCGTGCCGAACGCCGATTGTCCCACTCGACCGAGCAAGATGGCCAAACGTTTTCAGCGGAAAAAGAATCGCAGCATGCGTGAGGTCGTCAGTGCGCTTTGTAGAATCGGAAATTGCGCGGCCCGGAGCGAGAGCTGGCGAATTGGGCGAGCAGCCTTGATCGTTTGCGTTATTGGATCTGCGGTTCTCCCTCTGCGCGCGGACGATCTCATTCGCAAGGTGCCCCGATCCATAACCGCGATCACGCCGCAACTCATCAGCGAGTCGGAGGCGACACCGACGCCGACTACCACTCCAGCACAAACTTCGAGCCCGACGGCCACACCGCAGGTGACGTCAACTCCGATCTCAAGCGCGAGCCGAACTCCGGGTTCGAATGCGGCGGGAACGCCGGGACCACAAGTAGTGGGAAGGCTCTCGTTGGAAATTTCTGATCAACCGAATGGCGAATCGAAACAGGAGATTGCTCCTGATGCCGAACATATCTTCGCGCGATGGCGCGGTCGCGGGCTGGGAGAACGCGCCAAGGTGCGAGTGGCCTGGATCGCGGAGGATGTGGGGGAGATCGCACCGCGGAACTACGAAATTGACGACGCTTCCACGATCGTGAGCGGCGACGCCCATGGTTCCTTCACCTTGTCGCGGCCAATAAATGGTTGGACGCCGGGCGCGTATCGCGTGGAACTGCGCGTCAATGGCGCGCTCGCCGCGAGCGTGCACCTTCGAATCTCGAAATAAAATCGCCAGCGTGACTGCTACAGCAGTGACAGCTGCGTGTTCTCCGGCGTCATCTCCGCGAAGCGCACGCCGAGTCCCATGAGGCGGACGTGCTTCCCAGTGCGCGCGAACGCTTCGACGAGGAGCGAATGGAAATTTTCCAAGGAAACTTCAAGGCCGGCACGCTCAACCGTCGTCCGACTGAAATCGGCGAATTTTAGTTTCACGAAGATCTTCGTGATGCGTCGCGCTGGCGCCTTCTGCGCGAGTTCCGCCGCCAGTTCCACGAACAAGTCCGCGAGTTTCTCCTCGCATTGCTCGAGCGTCTCCAGATCGATCGAGAACGTCTCCTCGTTACTGAGGGACTTCCGTTCGCGATCGGGCTCGACTGGCCGCTGATCAAGACCCCGGCAGAGATTCAGCAATTCAGAGCCGAATCTACCGAAATGCTCCTGAAGCTGGAGGCGCGAAAAACGTTGCAGTTCTCCACAGGTCGAAATGCCGAGACGCTCCAGCTTCTGCTCCGTGACTGCTCCGATCCCCCAAATGTTTCGCACCGGTAACGAGGCCATGAATTGCGGCACCTGTTCTGCCGTGATTTCCACCTGGCCGCTAGGCTTGCGCAGATCGCTCGCGATTTTCGCAACCAGCTTGTTCGGCCCGATGCCCGCAGAGGCCGTGAGCTTCGTCTTTTGAAAAATGAGATCGCGGATCACCTGTGCCAATGCCGCCGGCGCTCCCGGGTGAGCGCTCACATCGAGGTAAGCTTCGTCGAGAGAGAGCGGCTCCACGAGCGGCGTAAAGCGGTGCAGGATTTCGCGAATCACGCCGGACTCGCGGCGATAGACATCGAATCGCGTCGGCCGGACGATTAGCTGCGGACAACGTTGCAACGCCATGAACGTCGGCATCGCCGAGCGCACTCCGAAGGCGCGCGCCTCGTAGTTACAGGTCGTCAGGACTCCGCGCCGATCACGCGCGCCACCGACTCCGACAGGCTTCCCTCGAAGTGCGGGGAAATCGCGAACTTCGATGGCCGCGTAGAAACAATCCATATCGAGATGGATGATCGCGCGCTCATTTGCTTCCCGTGTCACCCGGAAAGTGTAGTTCCACTCGGGAGATATTCGCGCCCCGTTTCCGGCTTAATCCCGACCAATCTGACGGCCTTTGTTTTGCTCTTCCAGCCACGCCTGGAGCGGCTTGAAATACTTGCCCGCGAGTCGAGAGTTTTTCACCGGTGGCGTCCTTCAGAACTTTTCGCCAATCCTCAGTGCCGTGCTAGCGCATGATGCCGACGAGAAAATGCACCCCATTTCCTTATTGTCGGCATAGTTACATGCCTGCGGCGGGTGGTGAAGGCACTACAGCAGAGTCGACATGAGCTTGACGGGTGTGTTCTTAAACGTGTTCTTGAGCCAATGGACATGACGCTGTTCCGCATCGCCGCCGTCCTTTGCCTGGCGGCGGTGGCCTCGGGTGCATTCGGAGCGCATAGCCTGAAAGACCTGCTCGCAGCTCGCGGTATGACGGGCGTCTGGGAAAAGGCTGTGCTCTATCACTTCATGCACGCGATTGCTTTGCTCACACTGAGCCTGGTGCCGCACGCGAACCGTTCCGCTTCGATGCTGTTGCTGGCAGGAATCGCACTCTTCAGCGGCAGCCTCTACGCAATGGCGCTGACAAACGCGCGCTGGCTCGGCCCCGTAACTCCGATCGGTGGGCTGTGCTTCCTTGCCGGCTGGGCCTGGCTCGCGATCGCACCCACTCGTTAGGCACGATCTGCGGCCGGTTACCGACCGGCGTCTCGCGCCTCCTTCGTTACGCCTGCAGGCTTGTTCCGTGAACCGGCAACGTTTGGGAAGCCTCTCGGCGCGTCAGCGATCACGCTCACCCGCTCGACAAAGATTGTGGCAACTGTCTGGCGACTGATAAGGTAACCGGCTACGATGTTTCCCGCGTTGCCAGAAACGGAAAAGGCTGTCGCCACGGTTGCGATTTTCATCGCCACGTTTTTCGGAACCCTCACGATCGGCCGATTCCTGAAACGCCGTGCCGGCGTCCGGCTCGGACTGGTCTTCCAGCTATTCTGTCTGACGGTTGCGTTCTACGCGGCAGTCGCCTTTTACGGAGTCCACGCCGGCTGGCGCAGTCACCTGGGAGCGGCCGTGGCGCTGCTCAGCACAGGCGTGATTATCGCGCTGATCGATCGTTACGTTTGGGATGCGTATTTCGAGGGAAGACGCGAAACGCTGATTCCGCATTTCCTCCGCCAGGTGGTGGCGCTGGCTGTATTCTTCATTGCCCTGCTGCTTGTTCTTAGCCTTGGCTACCACGCCGAGCGCGAACTCAAAGGGGTCGTCGCGACTTCCGGCGTGGCCGCGATCATTCTGGCGATCGCCGCCCAGAATCTCCTCGGCGGGATCATCGCAGGCGCGTCTCTCCAGATCAGCCGGCCCTACAAAGTCGGCGACTGGCTCCACCTCGGCGACAACTTCGCCGAGGTCATGGAGATCAATTGGCGCTCCACTCGTTTCCGCACGAACGACGGAATTTATCTCGATATCCCAAACAACGAGATCGTGCGGCAGACGATTGTGAACCTGCATTATCCCACCTCCGCCCACGCGATGCGCATCCGCGTCGGAGCCGAATACAGTGTTCCTCCGAACCGAGTGAAAGATGCCCTCTTCCGCGCCACCGCGCACGCCGCAGGAGTGCTGCCTGATCCGCCGGCCAAAATTTTTGTGATCGATTACGCCGAGTCGGCGGTGGTTTACGAAATCAAGTTCTGGCTTAACGATCATGCTGACTACAACGACATTTGCGACGCAATTCGGACAAACATCTGGTACGAATTCAAGCGGCAGCGGATCACGATTCCATTCCCGATCCGGACCTTGCGTCTCGAACGCAGGCATGTCGGCCCGCCAGTGCATGAAGGCCATGCCGAAGCGCGCGCGATCTTGCGAGGCGAACCGCTTTTTCAATGTCTGCCGGAAGGCCGCGTCGAGGGCTTGCTCAAGCAATCGCAGCTCAATCATTTCGGGCGCGGCGAGCGAATCATCGAAGAAGGAGCACAGGGCGACTCGATGTTCGTTCTGCTCCGGGGCACGGCACACGTTTCAGTCTCAAAAGATGGGGCCAGTATTCGCGTCGGCACCCTGCGCTCCGGCGACTGTTTCGGCGAAATGTCGCTCCTCACCGGGGAACGACGGACGGCGACAATCCGCGCCGATGCGGATTGCTACGTCATGGAAATCGGGAAGCCGCTGATGGCGGAAATCTTGCGCGATTTGCCGGAATGCCTTGACCAGCTGAGCGAACTTCTGGCGAAACGGAAACTCGAAACCGAAGGGATCGTGAAGGACGCCACGAAGCCGCACAATCAACAGAGCAAGCAGCGTGAATACACGGCCTCTTTTATGGACCGTCTGAAGACAGTTTTCGAGCTCTAGCTGAGCTGCTCACCTCCACGCGCGGAGGTCGTTGCCGCCTCTCAAATAGCCATTGCGACGCAGGTAATTCTCTCTAATGTCCGGCACTTCAAATCGGAACCGCCTATGACTTTTTTCGCATTCAGCATGCTCAGCCTCGGCGTCCCGCTTTCGATGATTTGCGCAATCATCGGCCTCGCCTTTGCGTTTGGGCTGATCACCGTGATTTTGCGGTCTTCGCCGGGGAACGAACGGATGCGTTTCATTGCCGGCGCGGTCGAGCAGGGTGCAAAAGCGTATTTGCATCGTCAGGTTGTCACGATCAGCGCAATCGCGGCTTTGATTTTCGTGCTCCTATTTATTGCCAAGGATCACGCCACCGCGATCGGTTTCGTGATTGGCGCGTTTTGTTCGCTCGCGGCCGGCTACATCGGCATGCGGATCGCCGTTCTGGCGAACACGCGGACGGCACAGGCAGCCAGTCACTCTCGCGCGGCCGCTTTGCGGGTCGCCTTCAACGGTGGCGCGGTTACGGGTTTGCTCGTCGTGGGTCTAGCGCTGCTCGCAGTGGGAATTTTCTACACAATTGCTGGTAGAGTAGTCGGTCACGAAGCTGCGGTCCGCAGCCTTGTCGGTCTGGCTCTCGGGTCGAGCCTGATCAGCGTCTTCGCCCGGTTGGGCGGGGGAATTTACACGAAAGCCGCTGATGTCGGCGCGGATCTCGTCGGGAAAATCGAGAGCAATCTCGACGAAGATGACCCGCGGAATCCAGCCACGATCGCGGATAACGTCGGCGACAACGTGGGCGATTGCGCCGGCATGGCAGCCGACGTTTTCGAGACGTACGCGGTCAGCTTGATCGGAGCGATCCTCGTCGGCGCGTTGACGCTGGCATCGACTCCGGCCGCGATCATTTACCCTTTTGTGCTCGGCGGAATTTCCGTCCTCGGTGCGATCGTCGGCATCCTTTTCGTCAATTACACCGAAGCGAAGCCGGCAGGCGCGTTGATGGGCGCGGTTGGTGCGAGCGCGCTGGTTTCGGCCGTCCTATTCTGGCCCGCCACGCACATCCTGTTTCGCAACGGTGTCACCATCGGGCAGCGCGTGCATTCCGCGAACGATCTCTACCTGGCTTCACTCGTCGGCCTGCTCATGACCGGGATCGTGGTCGTGATTACCAATTATTACACCTCAACCAAATACGCGCCCGTGCGGAAAATCGCCCACGCGTCTGAGACTGGGCACGCTACCAACATCATCGCGGGACTCGCGATTGGTCATCATGCGACCGCGCTGCCAGTTGGGTTTATCGGGATTGCGATTCTGCTCAGTTTCCATTTCGCGGGCCTCTACGGGATCGCGATCGCCGTCATGAGCATGCTCTCGATGGCTGGAATCATTATCTCGCTGGACGCTTTTGGCCCGATCACAGACAATGCCGGTGGGATCGCGGTCATGAGCGACCTGCCGAAAGAAGTCCGCGGCATCACCGACGAACTCGACGCAGTCGGCAACACCATGAAAGCGGTCACCAAAGGATACGCCATCGCGTCTGCCGGCCTGGCGGCTCTCGTCCTCTTCGGCTCCTATGTGGAAGAACTGCGTGCGCACTTTATCGCGAGCGGGCGCGCCTACTCGTTCGAATTCTCGCTCAACGATCCGAAAGTCATCATTGGTCTTTTCATTGGCGGATTGCTCCCGTTCATTTTCACCGCCTTCAGCATGGATGCAGTTGGTAAAGCGGCTGGTGCGGTTGTGCGTGAAGTCCGCCGTCAATTGACCGCCAAGCCCGGCATTCTCCGTGGCGAGGACACTCCGGATTATGGGACCTGTGTCGATATCGTCACCAAAGCGGCGCTCCGCGAAATGATCATCCCGGCGCTCTTGCCGGTCGTATTCGTGCTCGCCGTGGCGATGATTCCCCCGCTCGGTCCGGTTGTGCTTGGTGGCCTTCTCGTTGGCACAATCGTGACGGGCTTGTTCGTCGCGATCGCGATGACCTCAAGCGGCGGCGCCTGGGACAACGCCAAGAAATATATCGAGGAGGGTAATCTTGGCGGCAAAGGTTCGTTCGCGCACGCGGCTTCGGTGACGGGCGATACGGTTGGTGATCCATACAAGGACACCGCGGGGCCGGCGATTAACCCAATGATCAAAGTGGTGAACATCGTTGCTATTTTGATCATCCCGATTTTCTTTTGAGATCGGGTCCTGCCGGCTCAGAACTCGCGACCTCGAGGAAGCGCATGCCAGAATCTGGAGACTATCAGCTCGTTACCGCCCAGCAGAGCGGAGTGAAGAAGGAGCTGGCGCTGCCGGATCCGGGCGGCACGCCGTTCAAGATCGTTGTCGATCCGGAGATGCGACTGAAGCTCCGGCGGGCTTTGATTGAGCTCATCGATTACCACGACGAATCCCTCGCGGAACACTTCGCGGAAGGGAAACTCGCGCTCGAATCCTACAAGGAATACATTGAGCTTTTCGCGCGCAGTTTGAAAGAGACGATGGAAAGCCGCGAAGGCGTTGCTTATCTATTGCGCTCGGTGGGCTTCGAAGTCCCGGTTAAGGACATTAATTTGCAGCCGGAGCTCCGTTGGAAGCGCGGCCCCGGGGCGTTCGGCTCCAGCTTGCTGTAGGCATCGCTCAGCCCGGTCTATTCACGCCGAACACCGGCATCGGTCTTGCCAAAGGGCCGAAAGGATGGCGCTGGTAATTTTTGTGCAAACCGGAAGCACCTGAGGGAGTGAGTCTGGCTGAGTTGCGGCTAAGCTCGAAACGGGATCCACTGCGTAGCAATGCACGGTTCGAAAAAGATCCTCGCGAGTGCCGAACCTAAGACGATCTATTGAGCAGTGGGAAGTGCCTGCTTGAGGCGCGGCAATTGCTCAGATTTTTGCGGTGTATTGATCTGGGGCAAAGTGCCACTCCCTTCCGCGCACCTGTTATGAGTCGTCTTTCACAACTCCTTCTTTTCGGCGCCCTGCTCACCTTGAGCGGTTGCGCCACGGTTTCTGACCTGGTCACTTCCAGCCTTCCGGAGCAGCACGGCGGCCGACCGGCGGTGTTGGTGAAATTGCGCGAGCAACAGGCGTATCTCTTGCGCGGCGGCTACCCGACTGCCGTTTCTCGCGTTTCGAGTGGCCGCGAGGGACACCGCACGCCTCTGGGCCGGTTCCTCGTCACCCGCAAAGACGAGGATCATCGCTCGAGTCTTTACGGTGATTACGTCGATGATTCCGGAAAAGTTGTGCGTGCCAATGTCGATGTGCGGAAAGATCGCCGACCGCCGCGCTCCCATTTCGTCGGCGCGCCGATGCCATTCTTTGTCCAGTTTGCGCCCGGCTATGGACTGCACGCCGGATATCTACCGGGGGTGCCGGCATCGCATGGCTGCATCCGAATGCCCTATTGGAAGGCGCGCCAATTTTACCGCGCGGTGCACGTCGGAACGCCGCTGACGGTGAAGCCGTAGTTTTCTGTCCAAACGGCAAAGAGGCGCACGACCGATGACGTACAATCCTCGCGTTTGTCGTGTCGAAGGCCCCCGTGGCGCTCAGGCACTGGCGGAGGAGTTGTGAAACATCCTACCTTGCGAGATGATCAGTGGAAATCATGGAAACAAACCCTGAGCACCACCTCAGCTCGATTCTGTCACGTGCCAAAGAGAATTAGGTTTTCTTCGCGAGCTCTGAAGCTGTCGATTCCACCCCTTACGATCGCCCTCGCGTACTGGCTTACATATCAGGCAGCACTTCAAGGAAGAGCCTCTTTTCTTCGCGTTCATTACCTGCTCGAGCTTCTAATAATCTGCTCAGTGACCACGTCTTTTGTTCTCACACTACGATTGTACCGAGACAGAACAGCTCGCGATCTTCGTATTCCTTTCATTTTGAACGCCATTGTGACTTTGACGGTGTCCGTGTTCCTCGTAAGCGGCTGTTTTTTCGCGATCAAAAACGCGTTACACGGTTAGCGAGTGACAGATCTGCTGCTAAGTGATCGCGTTGCTTCGAAGGCAAAAAAAGCGACAATGGAGCCAGCGGGAAGCAGCGCGACACGGACTTGGCGGCGAACTCGTGTGCGAGCGGGAGTGAGCGCATCAATGGAGCCGGCGGGAAGCGTGCGAGATAGACAACGCCCTAAAGGGTGAGCTGCGGGAGCAGCGCATCAACGTCACTGATGACGAGCTCCGCCACGCTCACCGAGCTCGCCGCCGCCTAGGCCGATAACGGTACCAACGGATCGGCGCCGTTCGCGCGACCATCGCTGCCGTTGCTGCCCGATGAGACGAGCGCATCAACAATCACCGGCGGGACCGCGGCAGCTTCGCGCTGCGGCTTCATCCCGTTTACCTTCGCGGGCACCGGCACGGTAAACACCAGCAAGCCGTTCGCTGGAAAATCGTTTAAACGATCGCGAAGACAACATCATCGCCGGCCGAGTCTGGCCCGCCGCCATCGCGAAGCGGATTTCGAGGCACCGCTTTGAACCGATTTTCTACTTTCGCCTTTCCAATTTCCACTTTCTTCCGACTGCTGCAGAAGACGTTCGATCGAATGAAATAACAACGCTCTGTCGCGTCCGCGATCGAGGTCCGCATTGTCCTTCTCTTCGACTTCCGCTATCATTGGTCTACATGAGTACGGCGCAGGAAATCGAGAATGCCATCCGTTCCCTTCCCGCTGCGGAACGGGACAAATTACTTCATCACATTCCTGACATCTTTCCTGAGCTTGGCGGCGACACAGAATGGGAGCGCCTGATCCGCGATGAACGCGAGCGACCTGCGCTGACCAAATTGCTTGATCAAAACGAGGCGGAACTCGCTGGCAATCCGGACGCATTTCCGACGATGACCGCGAGCGACTTTGGTTCGCCTGCGTGATATCGCGGGGCACGCCGGAATTCTGGCAGCTTTACCGCGAGCTGCCGCCACAGATCCAATCAGCCGCGCGTAAGACTTACCTGATCTTTCTCGAGAATCCCGCTCATCCGAGCCTACGTCTCGGGCGCCTGCGAACTGACCCGCGCGCGTGGTCTGTTCGAGTTACAAGAGACTACCGCGCAGTCGCGCTCCGTCGCGGTGATGAATGGCTATGGTCTTGGATCGGCACGCACCGAGACTTCGACCGCCGTTTTCCAGCATAAGGCCGCTTCGCAGGAAGTTCATCAAGCTAGCGCGATGCGTTTGGCGTCACTCAACCGCGCCGCATAGGCAAGCGCGGCGAGAAGATCGTCGCGATAGAGATCCTCATAATCCGCGAGGACCTCATCGTGGCTCATCCCGCTGCTCATCAATTCCAGCAGCATCGTTACCGCATACCGCAGGCCACGAATGCACGGTTTCCCGTGACACACCTTGTGCCTTGTCATCAAGGAGCAGATGAAAGCTCGCATCGGTGAATGGACCGGAAGCTAATCGGGACGGAGAAAGCTTCGAGCGACATCGAAGCGATCGTTCGCTGCATCGTGCGCCGTGATCCAGCGGCATCAGCGCGGATCGGTTCGGAACCTACGAACGCGCATTCTCCTGGACCATCCGCAAGCCGGAACAACTCTCGATGAGCGGTGTGCGCGGGCGGGTGCGCAAGCTGATCTTTCGCCGCTGGATAATCGTTTTCACGATCCGCGGGAAAGCACAATCGTTGGCAGAGTCTGGCCTGCTGCAATCGGCGGAGCGGAGGCCGGGACACCGATTTGAACCGATTTCTACTTTCGCATTTCCAATTTCCACTTTCTTCCTGACTGCTGCAGAAGACGTTCGATCGGATGAAATGATGTGCCAATATCATTCCGGTAGCTACTCCTGCTCGCTTCTGTTTTGGACACAAAGAGTGCTTTAGCTTCGCCATTCTGTTTGTCCAAGAAGTGGTAAGATCGAGGCCGTTGTCGGCAAATGCGACTTCCGCCGACTTATGACGTTTGGTAAAGCACGTATCGCGCGATGGCTACCGACTGGTTCCTCGAAGAGTACAAAATCGTACAGATAAAAATCGACGAGGTACTAAAAAGCCAGTTTCAGGTACGCAGCTGAAGCGTCACGTTGCTGACAGCATCCGTGTTCGGCATCGTCGGAACGGGGCGCTCAGCACTGTGGCTTGTCGTTTCACTTCCGGTAGTCCTCATCTTTCAACTTCTAGATCTACGACAAACGGGGTTCCGTAAAGCGTTGGCAGCTCGGGCCGCCGACCTCGAAAGCGCCATCAACTTGCTGGGTTTGCCGACGAAGGACTTCGATTCGGCCCAGACAAAGAGATGGATTAGAGTGCGCGAGGCCGTTCCGAATTTACGCGGTCCCGGGCGGGGCTCGCGTGCTGGCACAGCAAAATATTTCCCGCGGCTACTCACGCGCGTGGGCAGAGACGCTTTTCTACTTCGCGCAGTACGGCACCATTTCCGCCATCATCATTCTGCACATCGCGCGCCGCATTCTCCTGCTTAATGAATCATACAATCGAATTGCTGGTGATCGTCGCTGCATTCGTACGCATTCTGTCGTACGGTCTTGAGTGGCTCTGCGGGTGAGCGATCACATATGGATGACGACGCGAAAGCTCAGTTGGTCGAGGCGGCGAAGGATCAAATCGCTTCTCTCGAAGACCCATACGACCCTTCCGATACGGCCGCCGTCGAAGTGCAACTTGACGCCCTTGCAACAGCATTAGCGCAGCTGCGCCCCCGAAAATCACGAAAGAACGCCCCTCAGTCAGAAGAGAAGCTAAGTGACGTATTAAGTCGGTTTGTCGAAAGTGATCTCGTCGACGCTTCGGCCATTACCATCTACGATGAGATCGATAACGTCATCCGGTTGAAAGATTACGAAGGTTATAGTGACGAGTACGTAAGTCAGCGTTTAGGGGCTCTACTGTCGGACCTTGCCGATGAACTCAGACCAGCAATCGAAAAACTCGAAACTAAAGCCAATCAGTAGCGAACGGCTTTTCGCGACGGTCGAGAGAGCCGCGGCTCGCGACGGAATCGACTGGAGAAAGCATTTCGACCTCGCAAACGAAGTCATTGTGTTTGGCTCACACGCTTTGGGTGTACAGACGCCGCGATCGGACATCGATCTGCTGTGCATTGGTCGCGGCCGATCGTGCGGTTCGCGAATGCTCCAGATTCTGTGGATGTCGCGATCACGACTCGACGAGCACGTCCGAAGAGGTTCGGAACTCGCATGTCACATCGCTGCGTTTGGCGTTTGGGTAAAGGGGCACAGGTGTCTGCCACAACACATTATCCCGTCTAGCGATACCATTGCCCGACGACGGCAGAAGATCAAAGCACGCTGCGAAGCTTTATCCCGTAACTGGTCAGTCCTAGATTCCGGATTTCGCGCGAAACACCTCTCGAAAATGCGACGTGACCTACAGCGGTTGCAGTCGCTGCGAAGAGGGGAACCGAACTTACCTGCTCCCGCATTGGATGCTCGACGGTCCATTGTTAGGAACCAACGTACGACTTTGCGACAATGGATCCGTGATGACGATGAGCTTCAGCGTGCGCTATCACCTACTCTGCTCGATTCGCTGTGAACCTATTGCTTAAACCCCTAGACATCGCAAGCGGCGGTCACTCGACGAATGAAGGGATCGAACGACTGTCCGCCTATGTCGACGCGCGATCATTCTTTTGTGGGCGACGCATCAACGACGCGTAACGAAACGACCTTTTTAAGGAGATAACGCGCCGCGTCAGTTGGCGATGCGGTGATCTGCCCTCCGACTCGAATTCACGACCGCGGAGCACAAATCCTCGCCTTGGTCGTCAAAAGCTTGCGCTAACTTTCCCGCAGAGTGGATGTCCCACACATCGGGCGATAAAACGCGACGCCGACATCACACGTCGAGTTAAACCATGCAACCGTTCAACCTAACGACTAGGAACGCCGACGCATGGCGCGGTCTTCTGCTCTCCGGCAAAGCGAGCCCGTCGCTCCGGGATTGCGAAGCTGTGAGCTTGGCGGGCGCACTCGAGCTGCTCGCCACTTCGGTGGCGCTTCGTGACCGTTCCGACCTCTTCGAACAACTCGCGTCGGCCGCCGACGGAGGCGACCCGCGCTGGTCTGCCCTGATGAGCGAGTGGGATGGGCATGCGAGTATCACCAAAACGGACATACATGGAACTCGGGGTTACGAGTTCTTCCGGTTACGCACGGCTGATGACAAGACGAGCCTGAGCTTCTCGCTCTTTCTCGAGCGATTTTGCCGCTCAATGACCGCACAGGACTTCCCCGCCAAATTCGCGAATGCCTTGAGCACGGTGTTGGATGAGATGGCTGACAACGTTCCGCAGCACAGCGGACGGCCAAGCGACGGAATTGCGGGAATGGCGGGCTATCACGTTGAGGGGCGGTCGCGCTGCCTTCGCCGTCGTTGATGTCGGGCGCGGAATCTTGTCGACGCTGAATGACTCGTCGGAATGGAGCCACTTGTCGACCGCGCGCGAGGCGTGGCGCGCAATCGTCGCCAAAGGCGCGAGTTCGCGTTTTGGCCAAGGGCCGGGAGAAGGATTCAAGCAGTTGTTCGCGTCCCTCGTGGACCGCAACTCGCTCGTGCGATTGCGAAGCGATGACAGTGTTCTCATCGTAGCGGACGGTGAGAATGATCGGGAGGGAGGAGAAATGAGGTCGCCGATGCTTCCTGGCGTCCAAGTGTCGGCTAACTGCGCAGTTGGCGTTAGGGCCGCAGAATCCCAAATAACAGTTTGACTCAATAACCGACACTGGTTATTGAATGAGCATGGTTGATCGCATTATTGAGCTCGTTCCTCGCGGTGCTCACTTACACGGGGCCACTCTCGCGCAAGAGCACCTCGCAAAACTCCTACCGGAACTGAGCACTCTGACGGAGCCCGCAGCGTTTATCCTGAACTTGGAAAATGCAAAAAGCGTTACAGGCAGTTATCTCCGAGCCACCGTTCACTGGGCGTTCCTGTGCGGGCAAACGGAGGCTGGCACAAACGGTCATTCGCTGAGCATCGATCGATGGGCTGTCCGTCCGTTACCTCTCTTCCCAGCTGTTAGCGGGGGGTCGCCGGAGGTCGTTGACGATGTGGACGATTTTTTTCGCGCTCGCGCGTTGCCGCTATTGCAGATCACCAAACGGAAGGAGGCGCGTTTGCAACAAGCACGGTTACTTGGACTGCTCGACAGATTTCTTTCATCGACGCTGTTTAGCCTGGCGGAAATCGGCGAGGCAACGGCTGCAGAGCTTGCGGAGAAAAACAATGAAACAATCACAGTGAACGCGTGGAGCAACCGGCTCGCCGACCTTTACGCGCATCGGCTAGTGACCCGTAGACGCGCCGGGAAGTTTTGGCGTTATTCGCCATTGGCGGAGGAGATCAAACCATGGGCTTAGACTTTATTCGAGCGAAGGCAAAACGGTTCGAGCAGCAACGGGACAAGTCCAAGTCGCAAGAGTTTGACGTCGCTGACCTGCTCAGCCGCGCCAAGAACGACCGATTCGTACCATTCTTCCGCTGCCAACTCGACAACTTGGATACAGCACTTGTCGTCGGCTTGGGGCTCGTCGGACGCGCGTACTCGGAGATTTCGATGGCGATCCTCCAACGTGGCAAGACGATCGCGCAGATGCTGCCGGAGGATGCTGGCGTGATCACCTTGATCGTCGTTCAAGAAGCTGGGATCGACGGAGTCTTCGTCGTAAAGGCGAAGAAGTCATTCAAGCTTCAGGCATAGGAATGTTCTATCCCGTCAATCCGAACGGGGTACCTTCCTGCGCGGATTGTGGTTTCCTGGATGAATGTGGAGGATTAGACGGTGACGATTTTCACCGCGGCTGCTTCCAGCGCTGCAATACACATTGCGCCCTTCATGGCTGTGATGTCACTGCCGTCGACGCGACACCGTTTATGAAGACGGTAAAGCGGCAGATTCTCTATTCCGCGAACGGCTTTTGGAAATGGCGACGGAAGCGCACCCCGCACCGTCATTCGATCAGCGGCCGCTTAGCGCACAACATCGAATTTCACCGAAACCGCCAACTGCAACGAATTGGCCGCGCGCCGCAAGCCGCCGATGGGCAATACTGGATGATTTAGCAGGCACGATGTGCCGCGTTCGTCTGCAATTCGTACGAAGTCAGTGGCATCCATCCACGCGCGCTTCTGTGGCTTTCCAGTAGATCTGGTACGACGACATCTTCCCAATTCTCCTTTGGAAGCCAGCCGCGCCAGTTTACGTCGAACACGTAGTCTCCGATCACTGCGATCCAGTGAGTCCGTTGCAGTACGGCGTGTGCGTATCCGCGATCAGTCCATGGCCCGCACCAGTGGATGAAGCACAACCCAACATTGGGCCAGCCGCTGCTGACTTTGATGAAGCTCCAGCCGAAGCCTTCTATCGCCCGCTCCATTTGAGTTCTGTTCGTCCATGCGCGCTCTGCTGATCCGGGGAAATACGTCGGCAGCTCGCTCGGAGAGATGCCGAAGAGCGCCGCAAACGCTTGCGGTCCGCAGCCAACACTCTCTTCGTGCGCTTGGGAATCGTACATCGACTCGAGATACGTCAGCGCAATGCTGTGACGGAGCCAGTGATCTGAAACGACCGGCAGAACACACTCAAAAAAATGAGCGAGTTTCGCCGTCGCAAATGAAGATGGCGGTGAACCGCTGGCTTTCAACCCGCCGCGATCACATTCGACCATATCGGCATCCACTTACCAGTATGGCCAGTTTTCGTCGACCTGTTTGAGCTACCGCTCGTTATTTAGGTAAGCTTTTCGCATGTTCCGAACGCATCTCGCTGGCCGTTCTTACATGCGATCCATTCTGAGTTACTTGAAAACCAGCAACGAAGTCCCGCGCGGTCAGCGTTCGCCGGAGGCAAAAAAAAACGACGACGCCAAAGAGAAGTTGCCGCAATTCTGACTACACGTGTTGGTCGATGAAGACCGGATTGCCGTCCGGATCTTCCAGCACGAAGCTCGCGGGCCCTGTGCTGCTCTCGTCGGCTTCGTCGGTGAGCTTGAGCCCGTTCGACTTCAGGCGGCGCTGGTGCTCGCGCACGTCGGTGAACTCCTCGACTGCCTGAGCCTGGTCGTCCCACCCTGGGTGGAAAGCCCGGCCGTTGCTATGCATCCGTTACGGGAAGGTGAGGAGGTTGCGCTCGAACATGCCCTGGAACAGCCCGATTGTGGCCGTGCCGTTGCGGAGGATGAGCCAGTTCTGCGCTGGGTCTCCGCCGCAGACTTCGAAGTCGAGCTTCTCGTAAAAGGGCCTGGGATGTCTGCAGGTTCTTCACGGCCAAACTAACCGAGAACGCACCGAGTGTCGTGGGTTGTGTTGTCATTGCCGGAGAGGCTACAATGCGATCGCCGTGCCCGTCGGTGCTATCTTGTAACGAGGTGGTCCCTGGCGCCGATGATCCATGCACAGTCGAGCGGTTTAAACCCGATTCGCGGGTAGTAGGCCGATGCTTCCGGGGCAGCCAGCAGCACGATCTTCGCCCGGTCGCCGAGCTCCTGTTGTGTGCGCTTGATCAGCTCGGTTCCAATCCCAGGGCGCTGGTAGTTTTCCCGGACCACCAAGCCGCGAGATACGCGACGTAGCCATAGTCGGTGAGACTTCGCGCGAGGCCGACGAGTAGGTCGTCGTTCCAGGCGGTAACCAGCACGTCGGAATGCGCGATCATCTGCTGCACGATTGAAAGGTCGTCCAACGGACGCCGGCGCCGAGCGTGGACGCTCGATAAAGCGCGATTAATGCCTCTGGAGTTGGCGATGAGCCTACCTGGTATGTAAGAGTCATAAACATCCGAAACGCTACGAAAGCTTCATCAAATACAAACTGTAAGGAATGCCAAATCGATCGGGTAGTGAACGTGCAAACTTGAACCCCATCTTAAGGTACATCCGCAATGCGACTTCCATCGTGGGGCTTGTGTGAAGAGCAATGACAGGAGCGTGATCGCGTCGCGCGCGTGCGACGCACTCGTCGGTCAGCTTTCGGGCAATGCCTTTACCGCGTGAATCGGGATCGACGACGAGCATCCGCACGATGGCCCAGTCGAAGTCGAAGAAGTCTGCTCGCGGAGGAGTCGCCGGAGCGACGTAGCCCACTGCTCCGACGAGCCGGTTGTCGTCCTCCGCGACGATGAGCTCCGCGTAATCGGCAAGTGAAGCCATTGCGCGGACGCCGCAGGTTAGGATATCCCAGTCATTGAAGGCGCCTTTGTATTGTGCAAACGCAGCGAGCGCGACGGCGTTCACCGCATCCGCATCTGCCGCGGAAAAGGGGCGGATCAGCACGGGTCTCGTCTACCAGAGCACTCCACCGCGCGCAACCGACCGCTGAGCATTGCCCCCTTACAACGCGTGCTAGCGGTATGCGCTCGCTCACGCTCGGCGGCGGCAAGAAAGCGATTCGCCCGTAAGCGTCAGAAGAACGTGCGAAGCGTCAGCGTCATTGGCTTTCTCGGCCACGGAGCGGGGCAAGATGCACCCGCATTTTTGCAGGACGCGGATCGAGGCCACGTTGTGCTTCGCCACCCAGCGCAAAACGGCGGATTTGTTCCAGGCGGAGGAAAGAGGACAGGGCCTCGGTGGCCACGCCGCCGCGGTCCCAATACGCGCGGTCGATCCCAGTTGTGCAAATTCGCCCAAACGTTGAGCGCTTGCTCGTAAAGGAAGGTTCGCGCGCCGCTGAACTGACTGGTGTTAAAACTGATTCCCGAGTACGACATAGGTGCCGCACGTCGTGACTTGATGGTAGATGTGAAATCGCGCTATCAGCATTTGCTGCCAGTAGGGAGCGCGGTTCCGTTCGATGATTAGGTAGATTGGGTCTGCTCCGCTCCAGCGCGCCAGTAACGCGCCTTCCAGCAGATAACGTTCAGCCGCCTCTGGCCCGTGTTCGAACCGCTCCGGAATTTGGTTCACCAGATAAAATTTGCGATTCAGATAAAAAAGCAGGCTGCTGCCGGCGTGCATCGGCCCTTCGTAAACCACGGCGCCGTCCTCAGCGGCGTGAGAATTGAGAAACCGCGCCGCATCTGCGAGCGAGAAGTATGGCGCCATGCGTGAGACGCCTTCCACCATGCCAAGACCGATCGGCAGCATCGCGGCGCAAACACTGACGAGCGCGAGTCGCTCGCGCCCGCGCTTCAGGCAAATTAGTGCGACTAAGGAAGCGACCACGAGCACGATACTGACGACGGCGAACATCGGACGAAATGCCAGCCAGGTGCCCTGCGGCAGCAATTGGATTGCGCGCCAGGCGGTCGAGCGCTGCGTCAGCTCGCCCCAACTGCCGACCCCGCGAAAAATTTCCGGGAGCAGCAGCGAGATCGCACCAATCCCCGCGCCGAGAACTGCCAGCAAAACCACGCCCGCAAACCGCAATGCCGCTGGCGTTCGTTCCCACCCGGCGGCGGCAAAGAGCGCAAACGCGCTCCACATGCTCATCGAGTAATAATCCTGCCGCTGGCCGATGAACATCAACGGCACGAGCACAACTCCCATCCAGCAGAGCGGAAGCGCGTCGGCGAACTCTAGTTCGCGCGGCCCGATGATCTTGCGCCACGCGAAGAGCGCGCCCGGAAGCAGCACGAGCGAGACCGGAAACCACCAGGCGAAATGCAACGCGAGAAATTGCACGCGCGGAACGTCGTCGTAGCTGTGGGTCGCGTCGGACCGTCCGAACAAGTGCACCAGCCATTCGCTCGCGGTAACATCTTGCAGGAATCCAGGGAACCGGCGTTCCACCCAGATATGCCAGGGCAGCGCAATCGCGAGAAAGAGCAGAAGGAAGGGCCACCAGAGCAACACGCGGAAGCGCAGTCGCGCTTGCCGATAAAACGCAGCCAGCAACAAGAAGATCGCGGCGGGATAGAGCAGTCCATGAAGACTCTTGGTCATGCACGCGAGTGCGCAGAAAATCCAGAAACCTGCGAACCAGGCGCGTCGCCGGTTCCGGTCGGAGTAGCCGGAGACTCCGCAGTAAATCGCGGCTGTAACAAAGCAGCTGAAAACCGGCTCTGGCAGGATGATGCGGCCGAGCAGGAACGTGCCGCATGAGCAGAGATAGATCAGCCCGGCCAGGAAACCGCGCCAGCATCCAGCGAGGCGTTCACCGATCAGGAACGTCAGCGCAACGGAGCCGATCGCGGCGAGGGCGATTGGCAGCCGTGCCGCCATTTCGTTTACGCCAAAGACTTTGTAAGAACCGAGAATCAGCCAGTAGAGCAGCGGCGGCTTTTGGAGACGCGGGATGCCGTCGTTTGTCGGTACGAGCCACTGCCATGAGTCGAGCATCTCACGCGCGCCGCCGGCATATTGTCCCTCGGTTTCGCCGTAGAGATCGCCCCAACTGGCAGTCCCAATGTGAAGCAGCATCGCGAGCGCAATCAGCAGAACGAAGAGCGCGTGTCGAGTCGGCGGCGGATTTAGTGCCACCGGGCCGCCCGTGATCGTATCCTGCAGTCTCCAGTTGCGAGTCGCGGTAACCATTGGCGCAATCCTTAACTCGCGCAGCCGGCGGTTTGCTCGTGGTCTTCGTTACGAGGCATCTGTCGTCGAACTCCGGAAGCGGTCCCAGTTTTCCGGCAGCCGCAGGAGTTTTGCGGCCGGCATTTCGATCAACGCCAGCATCTGCCGGCATTCGGCGATGAGCGCCGCGTCAGTGGGCCGCGTGATTCGAAATCCGCACCAAAACCGCACTCGCTCGAGCCGATCGAGCCAGCCTTCCACCACGAGCCGATCGCCGAGCTGGGCCGCGCGGCGATAGTCGATTTCAGTTCGTACTACTACCGGGTATTTCTGAGTCTCGGCCATTTCCGCCAACGGCAGCCCGAGTTCTTCGGCGAGTAAAGTTCGCGCGGTCTCGATGAATCGCAGGTAGGCGATGTTGTGCACGACCGCGGCGCAATCGGTATCGAAAAACATCACCTGCACGTCGGTGCGGATGCGCGGAGTCGGTTCGTTCACGATCGCGACCATCATTTCGAAGCCGCTTCCGAAAGCAAGGAATTGTCCCAAAGTCAGCGTCGCTCAGCGGGAGATCACCACATTTTTGGTGAGCTGCGCGACGACCGCGGCGGCGACTTCAGCGACACTGATCGCCTGCATGCAGCGGAAATCGATCGGGCATTTCCGAAGAAAACAAGGACTGCACTCCACCTGGTGGCGAATGACTCGATGGCCGCTCCCGATCGGTCCAGTCAGCCGAGGTTCGGTCGAGCCGAAGAGCGCGACCACAGGCACGCCGAGCAGCGCCGCCAGGTGCATCGTGCCAGTGTCGTTCGTCAGCAAGAGGCGGCACCGCCGCAATTCGATCACGAGCTGATCAAGCGTGGTCTTGCCGATCAGGTTTGTGCAACTCTCTCCCAGTCGCGCCGCGATCGCTCGACCGATCTCGGCGTCGGCGGCCGTGCCGAAGAGAATCCAATGAACGCTTTGCTCTGCCGCGACGTTGCTGGCAACTTCAGCAAAACGCTCCGGCAACCACCGCTTCGCGGGCCCGTATTCGGCGCCCGGACACAGCCCGATGCGCGTGATTTCTTGAGAACCGGCAGGTGCCACTGGCAGGCACGCGAATGAACCAGCATCGATCCCGGCGCCCAGGGCGCAGGCCATCCGCAAATATTCATTTGCCTGATGCGTTGGAGGGCCGAATCGCTGCCTGTCAGGGACGACCTGGTTTAGCAGCCAGCAGCGGCGGTGACCGCTGTAACCAACGCGTCGCGGAATGCTGGCCAGCCAGACTTCCACCGCCGCGCGCAACGAGTTCGGCAGCAGAAGCGCGACGTCGAACGCCGAATGCGCGTTGATCGCGCGCACGGCGCCGAAAAGCGATTTGCGTGTCAGTGGAATCACGCTGTCGACTTCAGGTAAAAGCTTCCACACGGCGGCAATTTTTTCCGGCGTGACGATCGTGATGTGAGCATCCGGCCGTCCTGCTTTGATGGCGCGCACTGCAGGCATGCTCATGACGCTGTCGCCGAGCCAATTCGGTGAACGGATCAAGATGCGAAACGGCTTCAGATCGGAGGGAACAATTTCCGGCGGCAGGTAAATCCCACGCTTGTAATGCCCGAGAAGGAAATTCGGCCGCGGCGTTTTCCACCGGTTGTGCACCCAAAACCAATCTTCCGGCGCGCGTCGAATTTGCTCTTCGATTACGTCGTTCGTTCGCGCCGTCACCTTTGCGACCGAATCACCACTGACATTAATTCGTGTAGTGAAAGCGAGCCGCCAGCGCGCCCGTCCGTCGGTGTAAATCGCTGCCGCGATCACGGCAGCGCCCGTGCGTTTCGCAAGCAATGCCGGCAGCGGTGACGTTGACGCAAGCCGGCCGAAGAATGGCGTCCAGACGCCGTGATCGCCGGCGTGCTGATCGCTCAAGATTCCGATTACGCCGCCGGAGCGAAGGAGCTCGATCGGTCCTTGAAAGCCAGCTTGCCGGTCGAACATCTCGACCCCGGCCCGCGCGCGCTTCTGTCTCACATCGGCGTCGATCCTCCGATTCCTGAGGGGCTGATAGATCGTCCCGTTTCTCACATAGCCGATCAGTTGCGGAACGAACTGCGCGTTTAATTCCCAGTTCCCAAGATGGCTCAGCGCCACGACCACAGGATGGCCAGTACGCAATTCACGGTGCAATGAGTCTACATTCTCAATCTCGACCCGGCGTGCGATGTCATCGATGGGCATCGAGCTCATCTTTATGCTGCTGAGCAAATTCGCACCGAGTCGTTGGAAATGGCGGCGTACGAGGAGGCTTAGTTCAGCCGACGACTTCTCGTGCGCGAATGCGATCTCGCAGTTGTGCCGGGCCAGCCGCCGATACCCTGGCAGCACCAGCCAGGCCACAAACCCGCTCCATTCCCCGAGGCGAAAGAGGAACGGCAGCGGCAGTGCGGAGACGAGAGCGGAGGCCGCGCGGTAAAGGAGATAAATACTAAACTCGAGCATGCGCGGTCGCGTGCGGGAGCCGCAGCGTAAATTTGGCTGCGTTGCGCGACAATGAATATAATGTCGCTGTGTTGCAGGCGCCTTCTCATTCCGCGCCCCAGCCAACTGGAGGTGCGGATCCGCTCACGGACCAACTGCGCCGCAGGCTGCGAGTGCGCGCGGCTGAGCTGGATTCCGCGGAGCGCCACATCGCGCAGCTCGAGGAACAAATTCTCGCGCTCAAGGATGCGCAGCGCGCGCGGAAGAAAGTGCAAGCTGCCAAACCAGGCAGCTTTTGGCGGCGAGTTCAAGGAAAGCTGAGAGGTTCGACTGCGGGTCCGAAGCCGGAGGTATCTCAATCGGCACGCGATTATCAGCAGTGGTTCGCGCGACATCGGGCCAGCGCCGACCAGCTCGTCGCGATGCGCGAAGAGCTGCGCACTTTCAAGACTTTACCGCTCGTTAGCATTCTGACGCCGGTGTTTAACACGCCGGTGGACTGGCTCGCGGAAACAGTGCAGTCGGTGCGCGCGCAGATTTACGGGAATTGGGAACTGATTCTCATCGACGACGCTTCGACCAATCTGCAGACCCTGCAGGCGCTGCGTAGTCTCGCGAGAGGTGATCAGCGAATTCGGCTAGTCCTCTCCGACGATCATGGCGGAATCGCGGCGGCCTCGAATCGCGGTCTGAGCGAAGCGCGAGGAGATTGGGTTGCGATCCTCGACCATGACGATCTGCTCGAGCCGGATGCGTTATTTTACGCAGCCAAAATTCTCCAGGAGCATCCCGACGCGGATTTGGTTTATTCCGACGAAGACAAAATCGGAGAGCACGGCCTCGAGGCCCCGTTTTTCAAACCCGACTGGTCTCCTGATTTTTTCCTCTCTTACAATTACGTCTGCCACTTCACGATTGTGCGACGCGCGCTCGTCGAAGACGTGGGCAGATTCCGTCTCGGATTCGATGGCGCGCAGGATTACGACTTGTTTCTCCGGGTCATTGAACGCACGAATCGGATTCATCATCTTGCGCGCGTGCTTTACCATTGGCGCCGCACCGCGACCTCGACTTCCCACAACATCCGGCGAAAACCCGGTGCGCTCGAAGCAGGAAAGCGCGCGCTCTCGGATCATCTCGAGCGTTGCGGCCAATCCGGTCACATTGCGATCGACTGGCGCACACACGCCTACCGGGTGCGGCGCGATCTCAACCGTCCCGCTGAAATCTGCATTATTGTTCGAGGAAATAGAGAAGAGTCGGTCAAGAGCGTCGAAAGGCTGTCGCGCATGACGAATTACCCGAACTGCCAGTTCATCGTCACGGAATCGAGTTCGGCGACCGCAGTTGACAAAGCCGTTGCGCAAACGAACAGCCCTTGGTTGTTGTTCCTACAGGACGATGCGGAGCCGATTAACTGCGACTGGCTCGAACTTATGGCAGAACACCTGCAGAGGCCGGAGGTTGGCGCTGTGGGTGCACGGCTTTTGCGGCGCGACGCGACGATCGAACATGCGGGCGTTGTCCTCAGCTTCGGGCAGATCGCGCAGAATGCGTTTTCTGGTTTCCCCGCCGAGCACCCCGGAGTCTGCCGGCAGCTGCAAATTACTCGAAACTACAGTGCGGTTTCCGGCGCCTGCCTGCTCACGCGCCGTGATCTTTTTGATCAAGTTGGCGGGTTTGACGAGGTGGTCACCCCGTTCAGTGACGCGGATTTTTGCCTGAAGCTCCGGCGCGCTGGTTACCTCGTTGTTTACACGCCCTTCGCAAAGCTGTATTGCGACGATCGACAACGGAGCACCGGCCTTGAACAGACGGCCGCAGGTGCCATGCGTGAGCGCTGGCCCACCTGGCTGCAGCGCGACCCCTATTACAATGCGAACCTTTCTTCCAAAGGCGCCGACTTCTCGTTAGGCTGCGAATCCAGCTGAGTTTGGCTATCCCAGGACACATCTTCGCTTTGATTGCAGAACCGCCGGATATCAATGAGCGACCCACAAAATGAGCTTTGGCGCGGTCTGACGGAAGCGGCCCGGACGGAGCTGCAGCAGCGCGATTACGCCGCATCCTCGCTAGGGCAGCGAATTGCCGAGACGGGAGTCGAGGCTGGCGAGCTGGTGGCCTCCGCTCCGCGGAGTGCTGAATTACAAGCCGCGTGGATTCCAGGGGTTGAGATCTTCGCACGCAAGATTTACCCGCAGCGCCATCGCGGAAGTTTCGGCGAATTTGCCCGGCGCGATGAAGGTGACTTGGCGCGGATCGGGTTCTGGCCGAGGCAATGGGCGGCCGCGCGGATGTTCGCCCAGACGGCGAAAGGGTTTCACGTTCATCCGCCGGATGTGCCGAAAGGAACCCCCGCAGCGGAATGGTTTCGGCGGCTCTTCATTGATGAACCGGAAAACTTTTCGTTGCGCCGTTACGATCATGAGCAATGGGACGCGATGTTTTTCGTGCAGGGAGTGGCCGAAATGATTCTCCACGAATCGCGCGCAGGCTTGCCGGCGCGAACGATGCGTTTTTTCGTGGACGGCGACAATTATCGGAGCCGTAATAATGTCGGTTTGGTAGTCCCCGCTGGGGTCGCACATGCGATCCGCGCCGAAGGATCTCAAGATGTGATCATGGTTTACGGGACGAGCCATTCATTCCGGCCGGAGTTCGAAGGCCGAATTGCAAGTGAGGTGGAGAGCGCCGCGCTCCCAGAATCGTGGGTGCGATTTCTTTCTCCGTAAGGAATTCCGATGTTCGCGCGGCAGTTCGATCCCGCGGAGCGCGAGCTAATGGATCACCCACAGCCGGTATCACCCGAATTGGAAATCGATCTGCGCAATCTTCGCCAGCTGAATCGCTATTTCGGGAGCTATGCTTTGATCACCGTTTTTCTGCGGCGGTGGATTAAACGCGGAGGCGAGCTGCGCGTTGCCGATCTGGCGACGGGCTCAGGCGATATCCCGCGGCTCGTGGTGGACCACGCGCGTGCGGTCGAAGCGCGCGTTCACGTCACCGCCGTCGATCAGCAGGGTTCCACGCTCGAAATCGGGCGTCGCTTAAGCACCGGCTATCCGGAGATTACTTTCGTCGAGGACGACGTGCTTTCCTTCGGCAGGAGCGGAGCGTTCGACCTTGTCCTCTGCTCGCTCGCGTTGCACCATTTTAGTGAACCCGATGCGATCAGCTTGCTGCGGCACTGCCGCGATTTGTCGAGGAATTTCGTCATCGTCGCGGATCTCCGCCGTGGCTTCGTCACCACTGTTGGCGTGTATCTTCTGACCGCGCTCTTGTTTCGCGAATCAATGACGCAGGTGGACGGCCGCATGTCTGCCCGGCGTGCGTTCTCCTTCGGGGAAGTGCGGAGGATGGCGGAAGCAGCGGGTTGGACGAACTTCGGGCATCGGAAGTTTCGTTACGCGCGCCAGGCGGTCTGGCTCGAACGGGAGAACTCGTAAATGGACATTTACGAGACGGTTCACGCGGCGAGTGAATACGTTCGGGGCGCTCGGAAACGCAAAGTGCTTGTCCCCACGATGGGCGCTCTGCACAAAGGCCACCTGGAACTCATCCGCGTCGCGCGCCAAACTGCTGGCGGCGACGGCGACGTGCTCGTTAGTATTTTCGTGAACCCGCTGCAGTTCGAGCCCGGCTCCGATTTTGCAAAGTATCCGCGACCCCAGCAACGGGACGAAGAGCTCTGCCGCGAGGCTGGAGTGGACGTTATTTTCAGGCCAGGTCCGGAGGAAATGTACGCACCCGATCGTTCTGTGTTTGTTGAAGAGACCGCGCTCGCGAACGCGCTTTGCGGCAAGTCGAGGCCCGGTCATTTCCGCGGTGTCTGCACTGTGGTCACAAAGCTATTCCACGTGCTCGCTCCGCACGCGGCGATCTTCGGCGAAAAAGATTTTCAGCAGCTCGCGATCATCCGTCGGATGGTGCGGGATCTGAACTTCGCGATCGAAATCGTTGGAGTGCCGATTGTGCGCGAAGCGGACGGCCTGGCTTTTAGCTCGAGAAATCAATACCTGAGCCGAGCCGAACGCGAGCAGGCCCCCGTCTTGCGCGCCGGATTGGTGGCAGCTCGCGATGCGGCGCAAACGGGTGAGCGGCGCAGCGAGCGCGTGCTCGAAATCGCGCGCGCGCAGATCGAAGCGGCGTCTTGTGCTCGGATTGATTATCTCGAGCTCGTCGATGCGGATGATTTGCAGACGCGGCAAATCGTGGCGCCGAATTCGCTGATCGCAACCGCGGTTTTCTTTGGGCAAACCCGTTTGATCGACAACATTCGGCTGCCATGAAGCAGTATGACTTTGTCGTGATCGGCAGTGGCATTGCCGGATTGAGCTTCGCGTTGAAGGCGGCGATGCACGGTTCCGTCGCGGTGATCACGAAACGCAAGGGCGCGGACTCGAATACGGCCTGGGCGCAGGGCGGCGTCGCCTGCGTCACGAGCGATGAAGATTCATTCGCGCTCCACGTGCGCGACACTCTCGAAGCCGGCGCCGGGCTTTGCGACGAAGCGACGGTGCGCACGATTGTAACCGAAGGACCGGCACGGATTCAGGAACTGATGGAGCTCGGGTTGCGCTTTGACGAGCGTGATAACTCAGGCCACCGCGAACTGGATCTCGGTCGTGAAGGCGGCCATTCAAAGCGGCGTGTGCTGCATGTGCAAGATGTAACTGGACTCGAAATCGAAACCACGCTGCTGCGCAAATTGGACCGCGCGGCCAACGTGGAGCTGCTTGAAAACCATATGGCGGTGGATTTGATCACCGCCGGCAAGCTCGGGTTCGCAACCGAAGATCGCTGCCTCGGCGCCTACGTTCTCGACGAGAAAACCGGCGAGGTCGCGACCATCCGCACAGACCGACTGGTTCTTGCGACCGGCGGCTGCGGGAAAGTTTATCTCTACACAACCAATCCCGACATCGCGACCGGCGACGGTGTGGCGATGGCCTGGAGAGCCGGCGCCACGATCGCGAATATGGAGTTTATCCAATTTCATCCGACGTGCCTTTTCGACGCGAAGGCAAAGTCGTTCCTTGTTTCCGAAGCGGTCCGAGGGGAGGGCGGCGTCCTGCGGAATGAGGCAGGGGAAGCCTTCATGGCGCGGTATTCCCCGCAACGCGATCTGGCGCCGCGCGACATCGTTGCCCGGGCCATTGACGCGGAAGTCAAACGCTCCGGTGCAAAATGTGTTTTTCTCGATATCACCCAGCGCACGGCGGAGTTTTTGCAGGAACGCTTTCCGCACATTTACGAGACCTGTCTGCGCTTTGGGATCGACATGGCGAAGCAGCCTATTCCGGTAGTACCGGCAGCGCATTACCAATGCGGCGGAATCAAAACCGACGTCAACGGCGCGACTACGTTGCCCGGGCTCTACGCAATCGGCGAGGTTGGCTGCACCGGACTGCACGGCGCGAATCGGCTGGCGAGCAACTCGCTTCTCGAAGGTCTCGTGGTTGCGCATCGCGCGTGTGCGATGATGCTGCGTGATCAGCCGCCGTCGCATCCGGCGCGAGAAGTCCGGCTGCCGGAATGGGAATCCGGCAACGTGCAAAATCTCGACGAGTTGGTCGTGATTTATCATAACTGGGGGGAAATCCGGCGTTTGATGTGGGATTACGTCGGAATCGTGCGGACCGACAAGCGCTTGCAGCGCGCGAGTGCGCGGCTGCGGAACCTGCAGCGGGAGATTCGGGAATTTTATTGGAACTTCAAGATCACCGTCGATCTCCTGGAGCTTCGGAATCTGGCGACCGTCGCGGCGTTGATTGTCGATTCCGCACTGAGTCGCAAGGAGAGCCGCGGCCTTCATTTTACGCTCGACCATCCTCAACGCGCGAATGGTGCTTTCAAGCGCGACACTCTCCTCAGCCGAAGCTAACTTTGGAATAGATAGTGCTTTAAGCGCCAGGGAATAGCTTGCGGCAGGCGCCGATTCCGGGGCTAATACCACTTGCCCGGGGTACAGTTTTCAGATAGAGACAAGCCGGCAACCGCTTAATGAGGAGAATTTTCATACTCTGGTGCCTCTTCGTAATCGGCGCCATCGGGCTCTCCGCCCAATCGCCTTACGAGAGTGCTGCCGATTTCGCGAAGTATGCAATGAAGTTGCGCGAGCAGGCGATCACGAAGGTCGAGCCGCAGGTATTCATCCCCACCAGCTCGAGGCTCGCGGCCGCACATTTCCCATGGAAAACCTCGATCGTGACGACGGTATTTTGGATCGGCGAACAGCCGAGTGCGAACAATCCGGTGCCGAATGTGAAGAGCTCCTGGGATGCGGAGTGGACTTCGCATTACGGCGGCTTCGATACCCCTGACACCTCATCGCGCCGGAATTACATCCCGGTATCATTCATGCCGCGCCAGAATCCTTTCTACTGCGCATTGCCGTATAACGACGTCACTCATGGCCAGTTCAAACCGGAGGCGCCGCTCGTGATTCCGTGGTTCAGGCAATCTTACACGCAGCCGGGCCGCTCGGTTTGCAAAGATCGCTGGCTCGCGATTCGGAAAGGCAATCGCACCTGCTACGCACAATGGGAAGATTGCGGACCATTTCGCACGGATCACTTCCAGTATGTCTTCCAAAACGAACGGCCGAAACCGAATCTAAATCGCGGTGCCGGTCTCGATGTTTCCCCCGCGATCCGTGATTACCTTGGTCTGCAACCGACCGACGTGACCGACTGGCAATTTGTCGAAGTTCGCGATGTCCCGTCGGGACCGTGGCGCAATTACGGCGACAATAACCATTTCGTGATCGCGAAAAAGCAATCTGAGCAACGGATCGCCCAGGAATCGACCATCAAGACAAAGCAGTAACTGCTTTTGCTCGCGCGCGGTCGCGCGATAACTTGGCCAAACGCGGCTTGCCAGTTAGTGACACGCGCTAGCGGCTGTGTCCTAAGCGACTCGAGAGCCCCGCGAGGGTTGTTTCCAGCTCTTCGATGCGCTTTAGCATCGGCTCGTAACGCTCTCGTTCCGTGGCGCAGAACCCCGCCAGCGGTTGGAACGTGACCGCGATCTCTTTGTAGAAAAGGTCGATCGCGTGTTCCATTTGCTGCTCAATCGCGTGCACCAATTCCGTTTGCTTTGTCGTCATCTGCTTCTCGTAAGCGCCGAGAATTTTGCGTCGCTGACTGAAAGCGACAATCGTGCCGATGACGGCGGCGGAGGCGGCGAGCACGCCCGTGACGTCGGCAACGGCGGCGCTACTCATCGCGGCGATGACAGCGACGATTCCCCCAGCGGCAGCGACTCCGGCCGGCAAGCGCAGCCACGTCGCGGTTTCGCGGAACATGCGCGCGAGTTGCTCTTCGGTTCCTTTCTCCGCGACTCGCTCGACGAGCGCGAGCTGCACCGATTGTAGCAGCTCGCGGCGCTGCCGGGCGAAATCGGGAATCGTTTTCGTGACTCGGCTCTGGACGTCGACGCCGAATTGGTTTTCAATCGTATCCTGCAACTGCGGCCAAAGGCTCCGCAGATCGGTTTCGAGCAATTGCACCGCGTTCTCCACCTGCGGTTGCACGGTCTCGCGAATCTTTGCTTCGACTTCGGTTTGAAAATCGCGTTGCCAATCGGCCCGGCTCCAAACCAGACGCCACGTTTTCCAAAACGAAAGCTTCTCCTCCAGCAACTCGGTGCCCTGAGTTGTCGCGCGCTGGCACGCTTGTTCGACACCGCGCAAAAAACCGGCGATCTGACGAAGCGTCTGATCCTTTCGATTTCGAAGGAGACCGCCGAGCCGCGCGAGATGATCTTCGTCGCGTCGAATGATTTCAAACGAGCCGCGAATGTCTGCCGCGAGTTCGCCGAGGATGACGTCCGCGGTTCGTGCCGCCGATTGCAGTTTCAAAATCCGCGCTCCTGACTCGGTGACGGTGCGATTAATCTGATCTTCCAGCGGCGCGAACTGGCTGGCATTCCACAGCTCCTCGGAATTTCCGCTCGTGCGCGCCACCAGCGCTTTCCGCGCGGAAACGGCGAAGATTGGCGGCGCGAATCCTAGTTTGTGCAGCGCGGTGTCCTGGAGATGACGACGGATGACCTCGATTTCTTTCGTCTCGCGCAGATCGGCTTGCTGCAAGACGAAGACGACGTTCTTCATCCATTTTTTTTGGACGAAATTGAGGAACTCCCAGGCCGATTGCGTCCACGGATTCACAACCGAAAAGACGAAAAGCACAAGGTCCGCCCGCGGAACAAACCCTTCCGTGATCGCCTGATGTTCCGGCACCATCGTGTTGGTTCCCGGCGTATCGACGACATTAAAGTTTCGCAGAAATTCGATCGGCAAATAACGCTCTGTCAGTTGCGGGGAGACTTCGACCGACTTTTCCTCCGCGCCATATTTGAAGATGTAAACGCGATCGGTTGCGGGAAGCACATCCACTTTGGCGAATTCCTGTCCAAAAAGCGCATTCAGCAGAGACGACTTGCCAGCTTTCACTTCCCCGACCACGACGAAAAGAAGTGGCTCCCGCACGTCGGTGAGGAGACCATGAATCGTGTCGAGTGACGCCGTTTCGCGGCGCATATCCGAAGCGAGCCGGAGCAGGCCGGCGAGCGCGGTTTCGAGCTCCGTCCGAAGTTGGAGGTAATTGTCGGCGAGCATGCCGGCGCAACTAACCTTTCGGCGTGACTGCCGGAGACGCTGGGGTCGCTAGCGGAGGCGTCGTCCCAGATATTGCCGGGGCAACGTCGGGAGATTGTCGTGTCGCGGGCAGTGGCTTTGGCGGGAGCGGTTTCGCCATCGCGATTAATTCTGAGACGGTGACAAACTTAAACCCTTTCGCCTGCAACTGATCGAAGGTCGCCGGCATCGCTTCAATTGTCGGTGCGTGAATGTCGTGCGCGAGAATGATCGAGCCCGGCCGCGTCTCCCTCACGATGCGGTTACAGACCACGCTTGGTCCCGGCCGTTTCCAGTCGAGCGGATCCACATCCCAAGTGATGATTTTGTAGCCGAACTCATCGTGAATCCAATGCTTCTGTCGCGGCGTAATTGATCCGTACGGTGGGCGCATCAGAGTCGGGTGTAATCCGAGCGCAGCAAAGATGGCATCATCGGTTTTTTTCAGCTGATTTCGGACGTTCTCATCCGACAGCTTCGCAAGATTCGGATGCGACCACGAGTGGTTCCCGATCTCGTGTCCTTCACGCGCCGCTCGTCGCACAATTTCTGGAAATTCCTCAGCGTTCTGACCGACAACGAAAAACGTCGCCTTCATATGACGCGCCGCCAGCAAATCGAGGAGCTTCGGCGTCAGGGAGGCGTTTGGTCCATCGTCGAAAGTCATGGCGACATAGGAACCATCCACATGCACAGAATTGAACATGATCTGCCCCGCCAGCGGATTCTCCGCCGAGGAGACCGCTTCCCTTTCGACTGGCGCTTGCCTCTCCATATTTTGCTGCGCAAGGACGCTTTGCAGCGTCAACAGCGCAACCGACAGCAGTGTCGACGAGCGAACAGAAAGAAGCATTTGTGCAGCGATGAACCGGCGCAAAAAGTTGCGCTGTATCTAGCAGACGCGGGTCGCAACGCAAGACGCGGGGCGGTTGGCGAACTCCCCCGATTGTGGTGGGAGCGTCCTCCTTCAACGGCCGCGATCGGGTCGGAAACGAATCGGGTTGGCAGTCATCCTGCTCAAAGAGGAGTGAAGCGCTGATATCAACCGCCGATTTGCCTCTCAATAAATGAAAATCCTATTGATCGAAGATCATGAGGAGAGCCGTCGCAATCTGCGCCGGCTAATCGAGCGTCGTGGACATGAGGTGACTGCGGTCGGAAGTGCTGAAGAAGCGGCTACGGCCATGAAAGAGGAAGCGTTTCTCTTTCTCATCCTGGACTGGATGTTACCCGGCAAAAGTGGGGTCGATCTCTGTCGCGAACTCCGAAGCCAGGATCATGGCGACGAAATGTTCATTCTACTCGTCACCGCGCGCGGCGATACCGCCGATCTCGAGCTCGCCCTGGCCGCGGGCGCGAACGATTATCTGAGCAAGCCTCTCGATCTGGCGTTGTTGAACGTCCGGCTTTCGGTCGCCGAACGCCAGATCCGGGAGCTCGGCGAACGCAATCACGCGCGCGCGGCGCTGCAGGAATCTGCGGCTACGATGACGAACATTCTCGAGAACACGACGGACGGTTTTTTTGCGGTGAACTACGCCTGGAAATTTACGTTTTTGAATCCGGAAGCCGAGGTCCTGCTCGGCCGGGACCGGAACGAACTCCTCGGCGAAGATCTCTGGGAAATGTTTCCTGAACTGCCCGGTTCACTCTTCGAAACGAACTATCGCCGAGTGATGAAGGAGCAAATCGGGCTCGAATTCGAAGCCAGCGACACGAATGGCAAAACCTGGTTCGAAGTCCACGCGTATCCCAGTGGCGGCGGAGTGTCGGTTTTTTTTCGAGATATCACGGAGCGCAAACGAACGGAAGAAGAGAGATTAACGACGAGTAAACTCGAATCACTGGGCACCCTGGCGGGCGGCATTGCGCATGATTTGAATAACATCCTGACTGTCATTTCCGGCAATATCGGGCTGGCGCAACTGGAAGCGCCTGCGGAATCCGGCAATCTGCTTTCGTTTCTCTCGAAGGCGGGCCAGGCGGCGCAACATGCGGCGCATCTTTCGAGTCAGTTGCTCACCTTTTCCAAAGGCGGCGCGCCGCTAAAGAAAGTGGTCTCGATGGCGGAAGTGCTCAAACATTCGACAGAGTTTTCCCTCTATGGCTCGAACTTGCGCTCGGAGATAGGCATTCCGCCCGACTTGTGGAAAGCAGAAGTCGATGCAGGTCAGATCGAGCAAGTCTTGAATGCGCTGCTCTTGAATGCGCGCGAGGCGATGCCACACGGCGGAACTGTGAGCGTGCAAGCGGCAAACGTCGAATTCGAAGAACGACCGGGGACGCTTCTTCCGGCCGGCCGTTTTGTCAAGGTGACGGTGGCGGATGCCGGGGGCGGTGTGCCGGAAGAACTGACCACGAAAATTTTCGATCCTTATTTCACCACCAAAGTGACGGGGAGCGGCCTCGGCCTGGCGATCAGTTATTCGATCGTGAAAAAGCATGGCGGCCTTTTACAGCTCGAAACGACAGGAGCGGAGGGATCGGCTTTCACGTTCTACATCCCCGCCAGCGACGGCAATCTCGACGCGCCAGATTGCAGGGTGCCAGAGCCCGTATTCCGCTTCAATCATCAGCGTATTCTTGTCATGGATGATGAAGCCGCGATCCGAGAGTTGACGACACAGTTGCTCGCCACGCTTGGCTATGAAGTGACCGCGGTGCCGGACGGGACTGAAGCGGTGCGGCTCTATGAGCACGCGCTGCGGCGCGGCGAAAGTTTCCAGGCGGTCATTCTGGACGCCACCGTTCGCGGCGGAATGGGCGGCCTCGCCACCATCGAGCGATTGCGCGGAATGGATCCGCACGTGAACGCAATTATTTGCAGCGGCTACTCAGATGAGGCCGCACTGTCGGAGTTCCTCGATTACGGATTCCGCGGCGCGTTACCAAAACCGTTTACGCGTCGCGAATTGGCAGACGCGCTCCAGCGGGCGTTTGAAGCGGGAAAAGTAAACTGAGGCACGAACAACGGGGTCCACAGTCTCGATCTCGTGCGCAGAACGCGCTTGGTAGTTTAGCGGAGCTGTTCTCGGCGATGAGTTGATTTTAACCTTTGCGCAGCTTCTCCAACTCCGCGATGAAAGCTTCCGGGCCGCCGGGAGTGTAGCCGAGCTCTCCCACCTTCCGGCCGTCGCCATTCAATACCACGATCGTCGGGAATCCTTGGATTTGGTACTGCTGCGCCAACTCCTGGTTCTGCTGCTGCACGTTTCCGCTCAACTTCTTCCCTCGAGGAAAATCGACTTCCATTAAGACCAAATTTTTTGTCGCATAATCCTGGAACTCGGGCTTCGAGAATACTTCCTTCCGCAGCTTGATGCACCAGCCGCACCAATCCGAACCGGTGAAATCAACAAGCAGAAGTTTGCGGCCGTTCTTCGCCTCTTGCTGAGCCTGTTTGAAATCGGAGAGCCAGACGGAGTCTGCCTGAAGGGAAAAAGCGGTGGCGAAAAAGGCAAGCGCGGCCAGAGCGAAACGAAGACGAAGTATTCTCACGCCCACAGTTTCCACAAATTCGCGGTTGCCGCAACTGACGGCAACCGAAGCACTATTCCAAAGCTAGCCGTCGAGCTGAGCGCCGGGCACAGCCAAATAACGGCCTTACTTGATATGTCCCGAGACGAGCTTGGTCATCTCGAACATGCTGACCTGGGTTTTGCCGTTGAACACCGGCTTAAGCGAATCGTCAGCATTGATCATGGTTCTCTTTTTTTTGTCCTGGCATCCGTTCTTCTTGATGTAATCCCAGAGTTTTTTCGTGAGCTCGGAACGCGGGAGCGGTTTGGAACCAACGATTGCGGAAAGTTTTTCGTCGGGCTGCACCGGTCGCATAAAGGCGGCATTCGGTTTGCGTTTTGAAGGAGTCTTTTTGGCTGTGGTTTTGGGCATAGACGCTGATTAATGCTTCGATCGTGCGAGGGCAATACTAATTTTTCGAGGAAAAACGCCTCGTTAGCCGACTCGCTGGATCGCCAGCGCCGCGACATCATCTGGCAAAGGGCTATCGCCGCTGCCACTCTTGACTTGCTCGAGGAGGCGTGTGAGCAGCGCCTGCGCCGAAATTTCGAGCGGCTGCAGCATCTCCGCCAGCTTCACGGGGGTCAGTCGCGGATTATCGTCGAGCGACGCTCCGAGCAAACCATCGGTGTAAAGAAGAAACGCGTCACCGGTCCCGATTTCGACGTAGCTCTCCGCGAATTCGGATTGTACAACCAATCCGAGCGGTGGCGCCAGCGATGCGATTGTTTCGGTCGTGCCGTCGCGCCGAGCGAGGAGCAGTGGTGGATGGCCGGCACCAACCACGCATGCCCGACCTGTTTCTGGTTCCAGCGCCACACACATCGCGGTCATAAACGAGCGCGTGCCGAAGATGCTCCGAAAATCGTCGTTCACCGCTTTCATGATCTCGGAAGGTACGCTGTTTTCCGCGGTGCCGTGTTGAAAGAGGAGTTTCGCGAGCGTGGTCATGAGCGCGGCGGAAGCGCCATGACCGGTCGCGTCGGCGATCCAGAAAAGGGTGCGCGCGTCAGCCATGCGGAGCCAGCCATAGATGTCGCCGCCAACTTGGATGACGGGGTGATAAACCGCGGCCACTTCCCAGCCCGCCAGCGCGGGTGTTTTCTGTGGGATCAGGGACTGCTGCGTTAGTCTTGCCGCTTCGAGATCGCGCTCAAGATTATGCCGCCACGCTTCCAGTTCGTTATTCTGTTGCTGGAGCTGGCGCCGCATTGAGCGCAACCGGAGCTGCGTTTCGATTCGCGCGCGCAACACAGCCTGGTTAATCGGTTTCGTGACAAAATCGTCGGCGCCCGCTTCGAGGCAGAGCACTTCGCTTTCTTCACCCCCGTGGCCGGTAAGCATGATCGCGGGCAGCTGCGCGATCGCAGGATTTTGATCGGTACGCAGATGTTTCAAGACTTCGGCGCCGTTCATATGGGGCATATCGAAATCGAGCAGCAGGAGCGATGGCGCCTCAGCGCGCACCAGCTCCAATGCTTGAATACCATCGGCCGATTCTCGGCACACATAGCCAGCTGCGGAAAGAATACGAACCAGCAATCGCCGGCTCGTCGCGTCGTCATCGGCCACCAGAATTTGCTCAGCGTTTTTGATCGGCATCGCGGTCATCTGTGATTCGGAAGTAAGGGGGGCTCGCAACTGTATTTATTCGCGGACCGGAAAAGGCATCGCATCAGGCGCTTGATTCTGGGACATCCCGATACTGCAAAACACTCTCAAGCACGACAGCGTTTGAGTTCGAGGATTCCCGAGTCACGCGTTCGACCGCGGTGGTTTGCGGAGTTATCGTCTGATCGCGCAGCATGCGGGCTCACGTCAGCGTGACGCTGCTAACCCTCGAAATTTAAATAGCAATTGTCAGTGTGCGTTCTTTGAATTAAAACGGTCGAACTCCCATCGAACATCCTTTATGAAATCCTTGCTGTCCGTCGCCCTCCTCGGAGCCGTCTTTTTCTCTTCCTGCACCGACTACGATCAGCCGCCGGTTCAGACACGCCGCCAGACAGCGCGGTATTCGCAACAGACGACACGCGAGCAGCAATATCCGCCCGACCAGCAGCCTTTCAGCGATAGCACCGCCTATCCGCCGGCTCCTCCGCCGGACTATGATCGCGAGGAAGCTCCGACCACTTCCGCGCCGGTCGCCGCACCGGAAAAAATCGTCAAAGGCGATTACCCGTATGGCGTGCCGGTCCCGGGAAAACCGGGATTCGTGAAGTCCCCGTTCTCACCCGACAAGCTAACCGACGTCCGTGGAATTCCACCAGGCACACCGGTAAAAGATCCATACACGGACAAAGTTTTTCTTGTTCCGTAGCATCATCCGTGCGGTTCGCGGCGTTCCCTTCGCCGCCGCTGGACAAGGCATGTGGATGTTCGATGCTGATCTTCCCGCGCGCGGTTCTCATCGGCGCTCCCGTTAAGCCTAACGAATTGGATCACGGCAAATGGAACTTCGGATAAAGCGAGCACCTCGCATTGATGCCGAGGTCACAGTCCCGGGCGACAAAAGCATTTCGCACCGTGCTGCCATTATCGCGGGCCTCTCGAATGGCACGTGCGTCCTGAAAGGTTTTCTGCCGAGCGAAGATTGCATGCGCACCGTGCAAGCGCTCCGCTCTCTTGGAATCAAAATCGAACAGCCGGAACCGGACATGCTCATCGTGCACGGCAAAAAACGTCTCCTGATTGCGCCACGCGGCGACATCGATTGCGGTAATTCTGCGACTACGATGCGCCTGCTGGCTGGTTTGCTCGCGGGTCAGAGCTTCGATAGCCGGCTCGTCGGTGCCGCCGGACTTTTGAAGCGTCCCATGGATCGTGTGCTCGTTCCACTGCGGCAAATGGGCGCGAATATCACCGCTGAAGGCCCAAACAACACCGCGCCCCTGCGGATCAACCGCGCACAACTGCGTGGTGCGCTCACGCAAACTCCGGTTGCCAGCGCGCAGGTGAAGAGCGCGTTACTGCTCGCAGGTCTCTTCGCGAAGGGTAAAACCACCGTGGAGGAGACCGGAATCACCCGCAGTCACACGGAGCTGATGCTCCATTATTTTCTCGTGCGCACGGCGAAAGAAGAGAACGGCGGGATTACGGTGTATGGCGATCAAGTGCCGGAATCGCGCGACTTCACGATCCCGGGCGATATCTCTTCCGCCGCGTTTTGGCTAGTTGCCGCCGGCGCCCAACCCGGCGGACATCTGATGGTCCGTGAGGTCGGCTTGAACGACACGCGCACCGCCGTGCTTGGCGTCCTGATTCGAATGGGAGCGCAAGTGCGGGAGGCCGTCGAGGAGGTCGAGCAAATCGAGCCGCGTGGAACGGTTGAGATTACGGGCGCATCCCTCAAAGGGACCGTCATTCAGGGCAAAGAGATTCCGCAATTGATTGACGAATTGCCGGTTTTGGCTGTGGCCGGCGCGCTTGCGAATGGCACGACCGTGATTCGTCACGCCCAGGAATTGCGGGTGAAAGAGACCGATCGGATCGCGGCCATCGCCCACAATCTGCGTGTCATGGGCGCACAAGTGATCGAACTGAGCGACGGCTTGGAGATCCATGGCCGCGCGTCCTTGCGCGGCGGTCGGATCGCCAGTTTTGGCGATCACCGGATCGCGATGGCGTTCGCGATCGCGGGCCTCTTCGCCGACGGCGAAACCGTGATTCAAGACGCCGACTGCGTCCGGGAATCATATCCTGGGTTTCAAAAAGCACTCGACGAAATCGTGAATCCAAAGCCGATGCGTGCAAGCACGCCAGTAATCGGATCGCTTTCCCCCGCAGCGCTCGATGAGGAATAACAGGCCGTTTCGCGGGCCGGTCATTCGCTCATGAATTCCTCCGCTGGCCGGTGTGTTGTCGCGATCGATGGCCCGGCCGCGTCCGGCAAGAGCAGCGCTGCGCGAGCGCTCGCGCAGCGACTCAATTTCATTTACGTGAACTCGGGTGCGATGTATCGCGCGATCACCTGGCACATTCTTCAGCACGGGATTAGTCCGCAGAACCCAGGCGCCGTCGCGCAGGCCGCCGAAGCCGCGGAAATCGTCTGCGACCTCGAGCAGGATCAATCCCGCATTCGGATCGACGGCCGAAATCCCATCGAACAACTCCGTGACCCGCCCGTAAATGACGCCGTCTCCGCGGTCAGCAGCGTCCCGCGTGTCCGCGAAATTCTGGTCTGGAAAATGCGCGCTTATGCCGCGGACTATGATCTCGTGATGGAGGGGCGCGACATCGGATCGGTGGTGTTTCCGCTTACTCCTTACAAGTTTTACCTCGACGCCCTGCCGGATGTCCGTTCTCGCCGGCGGGCGGCGGAAGGTCAGCGCGATCAGATCGCCGCGCGCGACGAAGCAGATGCGTCGCGGCGAGTATCACCGTTGGTGATCGCATCCGATGCGTTCTTCATCGAGACCTCCGATTTGTCGATTGAAGAAGTCGTGGCGAAGATGTTCGACCAGATCCGAAACATCAGCCTCGTCGAGGCCCGCGCCTCTTGAGGCCGTCACCGGACGCGTTTGACCGCGAAGCTGTGCACATCCTCGTTAGGCAACGGTGAACCCTTACTACCGGCTTGGCCACACTTTGGCGCGGCTGATCGGCCGCGTCTTCTTCCATCTGCGCATCCTGCACCGCGAGCGGATGATCGAGACCGGTCCGGTGATCCTGGCGATGAATCATCAAAGTTATTTGGATCCGCCCTTCGCCGGAATCGCGACGAAACGCGCGATTTACTTCCTCACCCGGCACACCTTGCTCGACGTGCCGGTGCTTCGGTGGTTGCTGCCGAAGCTGAACGTTATTCCCGTGAACCAGGAGGGAAACGACCGCGGCGCCCTGAAGGCGCTGATCCGCGTTCTCAGGGCCGGCGAGGGAGTCCTCATTTTCCCGGAAGGGGCCCGATCTCTCGACGGCAATCTCCAGGCGGCTTCACCCGGTCTGGGTTTGATTATTGCGAAGACATTGGCACCAGTTGTGCCAATGCGAATTTTCGGTGCGCAGAATGCGTGGCCGCGCGATGGCAGGCTGCGTCTGCATCCGATCACGCTGGTCATTGGAGAGCCAATTTATTTCTCGGCGGCTGACCTTCAGCCGGCTGGAAAGGGTTTATATCAACGCCTCAGCCAGCGGGTGATGGACGCGATCGCCGCGTTAGACACCGACTGATGTCAGGACCGCATCGGTTTGCGAAATCGCGGGGCACTCTCGATATTTCGCGCGTGGATTTCAAGACTCGCCCGACGCCGCAGCCTCCGTCGCCCGCTCCGCTTCGTGGCCTGCAACTGATGATCGTGATTGTTGTGGTGGTCGCGATCGTCGCGCTGTTCGCGAATATTCAGCGGGCGCGCCGCACGGTCGAAACGGTGACAGTCACGCGAATCCTGCCGCCCTCTGCCATTCCCTCTCGGACTGTGCGCTGACGGAGCGAGGAGCCATGCAGCCCCGCTGCTTGCGCATTCGAATAACGAGTAACCAAGCCGGTCTAACCTCAGATGAAAATTGCTCCCATTCTCCCGCTCCTCGCTGGGTTCGCGTTCTTCGTTTCCTGCACCAAACAGCAGAGCGAGGAGGAACGAAACGCGCAGATCGAACGGGAAGTGCAGCAGCGCATTGCGGCGGAGCGTCAGACCGATGAACAACAACGGCTCGCTCAACAGCAGGCGGATCTCGACGCACGTGAGAAGGCGCTGGTCGACAAAGAATCTGCTGCCGCGCCTACACCCATCGCCTCCGCGCAAACCAGAACGACGACGCGTTCGGAACCGAGCCGCGACGAGCGCGGCGCGGGCGAGACGACCAGTCGCCGTGCTCCCGCGAAATCGTATGAAATCTTTTACGATCGACTGGAGCAATATGGCGACTGGCGCGAGACCTCCGATTACGGATATGTCTGGCAGCCGCGCGAGGCCCAGCAATCGCGTAGCTGGCGCCCCTACACGGAGGGACATTGGGTCTATACCAACGCGGGGTGGACATGGATTTCGAATGAACCCTATGGTTGGGCCACGTGCCACTACGGGCGCTGGACGCGCCTGCGCGGTCTCGGCTGGATTTGGGTGCCGGGTGATCAATGGGCGCCAGCTTGGGTGGCGTGGAGGACGAGCAACGACTACGTCGGCTGGGCGCCATTGCCGCCCGATGCCGCCTTCGATCGCGGCGTCGGCATTCACAAATGGGCGGACAGTTATTATGACATCGGGCCGGACCAATACGCGTTTGTGCCGGTGCGCGAACTTGGTTCCCCTCAGATCGCCCGCGCGGTCGTTCCTCTCGAGCAAAACGTCACGATCGTGAATCAGACGGTTAACGTCACCAATATCACCTATAACAACACCACGGTGATCAATCAGGGGCCGAACTACGAAGAGTTCCGGGCGCGCAGTGTGCAACCGATCGAGCGTTATGAAATCGAGCGGCGAACCGAGGTGAATGCTGGCAACGCGCAGCCGGTGGTCCGTGGACGAACACTCGAGATCACGGAGCCGGAGCTGCCCATGGCGCAGCAGTCACAGCGTCCGCGCAATTTAAAGGGAGCGATCCCACGCGCGATCGTTGATTACACTTCCGGCACCGCAGTCAACCAGGCGGAGCTTCAGCGAGCTCGTGCGAAAATGAAAGCCGAAACGACGCCACCGCCAAACGCCCCGCCGAAAGAGATCGTGCGCGCGCGTGCCGTCAGCGCACCAACCGTATCATCCAGTCCATCGCCCTCTGCCATGGCAAGTATCGCTGCCTCGCCAACTCCCGCGCCTTCTGTGGCTGTCTCGCCCCTGCCAACCTCGAAAGCCACCGCGACCGCCAGTTCGACACAACCCCATTCGCCTGGTGCGATCACACCTCTTGCTACAGCAACTCCGATAACCATGCCGCCGCGGTTCCCGAGGCCGCCAATCGGTGCGAGTCGATCACCGTCGCTTTCACCGAACGCCACCGCGTCGATCGGGACGTCCCCTGGCAGCTCAGTGCGCGAAGCGGAGGCACAGAGAAACGCGCAACAACGTCAAAGAGACCGAGCCTTAAACGACGTGCAACGAGCCGAACAGATGCGCCAGCACGAAGGGAAAGCGGATCGCGAACAGAAGCCGTTCGAGGCGCCGAGCGGCGCTTCAGGTGCGGAGTTGGCATCGCCGGCTCCCTCGAACACAGGGAGCAATCCTATCCCAGTTAACTCGGCAACTCCGCGCGCTTTTTCCACTGCACCGGTGACGAAGCCGATGCCAGTCGAGACCGCCACGCCCGTGACACGCGCAATTCCGGAAACCGCGCCCTTAGTTCATCCCGCAACTGCACGCATGACTCCGCCACGGGCGATCATCACGCCGCCGCCGCAAGAAATCACCACGGCCGTTCCTCCCTTGGAAAGGGAGCGCGTGAATGGATCGCAGAAAGCGACGCGAAATAAGCACGCCGACAACGAGGCAACGCCCGGGTCCTCGTTAGCACCACCGACCTCGCCATCGCCCACCGCCAACTCTTCCGATTCGCCTCGAGCGTTCGGCAAGAAGAATCAGCGATTGAAGAAACGCTTGCGCGATCTTGGCGAGCCCGGTGCTGAGGCCGAACCGGAACCGATGGCTTCGCCCTCGCCGACCGCGGAGTAAGCGGCTCGAATCTACGCGCTTCTCTGTTTCGCTTGCCGTTGCGAAAGGCTGCGCGCGTATTGCAGCGTGTCGATCGCGTCCACCGTTTTGTCGCGACGAATGGCTTTGATCCGCGGAAAACGCAAAGCCAATCCGCTGTTATGCCGGCTGCTCGGCTGGATCGAATCAAACGCGATTTCAAGCACTGTGTCTGGGTTGACTTCGCGATAACGCCCGCGGTCCGCGATCGTGTTCTGCTTAAAATGCTCCGTCAGCTCTGCGATTTCGACGTCTGTCAGGCCGCTGTAGGCTTTGCCAATCGTGGATAATTGACCCGTCGCTTCGTCGCGCACCGCAAAGGTATAATCGCTCAGGACATGATTCCGTTTCCCGTGGCCGAGTTCCGCCGCGACGACAACAACGTCCAGCGTCGCCAACTCCTTCTTGAGCTTGAACCAAAACATCCCGCGCCGGCCCGGTGAATAGAAACTTTCAGGATCTTTCACCATCAAGCCTTCATTTAGTCGGTGGCGCGCGAGCGTAAATGCTTGTTCGATTTCGGCCGCGCTTCGCGCGGGGTAAACCTCGGCGACTTGGAATTGCGCCGGCAGTTCTAAATTGCGGAGCGCGTCTCGACGTTCACGCAGAGGAACTTTGAGCATCGAGCGACCATTCAGCCACAGCAGGTCGAACGCGACAAACACGACCGGCACGTCGGCCGAAGCAGCGGCGAACAAATCCGCGCCGTCACTCTTTCGGCCGAGCCGCTTTTGCAGATCGAAAAATGTGAGCTTGCGGCCGTCTTCGAAGGCCACGATTTCGCCGTCAAGAATCAGTTCCGGCTCCAATCCGCGCGCGCGCTCCGCCAGTTCCGGGAATTGGCCTGTGATGCGCCGCAAATCGCGCGAAAAGATTTCGGTTCGCTCCGCCCCGCGATGGAGTTGGGCGCGAATGCCGTCGAATTTGTCTTCAACGTCAACGGTAGCAGCGGTTTCAGCCGCGTTTCTCAAATTGTCATCGGCAACAGCAGCGGTCGTGACACAGAAACGCGACCAGATCGCCTCAGCCGTCGGTTCCGGACTCGCGAGCATGCATTTAATAGGGCGAAACAACGAAAGTTCGGCGCGTTGCAATTCGCTCTTTGCAGCGAGGACCGCCGTTTGCCCAATATCGCCCAGGAGCATGTTCGCCTCTTTCACATCGTCGACCGTCGCAGCGAAAGCCGCTGCGATCCCTTCTTCGACCAATCCTTCGCGCAACCCGATCCGCAGATCCCCGGTGAGAATCTTGACGACGTATTCTCCTTCCCGCGCTGAAAGTTTGGCAAGACGCGCTTGCAACAATTCCGTTTTCGCGACCGGCCCGCGGGCTCTTTGGAGTTCATCGAATAACTGCCTCGACTCCGGAATCGTAAACGGTTCAGGAGTCGTTCTGCCCTCGAGCGCTTCGAATGCGGTTTTTCCCGCATCTCCATGACTGCTCGCGATTCGATGAAACTCGGCCTGCGCGAGTTTGGTCGCGCCGAGCAGCGCGCGAAAAATGATCGACCATCCAACCTGCAATGTCCGGAGATCGCTTTGCGGAAACGCGCGGCCCGTGAGATACGTCGTCGCGACGCGTAGCTGATCTGCGTCGAGGCCGCGCAGGTATTCAGCAAGCAACCGGACCTTCTCGAGCTTCGCCGGCGTCGTTGCGATCGCCTGGCCGACGCAGGCGAACGCTGCAAATCCGGATTCTGGAGCGCACACTTCTCCCGTTCCGTATGCGTTCGGGGAAACGTTCGGCTTTCGCGACTCCGCGCGCGATTTCCCAAGCGTCAGCTCGAGCTGATTTTCCTCACTCAGCGCCCACGCTTCCATCCCTCGGTCCCGCAAATCGCGTGCGAACTCGGCTGCGAATCCGTGCACCGTTAGCACGCGGTTTGGTTGCGCCAGTTCCACATACCGCAACAAATCTGAGTAGTCGGCGTGGTCCGAAAGCGGGAACGCGGCATCAACCTGATACCTGTAAATGGCATTCGGATCCACTGCCCAACCGCTGATCATGGCGACGCGTTTCCGCGGGATTTTCTCGAGCATGCGCGAACGGTTCGCGCTCGGCGGACAGATCAGCACTTTGCCCGCAACCTCGTCCGGATCATAGCGTTCGTAGCGGCAGAACGACTGCCCGAACTGCTCGTAAATGCGGGTCATGCGAAAGACGGAGCCGTGCAGCATCGGCGTCAGGTTCGCATCCGCGAGCGCGCAGAGAATCTCCTGGGCCTTACCTAACGAGTAACAAAGCAGCACCGGGACCGCGTTCTCCTCGAGCGCCTCACGCGCAAAGGCCACAATCTGCGCCACGACTTCTGCAGTCGGGGGGAGGCGATAGCGCGGCAGACCATACGTCGTCTCCATGATCAGGGTCTCGGCTTGTAGCCACTCCGCCGGTTCGGCGGATTGCCCGTGGCGTAATTTGAAATCTCCCGTGTAGAGCACGGAGCCAGCTGCACTTTCGAGAAATAATTGCGCCGATCCGAAGATATGACCGGCGGGCAGCAAGATGATCTCAAATCCGCGCACCGGCGTGCGCTGGCCGAAGGGCACGATTAACTCACGGCGCTCCCCCGGCATCCGCGCCTCCATCAGCCGGGCCGTACGTTCCGAGACAATGATTTCGTCGTGCGGAGCGATATGATCGCTATGGGCGTGTGAGACAAAAGCAAAACTTTTGCGGTCCCATGGATCGAGCCAGAGGTTCTGCTCCGGGAGGTAAATGCCCCGTTCGTAACGCACGTTGATCACGGCAAAAAAATACGGCGATTCCGATTCTGACGCTTTAAATTTAGTTCCTGGATTTGTGGCTTCCAAATGAATCTCTTCTCCTGCTGCCTGATCAAACTTCTGGGTGCGCGGCTTCCAGAGAACTTCCTTGGGGGGAGTAATCTGGAAACCAGGAAGCCAGGATTAGTCAAGAAGCGAGGAAAGCAGGAAAAAATAGAGAACTCTGCGGTTCCGGTTCTGATGTCTTTCAAAATTTGAGTTCCTGGATTCTTGGCTTCCAAATTGAATTATCTTCGTTTCCTGAGTTCCTCGTTTGAAAGCCCGGCCGTTGCTGCGCATCCGTCATGGACATTCGCAAACGAATCGCAATCCGAGTTCCTGGGTGAACGCATTGACACGCCGGATGCGAATCGTTTTCATGATCGCGATGAATTGCTCCGTCTGCGTGTTCGCTCTCTTGCTCTTGCTGGACGCAAACGCTTTCGCCGTGGAATCGACGGCGAAAGTGTTGCCGAAAGTGGACGCGTTGCCGATGGGCTTGAGCAGCGACTTCGAGTTCCGCAAAACCAAGATCTATCTTCTCACACAGCAAGGGACGACGAGCGACAACCTGAGGGCGCGCACGACCGTGGCGAAAGTAAGCAAGAATTCAGGCGGGCAGGACCCGTCGATCACTTTTGAGCGCCAATATCGCCTCTTCGGAGCCGTTACTGGTCTCGATCAACGGCAGCGTTTCGGTCAATATTTCGATTTTTTCTGGCGTGCGAAGCGGCGGGCGCGCGTTACTGTTCGACTGGAGTACCGGCAGGCGAAACTTCGCGCTTTCCTGCAGGCACGCGAAATTTCTTACCCGGAAATGCGAGGCAATCGGAAGACGGAATTTGCGATCGTCGGCAATGATTACTTCGACGACGGGCTGGTGATCGCATGGCGCTGTCTGCTGATCGAGAATGGCCGGATCGTGGCGCAAAATCGGTCGTATTTATGGAAATAAATGACCGGCAGTTGCGTTCGGCAATGTTCATAAGTCCTTTGCTGATTGAAGCTTATTTCATAGCTTATCGACCGCTCCCGCGAAACGCGGAGGTTTGACACCCGAGTGTGAAATCTCTATAGTTTCTTAGTTAGTTGTGCAGTCATCGATAAAAGTAGGGGTGAGTGGACCGGCCGTCTGGGTGAAGGTAGAAGGCAAGGGAAGCTTCCTTAATAGCGGCAATTTGAAGGATTTTGCTCGCGAAATGGTCAACCGCGGCTATCGCGAATTCGTGGTCGATCTGGCAGAATGTGTGATGATGGACTCCACCTTCATGGGCACCATGGCGGGGGTGGCCCTGCGTTTGAAGGAACTAGGCGAGGGGCATCTGCATGTTGTCCACTGTCAGTCGCGCAGTCGGGAATTATTGTCGGGTTTGGGGCTCGATCAGATTTTCACGATCCACTCCAACGGGAGCACCGCGCCGCAATGCGAGCTCTTGCAGGATGAGCCGAAGCCCGCTTCGGCGGAGGCGGCAAAGGAAGAGCGCGCCCGGGAAATGCTCGACGCACACGAGGCCTTGTGTACGGCCGCGCCGCAAAATCTTCCTCGTTTTAAAGATGTTCTCGACTACCTGAAGCAAGATCTGCGTCCGAAGATAGCGTCGAACTAATTCAGTCGGCGACGCTATGGTTCTCTTCGGGCTGCTTCTTGCATCTCTTTTCGGCTGGGGTCTCACCTGGCAGTTACAGCGCTGGCGAATCCGCCAACTCGAACGTTCCAAGGAAGAGATTCAGGTCGAAGAAACGCTGGTCTTCGATTTCCTGCATGGACTCGGCGAAGCGTTTACGGAAACGATCCGCGCGGCTGATTTGCATCGGCTGATCGTAGAGGGCGCGACTCGGATTTTGGACGCGCATGGTGGGGCGCTCTACATGATGGAGCGCGCGGGCGGAAAACTGGCACCAGCTTTCATCTCCAAAGGCTGCCCGCCACTTATCGAGGTCCCGCCGCGCATTCTCCAGCAAGCAACCTCCACGCCGGTGGCGCTGGAAGGTTACTTACGGTTGCATGCAATTGCGCCCGGCGAGGGGATCGTGGGCCGCGTCTGGGAAACGCGCGAGCCGGTTTTGTTGAGCGATTTCACGGACGCGCCGGAACTCGCGAAGCTCCGCCAGACGACGTTCGGGACAGCTTCGGTGATGGTGACGCCGCTGCTCTACGGAAAGCAAAACATGGGTGTGCTTGCGCTTGGCAATGGGCCCATGAGCGCCCCTTTTTCACAAAGTGATTTCGTCGTCTTCAAGTCGATCGCCGAACAGTCAGCTTTCGCTCTCTACAACGCCATCATTTACTCCGAGGCCAACGAGAAGAAACGTCTCGACCATGACTTGCAGATTGCGCGCGATATTCAACGCATCCTGCTCCCGGCGGAAGCGCCGAAAATCCACGGCTTCGAGATTAGCGGGATCAACATCCCCGCTAGCCAGGTGAGCGGGGATTACATTGATTACATCGCTGTAGATTCAGAACGGCTCGGGGTCGCGATCGCGGATGTTTCAGGTAAAGGCGTGCCCGCGTCGCTGATCATGGCAATCTGCCGGAGCGTTTTGCGCAGCCAGGCGAGTGAAAATCCGTCGCCAGCAGATGTTTTGCGGAAGGTCAATCGGCAGCTCTATCCAGATATCAAAGAGGATATGTTTATCAGCATGGCTTATGTGATCCTCGATCATGCGCGGGACGAAGTTGTGCTCGCGCGCGCGGGGCATGACGCGCCGCTTTTGTATCGACAATCGGATCAAACCATCACGACCGTGAAACCGCCGGGATTGGTCCTCGGGATTGACAGCGGAAGCGTGTTCGATAGGATAACGGGCGATTTTGCGGTCCGGCTCGAGCGCGACGATTGTCTGATCCTCTACACGGATGGAGTGACCGAGGCGCTGGATACAAACGGAAACGAATTCGGTTTGGAACGGACGATGCAATCGATCCGGTCGAGTGCGGAGACCGGTGCCGCGGCCATTGTCACGCATCTGATTGAAGACCTGCGGAATTTCGTCGGTTCGCATCCGCAAAACGACGACATCACTTTAATTGCCATAAAAAAGACATGAAGAAGACCTCACATGCGGAAGACAGGATGGAGGAACAACCCCCGGGCGCGACGAATCCCGTGGCCGAAAATCCGGCGGCCGATCAGCCGGATGGTGATGATCCGACTGCGGGCGTGCAAGCCGATCTCGATCGGTTTCGCGATCTTGCATTGCGGAGTCAGGCAGATTTTGACAATTACAAGAAACGGGCTGCACGCGAGAAAGAGGAAGCTGTCAAATTCGCCAATAGCTCGCTTCTGGAACGGCTCATCGCGATTGTCGATAACTTCGAGCTTGGTCTCTCCGCAGCGCGTGCCGAAGGGGAGAAGTCCCCGATTTTTTTCGGGATGAGTATGGTGCTGAAACAGTTGACTGACTTTCTCGCCGAAAATGGTCTTCAAGCGATCGATGCCGAAGGTCAGCAGTTTGACCCAAATCTCCACGAAGCGATTGCGCACGAGCCGAGCGCCAGGGTGCCGGAAGGCGTGGTTATCCGTCAGACGCGGCGCGGCTATCGTTTAAAAGGTCGCTTGCTTCGTCCATCCGGCGTGGTGGTCTCCAGCGGCCCCGTCGATTGAGCACAGGACTTCGCATCTTCCGCGAACCCGAAGATTTTTTCTCCATTAGAGCAAGCTTCGTTGCATCCGCAGATTGCGCAGATTAACGAGATCGAACACGAGCCGAGCAGAAGGGTTTTCCTCTCGGCTTGATCTCTGCTCCGGTAATTTGCGGGCGAAAAAATGACTAAAAAACGCGATTACTACGAAGTCCTCGGTGTCGAACGGCAATCGTCCGGTGAGGATGTGAAACGCGCCTATCGCAAGCTGGCCGTCAAATTTCACCCCGACAAAAACCCCGATGATCCGCATGCGGAAGAAAGATTCAAGGAGCTCGGCGAAGCTTACGATGTTTTGATGGATGGCGATAAGCGAGCTGCCTACGATCGCTATGGACACGCTGCTTTCGCGCAAGGTGGAGGCGGATTTGGCGGTGGATTCCATGATCCCTTCGACATTTTTCGCGAAGTCTTCGGGGGCGACGGCGGGGGCGCCGCGGGTGGGATCTTCGAGACGTTCTTCGGCGGCGGCGGCGGAGCAGTTGATCGCGAGGGTCGCCAGCGTGGTTCCGATCTTCGTTACGACATGCAGATCACACTCGAGGAAGCCGCTTTCGGAGTGGAAAAAGAGATCGAGGTCCGCAAACTAGACGTCTGTGAGCGATGCGATGGCAAAGGCGCCGAAGCCGGTTCGCGTTCTGTCACTTGTCCCACGTGCAACGGGCGCGGTCAGGTCATCAGCTCGCGCGGATTTTTCCAGGTCTCGCAGACATGTCCGCGCTGTCGCGGTGTCGGCCAGATCGTCGATAAACCATGCCGGGTTTGCGATGGGGAAGGCCGGGTCGAGAAGACGAGTCGCGTCAAGCTCAAGATTCCGGCGGGAATTGCGGACGGCTCGCGACTTCGTTCTTCACAGAACGGTGAAGCTGGAGTCCGCGGCGGGCCGCCCGGCGATCTCTACGTTGTCTTGCATGTTAAAGAGCACGAAATTTTCCACCGCGAAGAGGACAACCTCTTTTGCGAGGTTCCAATTCCATTTGTAATTGCGGCGCTCGGCGGCGAGATCGCGGTGCCGACGCTGCAGGGAAAGGCCAATCTCAAGGTCCCTGCCGGCACCCAGAGTGGACAGACTTTCAAGCTGCGCGACAAAGGCATTCTCAACGTCAACGGGCGTGAGCGGGGCGATTTGCTGGCGCGCTTGATTATCGAGGTGCCAACTCGCTTGGACGGTGAGCAGCGCCAGAAACTCGAGGAATTCGCCGATCTTTGCGGTGAAGAAAACGCGCCTCTGCACCGCAGCTTCTTCGAACGCGCAAAAGAATTCTTCCGTTAGGAATTCTGCCGCGTGGGGGAAGCGACAGAATCAACCTCCGTTGCGAATGTCGGTGCTTTTGCCAAGAAAACGAATCAGGAAAGCAGGAAATTAGGAATACGAGGAAAGAAAACGTATGAACCGGTCGCTCCCCTGCGTTCTAGTTGTTTCGCCCTCGTCGCTTCCTGGTTTCCGAATTCGATTGTTCAGAAACGGTTTAACGATCTCAAAATCATTTTGTATCTGTAGTGGTGCTCTGTGAGCGCCGTTCCCGTCCCCAAAAGATCAGAATTTCATAAGGATCTCAGATCAAAATGAACCGATCAGCCTGAAAAAAGTCAGGAGCCCAGATAGCAGAAGGGCAGGAAACGAGGAACAGGAAGTCGAGAAAGAGGAGGAACGAGTGGAGAATCGAATATTCTTTTCCTGCTTTCCTATTTTCCTGATTCATTCTCTTCCTCTCGCGATTCCTGGCACTGGTTTCCAGTTTTAGAGATCTCGTGGATTCCTGGTTTCCAGATTCCTGTTCATCTGCAATCTACGGCCATAGTTCTTGATCCATCGCTTCTACATCGCGCCCGAAGAATGGAACGCCGAGGGGCCCATTCTCGCTGGTGCGGAGGCGCATCATTGCCGCAACGTTCTGCGAATGGAACGCGGCAGCAAACTCGTCGTTTTCGATGGGAAAGGCCACGAACTTACGGGGGAAATTTCGGAGATCAGCAGTTCCGAAGTACGCTTTCGCAAGCTGCACGAAACGACAACGCCGCCATTGCGCTGCCGAATCATGCTGGCCCAGGCGATCCCAAAAAAGAAAAATATGGACCTGATTGTGCAAAAGGCCGTTGAGCTCGGCGCCTCAGAAATCGCACCGTTAATCTCCGATCGCACCGTCGTGCGTCTCGACCGAGAAGACGCTGCACAGAAGCAGACGAAATGGCAAACCGCTGCGATTGAAGCGGCCAAACAATGCGGGCAGAACTGGCTTCCTCAAGTGCAGAGACCCCAGACGGTCGCACAGTTTTTCTCCGGCGAGTCTCGGTTTCCCGGCACACGGCTGGGTGACATAAGCGCTGTCCCAGCCGCACAACAAAGCGTCGTGGCCGAAACGGGCTCCATCAGAGGCTTCGATCTTCGTCTGGTGGCCTCGTTGCAGTCTGACGCTGTCCACTTGAAGAGAATTCTGGCTCAATGTGCGCGTGAACACGACGGCTTGCCTACCAGCGTTCTGATCCTGATCGGTCCCGAAGGTGACTTTACTCCCGCCGAACTGGCAGTCGCGCGGAACAACAGCTGTCAGCCCATTAGCCTCGGTCCGATTGTTCTCCGGGTCGAAACGGCAGCAATCTACTGTCTCAGCGTCCTTTCCTATGAACTATTAGTTTAGCGCGTCTCCGCGAACGACGGTTTGCGAAGAGCGTGCCTGCAGCTCGTGGGTCGCTGCGGGCAAGTCGAGGGTTTGCAGCGATCCAGCGACGTCGATAGCAACAGCAGAACCAGCCCTAACGAGCTCAGTTTCCGTAGCTCACCCGCCAGATGGTGTCATGGCCGTCTTCGCAAAAGAGCAGGCTGCCATCCTTGGCAACGGTAATACCGACGGGACGCCCCCAAACGTTGCCTTCGGAAGTGACGAAACCGGTGACGAAATCTTCGTAGTCACCGCGCGGTTTGCCGGTTGTCCGATCAAACGGAACACGAACGATCTTATACCCGGTCCGGCGTTGTCGATTCCAGGAGCCGTGAAAGGCGGCGAAAATGTCGCCGCGATACTCGGCAGGGAACTGGGCGCCATTGTAGAAGCACAGATTCAAGGTCGCGGCATGGCTTTGCACGAGGACATCGGGAAGGAGCACCTTGTTGGCCAGCTCGGGACGCTTGCCTTTGTGCCGAGGGTCCTGGTGATTGCCGATGTAATACCACGGCCACCCATAAAACCCGCCGGGTTGAACGCGGCTGATGTAATCCGGCACGAGATCGTCGCCCAGCTCGTCCCGTTCGTTCGTGCTCATCCAGAGATCGCTGGTGCCAGGACGGAACGCGATCCCAACCGCGTTGCGAATTCCCCACGCGAAGACCTTCTGCCCAGTGCCGTCGGGATTGAATTCAAAAATCCGAGCGCGATTAACTTCAGCTCCGCTGTCGGAATCGTTCGAGCGCGATCCGATTGAGACATACATTTTCCTGCCATCGGGCGAGAAAACTATGTCGCGTGTCCAATGTCCGCCCCCGCGCAAGAGTCCGCCGCCGGAAAGCTCCGCACTGAGTTTCTCGACCGGCCCGCGCGCTTTGAGGTCACCATTTCGATATGGAAATCGGACGACACCATTGGTGTTGGCCACGTAGAGAAATTCCGGATCCGGTCCGGACGGATAGAAAGCGATACCGAATGGCTGGGTCAGTCCCGTTTCGGCAAAGACTGCGCCGCGCGGCGTTTTCCCATCTCCCGCAGCGCGCAATACTTTGATCTGATCGGCGTGGCTTTCGGTGACAAAGATGTCGCCATTCGGCGCGGTCAGCAGGAAGCGCGGGTAATCGAAGCCGCTCGCATATGGCTCGACCTTGAAACCGGCAGGGACCCTTAACTGCGCGCCCGCCGGCCGTTCGACGAGCCGAGGGCCGTTATCGACTGATTTGGTTTCGTATGGCGGAGGCAGATCGTCGATCGTGATTTTGTGGCGAACGCCGGGCGCGTCGGCGGTCCAATCTGCGGTGACGGCGGCTTTGCCAGCCACATCATTTTGCTTTTGACTTGGTCCCGCGGCATGCAAAACACCGTATAAGTCGCAGACGAGAACGGTCAGCAGCACGGACTTTAGGCACGTCCGCGTGCGCGGCCTCAGCGACGCCCGAACCTTGCGATCCTCCTGATCAATCCGGGAAAGCATCCGCATCAGAACGCCCTACCGCTAGCCGAACGCAATGTCGAACGCGGCTCGCATGGCCCGCACCACAGTTTAGGAGGAACCCTACGCGCGCCGCTGGCGGCGCCCTGCGGCGCCAAGTGCATGGCAAGCAGTGGAAAACAGGCGTCTCGCCTGTTCCCCGCGCCTTAACGCAAGCAACAGGCGAGACGCCTGTCTTCCGCCGCCAAAACCGAGAGAGGAGCCGTGATGCGCAGAGCAATCGTAGGAGCGCGGCAGTCGTGTTTTACTCGGTCACGGCTTTTTCCGCGCCGAGGCCGGTATTCGCTCGGACGCTCAGTTCCGCGAAGCGCGCCTCGGCTTGCGGTTCACGGCGCGAAAGCGTGCCGAGAATTGCACCAAGGAACCCAAGTGGGATGCTGAGAATTCCTGGGTTCTCGAGCGGGAAGATTGGCGGCCGCTGGATCAGGTGACGCGCGGCGGCGACGGTTCCTGCCGGGTCCACTTTCATGATGCTCGGACTGATGATAATGAGCACGAGAGATGCGATCAATCCGGTGGCGAGACCGCTCACGGCGCCGGTCGTGTTGAATCGTTTCCAAAAAAGCGAAAGGACGATAACCGGAAGATTCGCCGAAGCAGCGACGGCAAACGCCAACGCGACCAGGAAGGCGACATTCGCGTCTTTACCGAGAACGATCGCGATGCAGATCGCAACCGCACCAACGACAAACGCGGTCATTCGCGCTACGCGCACCTCTTCGCCAGGCGCACGCTCGACACCACGGTGAATGACATTCGTGTAAAAATCGTGCGCGAAAGAAGTCGAGGCGCTGATCGTGAGGCCGGCGACAACAGCAAGGATAGTGGCAAAGGCAATCGCGGCGATGAAGGCAAAGAAAATGTCACCCGCCAGAGCTTGCGCGAGGAGCGGCGCGCTCATGTTATTGCCGCCATGCGACGCGATGAAATCGCGCCCGACAATCGTGGCGGCGCCGAAGCCGAGGAACGTCGTCATAATATAGAAACTGCCGATCAAGACCATCGCCCAAACGACACTGATGCGCGCGGTCTTCGCATCGGGCACGGTATAAAAGCGGACGAGAATATGCGGCAAACCAGCCGTGCCAAAGACCAGCGCCATGCCGAGCGAGATCAGATCAAGCGCGCCGTGATTCGCGGCGGTGTAACGCAAGCCAGGCTCCAGAAAGTTCTTCGTTACGACAGCGCCTTTCTCGTGATAACTAACATGGGTGACGGCGTCGAAGAAGTTACCGAAACTCCAGCCGAAATGCGCGAGCACGAGAATGCTGAGGAGGATCGTGCCGGCCATGAGCAGAATCGCTTTGATGATTTGCACCCAGGTGGTCGCGAGCATCCCGCCGAAGACGACGTAAATGATCATGAGGACGCCGACGCCGATCACTGCGGTCTGGTAAGTGACATGTGAACTCCCGAGCAGCAGCACGACGAGCGCACCCGCACCGACCATCTGCGCAATCATGTAAAATGTGCTGACCGTGAGCGTGCTCAATGCCGCCATCGCGCGGACGGGACGGGGATTCAAACGATAAGCGAGCACATCAGCCATCGTGTATTTGCCGGCGTTGCGCAGTGGCTCGGCCACCACCAGCAGCACCGTGAGATAAGCGACCAGCCAGCCCACGGAGAACATAAACCCGTCATAGCCGAAAAACGCGATTAGACCGGCGATGCCGAGAAACGAAGCTGCACTCATGTAATCGCCCGCGACCGCGACGCCGTTTTGCCAACCAGTGATCCGCCGGCTGGCGGTAAAAAACGCAGCGGCGCCCCGCGATTTTCGTGCTGCCCAGTATGTAATCGCCAGTGTGATTAGCACGAAAAACAGAAACATTCCGAGCGCTGGCGTCATGGTCTTATCTCCTGCTCCTGATCATCTTTCTTGCTGGGGTTGGGAGCAGAGCAAGCGGCCAACATCAGGAGCAGGAATGTTCACCGTCGCTCGAAGACATCCGCGGCCATTTTGTCGAAACGCGCGGCGGCCCGGATGTAGAGCGCGGCGATGATCCAGGCCATGAAGAACTGCGAGAGCGCAAAGAGGTAAGCGACATTGACGGCACCGATCACGCGCTTTTCCATCAAGGGGCGGGCGTATCCGACGAGTACCAGCAGCGCGAAGTAGTAGGCGACGAAAAAAATCATCGCCGGCACGATGAACCGGCGCTTTGCCTTGAGCAGCGCGCGAAAGCGCTCGCTGACCGCGAGACTCTCCCAATCAATGGCGCGTCGTTCCTCCTCGGCGGTGCGCTCGTGCGGAGGCTTGGGGCCAATGTGGCCGAGCGGCGCGATGTCGGTCGCCGCTCCCACGATGGGCGTTGGATTTGGCGGAATGTTTGAATCCTCGGCCGCCACGCCGTTTGTTATAGAACACGGACTCAGAACGGCAAGCAAAGTCCGCCTGCGCCCGAACGGTGATGCAGATCGATCGTCGGCGACTCTACTTTACACGGCTAGGTTGAGGTGGTGTTGAAAGCGAAACCCGGACAACGCTCGACTGAAAGCCACCTGATTGATTGTCTCTGAGGGCGCATCGTCGTTGTCATTGTCGTCGTCGCTGTCATCACCATCATCAACATCGACATCCGTGTCCTCGTCGTCATCTTTGGAAACCGTCGCAGGAATCGCCGCGGCCAGATCTCTCTGCTCGAGTTTTTCGTAACGCGCACGCACGTCCGCCGGCACTTTGTCGAGATCCTCTTTCGAATCGACCGTTCCGCTGAAGAGAAGTTTCCCCTGCGTGTCCTTTGCGGTCAGGATTTTCTGGCCGTTATTCCCGGAAACCTTGAGCTCGCCTTTGTCGTCGTTCATCACGATTTCGCTTTTTCCAATATCAATCTTCGTCGACTTAACCGCTCCGTCGTCGCTGGTGGTGACGACCCGAATCTGGCGCGCTTGCCGCCGCACTTCGTCCGCTGCCCGTCGTGCCTGCGCGCCCGCCTGCCGCGCTTGATCGCTGGCGGAACGGACCGCCGCGCGCGCTGTTTCCATCGCGTTGCGGACCATTCCATGATTTTCGTCCCCGACGTTCTCGAGCATTTTTTCGATGTGTTCGCGTGTCATCCCGAAGTCGCCGGATTTCCAATGTTTCTCGAAACCGGGGCCAAAGAAATCCTTGCGCTGCGGAACATCGTGCTTCGCGAGCTTCACAGAGATCTTCTGTTCCGCCCCTTTGCGTAAAACGGTCAGCGTGACGCTCGTGCCCTCACTAAAACTGCGCACGAGTTTCGCGAGCTGTCCCGGCTCAGTCAGGATTTGGTCGTTCAACATCTTTAGAATGTCGTTCGCCTGGAGCCCGCCCGCCGCCGCAGGGCCTTCCGGCACCACGTAATCAACCACGAGGCCGAAGCCCTTAGCGAGACCGAGCTGGTCGCTCACAACGTTGGGAACGGAGGAAGTTTCGACTCCAAGCCAGGTAACCGGCACCTTCGGGCCTCTCTCCCGGTCCCGCTCCCGCCCCGGGGCATTGGATCCGGGAGCGGGTGGGGCAGGGGGTGCTGGTGGGACGGGCGGCGCGGGAGGAGTTTGTGCAAACCCTCCAATGGGCAGGAAGGTTGCAGCTGCGAGGAGTGCGAGTGTCTTCGTTTTCATTATTTTGCTTGTTGTTTAGTGGACTGCTTGCGGAATATCACTGACCGGAAACTGGAATAAGTGTGACTTCCTCGCGGGGATAGGAGACGCGAAGCGACGCTCCAGTGCTAGGATTGCGCCAGTGCAGTGTCTCTTGGGTCTCGGTGCGAACGCGGCGCACCGGGCGCCGTGCGCCTTCGGTAAAGTGGAGTCCTTCGTCCTGCCGATTGTAAATCACTCGCGTCATTCCTGAGGGCAGCAGGTCGCCCGCGGCGGTGTTCTGCGCCACACGTGCCGGGACGGGGCTGATTGCAGCCAGCGCTGGCTGCTTCTGCGGCGTTTCATTCACCTCGAGACGTGCGAGAATCAAAAAGCCCGCGGCTGCGGCCACTCCAAGACCCAGCGGTATCCAGTTTACCCGGAACTTACGCGATCGTGGCAGGAGGCCGGCGGTTGGCGTCACTTCCGATTCCAGCGCGAGCGAACGTTCGATCGCGGTCATCAATTCCGGCGACGTCCGGACCGGCCGCAACTTCTTCAGGTCGGACTCGAGTTCGAAAAAATCATTCATGGGCGACCAGATTTTTCTTTAACGTGGCCAGCGCGTAGCGGTAGCGAGAGGCTGCGGTATTCTGGGAAATCCTGAGCACCGTCGCGATGTCGGCGAACGTCAGCTCATTCCAGATTTTCAAGACCAGCACCTCCCGCTGTTCTGCCGGCAGATGATCGACAGCTGCGGCGAGCGCCCGCTGGCCTTCGTCGGTTTCGAATTTAGGCTGGATGACGGTGTCGGTTCCGAGGCTGGCGTCGAGTTCCCGGCGGGCACGGCGGGCATCCCGGCGAAGGAGATCGAACGCAATCGAGCGCACAGTCGCGAAAAGGAGCGCGCGATTCTGGATCGAATGCTCTTTGCGCCAGAAGCGGACGAACGCGTCCTGCACGATGTCTTCGGCATCTGCGGCCGAGCGGACCCATTGCCGGGCAAAAAGCACGAGCCCCGGCGCGAGCTCGCAAAAACAGACTTTCCAATCTTCATCAATGACGACATTCTCCATGACCTTTTCAGGGTCTCTATGAACGAGACGCCACCGGGTTCGGAATTTGTCTAAAGCGCTCAAAGTTTTTTTTCTGCTCCTGGTGACGGCCGCCAGCGGCGCGCGCGTAGAGAATGGACCTATCTCAGACGCTATCCGTTCGCTGCTTGCAGCAGAAACGAGCTTCGCACGTCTCGCGGGAGAACAAGGAACCCGAAATGCATTCCTCGCATTTCTCTCCGAGGACGCGATCGTGTTTGAACCTGGCCCAGTCAATGGCCGCCAGTTCTGGGAAACGCGCAAACCGGTCCGGGCCTGCTCTCATGGAAACCGAATTTTGCTTCCGTTTCCCAAGCCGGTGATCTCGGCTATTCCACCGGCCCATGGGAATGGAAAAACGATGCGAGCGACGATAAAGCCGAAGCTTACGGGCAGTTTTCTCGATTTGGAAAAAGGCTCAGGATGGTGTCTGGAAAGTCATTCTCGATAGCGGAATCGACACTCCCGCCCCAGCGGCAATCGCCTCGCCGAGCGAAGCCGACGATCGGGGAACCGAGCCAGGCGAATTCGGGTGTGGAGTCAGCCGGACGCAGTTTGCGCAAGGCGCAACAGGAGTTTCTAAGCGCATCAAAAGAAGACAACGGTAGCGCCGTCTCCACCTTCGCCGGGAGCGACATCCGGGTTCCTCGGTCCGGTGTTTTCCCGGCGGTCGGCAGAGATGCCGCGCGCGTGATGCTCAATTCCGACCACGTGAAGACGACATTCGAACGTGCGGGCGGAGCACTGAGCAGCTCGGGTGATCTCGCCTATGAGTACGGCGAATTTGCTACCCCGCGTAACGGCCATGTGGAGCGGGGCAGCTATGTTGCCGTCTGGAAAACTACCCCGGAGGGGGTTTGGAAACTGGCGGGTCGACTTGCGGAAAGCCATGCGGGAGAAGCCGCAGGAGTAGCGGCGTGGGGCAAGTCTTAAACTTGTGCGCAAAGGGAAGGGAGTCGCAAGTTCGGAAACTCGCGCCACTTTGGATTCGGCTGACCCAAGACGTCAGTGCGCGCCGGAATTTAAGTTCGTGATTCAGCGCAATATCAGGTCACCTAACCAATACGGATTCGTGACGCCTTCGCGGTAGGCGTTCAACGATTCGACCGATGAATTCACCCGCAGATTGCTGTAGGTCTGGTCAGGATTCTGCCAGCGCTCGTGCCAATAAATCGCGGCTTTAACGCGCGGATAACGCGTTCGGAAAAGATCGAGTCCGTCTTTCACCCAGTCAGCCTTGCTGCCCGAGCGCGGGAATTCGCCGGTCGCCCATTCCGCGATCATGATCGGTTTCTTCGGATCGAGCCGGCTCATTTCTTCGTAAGGCCAATCGACCAGCGACTGGATGTTTGCCCAAGGCTCGTCCTTGAACTGTTGCCCGTAAACGCTCAGACCCAGCCAATCGACGTAATCCGAGCCAGGATAATAGGCGGGCGCAAAGTTCCAGGTATCGAGCGGATACGAGTAGTTGTTCGTATGGAACATCCACTTGATATTCGATGCTCCGCGCGCACGAACCCGGTCCACCACGTGCCGGTACGCGGCCTTAAAATGCTCGGGACCTTCCCACGAAGCGGGCGTGTCCCCGACCCATTCGTCCGCGCCATAATACCAGCCGGACCACGGGAACCAATCGCCGTTCATCTCGACGCCGAAGGCGACGATCATTGGCTTTCCGAATGCCTTGGCCGCGTCTGCCCATTTGTCGATGTAATCATCCCATTTACCCTCGATGATCGCGTTCAAACTAAACCGGTCCGGCCCCTTGTTCTGTTCGTAGGGCCGGTCCCATGGCGACCAGAAGACGAGCGGCAGCGAGCCATGCCGCCAGATGACGTTGAGATTGGCAGTCGGAAAATCCTGCTCACCCCAATAGCTTGATGACGCGATGATCGCCTGATGTTTGCCGACCATTTGCTCGAAATCCTCGATCACATCGAGCGTTACCTCGTCCTCGGCGTCCCCGAAATCCATAAACGCGCCGGTGTAGGCCCCCTGTTCTGGTATCGCCACTTCGACCGGCGCGTCGGGGTCAAGAGCTGGCGCTACCGCGGGCTTCTGGCAAGCTGACGTGATGCCGCAAAGAAGAATCGCAGCCAACGTGTGTGCGGGCACGTTAGTCATTCCGGGGAGACAGAGCCGAAGCCGAAGGGATTTCGGATCATTGCGCTAAGCATGCACTCCGGGACCGCGCCGGAATGCTTCGACTTCGCTCAGCATGGGATTGAAGTGCGGGTTGGATCCGCCGCATCATGTCCGCACCGAATATTGACGCCGGGCTCGAACCCTGCGGATCGATGTACGTGCCGTCTGCGCGAGGAATTTTTATTGCCATGCAAGCCGAACCGATCGCGGGAAAGTGAGCGTTCTTGTTTAACCTCGCTCACTGACAGCTTGCCTCAGTCAAGTCACATCGCGCCCGCTAATGCCGAAATGTGTCGCACAGGCCAGCAAGCGCTTGTCGCTGCTGTAAATTTCGGCGAAACCATTTTCGGCGGCACAAGCGAGGTGTAGCGCGTCACTCGCCCGTAAGGCGATTGAGGCGGCGAGGCTTTGAAAAGCCCTGCATGCTCGTTTTACCACGGCCTGATCGAGAGCGAGCCAATGCCAGAGCCCAGCGTCCTCATCTCGCTCAAATTGCCGCCACACCTCGCCGGCCTCCGGGGAAGTTAAGCTCTTCTCGCGTAAATGGCGGTGAAGAGTCGACCAGAATTCCGACCGCCCGTGCCAGCAAGCGGCGCGACCAGGGTGGCGATAGACGAGACGCAGAACCTCAGCGGATCCTCGCTCATTGACGTAACACTTCAGGATATAACTGGTGTCCAGATAAATCATCGAGCATCGCGCTCCTCCGAGACATAAATCGTCGAGTCGATCTTCACTCGCGGCATTTTCCTGCGGTCGCGCTTTGGAAAGCGTTTACCGATCAGATCTGACACCTCGAGCGACTTCAGGAGGGCGATTGGCCGGCCACGTTCCGTGATGATAATTTTTTCATTGGCCGCGCCGCGCACAAGCTTGCCGGTATGAGTGTGCAACTCACGAATCGAGACTGAGTGCATGTGTCCAATGTGTCACATATGTGCCGAGGACGTCAACTCTCACGCCCGCACCGGGACGCTCGCGGTCCGCTCCAGCTTGCCCCAGCTGACCCATGCGCCTTTGAACGCGCGCAAAATTGCCTTGCAGATCACGTAGCTCAACATCGGCCTGTAAATCAGACGCATCGGCAGTATTCGCCACGCGCGCCAGAGAGGTTCGCGCTCGATGATGCACGCGAGCGTCGCGAGGATCACGTCCATCGCCAGGAAGGTGATCACGAAGGGGAGGACCGCGGCCCAGGCGCCGAACGGAAGCGAGAGCAAAAGCAGCAGATCAACGATGGGCGTGATCGCGACGAGAATGATTTGAAAAAACCAGACACTCGGCAGACTGAACCAGCCGAGCGCGTGATAGTTCCGGTTGAAGACCATGTCGCGATGTTTCCAAAGACATTGCAGCGTGCCGTAAGCCCATCGGAACCGCTGCCGCGCCAGGGTTCGCACGCTCTCGGGCGCTTCCGTCCAGGCGATCGCGCCGGGAACGTAAACGATCCGCTGGCCGAGTTTGTGCAGCGTGAGCGTGAGATCGGTGTCTTCCGCAAGCGTTTGCAAACTCAGGCCACCCGCCTGCTCAATCACAGATTTTCGGATCGCGCTGATCGCGCCCGGCACCACTGTGATGCAGTTCCAACGCGTGTAGGCGCGGCGGTCAAGATTGAAACCACAGGTGTATTCGAGCGCCTGACAACGCGCGATAAAGGTTCGCAGATTGCCGACTTTCGCATGACCCGAGACCGCGCCGACGGCCGGATCAGCAAACGGTTGCACGAGGCGCCGCAACGTATCCGGTTGAAAATTAGTGTCGGCATCCAGGAACACGACCACGCTGTGCCGAGCGCTCCCAAGCGCGCGCTGCAGCGCACGAGCTTTTCCGTGATTCTCCTGCCGCAAAAGGCGGATGCGTCCATCGATGGCCGCGACGCTTTCGATCTGCGCGGCGGTGTCGTCGCGCGAACCATCGTCGACGACGATCACTTCCAGTTCGCTTTTGTAATCCGTCGCGAGCAACGCCTGCAAGGTGGCGGCGATAACTTTACCTTCGTTATAAGCCGCGATCACGATGCTCACAGGCTCGGTAAACTCTCCATCATCACGACGGCGAAAACGCGAGGCGAGCCAGATCACGACCAGAGTTCGAAGCACGACCAGCGCGGTCGCGACGATCATGAAGGCCCAGAGAAATTCTTCGATCGCATGAAAAACGTGGAACCCGGCGCCGCTCACGACACGAGAAAGAGAACGGCCAGCCGGCAGCAGCAGTGGCATCACCGCATCGCGCGAAGTTCCCATCAAAGTGCTCAGCGGCACGACGGAATCTCCCCGCGTGTAGAGATAATCGAGGATGTGCGGCAGTGCTTCCACCGTCTGAGCGCGATCGCCACCTGCGTCGTGCAAAAGGATGATGCTGCCGTCGCGGCGCTGCTGCTTCACCCGTTGAAGGATGATGTCCGCGCCGGGTTTCGCCCAATCTTGGGGATCGATATTTTCGAGCACCACGAGATAGCCGAGATCCTGCGCGATGTTCAGTGGCGTTAGCTCGCTCAGCTTCGACGGACTGGTATCCGCTGCGTAAGGAGGGCGAAAGAGCGTCGTCGCGCGGCCGGTGATGGTCTCGAGAAGCAACTGCGTCGCATTGAGTTCCAGCCGGATATGCTCCGGCCAGCAGAGCGCGAGATTTGGATGGTAATAGGTGTGATTCCCGATCTCGTGCCCCTCATCGACAATTCTCCGGACGAGCGCGGGATATTTCTCCGCATTCGCGCCGACAAGAAAGAACGCCGCCTTAACGTTGCGCGCTTTGAGGATGTCGAGAATTTGCGGAGTCCATTCCGGGTCCGGCCCGTCGTCGAATGTGAGCGCGACCTGGTGCTCTCCCCCGGCACCTTGATGATAGAGCGTTGGGAATTGTGGGAACTTCGTGTACTGCGCCGTGAGATAGTGCTCCGCATCAACTTGTAAACTGCGCAATCCATCGGAGCGACTTTCGTCAACGGACACGATCTCGCCGTCACCGACGTCGGTAATCGTGTCGGTCCCCCGCAGTACTTCCAGGAGTGCGCGGGTCCTGGCGTCGAGTGCGAAATTGTCCGGCACATTCAATGCCTCCCAAAGCGAGGTGTCTTCCGAGCCGAGGCGGTAGAGCGCGAACCCACCGGCTTTCGCTTCGCGCACTTCGCGCAGTTGGTTCAGAAAAGTGACAACGTCCAGAAACCAGACGGTGTGCTCTTTCCCGGAATCCTCGTAGTAAAAATAAGGATTGTATTCCGGCCCTGCTACAGTCGCGCTCGCGATCTCCGCGTAACTCGCGCGGCTCATCGCTTCTGGAAAGCTGATCAGCTCCGCCTTTTTCGCGCCAGCCGTCCAGTCGTAACCGTAACTTCCAAGTGTGATGATCCACTGCTTTGCCTCGGTGTTCTCGAGCAGCACGTGCAACCAGCCTTCAAACCACGGGCGGGATCCGAGCGGGCCCGGTGTGTCGATGTCCGAGGTCTCGTCAAAAAGAAGCGCGACGTAACGATCGACGTTGTCGGACAACTCTTCGAAATCGATGAAATCGAGATCCTGGCCGGGTTGGACGCAGAGCCAAAGCTCCTTGTCATCGTAGTGCAGCGCGTCAATAAATTTGTCGAGAAAGGCTGTGATGTCCTTCTTGTACGCAGGGTCGATTTGTTCCCAATCAACGACGACGCCTGCCGCTCTGGCGTCATTCAGGGCGGCGAGCACGTTCTTGATGAACCGGTCCTGCCGATCCGCCGGTCCGTGCGCGAGGTTTTCGATCGCTTCGGGTTGCCAGGCGTCGCCCACGAGATTCGTCAGCAGCGGCATCAAGGCCAACCCTTTGCTGGCCGCGAGTTTCGGGATCCGGCTGTCGGCGTCGATTTGTAAATCGCCGAGGCCGTTTATTACGGCCATCCATTCCGGGCAGACGTGCGTCAGTTGCGCGGCATGCTGTTCGAGAGCAGTGTAGCTGTAGGCATCGCCATTAATATAAAAGCCGAGCCGCACTTCGTTGTCCGTGGTCTTCTTGCGCGGATGCGCAGGAGGCGTAGGCGGAGGACCGGCAATCTTTTTCGCCGCCTGTCGGGCCGCCTCAAACTTTTGCCAAAGAAGTGTGGTTGGCCCGGGAGGTTGCCCCGCCGGATTCGCTTTCTGGATCGACTTCAATTGCCCTTTCAAATGGCGCAATGAAATCGGAAGGTTGAGTTGAGGCGCCACGAAAAGCGTCTGGACGAAAAGAACCGTGGCGAGAAAGAGAAGTACGCCGACGATTAAGAGAACCAGACGTAAGCGCGGCCAACGCTTGCCGCCAGGGTCGGCAAACACGAACGGCCTGAGGCCGGGCGGTATCTCTCCAGACATTGCACTTAGCTTGCCTTATTCGAAATGAAACTGCGAGTCAGGATCGTTTCCTCGACTTCGCCCGGGATGACCGCGCAAGAATGACGCGTTTCGCCCGTGTGGCGCCAGGCACGGATGTCACCGTCTTTGCCCCTGGACTGCGCAATCCCTGATTGCAGCGCGAGCTAACGTTGGACACTGCTGATTTGATCCGCGACCTTTCTGCCGGCCTCTCGTAGCAATTCAGCTGCGAGCTTCATCGCCTCAGTCCCAGTGATCGCCGGCGAAACTAGCTCGTAAATTCCGTCGAATAGCTCAGAGTAGTTCGATTCAGCGTCCACTTGGCCGACAATGGCATAAACGCGCCTGCCGTGTTTGCGCGCGAGGTTCGCCACGCCGGCCGGCGCTTTGCCTTCCATCGTTTGCGCATCGAGTTTTCCTTCACCGGTGATGACGATGTCCGCGCGCTTGATCTTTTCTTCAAGTCCAATCGCATCGGCAACGACATCAAAGCCGGAGCGCAACTTTGCTCCGCAAAAACTCATGAGAGCGAACCCGAGACCGCCGGCCGCCCCCGCGCCGGGCTCGTTTCGAAAATCGCATCGAAGATCGCGCGAGACCGTGTCGGCTAATTTCGCCAGCGTGCATTCGAGTAGCTCGACCTGCTCCAGGGTGGCGCCTTTTTGCGGGCCGAACATGCGCGTTGCACCGCGCTCGCCGAGCAACGGATTTCGCACATCCGCGGCGGCGATGATTCTTGGAAATCGAAAAGCCCCGGGCCCCACGATGCGCTTGAGTTTGCGCAACTCCGGCAGTTCGTCTCCTAACTCATAATCGTGCTGGTCTCTTTTTGCCAAAAACCGAAATCCAAGCGCCCGCGCCATTCCCAAGCCAGCATCGTTCGTGGCGCTGCCCCCCAGTCCGACCATGATTTCTGTTGCACCGCGGCTGATCGCGTCACGCACTATTTCTCCGACGCCGAACGTGCTCGCGCGCAGCGGATCGCGTTCGGCGGGCGCGAGTCTCCACAAACCGGCAGCTTCGCTCATCTCGAGCACCGCGGTTTGGCTTTGTGGAAGCCACAGGTAATGCGCCTCAAGTGCCCGTCCGATGGCATCGTGCGCCTGGCACGCGATCCACTCCCCGACGCGCGCCTGGCAAATCACGCTCGCGGTTCCTTCGCCGCCGTCTGCCATCGGGACGATCTCGATCACTGCCTCCGGCAACACCTCGCGCAAACCGGCCGCGATATTCTGCGCCACCTCCCTTGCGCCTAATGATCCCTTGAACTTGTCCGGCGCGATCAGAATACGCATTTGATGGCAGCGCTTTCCCCGTCCGGTCATTCCGAGCGTAGTCGAGGAATCCCGCCGCGTTACCTTAAAGCTTCCTTCCCGAGATCCCTCGACTCCGTTTCACTTCGCTCGGGATGACGGTGTTTGAAACCCTACTTTAGCTTTCGTTCGAGAAGTTCACCGGCGAGCTGCGGATTCGCTTTCCCTTTGGAAAGCTTCATCACCTGGCCTTTGAGAAAATTAAGCGATGCCGCGTTCCCTGCCTGGAAATCGGCGGCTGGTTTGGGATTTGCTGCGATCACTTGATCCGCCAGCGCCTCGATTGCGCTCGTGTCGCTCACTTGCTCGATGCCCTTTTCTTTCACAATCGCATCCGCGCCTTTGCCGCTCGCAAACATCTCGGCGAACACTTCCTTGCCCTGTTTGCCGTTGATTTTTCCGCTGTCTATCAGATTCACCAAGTCATCGATGGCTTCGGGCAGAATCGGACAATCATTAATCGGCTTCGTAGCCGTCCTAAGTGCGTTCTGGAGGTCGTTAAGAATCCAATTGGCGACCTGCTTCGGCTTGTTAGATTTTTCCGCAGCTTTCTCGAAAAAACGCGCCAGAGCCAAATCATCCGCTAAAACGCCCGCGTCGTACGGGCTGAGCTGATATCGCTCAACAAATCGCGCGCGCTTCGCCTTTGGCAGTTCCGGAACCCGACTACGGGCGTCATTCAGCAACACCTCGGTCTTCACCGGCACCAGGTCGGGATCAGGAAAATATCGATAGTCATGCGCGGATTCCTTCGTGCGCATCAAGAAGGTCTCGCCTCTTCCGTCATCCCACCCGCGCGTTTCCTGCCGCAGTCTTTCGCCTCGTTCCAACGCTTCTGTCTGCCGCCCGATTTCAAAAGCCAAGGCCCGGCGCACGCCGCTGATCGAATTCATGTTCTTGATTTCAATCTTCGCGCCGAACTCCGCTTGCAGTTCCGGACGGACCGAAATGTTGCAGTCACAACGTAGCTGTCCCTTTTCCATATCGGCATCGCTTACACCGCCGTAGATCAGGATCTGTTTGAGCGAGGTGAGAAACGCGAACGCTTCTTCCGGCGAGACGATCTCCGGTTGCGTCACAATCTCCATCAGCGGAGTTCCGGCACGGTTGAAATCAATGCCGGTGCTCGCCTCAAAGTGGAAACTCTTGGCAACGTCTTCTTCGAGGTGAATGCGGACGAGATGCACTTCCTTGCCCGCCGTCGTGATGCTCTTCTGCGCGTCCTTCGGATACGCCAAATCGTGCAATGGCACCTTGCCGTTCGCGCAGAACGGCAGGTCGTATTGCGAGATTTGATAATTCTTCGGCATGTCGGGATAGAAATAATTCTTGCGGTCGAATTTGCAGACGGACGCGATGTCGCAGTCGAGCATCAATCCTGTCACCACCGTCATCCGGAGCGCCTCGTGGTTCATGACCGGGAGCGCTCCCGGCAAGCCCAGGCACGTCGGACAAGTATGAGAGTTCGGCGCTGCTCCGAATTCTACCGGACAGCCGCAGAACATCTTCGAACGGGTCTTCAGCTGAACGTGAACCTCCAGACCGATCGTCGCCAGATATTTCATTGCAGATTCAGATTGAAGATTTCAGATTCGAAGCGGCAGATTTCCGTGAGGTCACGAAAATCGCAGCCAACTCGTTCACCTCGAGGAGCAGAGGCTCGACACGATTCGGCGGCAAAATATTACCCGCACTCACGAGTTCGAGCCAGAGCTGCGTTTCATCAGCTTCTTCCAATACGACGCCAAATTTCGCGACGAATTCGTTCCGCGGGCGAGCGCGGCAGGCGATCGGTAGTTTGCTGCGACCGACGTTCCGCTTCGAACGAGTTGATTGGCAATCGCCCGGCCTTTAACCGTCTTTGGCAATGTGCCGACGAGTTTAATGATGCGAAGCGCAAACTCTTTGGTACGCCTTTTTAGCTCATCGCAATCCATCGCAGCCAATCTGCATTCTACAATCCGCAATCTTCAATGGTTCTCCAGTGCGTATTCGAGCGCGCGCTTTAAATCGAAGTGCTTCGCCCGTTCCAGGAGTGGGTGATCGTTGAGTGCGTCAATGAGGCGGTCGTTCTTTAACAGATCCAGGAAGCGTCCATCGCGCACGATTTTCGCGATCTCGGGATCGTTTCGCAGCGCCACGATTTTGGGGTGTTCACTAAGGGCGCGCGCCCCGGGAAAAGAGAAGAAGCGCGTTGCAGTTTCCGGTCGGGCAAAGACTTCTGCACCTTCGCCAAGCACTTGGTAGGAACCCGCTGGCAACACATCCGTTTTCTTCACGATTTCACCGACAGGCCCGAGCTCGACGGAGTTTTTCAACCGCGCAAGTAGAGCTGTCAGTTCATCTGCCTTTGAGGCCCGTGTCTCTGTGTCCTCTCGCTCATCGTTGACTCGCATGCCAGCGAACTCGTGAAGCGGTGGCAGACGTTCCGGTCGCGCCCGCATTTGCGCGTCGGCAATTGCTCCGACTGAACGGACCCCGAGCAAAATGAGCCAGACGAAGAAGAGAGCGAAAAAGATCCCGACGAACGCGCCCGTGCTGCCCAGAATCAGTCGGAGGCCGCGTGACTCATGTTGAGCGGTGCGCTTGAACAAAAACGCGCCGACCCCGCTAATGACAAGATAAACGACGAATGCGAGGACCGCGCCGGCGACGCTCGATATTACGACATCCGGAGCTTTGATCGTCTCGCGAAGAAATGGAGCGATCGCGCGGCCCCCGAAAAACGCACTGGCGTAGGCGGCTATTACCGCAGCCACGCGCACGAGCTGGCGCATCAAGCCGAGCCGCCAGCCCCTCAGGACTTCGAGCAAAACGAACGCGATCGCGAACGAGATGAAAACGGTCTGCCAGAGCGGCGAACCCGCGGTCAACGAATCAGTATTCAACCCACTGGAGTGACATGGCATGAGTGGATGTTATCGATTGGTCACTCCGGGCGCGCAACGACAGTGCGCGGCTTGTGTCCCGGTGAAGATATTTAAGCGCGGTCCACGGCCGAGAAATCTCACCGCGGCAATCCTTCTCCAGCATTCAGGTGCTCCCGGCGATCGCGCGCTGGCGCAAGGCGTGATCGCACAAGACAAGCGCCGCCATGGCTTCGACGATCGGCACCGCGCGCGGCAGGACACAGGGGTCGTGACGGCCGCCCGCGGCCAGTGTGGTTTCTTCTCCGGCCCCAGTCACCGTGTTTTGCTCACGCGCGATGGTTGCAGTCGGCTTAAAGGCGACGCGGAACACCACTCGTGCCCCGTTTGAAATGCCGCCCTGTACACCGCCGGAATTATTGGTGCTCGTGGCGACTCTACCCTCAAGTATCTGAAAGGGATCGTTGTGCTCGGAGCCTTTCATGCGGGTGGCGGCAAACCCGGAACCGATTTCGAAGCCTTTCGTCGCCGGCAAGCTCAACATCGCCTTTGCCAGATCGGCCTCCAGTTTGTCGAACACCGGTTCGCCCAATCCAGCCGGAGCACCACGCACGACGCACTCCACGGTCCCGCCTAAGGAGTCGCCCTCGGTCCGTGCCTGTTCGATCCCCTTCACCATCCTGGCTGAGGCTGCTGCTTCGGGACAGCGGACAATGCTCCTCTCCACCTGTTCCAGCGTCACAGCGGCCCGATCAACCTTCGCCATGATGTCGTAGATTTGCGTGACGTAGGCGATGATCTCGAGCTGCGGATACATCTCGGCCAAAACCTTCTTCGCGACCGCACCGGCGGCCACGCGCGCAACCGTCTCACGGGCTGAGGCGCGACCACCACCCTGCCAGTTGCGAATCCCGTATTTCGCGTCGTAGGTGAAATCGGCGTGCGAAGGGCGAAACGTAGTTTGGATATCGGTGTAAGCCTCTGGCCGTGCATCTGTGTTCATGACGACGATTGAGATCGGCGTGCCGAGCGTCTTCCCCTCGAAGATGCCGGAAAGAATCTGGCAACGATCAGCTTCCTTGCGCTCTGTCGTAATCAAGCTTTGACCCGGGCGGCGGCGATCGAGTTCGACCTGGATGTCCGCTTCGCTCAATTCGACGCGCGGCGGGCAGCCATCAATCACCGTGCCGACCCCGCCGCCGTGGGATTCGCCCCATGTGGTAACGCGAAAGAGGTGTCCGAAAGTGTTCGGCATTCCGCTCCCATTTTGGACGGAGTGAAGAATCTCTCAACAAAAGATGCGCGCTGCTCCAGTCATGCGAAGCCCCGAACGCCTCTCGGGTAGAAGAAAACGGAGGCGGAGGTCGAATGACAGGCGAGACGCCTGTCTTCCATTAAATCGCTGCCAAAGCGGTTTTTAAATCGTCAACCAAATCGCGCACGTCTTCGACACCGACGGAAAGCCTGACGAGCGAATCGGTGATCCCAAGCTTCTGGCGCTGCTCAGTCGGAATCGAGCCATGCGTCATCAGCGCCGGGTGATTGATGAGACTTTCCACCCCGCCCAGACTTTCCGCGAGCGAGAAGAGATGCGTGTTCTCGAGAAAGCGACGCGTGCCCGCCAGATCCGTCTTTAGCACGATCGTGATCATCCCGCCGAAAGCTCGCATTTGCTCACGTGCAAGGTCGTGCTGGGGATGCGATTTCAAGCCGGGATAACTCACCGACGAAATTTTCGAGCGCTCATCGAGCCAGCGCGCAATCGCGAGTGCGTTCGTGCAATGCCGTTCCATTCGCAGCGCAAGCGTTTTCAATCCGCGGAGCGCGAGGAAGCTGTCGAACGGCCCCGCGATCGCGCCGACCGCGTTCTGTAGAAACGCGATTTGATCGGCAAGTTCCTTGTTCTCGCCGACGATGATCACGCCGCCGACCATATCCGAGTGGCCGTTGAGGTACTTGGTCGCCGAATGAATCACCATGTCGAAACCGGATTCGATCGGCCGCTGAATCCAGGGACTCGCGAAAGTGTTGTCAGAGACGCTGATGATCTTGCGGGCGCGGGCGATTTTTGCGATCGCCGCCAGATCAATAATTTTGAGCAGCGGATTGCTCGGGGTTTCAACCCAAACCATCCGGGTGTTCGGCTTGATCTCGTGTTCGAGGCGCTGCGCATCGGTGAGATCGACGAATGTGAAATCAAGATTCGCCGAGCGCCGGCGAACGCGTTCGAATAAGCGGAACGTGCCGCCGTAAAGATCATCGCTGACAACGATGTGCGAGCCGCTCTCGAGTGCATCGAGCGCCGTGGCCATCGCCGCCAGTCCGGACGCGAATGCCCAGCCACGCGTGCCGCTTTCCAAATCCGCGATGCACCGCTCGTACGCGCTCCGCGTCGGGTTGATCGAGCGCGCGTAATCGTAGCCTTTGTGCTTCGCCGGACTTTCCTGCACATATGTCGAGGTCTGATAAATCGGCGTCATGATCGCGCCGGTTGACGGGTCGGGAGACTGACCAGCGTGAATCACACGGGTCGCGAAGTCGTGCTGCTTTTTCATGACGCGATTTCCAAGAACGCTACCCGCAGATTACGCAGATGCAGACAATGAATTGGCAAGGAAACGAATTACAAAAGAGAAACGATCGCTCATGTGCCAACGAAAGGAGGAACAAGGAAGCCCTTTCTGAATCCTGCTTCTTCCTTGTTTCCTGTTTTCAGATTCACTTCTCAGCTGTATTCGCGGTCAATCGGCGCGGATGATTTCGACATGTTTCGGCGGAGATAAGACAGCAGATCGGTGCGCGTGATTAAGCCCAGGAATTTGTCGCCATCCATGACAATCGCGACGCGGCCGCGATCGAAGACTGCAAGCAGATTGGAAATCTTCGCCTGCGGCGGCAATGTTTCGAGCTTGTCGGTCATGGCGGTGCGGACCGGATCGTTGAACTGCGCAGCGTCACGGTTGACCTTCACGAGGAGATCGGATTCATCGAGAATCCCGATCGCGCGGCCGTTTCCATCGAGCACTGGGACCTGCGAGAGGTCCGCCGATTGCATACGCTTAAAGGCCGTGAGCAACGTGTCATTTGGACCGACCGAGATCACTTCGCCGGCTTCATAACGATGCGTGATCAAGTCGCTGAGATCCCCATGCGGTGGGCGTTGAACGAACCCCTGCTCCGCCATCCAGAAATCGTTGTACATTTTAGACAAGTACTTATTGCCAGTGTCAGCGACGAAGGTGACGACGCGCTTTCGTTCTGTTTGCTCGCGGCAATAACGCAACGCACCCGCCACTAATGTGCCGGTGGAAGAGCCGCCCAGAATACCTTCCTGCCGCAAAAGCTCCCGCGCGACAGCGAAGCTTTCAGCGTCGTCGATTTCGTAGGCCTCCGTGACGTAGGACATGTCCGCGATCTCAGGAATAAAGTCTTCGCCGATACCTTCCACGGCCCAATTGCCCGCCTGGGCCAGCTCGCCGGTCTTGGTCCATTCATAAAGGATCGATCCTGTCGGATCCGCGAGTACCATCTCGATACCCGGGCGAACGCGCTCGAAAAAACGGCCTAATCCCGTGAGCGTCCCGCCGGACCCGACACCGACCACGACCGCATCGACGTGATGACGCATTTGTTCCCAAATTTCCGGGCCGGTCGAACGTTCGTGTGCGAGCGGATTCGCGGGGTTGCCGAACTGATTGACGTAAAAACCGCCGGGAATTTCCTGAGCCAGGCGAGCCGCAACATCCTGATAATATTCGGGGTGTCCGCGGGTGACATCGGAGCGCGTGAGGCGGACTTCGGCGCCGAGCGCGCGAACGTGCGCGATCTTTTCCTGCGACATCTTGTCCGGAATCACGAGGATGATGCGGTAGCCTTTCGCGCCCGCAATCAACGCCAAGCCAAGCCCGGTGTTTCCGGCGGTGGCTTCCACAATCGTGCCGCCGGGCTGCAATTTTCCTTCGCTTTCCGCTGCTTCCACCATCGCGAGCGCGACGCGATCTTTGATCGAACCCGTCGGGTTCTGATTCTCGAGTTTGACGAAAAGCTGGCATGGACCGGTGTCCATTCGTGTGATCTCGACGAGCGGCGTGTCGCCAATGAGAGACAGGATGGCGGGCGGCTTCTGCTCACTCAGAACCGGTGCGATTGGAACTTCAATCATGCGCAAACAGACTGAGCGTCTCACCGGGATAATCAATTGCGACTTTGTAACTGCGTAAAAAATTGCAGCCAATTATGCCGTCCAATTTCGCGCCCACGACGTCGCTCAGCATTGTTAGAAAATCGCCGATCACCACATCCAGATCGCGTGCTTCGGCGGCGCCAAGGCGGAGGGAGTCCAGTCGCGCAGCCGACATCTGAATCGGCGCGCCTCCCGTGGTGACAGGCGAAATCGTGGTGGTGCGGAGATCAAGTTCACGCTTGAGCTCTGGGGAAATCACGGTCGTGGATGTGCCTGTATCGATCGCGAATTGCAGCGGTCCACGGCCATTCGCACGCGCCGCGGTCAGGATCAGCGGCTTGGCGGGATGCGCGAGGCGGATTGGGACTTCAACCAATGGTGGTGGCCCGAAAAACTCGCTTTGTTTCGGGTCGTCGAGGCGCACTTCGGATCGGCGGAAGTTAATGGTAACGCGGAAATGCCTGAGGAAGTTGTAGCCCAGGTCGCCGTGGATCTGTGTCCCGATCGCTTTGCCGAGATGGCTGAGATCCATGATCGCGACATCAACACCTTCGACGTGCGCAGAACCAACCGCGAGCGAACGAATGCGCCCCAGTTTCACATCAACCACCCCACCAGCAGTGTGACCCTGTTTCGAGACGGTAATCTCGACACCGCCTGAAGCCGCGGTCTGCGGCGTTAGAATCGTGGTGCCGGCGCCAGTATCGAGGATGAACTCGATCGGCGTTTCGTCGTTCACCGAAACCGGAACGAGCATCAGCGGCTGTGCGCCGCCCGCGAGACGGAACTTCGTCGCCCCCGCCGGCGTCACCGGGTTCGCTGCTGACATTGCACCTAGATTCACGGCGCCGGAGTTTCCCCGGCGTGCGACCATTCGGAATTGCTGTCCGTGAGAAATTGTTGCAGGACATCGAAGCGCACCTCGCCATAATTGAGCGCGTATCGTAAATCGCCGCCTTTATAGACCCAGGTCGTCGGAATCCAGGAGAGCGGGAGACCGGCAAATTGCTTGATGTGCTGTGCGCCGCGCGGGCCGGGGTCGGCGAGAATTGTGACGTTCGGATGATCCGCGATTTCGAACTTTGTCAACATCGCCCGGCCGTCTTCGCCCGCGTTCCAGACCGAGACGAAGAGGAACCGCACCTGCGGATTTTCTTTTACGATCTTGGACCAGCCGCCGCTCTTAAGCTCAGCTTGGCAATTTGAACACCACGGCGCCCAAAGGTGCACGACGGTGAGGCTGGGCGCTTTAATCGCTTCTGCTACCTGCTGCTCGGCGGACGGCGCAGCTTCCGCGACACGGCCGGTGCCGAGAAGGAGAGCGAGACTAATCAGGAGGAGATGTTGTTTCATAGCGCAGACTGATGACGTGAGCGCGGCAGCTGGCGCCTCGTCCACTAATATCAGGCAAACAGACGGGTGCTCAAGAATTTGAACGCCGAGAGAAGTGGAGCGGGTGAATGAGATGGAGAAAAGCGCGTTCCACGCGAGGGGTGCCGACCGCGTTCCACGAGAGGGGTCCCGCTCCGCCGTCATTCCGAGCGAAGTCGAGGAATCCCGTGGCCCGGAGCTTTACGCTGTGCAGCCAAGTCGAGGATCCGTGGCCGGAGCTTTAGACTGGCAGGGAAGCCGGAAGCCTGGTGGCCGGAGCTTTGGGTAACGCAGCGGGGTCTCTCGACTACGCTCGAGATGACCGGGGCGCTGACAAGGCGATCTACGGAGGCGAAATCCCGCCCGAGCGCAGAGTTGACCTCCCAAAAGAACGTGACTACTGTGGCTCCCGATTTCCGAGGGGAAGACCGTCGCGCTGAGCGCCGGATCACGATCACCGCCCCTCGCGCGAGCAGGAGAAGCTTAACCGTTATGTTACAAATGCAGGATTTGCTCGCGAAGTCGTTTCGCGACTTCAGAGAGGGCAGCATCGTCAAAGGACACATCCTCGAGATTCGTCCGCGCGAGGTGCTGGTGGATATCGGTTACAAATCCGAAGGCGTAATTCCTTCCCATGAATTCGAGGACATCGACTCGATGGAAGTCGGCGACGAAGTAGAAGTGCTGCTCGAGCGGCTCGAGAACGACGAGGGCATGGTTGTTCTCTCGAAAGAGAAGGCCGCCTACCGGCAGAATTGGAATAAGATCGCGGCGGTTTTCGCGGGCGACGGGTTGATTAAAGGCAAAGTAAAGTCCGTGGTTAAAGGCGGCCTGATGGTGAACATCGGTGTCGAGGCATTCCTGCCGGCTTCGCAGATCGACATTATTCCGCCGAAAGATCTTCAGCAGTTCGTCGGCAATACCTATGATTTCAAGATCGTCAAAATTAACGACGACCGAAAGAATGTCGTCCTCAGCCGTCGCGAGCTCATCGAGCAGGAGCGCAGCGAGAAGCGCCAGAAGTTCCTTGAGGGCGTGAAGGTCGGGGACACCGTCAGTGGCAGCGTGAAGAATTTGACCGATTTTGGTGCATTTATCGACCTCGGCGGAATGGATGGCTTGCTCCATATCACCGACATGACCTGGGGCCGTCTCGGTCATCCGAGCGAACTCGTGAAAGTGGGACAGCAGCTCGATGTCGTCGTTCTCGACATTAACAAAGAGAAGGAGCGCGTCTCGTTAGGTCTGAAGCAAACGCAGAAAAACCCGTGGGATCAGATCGAGGAACGTTTCCCAGCTGGGCAGCGCGTTAAAGGCAAGATCACGAACCTTGTGCCGTACGGCGCCTTTGTGGAGCTCGAAGAAGGCGTGGAAGGCCTTATCCACGTTTCCGAGTTATCCTGGACGAAGCGCATCATGCGTCCTTCGGATGTCCTGACACAGGGCCAGGAAGTCGAAGCCGTGGTCCTAGGCGTGAACAAGGAAGAGCAAAAGATTTCGTTGGGCCTGCGTCAACTCGAAGCCAATCCGTGGGATGAGATCGAGAAGAAATTTACGATCGGCAGCAAGGTGAAGGGCGCGATCCGCAATATGACCGCCTATGGCGCCTTCGTGGAGCTGGAAGACGGGATCGACGGTATGATCCATGTCTCCGACTTGAGCTGGACGCGGAAGATCAATCACCCGAGCGAAGTCTTTAAGAAGAACGACGAGGTCGAGGCTGAGGTGATCGACATCGATAAGACCAATCAGCGCATAAGCCTCGGTATCAAGCAGCTTGCCGATGATCCGTGGAAAGAAATCGATCAGAAGTATAAGATCGGCGACCTCGTGCACGGCAAAGTGACGAAGCTCGCGAGCTTCGGCGCGTTTGTGCAATTGCAGGACGACATCGATGGCCTCGTCCACATCTCACAGCTCAGCGAAGAACATGTCACGAAGGTAAAGGACATTCTCAAGGTGGGGCAGGAAGTCGAAGCCCGCGTCATCAAAGTGGACAAGGTCGAGCGCCGGATTGGTCTCTCGATCAAGGCCGCCAACTACTCCGAGGAAGAGCTGAAGCGCGAATCCGAAGCGTTCGACAACCTACGTCCTGGCGAAGACATGGTTGGTCTCGAGAAAGCGTTTGAAGCAGCCGAAGAAGATTACCGGCCAGGACAAGGGAAAAAGTAGGCGCTCGACGTCTTTGGCAGGATTGCAGGACGTCTGTTCAGACGCCGCTGTCCTTTTACATAGTCACGACCACTGTCTTAGCAAGCTGATCGAATCGTGGGTCGTCCCGCAATCCATCGAAGATCGGGTTGATTTTCATTTCAAGCGGAAGCCGGGTGCGTTCGGCGGCGGCCCTTGCCAGCCAGGAAAAGGCCTGTTCCTTGTCACCGATCTGGGTAAAAGCAAGCACGTAATCAACGGGCGGCACGTATTCGCCCCGCTCCTTTTTGTGACGCAATTGTTCTAGCCTTTTTTCGGCTAACGCGCGCACAGCCGCTTCAAAATCCGACGCGGAATATGTCCGTTCGACAGCCGAGGCCTGCTCCGTTTGCCCGCTCAAAATGAGTGCCTGGGTCCATTCGGCGACCGCTTCCCGGTGCATCCCCTTTTTTTCATAAGTGTAACCAAGCCATTCGTGGGGCACCGCGTAATTTGGATCGAGCTCCAGGGTCTTTTGAAACTGCTCGATCGCGAGATCGTATTTTCGCGTGAAGAAGAGGATTCTCGCCCAGTTCAGGTTGAAACGAGGCAAAAAGGGATCCAACTCCGCAGCCCGTTTCACTTCGATGAGGGCCTCCTCGTTTCGTTCGAACAAGGTCAGGCACAACGCATAATGGTGGTGGATTTCGGCAAAATTCGGATTCAGCTCGATGCCACGACGAAAGGCGCGGTCGGCCGCAGCCCAATCACGATAAAGATACAGCTTTACCGCGGCGAGCGGGTTATAAACTTCGGCAAGCCGGTCGTCCAAAGCCAGGGCCTTGTTCGCCGCCGCTTCCGCCTTTGGCCAGACTTGATCAGCTGGCAGAAGATTATTAGCCGCCGCAAACGAGTAGTAAACTGATAATCCACAGTAGGCCGGCGCGTAATTGGGGTCGAGGTCAATCGCCTGCTGAAAATAATCGCCGCTCTTTTCAAAACCAGGCGCCAGGAACTTGTTCCAGTAATAGAGGCCCTTCAGGTAAGACTGGTGGGCCTGGCTGTTTTCCGTGGGCCGTGTCGCGATTGCCTGCCGCTCCGACCCGGTAAGTGTCGCCTGCAAGGCGGCGGCCACACTGGCGGCGATCTCGCTTTCCACCGCGAAGATGTCGGTCAATTCACGATCGTATTTTTCGCTCCAGAGATGCGCGTCGTTTTCTGCCTCGATAATCCGGACGTGAACCCGCACTTGGTCACCCGCTTTCTGAATTGTGCCTTCCAGAACATGGGCCACGCCAAGTTGCCTCGCGATTTCCGGCAGATTTTCCGGCGCGTTCTTGTAACGCTGCGTCGAACGTCGGGAGATCACCTTGAGGTCACCGATTTTCGATAGGCGGGTCAGAATTTCTTCCTGAATGCCATCCGCAAAATAGGCGTTGTCGGGATCGCGGCTTAGGTTCTCAAATGGCAACACAGCGATGGATTTCGTGCTCGGTGCTACCGTTTCTGCTGTGCGTATTTCCTTAATCGGCGCAACACATCGCCTGGGCGTCTCCCGGTTGCCGACTTTATCCGTGCAGAAATTCACCAGGGAGACCTTGCGGCCATGTTTCACTTCGCATTCGCGGAGATCATGCAGGTGCGGATTCCAGCGTGAATAAGCTGCGAGATCATCCGCTACGCGCTTTGACAAAAGAATGTGACCGGCGTCACCACAATCCATCACCCGCTGCGCCATATCGATCCCGGCGCCGGCGATATTGGACCGATCGTTTACATCTACGACTTGATTCACGGGCCCGCTGTGAATTCCCATGCGCAGCCGAATCTCCGGGCGCTGTTTTAATGCGGCGCTTACTTCCATCGCGCATTCGATCGGCGCCTCCGGGTCGTTGAAAAACACCAACGCCATTCCATCGCCGGTGGGCAACCGCAGTAGTTTTCCCTCCGCCTCAGCCTGCTGAAACCGAGGAGCCTCACGCACGACGCGCGTCAATTCACTCATGACCCGAGTCTGCTCATCAATGAGCAGCCTTGAGTATCTGACCACGTCCATTATTAGGACATGCGCGATTTCCAGCTTCAACGTCGGCTCAGCGTCAGACACAAGCGGAAGTCTAGGAGACGCGCGATAAAAAGCCAGAGCGCTAGAACTCCGCGCTGCCGGGTGTTCGGGCGAATGGAATCACGTCGCGGATGTTTGAGACGCCGGTCACGAACATGAGCATGCGTTCAAAGCCGAGACCGAAACCGGAATGCGGCACGGTGCCGTAACGGCGCAAATCGAGGTACCACTTGTAGTCCGCGGGATCGAGATGGTGGCGGCGCATGTTTGCCTCGAGCATATCGAGCCGCTCTTCCCGCTGACTGCCGCCAACGATTTCGCCGATCCCGGGGACGAGAACGTCCATCGCGGTCACCGTTTTTCCATCGTCGTTCAGCCGCATGTAGAACGGCTTAATCTCTTTCGGATAATTGAAAACCGTCACCGGCGATTTGAAGTATTTCTCTGTCAGCCATCGTTCGTGTTCCGATTGCAGGTTTAAGCCATATGCGACCGGGAACTCGAATTTCTCTTCGCTCTTTTCCAGAAGCCCGACCGCGTCCGTGTAACTGATCCGCTGAAACGCGCGCTCCAGCACGAAATCGAGTCTCGCGAGCAACTCTTTGTCGACGAATTTTGCGAAAAGCTCGATTTCGTCCGCGCAGTGCGCGCGAATGTCGCGGATCAAATACTTCACGATCTCTTCCGCCAGCTCCATGTTGCCTTCGAGATCGCAGAAGGCCATTTCCGGCTCGATCATCCAGAACTCGTTCGCATGACGGGAGGTGTTCGAGTTTTCCGCGCGGAAGGTCGGACCAAAGGTGTACGCTTTGGACAGCGCACAGGCGAACGCTTCCACCTCCAGCTGGCCGCTCACCGTTAGATAAGTCTGACGTGCGAAGAAATCCTGCGCGTAATCGATCACGCCATCGTCGCGCCGCGGCGGGTTCGCGGTGTCGAGCGTGGTTACACGAAATAACTCGCCCGCGCCTTCACAATCGCTGCCCGTAATAATCGGTGTGTGCACGTAAACGAAGCCACGCTCCTGAAAAAACGTGTGAATCGCGTAGGCCAGGCGACTGCGGACGCGAAACACGCAGCCGAACAGATTCGAGCGTGGCCGGAGATGCGCGATCTCGCGCAGGAACTCCGGCGTGTGTCCTTTTTTCTGCAGCGGATAGGTGTCGTCGGAGGAGCCGACAATCTGGAGATCGTCGGCCATGAGTTCCCAGCTCTGCCCTTTTCCCTGAGACGCGACGAGCCTGCCGTGCACGCGAACCGACGCACCGGTGCTCAGATGCTGGACCGCATCGTAATTCGAAAGCGAGTTGTTGGCGATCACCTGAAGATTCCGAAGCGAAGAACCATCGTTCAATTCAAGGAACGAAAAAGTCTTCGCGTCGCGACGGGTCCGCACCCAGCCTTGCACCACGATCTCTTCCTGCGGCGCAGCAATGCCGAGCGCAGCCTTAACGGTAGTCGGCGAAATCATGGAGCACCATTCGAGAAGAGCGCCAGGCCGGCCTAGAACAATTTTGGCTGCTGGACTGCGCCGCCGCTGCCATTCTGCCCCTGCGCTTCGTTCAGCGACAGATAAGTGTATTCCTGAAGTCCGCGCTCGTAATCAGCGAGCAGCTTCATGGCGTCATTCGGCTTCAACCGATTGCTTTTAATCGCCGCGTCCACCTGCAGTTTCACCAAGCGCATGAGTTCAATTTTGTCCCACTGCGTTAACGCGAGGACCTGCCCGATGGTGCTGCCTTCGATTACTTCTTCGATGTACCAGCCGGACTCTTCATCTTCGTCGAGGAAGACATGCACTTCGGTGACGCGGCCAAACAAATTGTGCAGATCGCCCATGATGTCCTGGTAAGCCCCGACCATAAAGACGCCCAGGTAATACATTTCGCCGGGGATAATCCGGTGGAGCGGGAGCGTTTCACGAACATCCTGCAAATCGATGAACTTGGAGATTTTCCCGTCCGAATCGCATGTAATGTCAACGATCGTGCCGTTCCTATCAGGAGCGGTGGTGAGTCGATGAATCGGCATCACCGGAAACAACTGACCGAGAGCCCAGTGGTCGAGCAGCGATTGGAAGACGGAAAAGTTGCAGATGTATTGATCGCTCAACGACGTCTCCAATTCCTTAACCTCCTCCGGCACGTAGCGGAGTCCGCGATGGAGCGCGACGATTTGCTGCGCGAGCTGCCAGTAAACCCGCTCGATCTTGGCTTTTGATTCCAGATCGAGCAGGCCGAGATCGAACATTTGCTGCGATTCTTCCTTGATCTGCTGCGCGTCGTGCAGGGTCTCGCGACGGTTGCTCTTTTTCAGATTCCGCTGCACTTCGAGGATGTCGCGCAACAGTTTATGATCCTGTTGAAGTGCGATAACCGGAGTGTCCGAAACCGTTTTCTCGATCGCGCCGAAGGCTTCGACCACGAGCACCGAGTGATGCGCAACGATCGCGCGCCCGCCTTCACTTACGATCGCCGGATGCGCGACGCCTTCGGAATCGCACACGTCCATGATGTTCCAGACGACGTCGTTCGCATACTCCTGCAGCGAGTAATTCATCGAGCTGTCGAAGTTCGTGCGCGAGCCGTCGTAATCGACGCCTAATCCGCCGCCGACGTCGAGGTAGCCAAGCTCGTGCCCCAGCTTGGCGAGTTTCGCGTAATAGCGCGCGGCTTCACGGACTGCGCGCTTGATCGTCGAAATGTCAGGCACCTGCGAACCGACGTGGAAATGCACGAGCTTCAGCGAATGCGCCAGACCTTCCGCCTTCAGCAATTCGCTCGCGGCGACAAGATCGACGGTGTCGAGTCCGAACTTCGCATTCTCGCCGCCGCTGGGCGACCACTTGCCGGCGCCCTTGCTGTGCAGCCGGACGCGAATTCCGATGTGCGGCTCGACCCCCATCTCCTTCGCGATCCTCAGCGTCTGCTGCAGTTCCTCGAGCTTTTCGACAACGACGATGACGGACTTGCCAAGCTTTCGCCCCATTAACGCCGAACGAATGTAGGCGCGATCCTTGTAGCCGTTGCAGATGATGAGGCTCTCGAGATCCTTGTGCATCGCGAGCGCGGCGATCAACTCCGGCTTGCTGCCCGCTTCCAATCCGAAATGGAAATCCTGACCGGCATCGACAATCTCTTCAATGACCTCGCGCAGCTGATTCACTTTGATGGGGAAAACGCCGCGAAAGTGATTGCGATAAGCCGACTCGTTGATCGCGGCCTGGAAGGCGCGGTTCACTGATTGGACGCGATGGCGCAGCAAATCCTGGAAACGAATCACGAGCGGGAACCCAAGACCGCGCGCGCGCGCCTCATTCACGACCTCGAGAATGTCGATCGATCCGCCGCCTTCCTGAAGCGGTCGAACGTTTACGTTGCCCGCGGCATTGACGCTGAAATAACCACTGCCCCAGCCCTCGACATTGTAGGTTTGAGTCGCGGCCTCAATGTCCCATTCGCTCTTTGATTTTTCGGGGGAGGGCACGTTGCGCAGGACGCATCTTCAATCAGTGTCGCGAACATGCAAGCACCGCGCGCGGAAATCTGTTTCGCTCGAGCAACGGCATCGCCTCGGCTTGTTTTTCGGAGGCGGACTGATACCGTTTTGCCGCGATGAACAAGACCGTGATCGAAGTCCAGGTACGCGCGGTTTTGCCGACGAGTGGCGGGTGCGCCGTCTTTCTCGGCAACAACGACAAAGTCTTCATCATCTATGTCGATCAAACGGTCGGCAGCGCGATCACAATGTTCATGCGGGACGTCTCCAAGGAGCGGCCGCTGACACACGATCTCATGGGTCATCTGATGACGGCGCTTGGGGCGCATGTCGAACGGGTGATTATCAACGATCTGAAAAACGCGACCTATTACGCGCGGATGATCATTCGTGCGGAAAACGAGGTGCAGCAGAAGAAGATCGTCGAACTCGACGGACGGCCGAGCGACTGCATCGCGATGGCGACGCAACAGAAGGCGCCGATTTATGTGAGCCAGGAGGTCTGGGACGAAGTCGACGATATGAGCGATGTCCTCCGCAAGATGGAGGAAGAGGGCCTGAAGCCTGATCCTGAAACGGAATCGACTGAGGAAGACGAGTAGAGCTGGCGTGCCAGCCGACTTCCGTCCTCAATGTGCGAGGTTCTTCGGAGCGCCGCAGCTCTCGTTTTATCCCAGCAGATCGCCGTAGCGTTGCTGGGCGACGTCAGTGCAGAGCGCGAGAATCGCGGCTGACGTGTCAAGGGCCATGGCGTCGGTCACCAGTTGCTGACACTCCGCCGTTGTCAGACTTTGGACGGCGCGCTTTACCCGCGGAACAAGCGTCGCGCTGACGCTGAGTTCGTCCATCCCCAAACCCAACAACAGAGGCACGAGCGTGAGATCGCCTGCCATTTCGCCGCAAACGCCCACCCAAATTCCATTTGCGTGCGCCGCGTCGGACACCGTTTTCAAAAGACGAACGACCGACGGATGTGTCGGCTCGTGCAAGTGGGCGACGCGTTCATTCACGCGATCCGCCGCGATCGTGTACTGGATCAGGTCGTTCGTGCCGATGCTGAAAAAGTCCACCTCGCGCGCGAGCATGTCAGCCGCAATTGCAGCGCTCGGCACTTCGATCATCGCGCCCACTTCCGCGTCGCTGCTAAAAGGAATGCCCGCTCGATGCAGTTCAGCTTTGCATTCTTCCACAATCGCCACCGCTCGCCGAAGCTCCTCGAGGCCCGAAATCATCGGGAACATGATCTTCACGTTTCCGGTCGCGCTTGCGCGCAAGATCGCGCGCAGCTGCGCCTTAAAGATGTCGGGGTGCGCGAGGCAAAAGCGGATTGCGCGCCAGCCCATGAACGGGTTCAGTTCGTCACCCTGGTCAATTGTGCCGGCGATCTTGTCGCCACCGAGATCGAAGGTGCGGATAATCAGCGGATGTGGCAGGACGCGTTCCGCCACGCACCTATACGTTTCGTATTGCTCGTCTTCACTCGGAAGGGTCGCGCGGTTTAGGTAAAGAAACTCCGTCCGGTAAAGTCCGATGCCTTCGGCGCCGTTCCGCGAAACTGCGTCCACGTCTCCGGGCAGTTCGATATTTGCGGACAGCACGATGTGGCGGCCGTCATGCGTCGTCGATTTCGTTTCGCGCAAGACCGTGAGTTGCTCGGCAACCGCGCCTTTGCGTTGCTCCAACTCTCCGTAGTGCCAGAGCGTATCGGGTGTTGGATTCAAGATCAGAAGGCCGCTGTAACCATCGAGCAAGACCCGCGCGCCCGTCTCGAGTGCCGCTGTCACGTCGTGCAATCCGACGATCGCCGGGATACTCAGCGAGCGGGCCATGATCGCGGTGTGCGAAGTGCGACTGCCGAGATCGGTTGCTAAGCCGAGCACCTTTTCCGGGTTCATCGTCGCGGTGTCGGAAGGGGTAATGTTGTGCGCCACCAGAATATGCGGCTCCGTCAGCCCGAGGAATGCCTTGGGCGCTTTTCCCTGGAGGTTGCGCACCACGCGGCGCGTCACATCCTGGATATCGAGAGCGCGTTCGCGCAAATAGGGATCGTCAATTTTGCTCAGGGTTTCCGAGTAATGGGTCGCGACTTCCTGAAAGACGAATTCCACATTGCACAGGTCCGCCTCCAGCTTCCGCAAGACTTCATCGATCAACGTGCGGTCCTCCACCACGAGCAGATGGGCATCGAAAATACCAGCGTCTTTCGCGCCGATCGCCACTGCGATGCGCTGCTGCATTTCGAGAATTTGTGCGCGCGTCTGAATCAACGCTGTCTCGAACCGGCCGATCTCGTTGCTGATCTCCGCGGTGCTGATGCGGTAACGCGGAACGTCGTCGAGATCGTCCCGGACGACGTGAATTGTGCCCCGGGCGATGCCGGGAGACACGCCGATCCCTTGGAAACGCACCTCCCTTTCGTTGTCGCCTGTCATCGCAGGCGACATTAACGCGAAGATCAGTCTTCGTTAAAGCGGCTTTTAATCAGCTCTTCCAATTCGTGCAGCGCTCTGTCCGCATCTGGCCCGTCACAATGGATTTGCAGCTTCGAGCCCTGACCTGCCGCGAGCATCATCAGCCCCATGATACTTTTGCCATTCACCTTTTCGCCTTCCTTTTCCACCCAGACTTCCGCACGATATCGGCTGGCAATCCGCACGAACATGGCCGCGGGGCGCGCATGCAGGCCGAGGCGATTGACGATCGTCACCTCCTTTTCCGCCTTCTGGTCGCGCCCGCCACCAGCCGTTCTGCGATTCAAGAGACCCATTCAGTTTTCTTCGGCTGCATTAACTTGAGCAACTTCTCGTTGAATGCCACCGCGCTGTTGAGGCCGAGACCTTTTAGCTTCTGATCCATCGCCGCGACTTCAATCAGTCTCGCGATGTCGCGCCCGGGCCGCACCGGAATCGTGACATGCGGCACCTGCATTTTCAGAATTTCATAGAACTCCTGGTCCAGCCCGATCCGATCGACCTCCTCGAGGTCCTGCCAATCCTTCAGCGTCACCACCATATCGAGCCGCTTCTCAATGCGGATGCTGCCGATGCCGAAGATCGACGCGACGTTGATAATGCCGATGCCTCGCACTTCCATGTGGTAGCGTGTCAACTCCGGCGCCGTCGCCACGAGTTCGCGCCCTTCGAGCGATGTCATTCGCGTGACGTCGTCTGCGACGAGGCTGTAGCCCCGTTCAATCAATCCGAGCACGCATTCGCTTTTGCCGATGCCGCTCTGGCCACGAATCAAGACTCCGATCCCAAGAATATCGACCATGCTGCCGAACTCCGTGACCGTGGGAGAAAAGTCCACTTCGAGAGCAATCGTCGCTGCGTTGATGAATTTCATCGTGATCATCGGCGTGCGAAAGACCGCAATCTCCTCGTCTTCCGCGACCGCAAGCAGTTCTGGCGCGAGGTGGAATCCCCGCGAAAGGACGAGACAGGGGATTTTTTGCGCACAAAGCGCACGAAACCGCCGGATCCGCACCGGTGCTGAGAGGCTTTTGAGATAAGTATTTTCGGCGGCCCCGAAAACCTGGACCCGCTTTTCCGCGAAATAACTGTAGAACCCCGCGAGTGCGAGTCCGGGCCGGTTGATTGTCGGCTCGCGAATCTTGCGAGAAAATCCGACGCGCTCACCCTCCAGCTTGAGCTGCAGTTTTTCCGCATGCGTCTCGTAGAAACTCTCGACCGTGACGACGGGAACATTCTTTCGTAAATCGCTCCCGGATGTAATCGGTGGGGCGTGCGTTCGTTCGGTCATGCGCAGACTACGTGTATCGCGGCCACCGCGTCTTTGCCACCGTTGATCATGCCGGGCATGCGACGTCTCGATCTGCCACCCCGGCTTCATCGACAAACATTCGGTCGATCTGATAGAGCCCGGTGCAGACGACGCGATCCGACGAAGTTAAGGCCGGCGCGGTGAGCGACGATCTTCACTTTCCTGAAAGCATCGGCCGTAATCGCGCGCTTTTTTCCGGCTTTGCACAGGAATCGTAGAAGGCGATCAAACCGTTGAGGGCGGCGCAGGTCCGCGGATCTTGCGTGCCTAGCTTGCGATTCAGGAGCTCGTAGGAGTTCGCGAGGAGCGGCTCTGCTTCGGCGACGCGCTTCTGGTCGGCCAGACATTTGCCGAGAGCACCTTGCGCGAGGGCAACCCAGAAGTGGTCCCTAGGAAGCGAATCGGTGCGGAGCTTTAGCGCTTCGCGCAGGATCGCTTCGCCTTCGCTTAGCCTCCCCGTTTTCTCCAATATCAGACCCTGCGTAATGAGAGTAGTCGGATATTGATCGTAGTGCGGGCCGAAACTATCGCGATAGATCTTTAACGCTTCGTCATTCTTAGCCTGAGCTTCGACCAACCGACCCTGCTGATAGAAGGAGATCGCCTGATTGCGTAAATTATCTCCTAACCAAAGATGGCTTGAGCTCAGATAGCGGTGAAAGATGTTTTCCGCCTTCGCGAGCGCGGTATCGGCCGCATTAAAATCCCGGGCATCTGTGAGGAAGCCGCCGAGCACAGTTGACGAGAAGCCAAACCCGGGGGTATCCGCGTGACCAGCCTTCTGACCCTCTGCGATCGCCTCTCGCGCCGTTTGCAATGCCTCATCAAACTTACCCTCATCCGCCAAAGTAGATGCCAGGGTGCTACGGGTGACCTCCGCGATAAAACGTGATTCCGTTGGGAGTTGCGGACTGAGCGCGAGCATCTCGCGGAAGAGCAACTCCGCCTCGTGCGAATCACCCTGGGTGCGGCGAAGATAAGCAAAGTTGTTTAACGCGTCCGCGAAATCCGTTGGTCTGACCGTTCCGTTTCGGAATCCTTCTCGCAGGCGCGGCAGGATTTGCCGGTAGAGCCGCTCCGAAGCGGCGAAGTCTCCTTTTCCAAAGAGCAGGCTGGCGCGTGCGACCAAAGCAGGTAGGAGGCGCGGATCGTCTGGCGCGTAAAGTCTGCTCGCGAGAGAAACATAGTTCTGGATATGCTCATCCGCGACGTGTTGTCTACCCTGGCCGTAATAGCTTGCGCCGATGATACGCTCTAGTTCTGCTTTGAGCTCCGGCTCCTGGACAAAGTCTTTCTTTTCAAGGCGCTGCGCCGCTGCATCGAGAACCTCTGTCATGGTCGTGGCGCGACCGTCCTTTCGGGACGAGTCCAAATATGGATTGGAATAGCTGATCATTTGCTCGAGAAACTCGTTCACGCTTTGGGCCTTGGCTTTCTCCTGCCGTGCCGTCCGCGCCTGCCAGGTAGTTGCCATGATCCCCCCAAACAGAGATAAGGTAATAAGAATCCCGGCAGCAACGGCGAGGCGATTGCGCCGGACGAACTTCGTCGTGCGATAGCTAAAAGTATCCCTGCGTGCGAGGACGGGGAGCCCTTCCAGATATCTGCAGATGTCTTCAGAGAAGCGTTCTACCGATGGATAACGCCGCGTCGGTTCTTTGCGCAGAGACATCAGCACGATGTTGTCCAGATCGCCGGCGGGGAATTTTTGATTTTTGATTTTTGATTTCTGATTTCTGGCTACCGCCGTGCTAGGCCGGGTAGGTTCCCGCTCCCGGATGGCCTGAATCATTTCTTCTGGCGTGCGGATTGAGTTCTCAAACGGCTTTTCGCCAGTGAGTAGTTGATAGAGGACGACACCGAGGCTGTAGACATCGGTCGCGGTGGTCATGGGCTCACCGCGCGTTTGTTCCGGGCTGGCGTAGTCCGGCGTCATGGCGCGAGGTAATGTCATGGTGTGGCCTAAGCCCGCGGTTGAATCCGGTTCCAATAGCTTGGCAATTCCGAAATCGAGCAGCTTCGGCTCGCCCTCCGCTGTCACGCGAATGTTAGCCGGCTTCAGGTCCCGGTGAATGACCAGGCGTTGATGGGCGTAGCTGACCGCCGAGCAGACCTTGCGGAATAACTCGAGCCGCTGCCTGATTGTAAGGCCACGCTGAGCACAGTAGCGGTCCAGGCGTTCACCCTCGACATACTCCATGACGAAGTACGGCATACCTTCGCTGGTCAAAGCACCGCCATAGAGGCGGGCAATGTTTGGATGGTTCAGCGCGGCGAGAATCCGTTCCTCGCGCCGGAACTGCCGAAGAATATCCGCGCTCGCGAAACCGGGCTTGATTAGCTTGATTGCTACCTCACGGCCAAGCTCGTTATCTTCGGCGAGATATACTTCCCCCATTCCGCCGGCGCCGAGGAGAGATCGGATCGTGTAAGAGCCTACCGCTTCCCCTGGTTGCAGTTCATCAAACTCATTGAGAAGAGACGCAGCGGTTAGCGGTAAAGGCGCCTGCTCGATGAACTGTCCGGCTTTATCGTGCGATCGCAGCAGGGTAGCCACCTCCTCGTAGGTCGAGCCATTTTCACCGCAACGCGCGCGGACAAAGTCGCCCCGGGTTTCGGGTTGGTGATCTAGTGCGGCCAGGAATATCTCCTGCACGCTTTCCCAATGACTCTGCATCGGCTCCCCTAGGCAGCGCCTTTAAGACTGCGATGGAGCCAGGCTTTGGCGACAGTCCAATCGCGCCGGACTGTCGCCGGATTGACGCCCATGGTTTCGGCGGTTTCTTCCACGCTCAGGCCGCCGAAGAAACGCAGCTCGACTACGCGGCTCTTTCGCGCGTCAATAACAGAGAGCTCCGCCAGCGCTCCGTCGAGCGCGATCAGCTCCGCCGCGCGATCCTGCAGCGAGATTTCCACGTCGTCGAGAGAAAGGTGCTCCGCGCCTCCACCGCGTTTGGCGGCGGAATGGGCGCGCGCGTAGTCCACCAGAATGCGCCGCATTAACTGAGCGGCGATGGCGAAGAACTGCGCGCGATTCTTCCACTGCCCACGGTCCTGATCGACCAGCCGCAGATAAGCTTCGTGCACCAGCGCGGTGGGTTGCAGCGTGTGATCGCGCCGTTCGGTAGCGAGATGACAGCGGGCGAGCCGCCGCAATTCGTCATACACGAAAGGGACCAGCCGGGTGGGTGCCTGGCCATCTCCCGTATTCCAGACGCGAAGGATTTCGGTGACCTCGGAGGGCTGTGCTTCGTTCACGAAATCATCTCCACGGCTCCGATTTAACCGCAAAAGCACTCCGCAGTTCACGGAAAAAACCAGAAATATTATGTTTCGTGCGCGTTTGGCCGCTTTTTTACGCGTCCATAAATGAAGCCGCAATGCCTCGATCCCGGCAGGGCCACTATTGGCCGGCCGCGCCGCGATCCTCAATCAACTTGCATCAACAACCATGAATTGCCTCATCCCAACCTCACCAGATGCGACAATCCGCCAGGCGCACCTCTTCGGAATTCCCCCCATGTGCGACGCGGCAAACCGCGGCCAAGGCGCGCAGGAATTCTGCACTTAAAAATGCGCTGATCGCGATTTGACGGACTTGAGCCGGACGCTCCGTCTCGCTCTCGAAACGGCCCCTTGCGCCACGTTTGAAACGGGAAAACGACGCTCGCCGTGCACGCAAACACCATAAACCTTCAGGTTTCATGCGCGGTCCGAGCGCGTTTTTACGCGTGCACTAATGACGCCGCACTGCGTCTCGCACTCTCTATGAATACAAATCACCATCAAACGGCCGGTTCCGCGCGGCCATTTTTGCTATCTTCCCTGCTTGGAACGCTCCTGTTGGGGGCATTTAGTAACACAGTTCAAGCCAGGCCGGGCGACCTGGACCCGACTTTCGGGAATGGTGGGGTTGTCAGCACGGTGAATCCCAATTACGCGTCATCCATCGGTAACTCCGCTTTGCAAGCCGATGGCAAAATAGTTGTCGTCGGCGCAATCGGATACGCCGGCTCCGGCGACGGCAGAGAACCATTTGTCGCGCGTTACAAAACGGATGGTACACTTGACCCAACCTTCGGCAACGGCGGCGTGGTCACCACCCACTTTCAGCAACAGCCCAATGTCAATGACAACGGCAGCTACAACGCCGTCGCGATCCAGTCGGATGGTAAAATTATTGCGGCCGGCATCAGCTCTCAAAATTCCCTCAGTTTTTACTATAGCGATCCTGTCCTGGCGCGTTACAACTCGGATGGCTCGCTTGATACGACCTTCGGCAGCGGCGGCAAAGTGTTCACGAATACGGGAACTCAGGCATCGGGCTTTTATGCCAGCGGTTCCATGACGATTTACAATTTGAGGATTGCGCCAGACGGCTCGTTTTACGCGATCGGCGGCGACGGAGATCGGAGCGTTCCCGGAAGCGGAGTTTACGTGAGACCGGCAATGATCATCAAGTATTCGTCAAACGGCTCGGTCATTGCCTCCGTCTTTCCCAATTATACTCCGATTGATCCTTTTCTTAACAAACGTTCCACCACATCCGTGCTGCAACCGGACGGTAAACTGATTGTCAATTTAAACGGCAACAGAGGCAGCTCGTTTTCCATCGCGGATTTTGTGCTGATGCGGTTCAACTCGGATTTGTCGGTTGACACAACCTTTGGCACGAACGGCCTCGCGATTACCGATTTCGGCACCGGCATTGAACAAGCCAACGGGATCGTACTTGACCCGAACGGCAAAATCACGGTTTCCGGCAATCAGGGTTCCCGTACAACCTTTGCGGCGCGTTACAATCCGAACGGCAGTTTGGATACGAGTTTTGGCAACAACGGAAAGGTTGTCATCTTAGATGCAGGCGGGCTGTTTTATGGTATCGGCGGGCAGGGCATCGTCCACCAGCCGGACGGCAAATACGTCATTGCTTTCGGCACAATTTCCGGCGGTTTAGGCGCGCTTCGCCTTTTGCCGAGTGGCTCGCTTGACCCGACTTTCGGATACGGCGGCATCGCAAACTATCAGTCAAATAGTCCGGATTCGCCCTATCCGACCCTTACCGGCATTGGCGGCGGAATTCTCTTACAACCTGACGGCAAAATCCTTCTGCCTGCTAACGAGACGAACCAATTTGCTACGGTTAACGGAATCAAAATTCTGCGCCTGCTTAACACGACGACGTCGGGGCAGCCGCTTCTCAACATCTCCACCCGCGTCGACGTGCTCACCGGCGACAAGGCTTCGATTGGCGGCTTTATTATCACCGGGACTGATGCAAAAAGAGTGCTACTGCGTGCAATTGGTTCCTCCCTTACCGCGAAAGGCGTCTCCGGTGCGCTGCAGGATCCGGTGCTTGAGCTGCATGACCGAAGCGGCACAATTATTGCGACCAACGATAACTGGCGCACAACGCAGATCGGAGGCGTGATCACGAGCGATCAACAGGCTGCCATCCAGAACACCGGCGCGGAGCCCACAAATGACAAGGAGTCGGCGATTATCGCGACGCTTCCGCCGGCCGCTTACACCGCCGTCGTGCGGGGAGTCAATAACACGACCGGAATTGGCTTAGTGGAAGCTTACGATCTCGATCAAGCAGCCAATTCCAAATTGGCCAACATCTCGACGCGCGGCTTTGTCGATACGGGTAATAACGTGATGATCGGCGGCTTCATTCTCGGTTCCGCCAACGGAGCGAACGCGAAAGTGATTGTGCGAGGAATCGGTCCCTCGCTCGGCGCCTCCGTAGTCAACCCGTTGCAAAATCCGATTCTGGAGCTGCACAACGCGAACGGAGCCACTCTGGTTACCAACGATAATTGGCAGAGTGATGCAGGCGCGGCCGAGATCCAGAGGGACGGTGTCGCCCCAACCAACGTGAACGAAAGCGCGACACTCAAGACGCTGGCGCCGGGCGCCTACACCGCGATCCTGCGTGGTGTGGCTAACGGCACCGGTATAGGCCTCGTGGAAGCCTATAACGTGCAGTAAGGAAAGTGCGGGGCATTTTGGATCGGATATTCCAAAGTCGATTCCGAAGCAAACCAGCTAGGGCCCGCTCCCGCCTTAGAAACCCCCATCCCTATCACGCAGTCTTACGCGATTGCGTTTGATTGGGGCAGCTCTCCCACAATCGGCCTGCGCAGAGGGTAGCCTCGCTCTGACTGCGCTCTGCACTTTCGTTGGTGGCGATGGCCAGGGTTCGAACGCCGACTGATTCAGGATAGCGGCGATTCGCCAAGGGGATGTCTTCAAAATCGACGCGCTAGCTCTCACAACGCTCCCCATGATTTCAGCCGCGGCAATGATGACCGCGTTTCACGAGCTGAGATGGTTCGAGCCAGCAATGGGACAGTGCTAGCGCCGAAAGACGAGCGAAAGCGCCAGCGTCTAAGTCCTGATGCCGGCAGCTATACCGCCATGGTTTGTGGTAAGAACGACACGAGTGGCGTCGGGTGGGTCGAGGTGTGCCACATGGGCTAAGAGCCGGAGGCGTTAGAATGAAACCTTCTTTGCTTTCTGGCCCTGTCGCAAATGTGATAGGGTTGTTGTGAAACATGAAGACTTCTCTGCCAGAGGTATCGTGGGAACGAATGGAGCGCGGAATTGAAAGGGTCAAAGAGCGATTGTTGCGCGCGGCCAAAGCTCTTCGCGCGGCGGAGTTATCCTATGCAGTGGTCGGAGGGAATGCGATCGCCGCGTGGGTTTCGCGAGTGGATGAGTCGGCCGTGCGAAACACCCGGGACGTGGACATTTTATTGCGACGGGAAGATTTTGAGAAAATCCGGGACGCTCTGGAGAAGGCTGGCTTCGTCTATCGCAGAGTTAGCGCGCTGGGTCGTCCGGGAGTCATGGATATTTTCCTGGAGAACGCCGGAGCGAAAGTCCGCGATGCGATTCACGTGCTCTGGGCGGGAGAGAAAATCAGCAGCGACAGTCCGGAAGCGGCGCCCGATCCGGGGAACGCGGAGGAGAGTGGAGGCTTCGCGCTCATTCCGTTGGAAGCGCTTGTGCGGATGAAGCTCGCGGCCTTCCGGGACAAAGACCGAGTGCATCTACGTGACCTGCTCGACGTGGGGCTGATCGATGAGGGCTGGCTGACAACGTTGCCGTCGCTCTTGGCAGAACGTTTGCGCATTCTTCTCGACAGTCCTTCGGGTTAGCCCGACGAGTCACTGTTGCCGCTCGGGGTTCGGTCCGCTGGAGTTATCCTTAGGCGCTACAACAGCGACGCGTGACAATTGCAAACCCTTGGATGGCAGGGGCCGTCCTCGCCAATCTGATCCTGCTCATTGTTCTCGGCAGAAGACAAAGAGCAAAGGCTTCCGAACACCACAGGATGCGAACGCCAGCTACATTCGTTAGGTCGTGGAAGGCTCGATCAGTCCGAAATCGCCAGTCTTACGACGGTAGAGGACGTTGACTCTCGAATTTCGCGCGTTCAGGAACACGAGGAACTGGCGATGCGACATCTCGATCTGCAGGACCGCTTCATCAACGAACATTGGTTTGATCGGATAGCGCTCAGTGCGGACGACCGCGTGCTCGGCGTGCTCGTCTTCTTCCACTGGCTCCGGATGCAGGATGTGCTCGTCCAAATGCTGAACGACATCCTTGCGCGGCCGGTGTTTGCGCATCAGGCGCGTTTTGTACTTTCGCATTTGCCGCCCGACCTTGTCGACGACGCCGTCGATGGCCGCATACATATCGTCGGTCTCCTCGCACGCTTCGATCGTGATGTGATTTGAACAGACGAGCACGACTTCAGCCGACTGCCGGTATTTCGCCACTTCCAGAATCGCATGCGCCTCGATGATCTTCGGGTAATCGAGATGCAGGCTCTCGATCTTACGCGTGACGTAAACGCTGATCGCGTCGGTGACGTGGAAGTGGCGGCCTGTGACTTTGACGGGTGGGTGAACGTTGGCGGTTAACATAGTGGCTCCCTGAGCTACATCCGAAACCGCTCGCCCAGGTAGAGCTGACGGCTGATGGGATCGTTAATCAGGAAATCTTTTGTGCCTTCGCTTTCGACGCGGCCCTCGAAGATCAGATAGGCGCGATCGACGATCGAGAGAGTTTCGCGCACGTTGTGATCGGTGATCAGAATCGCGAGTCCCGACTTCCGCAGGTTGACCACGATCTGCTGCACATCGTAAACCGCGATCGGGTCGACGCCGCTAAAGGGCTCGTCAAGCATGAGGAGTTTAGGGTGAGTGACGAGTGACCGCGCGATCGTCAGGCGTCGCTTCTCGCCACCGCTCAAGGTCAACGCGGTGTTTTTTGCGATCCGCTCGATTCCGAATTGATGAAGCAATTCGTTGCAACGCTGCCGGCGTTCGTGCTTGCTCAGTGGCAGTGTCTCAAGAATCGCGAGGATATTCTGTTCCACCGTCATCTTGCGAAAAATCGATTCTTCCTGTGGCAGATACCCCATCCCGAGCCGAGCACGTTTATACATCGGATAGTTTGTAACGTCGGCGCCGGAAAACACCACTCGCCCGCCATTTGGCCGGACGAGGCCGACGATCATATAAAAGCTTGTCGTTTTGCCGGCGCCGTTCGGTCCCAGCAAGCCGACAATCTCGCCGGCGCGGACATTGATATTGATCCCGTTTACGACCGCGCGGCCTCCGTAAATTTTCACGAGCTCGTCTGTCTCGAGCACCTGTGCGCGCGTCGTGGCGCTGGGCGCGGCGACGACCGGAGACGGCGCGGTGGAGGTTTCGCCGATCATGGCTTCGCTTTCTCCTCCTTGGGTTGCTGCCGGATTTCGGTTCGGCTCGGACCGCGCGTCGTCAGTTGGCCATTTTCGTTCAAGACCATCACTGTCTCCGCGCTGGTGGCGATATGCATGTTTAATCCTTGCTGCACCCGCGGTGTTCCGGTGAGTTCCACGTTGCCGTCTGCCGTCGTGTAAACCGCATTGTCGGAGCGGCCGATTGAACGTAAAGGCGGCCCGCCCTTGGGATCGGGCCGGTCACGAATGACGCCGACGTTGCCTACAGCGACCGCTTTTTCCAACCCGCCATTCTCGTCTTTGCTGATGTAAACCGTGAGCTTGTCGGATTGAATATTGAACCGCGGATCGTTGACGACGACGTGGCTGGTAAAGATGCCAGTATTCTTGGCCGAATCGAAGAAGGCCTGCTCGGCGTAAATTTCCGTGGGTTGATTCGACGGCGCAACAGCGGGAGCGCCTGCCGAGTTCTCCGCCTTGGCTGCCTTCCGCTCAGCCTTCGTCAGTTTGGCGGGAGCAGATTCCTGCGCGGATACACAAAAGAGAGTGAGGCTGGCGAAAAGCAACACGCCCGCGGCAGCTCTGGTCATTCCTCTTCTTTCCCCGTCAGGCGCGCTGAGTTTGTGATCACCATTTTCACGTTTCCGGAGAGCGTGCCTTTGCGCTGGATCGTGTCGAACTGCATCGAGTCGCCGGCGATGGTAAAGTCGGTGCGGCGAACGGTCGTGCGCTGTTGCGAGTTGAGCACGCGCGTTTGGAGATTGAGCAGCGAGTCGCTGGTTTCAATTTGTAAATCCGGACGGTTTTCCGGGGTAAAGGTTGTCATTTTCAATGCCAGAAGCTGCATATGCTGATCGTCCACGCGCTTCGCAATTCCCGCTTCGAAGCGTCCCCGGAGATGACCGTCAGCATCGAAATCGGGCAGGACCAGACCTTTTGCTTCGTGTCCGATGGGCAGCGGGACTGTGCTCAAGCTTTCGGAGCGCGGTTCCGGTGATTCCTCTGCCGTTTTCGGTTTGTTTCTGTGTTTGCCACCTTTCTCCCCAGCTTCCACGGAGCAGGCCAAAAACGCGAGGGAACAAAGAGCAAGCGGCGCCGTCCATCGTCCTGAGCGACCGCTACGAAACCGCAGCATAAATAGCTTTAAACATGCGCAGGTGCTTCGGCAACTGCTTTAGCGGAAGCTGATTTGGCCCGTCGGAAAGCGCGCGCTCCGGGCGTTCATGCACTTCCATGAAGATGCCGTCGCAGCCCGCGGCGAGTGCAGCTCGCGCGAGGACTGGCGCGAGCACACCATCACCCGAAGTCGAATCCCCCGCGCCCCCAGGACGCTGCACCGCGTGGGTCGCATCGAAGATGACGCGGTAACCGGCTTCGCGAATCCAAAAGAGCGAACGCATGTCGGCGACGAGATTGTTGTATCCGAACGTCGTGCCGCGTTCGGTGAACAGGAATCGCGCCGCGCCGAAGCTTTCCAGTTTCTCGGCAATGTTGCGCACGTCCCAGGGCGCGAGAAACTGCCCTTTTTTCACATTGACCGCGCGACCGGTTTTCGCGGCCGCCGCCAGCAAATCCGTCTGTCGGCAGAGGAATGCGGGGATTTGCAGCAAATCGATAAACTCACCCGCAATCTCTGCGTCCGCCGGCGAGTGCACATCAGTCGTGACCGGCACCTTCAGCTCGGCTCCGATCGCGGCCAGCAGTTTGCATCCTTCTCGTGCGCCCATTCCCCGGAATGATTTGATCGAAGTGCGGTTCGCCTTGTCGACGGACGCTTTGAAGATGAACGGCACGTTTTCGGCGGCGCAGATCCCCGCGATTTTTTGCGCCATCCGCCAGACGAACCTCTCCGACTCGATTACACACGGCCCGAAGATAAATGCCGGCGTGTTCCCGCCGATCGTCACATTTCCTATTCGCAGAGGTTTCACCGATGCTCATGAAAGCAGCAACGCCGCAGCTTGTCATCCCGAGCGAAGTCGAGGGAACCCGTCGCGGAACATAAAGTGCCGCACCCCGATCCTCGACTCCGCTGCGTTCGGCATGACCAGATTCGCGTCCCGCCGAGGCGCAGAGTTTTCACGGCGAATTAATGAATCAGGAAAGCAGGAAAAGAGGAAAAATTCAATTTCCCGGTTCCTGCTTTTCTACTTTCTTGCTTCCCATCAGATCTGCGATCGCAAACGGCAAATACAGAAGCAGGAAAAAGACGATTGCCACACCTTGCATTTGCAGGAGGTAAAGCGGCCGCGAATCTGAGAGCAGGCTCAGCAGCGACGCGGCTTCCGGTTTGTGCAGGAGGAAGCCATAATTTACCCCCGTGATTCGATCCACCAGCAGCGTAACCGCAAAATAAATTTCTGACCAAAGAAGCGTCCACCACACGGACGCGAAAGCCGGCCGGAACCGGCGAGTGATCATGAGGTAAACGACCCCGAGCACGATGCCGCCGTGGTCGATAAAAAAGCTGAGGAATCGAAGGTCGGGAAAATCGAATTGCAGATTCGGCGTGATCACTGCCTGAAGCGAACCGCCGATTCCCCAGAAATACGCTGGCTCAAGCCAATGCTGCCGGCCGCCATTGAGGAGTGCGATCGTCACGACGATCATCGTCCAATCGCAGAGCTGAAATGGGAGCGCCTCCTGCCAGCGCAAAGTTCCGCGGAGACATTGTCGCACGCCGTAGCCGATAAAGTTCAGTATCAGCAATGTCGCGAGGCTTCCGCGAATCGCCATATCGGCGCGGGGTCGAGTCCCGTTGCGAGAGACTGTGAGGCCAAGCAAGAGCGATCCGGCCATGATCAGCATCACGAAGACATGCGACAACCCAAAGGCTTGGAAGGAAGGCTCCGTCACGATCAGCGTTTGCCGGCGTTCAGCGGATAACCCAAAGCGCACAGGGGATGACCTCAGTCACCCAGGCGATATGAGAATGCAATTCTCCACCGGAGCGGTTCGCCACTGGCACCGCCAGCATGTCCGCTTCGACCGACTGCACGAAATCCGAGGCCACATAACTGGTATTCCCGCGAACGCAGCGAGCTTCGATCGGCACATCGGTTTGGCCAACGCTGAGCACGAATTCCTCCAGCGCGACCTCCTCTTCTTCCAGAGTGCGAACCGGACCCGGCTCCGACTTCTTTCGCTCTTTGCTGCGGCGGGTGGCGCGCGCTTCATCAAAGGTCGTATAAACGCGAACAACGTAGAGGCGTTCCGCCGCTTCTGCCGCCGCGAGATGCAACGCTTTTCGGAGCGCCCAGCGACCGTGCTCGGAATATTCCGCCATAAAGACAATGCGCCGCAGCGGTTTTGGATGCTCGTCGGGTCTGGTAAAAAGCATGACCGAACACGAAGCTTCACGGACCAGCCGGCGCGCGACATTCCCGAGAAATGGCCGCAAGACGACTTCCTTCTCGAGCGCGCCGGCAACAATCAGCTCGACGTGGTGGGCCCTTACCGCTTCCATGATCGCAGCCGCTGGGTCGCCCTGATGATAATAAACCGGAGATTCGATCGGCAATCCAAGCTGCCGGATCGCGTCCCGAAATCTGCGCACGGTTTCGTCGTCGCGTTGACCGACGTAGATCAGGTCCAGGTGCGAGCCGAGTCGCTCACAAATTCGTTTCGCCTCCGCTAGCACCTGAAGGAAGCGCGGGGAAAAGGCGCTCGCGACCGCTACCGTTTTGTAAGGCGGGGCGCTGAGTTTCAAACAGCAATCTGGAGCTTCTCCGCCGTTCGGCAACTTTGGTCGCCACCCTTGCTCAGTCTGGAGAACAAGTTCAAATGCATCGACGTCGTTCGCGACTTTGCCGCCGGTTGCGCTTTCCATTTCGCTTCTCCTCTGCGAATCTGCGCCCGATGCGACGCGCAATTTATCCCGGCAGCTTCGATCCGGTGACCAATGGGCATCTGGACGTGATCGATCGCGCCCGGAAGCTCTTCGATGAGGTCACTGTGGCCGTCGCCCACAACGACCAGAAGCAGCCTCTCTTCAGCCTCGAGGAAAGGCTCGAATTACTCCGCCGCACGATTGGTCAGCTCGATCGGGTGCAGATCGCGCCGCTGGGCGGTCTCCTGGTTGACTTCGCGGCTGCGCAGGAAGCGACGGCCGTGATCCGCGGCTTGCGAGCCGTGTCGGATTTCGAGTTCGAATTCCAGATGGCGTTGATGAATCGCAAATTAAATTGCGCTGTCGAGACGATGTTCCTGATGCCAAAGGAGGAATACACCTACCTGAGCTCACGAATCGTAAAGGAGATTGCGCGGCTCGGTGGAGATGTGGCAAAGTTCGTGCCTCCGATCGTGGTAGAAGCGTTGCGCGGAAAGTTCACCGCGCGGGCAGTCTGCTCCAATAGCGTTCCGATCCCGCCGCATTGCTGAGATCATCCGGCAAACTCTGTGGACTCGGCGGGGCGGTTTAGTGCTGGGTCCCAGTTTCATTGGATCGCGAGGATTGCATTTCCCGCTGGAAAAGTTGTCGAAGTGGCTTCGGCGCATAGTGTCACTTTGTCGAAGGCGTCTGCTGCCACGCGTGAATCGAATCCACGGAAATCATGAAAATTCACCTGAACCAAATTCCCGCCGAAGGCCGGCATTACACGGGGGAAGAGGAATGCCCGATTCGGGATCTCGCAGGTGACGATATCAAATGTGCGGGCCCGCTCCACTACGATCTGGAGGTTGGTGTCTCCGAGGGCGCGCTCTGGGCCAACGGCACCCTTGCTCAACCCGTCGAGCTTCACTGTGTCGCGTGCCTCGAACCGTTTCCGTTCATGATCGAAGTCAACGCCTTTGCTCTTCACGAGGATCTCGCGGGACCTGAGCTCGTGGATCTCACCCCATTCTTCCGCGAAGACATTCTGCTCGCCTTGCCACCGCATCCCCACTGTGATCGCGAAGGCGGTCGCATTTGCCCAGCCCGCGCAATTCTCGACAAGAAGCCAGAAACTTCGGAGGAAGCGGGCGATAAGCCGGTGCCCGATTGGAGCGCACTTGATCAGCTGAAGTTACGGTAGGACGAGGGAGCAGAGGGGAAATGGAGTAATGGAGTAATGGAGTAGTGGAGTGGGCTCGAACGCGAAGACTCCATGACTCCAACACTCCATTTCTCGCCGCTCGTCGATTTGTCTTTTCCTGATTTTCTGCTTTCCTGATTCGCTCGTATGGGAGTCCCAAAACGCAAAACCTCGAAGATGCGGTTGCGCACGCGCAAGGCATCACATCGCTGGCGTCCGCCGCAGCTAAATAAGTGCACCCAATGCGGGAGCACCGTCGCTTCACACACCGCGTGTCCGGCGTGCGGGTATTATAAAGGACGGCAGGTGCTGACGGTCGAAGGGTGAGGCGTGACATCGGCATCTTGCCGATGTTTTGCTAGTAAATTGAAGAATATCATCGGCACGATGCCGATGCCACGATCACTTTTCGTTTTGCATTCACGGACTGAAGCCCGCAAACTCGCCGGCTCATGAAAATCGCACTCGACGCCATGGGCGGCGATTTCGGCCCGCCGAATCTGGTGGGCGGAGCGGTCATGGCCCTGCGGGAATACCCGCGCATCGAGCAGCTTTTTTTGGTCGGCGACACGGTCCGGATCGAGGCAGAACTGAAGAAGCACGGCTGTAATGACGGACGCATCCAGATTGTCCATGCAACCCAAGTGGTGGAGATGTCGGATGGCGCCGTCGACTCCGTTCGGCGCAAGAAAGATTCATCCGTCAGTCGAGCGGTGGATTTAGTAAAAAAAGGGGAGGCGCACGCAATCGTGAGCGCCGGTCACACCGGCGCCGCCGTCGCAGCGACCACCATCAAGTTGCGGACCCTGCCCGGGATTGATCGGCCGGGAATCGCGGCGCTGATTCCATCGGAAACGAATCTTTTTGTGCTGATCGACGCCGGCGCGAATAGCGACGCGCGTGCGGAGCATCTATTGCAATACGCGATCATGGGCGAAGTCTATTCGCGTCATGTTCTTGGCTACAAAAATCCGGCGATCGGTTTGATGTCGATCGGCGACGAAGACGTGAAAGGCACCGGGATGACCAAAGAAGTGTTCAAGATGCTCAAGCAGAGCCAGCTCAACTTCCGTGGCAACATCGAGGGGCACGATCTCTTTGAGAATCCGGTCGAGGTAGTGGTCTGTGACGGATTTGTCGGCAATGTCGTCCTGAAGACGTGCGAATCCGTGGCCGAAGCAGTCTTCAAGTGGCTCAAGCATGAGCTCATCAAAAACAAAGTGCGGATCGCCGGCGCTTATCTGGCGCGAAATGCGTTCCGTGCGATCAAGAAAAAATTAAATTACGAAGAGTATGGCGGGATGCCGCTGCTCGGCGTGAACGGCATCTGCATTATCGCGCATGGCGCGAGCACCCCTCTCGCAATCAAGAATGCCTTGCGCGTCGCGGCGGAGTCGATTGAACAGCAGGTGAACCCACATATCATCGAGGAAGTTCGCCGTTATCATGAAACGACAGCCCCGCTCGAGCCCGCGCTCCGGTAAACCCAGCCGCTCCGTCTCCATTATCGGGACCGGCAGCTATGTGCCCGATCGGATCCTCACGAACGACGAGATTTCGAAAACCGTCGAGACCACGGACGAATGGATCACGACTCGCACCGGCATTAAGGAACGGCGGATCGCCGCTCGGGACGAGCACACGAGTGACATGGCAGCGAAGGCAGCGGTCTCCGCGCTGGAACAGGCAAAGATCGCCGCGACCGACGTTGATCTGATTCTTCTCGCGACGGCCTCGCCGGACATGATCTTTCCGGCGACCGCGTGTTTCGTGCAACAAAAGATCGGGGCGGTCAAAGCAGCCTGCCTCGACGTCTCGGCGGCCTGCGCGGGGTTCTTATTCGCGGTCGAGATCGCGCAGCAGTTTATTACGTCGCACACCTACGACACCGTGCTCGTGATCGGCGCGGAAAAACTGAGTTCGATTACGAATTGGACGGACCGTAATACCTGCGTGCTCTTCGGTGACGGCGCGGGCGCGGCCGTGATGCGCCATCGAGGAAATGGCGCGCACGGCGTCATCAGCACGCACATCGGCAGTGACGGTCAGTATGCCGACATCCTCTGGATGCCGGGTGGTGGATGCCGTACGCCGATCACGCGCGAGAATGCCGACCAGCACCTGCAAACGATCCACATGTCTGGAAAGGACGTTTACAAACAAGCCGTGATTGCGATGATCGACGCCTCAAAAAAAGCGCTCGAGAAAGCCGGCCTTACGATCGACGACATCGCCTGTGTCATTCCGCATCAAGCCAATGTTCGCATTATCGAAGCGATCGCGGATCGATTGAAAATCTCGGTCGGCAAGTTTTACGTGAATCTGGACCGCTTCGGTAATACGTCCGCCGCCGCGGTCGCGATCGCCCTCGATGAAGCGAATCGGAGCGGCCGAATCAAGGCCGGCGATTACGTGCTCATGGTCGTGTTTGGTGGTGGTCTCACCTGGGCGAGCACGGTGATCGAATGGTAATGGAGAACACGACGCCCGCTTTCCCGTCGTCCTAAGTAGAGGGTGGCATTAATCCAGTGCGTTAGTCTGAGAGCTCATCTCAACTAAGGCAAGCATGTCAATCATCCCGAGCGTAGGCGAGGGACTCCGTGGCATTACCAGAGGTCTCTCCGCAGGATGGAAAGCCTCGCCTCGCCGGCTGCGTTACGGCCTCGATTTCGGTTCACTGCGGTCAGCGGAGCAGGAGTAGCACGATGACAGCATCCTGATGGTCATCATCGGCGGCGCTGCCCTGGGCCAACTCGGAATCGCCGCGGAGAAAAGTGCCCAGACAAACCAGTCCATGTTTCCAAACTCCTGCTCATGCTCGAATCCTCTAGATTAGGATTACGATCATGATGATGAGCAGGAGAAGAAAATCCGTTACAGCCACCACAGCCCCACAAGTAGTGTGAGCACGGTCAATGGCGCGCCGACTTTGAAGTAAGTCCAAAACCGATCTCGACGTTGTGCGCTCGGGCGCGCTGGACGACGATGAGGTTCGCGACCGAGCCAAGGATGGTGAAGTTGCCCGCGAAGGTGGAAGCCATCGCGATGACGAGCCAGGCGTGGTGCTGATCGGCGAATTGCCTGACGAATGGTTTGAGAACGAGGACGGCCGGGACGTTGCTGACGATGTTCGAGAGAACGGCGGTGATGCCAGTCAGCGCAGCGGTGTTTTCGAGATGGAGGGCACGCACGCGGCCGAGAATTTCCGGCGTGAGCACCGCGTGCTCCAGTCCGGAGACGACGATGAACAAGCCGCAAAACATCAGCAGCAGCGACCAGTCGATTTCGCGATAAACCTTTTCCGCTTTCAGGCGGCGGGTCAGCAAGAGGAGCGCTCCTGCCAGAATCGCGACCTTCGCCGCCGGCTGACCGAGGAAAAAGAAGACGACCATGAGCAAAGTGACGACGACCGATTTGAGCACGAGCGGGAGATTGTAAGCGACCTCCAGCTCCTCGCGCGGCAGGCGGTCGCGCGTCCAGAATTCCTCTCGGAAAAAGAGCGCGATCAGCGCGACCGTCAGGAGCAATGCGATGAGGCGATGGGCGAAAGCACACGCGCAAACGTACCATAAGGAATGTGCGACAAACTCCCGATGATAATGTTTTGCGGATTGCCAGTGATGGTGGCGGTGCTGCCGGCATTGGAAGCCATCGCGACCGCGAGCAGGTACGGAATGGGGTTGCGGCGCAGATATTTGACGAGTTCAAAAACGAGCGGCGTAAGCACGAGGCAGATGGTGTCATTGACCAGAAACGCCGAGCACGCGCCGGAAACGAAGGTAACTGCGGCGAGCAGGAGCAGCGGATGCCGGGCGCGCGTCACGACCCAGCCGTTCACGACCGCAAAAAACCCCGAGAGCCGCAGGTTCGCGACCACGATCATCATGCCAAGGAGGAGCGTGATCGTGTCGAAATCGATCGCGCGGTAAGCCTGCTCCAGCGTGAGGACGCCGGAGGCAATCATCAGGCTGGCCCCGAGAAGCGCAGCGCCGGCGCGATCGAGACGGAAGCCGGGCAATTTGCCGATCGAGATGACAAAATAGGTCGCGATGAAAATGACAGTGGCGAGGGTTTCCCTCCAGGGATTGTGCGCGACGACGGCGAGAAGGCGATGGGGCATGGCTGAAGCAAACGTGAAGGTCAGCAAGCTCACCAGCCGTGGCCGTTTTTATTCGCACCAAGTTGGGTCCCGCAGTGGGGCAAGGGCACGTTATTCCTGCGCATCAGCTCGACGACGGTCCGCGCGGCTTGCAAGGGCAACGCATGTTTGGCGGTCGGGGCGGGGACGCTTTCGTGGCCGGGAAGTGTGATTGGATTCAGGGTTAAAATTTCGCGATGAGTGTCCACACCGGCGACCATTAACCCGGCGCCCAGCGCTCGCCAAAGTCCGCAACGATGGACCTCCATCCCGAAGACACCGAACTGATCGATGGCGATGGAAGTCAGAAGCGAGGCCGTCACGGTCAAGCCGGTGTAGGGGCCGGCGCCGACCTTTTCGACCAGCACCAGTCCCGCATAGACGGCTACGGCGCCGATCAGGCCACCCAGCGGCGCCCACCAAGGCATCGTGTTGATTCCCTCGAGGGTTGGCAACGGCCTCGGAAAGACAGCGAACATGCAAACGAGCAAGGCAACAATCAGCCCGAAGGAGCCCACGGAGGCGAGCCAGGGGTTCTGCAACGATTTGAAGAGCTGGCCGTTCATGGGCGCGCCACACGCCTGCATCATGCCGGAGACAAAAAATAAAGAGGTAAAGCCAAATATTCATGGAAATTGAAAATGCTGAATTGGTGGGCTGATGAGTTGGATCGTGTTGGGGGTTGTTGGACGGACCACGGGCCATCTCGGCTGCGGACACGGCGGCTCGCCTGTTGGGATCGCTCCAACAGGCGGCGAGACGCCCGCTTCCGCACAGACAGAGACCGGTGTCCGGCGGTTAATTGGTTAGGGTGTCCGCGGTGCTGGTACCGCGGGTGAACCGCCGGCCGGCAGAGGAACAGGAGCTCCCGGAGCCCACGGCGGGGGTGGCGCGCCGATGTCGTCTTTGGGACCGCGCCGGTGAGGTCCGTGCCCTTTCGGTCCGGCGGTCACCGGTTGCAACTGATCGGCCGAAACTCCAAGTGCATTCGCTTCCAAACTCTTGCCATATTGATTCGCGGAGCCGGAGCCGGCGGCAGCTAAGGGCTGACCGATCTGCAAAAGCGCGGCATATTGCTCGCCGTTCCGCGGCCCGAAATGAACCATCATTCCATCGTTAGGACGGCGCCATCGATTTCACCGCGGGGCGCGTGGGTGAGCGCCTTGATCGTGCCACTCGCGCTCATAGGCTGTTGCGCGGCAGCAGGCCGAGGAGGCGGGGCTCCGGCGGGGGGGCGGGCATCGGCGAGCGAACGGCCGCTGGTGGTACTCGTAATCTTCGTCGCCTGAATGGTGCCGGCGACCGCACTGTAGCCATCCACTTTCACGGCGTTCTGCGGTTGCACAGTTTGTACGAGGTCCGCGCCGAGGTGCGGGGGGAAACGCACGATCGTGTTATCACCCAGGAGAAGACCCTCCACGTCACCGTGCGGATTCATCAGGTATTGGGCGACCGCGCCTTGCACAATGGTCGCACTCGGTTGCTGGTGAGCGGCCGCGTTTGCCCCGGGCGGAGGAGGTGGTGGCGGCGGTTGAGCGCCGGCTGAATTCAAATTCGCGAGCAGTCCGACGCCTGCAGCGCCCACGAGCGCGAGCAGCGATGCTGGGTGCGCGCGATGTGATGAGTCAATTTTGTTTTCATAACCATTCATTACTCACGTCTCGTGCCACGCTCCTTTGAGGCGATCTCCAGAGGCAGATTGCTTGAACTCGTGATCCCGAGGGGCTATTTTCGTCCGATTGCAGGACGCAAGTTGTCCGGCAAGCGGACTGTTCGTTTTGATCGTACGGCCGTCGCGTGAGAGACGTGGCGTTCGGGAACTGCACGCTTGACGTGATGCTCCGGCGGATACGAGAAACGAACTTTCCAAGCCGGTTCGCCGTGGCCCGCCGAGCCGGTGCTGTTTTGATCCATTCGCCTGGGCCTCAGCACTCCGTCGAGTTCGACGCGTCCCCACCCCAGCCCATGCTCCCTTAATTTCGCATACAGAAGTTGGCGCCGAATCCCGAGCTGGCGTGCGGCTTCGGCGCGATTCCCGCCGGCGCGGTGCAGGGCGCGCTCGAGCAAAAGTTTTTCGACGCGCGCAATCGCTTCTGCATACGGCAAGGCGAGAAGTGCCTCGATCGTATCAGTCACAGGCTCTGTGGTGTTGAGCGCCAGATCCGCGCGGCTGATCACCGGAGTGCGAACGGTGACAACCGCTTGCTGCATCACGTTGCGCAGCTCACGCACATTCCCGGGCCACAAGTGCGCGAGAAGCGCCTCGGCCGTGTTCGGCGACAGCCGTTTCGGCGCGCTCGCCAGCGGCGCGAGCTGACGCAGGAAATGTTCAGCCAACACGAGAATATCGGTGCCGCGTTCCCGCAGCGGAGGCAGATTAATGCGCACAACATTCAGTCGATAGAAAAGGTCCTCGCGAAACGTCCCTTCTTTCACCATTGCAATGCGCGATGGGTCGCCGCAATGACCCGCACATCCACCGGCTGCGCCGTGCTCGCGCCCACCGCGGTGACGACACGGTCCTGCAAGACCCGCAGAATTTTCGCCTGCATTGCCGGGGTCATGTCGCCGATTTCATCGAGGAAAAGCGTGCCGCGATCGGCTTCCTTGAACTTGCCGACACGTGGATTGAACGCGCCGGTAAAGGCGCCGCGCACGTGACCAAAGAGCTCGCTTTCGAGCAGCTCCGCAGGAATCGCCGCGCAGTTGACCGCCACCAACGCCCGGCGCGCGCGCGCGACTTCTTCTTTTGCCAGTGCCAGTTTCGCCTTGCACTAAAACCGTGGCATCGCTCGGCGCGGCCAGGCCGATGAGTTTGTGCACCTCGCGCATCTCCGGGCTGGAACCCAGAAGCCGATCGTCTGCCTCGAGCACCTTCGCAGACGGATCCGCTGAGCGTTGGATGCGCGGGCGAGCGAGCGCGCGCGTCAGAACCGCGCGCACTTCTTCGCGGCCGATTCGTTTGGTGAGGTGATCGAACGCGCCGAGCTTCATCGCTTCGATCGTGTTGTCGCTATCGGCAAATGCGGTCAGCACCACCACCGGCAGGTTCTCGCAACCGGAAATTTTGCGGAGTTCGCGCAGCGTTTCCATTCCATCCATGCCGCGCAGGCGCAGATCGAGGAAAATCAGATCGAACGCGGTGCAGCTTGCTTCGTGCTCGATCTGCACGAGCGCGCTCGTCCCAGAATCCGCCTGGTGCGCTTCATGTCCGAGGTCGCGTAACGTCTCCGCGAGTCCTTCGCGGAACGCCCCGTCGTCATCCACGATCAGGATGTTGGCCATCGAGGTATTTCGATTACAAAGCCGTTGCCAGCTGCCGCCACATTAACCGCAATTACTTCATGCCGCGGCTGTCTGCTTGCCATGGGCCACGTCTTTCGTTTCCGGCATCAGCAGCCAGAAGAAAATGAGCCCGCCGGCGGCGATGGCGCCGAGCATGTAAAAGGCGGTGTTCGCGCCCGCGCGATGTAACCCGCGACCGCATTGCTCAAAAATTGCGCCGATGCCTTGCGCGGTGGCAATGGCGCCCTGAGCGGCGTTGAAACGGCCAGTGCCTTTCGTGAGGTTTGCGATGATGAGCACCGCGACCACTCCGAAAATGCCCGCGCCCAGGCCGTCCATGCATTGCACCGCGATCAGCGCCGCCGGGTTGCGGCTGAGGGTGTAGAGAACTCCGCGCGCCGCGAGTGCAGCAAAAGCGAAAAGGAAAAGCGGCTTGCGCCCAATCTTGCTCGCGAGCCGTCCGCTCAAAGCCGCCACAATGATGAAAACAAACTGCGATGCGACCATGTAGCCCGAGGTAAAAAGAATCGCCTGATCCACTCCTTGATTCTTGCCGAGCAGCTCGGTGACCAGCGGCACCATCGCGGCATTCGCAAAATGAAAGATGACGGCCGAAACCAGAAGATCAGCACCGGCTTTTGCTTGAAGAGTTGCCCAAAACCAATCAGCAAATTCTTTATGCCGCTCCATACGCCTTGTGACTTTTGCGTGGCGCTTTCTTCGGGCGCCGCGCCCTCGCTGTCCGCGCCGCGAGCGACATCGAAATCAATGTCCGCGGCTTTGATGCGCAGCACGCAAACAATCGCAATCGCGACAAAGACGACCACGAGATAGAACATCCACTTGAGCCCGAGAAAATAACCGACCAGGCCAAAGACGACGGCCGCGGTCATGTTCCCCGCAGCATTAAATGCCTGGTTGGTTCCCATCTGCCGGTCCATGCGTTTGCGGCCGACCAAGCCGAGCGCGATGGCGGTTAGACAGGGCGGAAAAATCGCTCCGGCGACACCGATCAGCGCCTGGCCCGCGGTGACCAGAGGAAGGGTGCCCAGAAGCGCGATGGACAAGCATCCGATGGCGATCATCACCGCGCCGAACGATCAGCGCACGTTTCTGGCGCAGTTCGTCGACGAGCGCGCCCGCCGGAGTCTGCGCGAGAACCTGCGCGATGCTGCCTACGGCGAGCAACGTGCCGATCTGGGCCGCGTTCCACCCCCCCCCGCCATCAGATAGAGCGCGACGAAAGCGCCCATGCCATTCTGCACATCGGCGATGAAAAAATTCAGCGTCATGAGCGCGCGCACGCTGCCGCGCTTCGAGGCGTTTCCTTTCGCTGCTGAGGGAGCGGGCGAGGAACGGGCGGACTTGGAAGGAGTGGTCATACCATGGATGACTGGGTGGAGCCCGCCGCGTATTGCAAGACGCGCGCCAGGCGTATCAATCCCCTTCCGCAGAGGGCAAGTGCGGCCACGCGCCTGATTCCGCTGCATGAGTTGAGGACAATTGTTGTCCCGCCAGAGGACACTCCCGTCGCCGCGATTCCGCTAAGCACGGCTTGCCGGGCTCGGCTACATCCCGCTGTCCCGAGCGGACATGCCTACGACTGGGCGACGTCTCCGGGGGATTTGCTGGTGACAGCGCACGGCCCATCCGGGTCAAGCGGGTAGGCGATTGCAGATTCTTGCAGCCAATGACGAATCGCGAGCCGAACACTCCTCGCGCGGAATTCGGCACTTCGCCAGAACGCACAGAGTCAGAACACGCCCCTACAGTCACTCCTCTTATGTATCATCACATTAAAAAGCTCATGTATACCGTCCGCGTAGGGCGGCCGGAACCCCGCTTTGGCAATATGTTGCTCGAGCAATTCGGCGGGGCCAACGGCGAGCTGGCCGCGGCCATGCAATACTCGAGTCAGGGCATCAATTGCGAAGAAATGCCCTGCAAGGACCTTCTCATGGACATTGGCACCGAAGAGCTGAGCCATCTGGAAATTGTGGGCACCTCGCTAGTCGCCATCGCGGGCGGCGGGGGAGTCGCACTTTGTAACTCGATGGGCAACGCCTGGACGGCGGACTACCTCAAAATCACCGGCGAATTGAGTGTCGATCTGCGCAACAACATCGCTGCCGAGGCGCGAGCGAAGATCACCTATGAACGGCTGATCAATTTTTGCGATGACCCTGGAACAAAGGAAGCGTTGCAGTTCCTCATGACGCGGGAGATCACCCATATGCGCGCCTTCATGCAGGCTCTCGACAGTCTCGGGAAAGCGCCGCTCGCGGTGGGCTTTATCCCGCCAACGCCGGGCGTCGTGGATCAATACTACAATGACTCGACCGGCCAAGGCGACCAGGGCGAGGTGGATACTACCGGCCCGTGGAACACGGCGGATGGGGTCACGGTGGTGGAAGCACCGGCACTCGCAGAGTTCCAGGTGCTAAAAGCCACGCCCACAGCGGGTCGGACAACGCTCGACGGCGGCAACGGGAAGAAGGCCGTGCGTTCGGATTCAAAACTGACCAAGGCAACCCGCCAACGGTAGCAAGCCAGCGAGGGAGATGCAGGTGGATGATGATCTCCTTGACGTAGTTATTGTGGGAGGCGGACCGGCGGGACTGAGCGCAGCCTTGGTGCTCGGTCGCTGCCGGCGACGCACCATGGTCTTTGATGCCGGCCATCCGCGCAATGAAGCCTCGCACGCGATGCATGGCTATCTGAGTCGCGACGGTATTCCGCCCGCCGAGTTCCTGAAGATTGGGCGCGAGCAGCTCGCTCCGTACGATACAATCGAATTGCGCCACGCAAAAGTGGTGGCCGCCGAGCGCGGGGACGGCCAGTTCACGGTGACGGCGGAAAACGGCGAACGCTTATCCAGCCGCATGCTTTTGCTCGCCACCGGACTGGTGGATGAATTGCCGCAGATCGAAGGTTTTCGCCGATTCTACGGCGTCAGCGCGCACAACTGCCCGTATTGCGATGGGTGGGAGCATCGTGATCAGCCGCTCGCCGTCGTTGGTTGCAACAAGGATGCGGCGGATCTCGCGCTCGAATTGCTGCTCTGGAGCAAGGACGTCATCCTCTGCACGAACGGTGCGCGCGAGTGCGGCCGGGACGTGCTCGAGCCGATGGAACGGAACGGTGTCCGCATCGTCGATGCGCCGATTGAACGTCTCGAAGGCACCGGCGACAAACTCGAGCGCATCCGCTTCCGCGATGGGAGTGAGATCGCGCGCCGGGCGCTCTTCTTTTCTCCCGGGCAACATCAACGGTCACATCTCGCCGAGCAACTGGGCTGCGAATTCTGCAAGGACGACGGATGCATCCAGTGTGGCGAAAACGCGGCCACCTGCGTGCCGGGTGTGTACGCGTCTGGGAACGCGAGCCGTGGAGTGCAATTGGTGATCGCGGCCGCGGCCGAGGGAATGCAGGCGGCTTTTGCCATCAACACCGCACTCCTCGAAGCCGATGCCGCGCGCAGGAAGGTGCTCGAAACCGGCGTGGCCGGGGAGAATTGAATATCGTTTGGCGGCCGAGATAAGCCAGCTTAGCCGCATTGCTTGCTCGCGACGCTTGCGCAAAGATGGAATTTTGTGAGCCGATCGAAACCGCAGCACTCGTCTCTGCCGCAGAAGCGCTGTCGCCGTTGAAATCGCTGGATTGGCTCTAGTTGACAGCCGCGGAGCGTCTCCGCCGTTCATGGGTTTTCCGCAAACGATTGCGCGTTGTCCGTGCAGGGCCGTGTTCGCAAGCTTTTCTCGCGGAGTTCGCGCAGCGTTACATTCCATCCATTCCGCACATGCGCAGATCGAGGAACATCAGATCGAGCGCGGCACAGTTTTGCTTCATTCTCGATCTGCGCGCGCACTCCTCCCGGAATCCGAAGACGGCGCGAGTTAGTTTTACGACAAGGATTTTGACGATCGAGGTATTTCCATTACAAAGAGGGCCCCGTGCGCGCCATTCTTCCGTTCCGCCGACGCGACACAGAGCGCACGTCCACGATGTGCCTCCGCAATCTCGCGCACGAGGGTAAGGCCGAGGCCAACTCCCTCCGTGCGCGTGGTGACGAATGGTTCGAAGACGTGCTCGGCTTCCGATTCGGTCACGCCGGGCCCGCTGTCGCGGACGAGAAAGCGACAACTATTTTGGGAGCATTCCACGCCGAGCGTAACGCAACCGCCAGCGGGTGAATGCTGAATCGCATTCAGCAACAGATTCTCCAAGGCGCGGTCAAGACTTTTTTCATCGAACTCCCACAGCGCATCCCTAGCGGGCGCGGGTTCGAGCGCGAGTCCAACGCCTGCCTCGTTTGCGTTCGGTTGCAATGCTTCCAGTCGCGCGCGCAGGAACGGGTCCAAGCGCACCGAGCGCGGTTGAATCTCGCCAGTGCGTGTGAGCAAGCGCAGCGCGCCTAACAAGTCTGCGAGCCGGCCGATTGGCTAAGCACCAGACGCAGCGCGTCATGCGCGCGCCCTGGTTCGGCCGCGAGCGCGTTTTCCGCGCGGAGACGCATCGCGGCGAGCGGGTTTTCCGATTTCGTGCGCCAGACCCGCAGCCATGCAACCGAGGGCGGCGAGCCGATCGGCGCGGGCCAGATCGCGATTCAACCGCGCCGCTTCCACGCGCGAACTTTTCAGCCGCTCGTTCAACCGATTGAACGCTCCCACGATTCGATCCAGCTCGCGTTCACCAGTCGCGCCTAAGGAAGACAATTCTTCCAGCGGAGTGGAAACGATTGCGTTTTCCAGTTCACTCACGCGCCTTGTCCATCGCCGCAAAAATTGCAGCAACCAAAGACCACTGCCGAGGCCGAGCAAAAGCAAAATGCCGAGCGCGATCGCCAGCCGCTTGATACGATTCGCCCACATCCGTAGGCGCGCCCGTCATCGCCCAGACTGCAAGATCACCTGGCGGTGCCGGCAGTGGCCGCGCCGCCAGCAGCAGCGAGGCGTGCTCGGTATCGAAGCGGCGCCGCACCGGCGCTTTGGTCGCGAGACTCGCCTGGATCGTCTGTTTGATCTCGCCCAACTCCGCTTCCGGGACGTCGGTTTTCATTTTCGGCCCCTCATGCGTCGGAAAGGCTAGGCGATGGAATCGTTTTCGCCGCGCCAGAAACCGCCCTCGACCCTTGGATGATTCGCGAGCGCGATCGTGAGCAGCATTTCGAGTTGCGCGCGCACCTGGAGATCATCGATGGCGACCATCTGACCATCGGACGCGCGCCGAAACTGATCGAACCGCCGCAGCGCTTCATCGATCCCTTGATCGAGTCCCTCGCTGCTTTGGCGAACTTGCGCGCCCACGCCCTGCTCGAAAATACCCACCACGACAAAGCCGACTGCGAGACAAAGCAGGAGAATTAAAAGCCAAAGACCGGCCAGCGCTCTACGAAGAGAGAAATTCATTGAGCTTGCGAGTTGTTTTCGAGATCAGCGATCGCGCGTTCGAGGTGTCCGAGATCATCCAGCGCGGCTGACGGCGAATGCGGCAGCGGCTGGCCCGCTCGCAACCGGCGAACATTTTCGGTGAGGTGGCGCACGCTGCGCGCAACCCGGCGATTGAAGATCCAGAAGACGACCCCGCGCGTGATCAGGCCGAGCAGCAGAGCGGCGGCGATCGTCACATAATCGCGCCGGCGGACGCGACGGATATCTGCGAGACGTTCGGCTAACAACTGCTCTTCGTGGTCGCGCATCTCGCGTACTTGGGTGCGGAGCTTGTCCATGATCAATTTGCTTTGTTCGAGTTGCGGATTGAGAACGCCCCCGGACAGACCAGCTTCATCTCTGGTGAACGCGCGCAAACCCTCGAGAAGCGTCATTTCCTGCCGCACGGTTTCGCGAATCTGCCCCAGGCGGACGAGCTTTTGTTGCCGCGGAGTTGCGCCCGGTTCTCTTTCCACTAACTGGCGCAGCGCTTCGAGCTCAGACGGCAATGAACGGCGAGCAAGTTCGTAGGGCTGGAGAAACTTGGATTCATGCAAAGCAGATGTCCGCCCAAACCCGTCTCCGCATCGAGCAGATGCGCCTGGAGGTCGCCAAATTTTCGATCATGGAAAAATGGCGACGGACTGCGGCTTCGGTCCGTTCGCGTTCTTCGTTACCAAAGAAAGCCATCGTGGCCGAAAAAATTACGGCAAGCATGGGCAGCCCGGCGGCAAACAAGCCTTTCTCGCGCAACGGAACGCGTGCCCAGAAGCGCTGAACCGTTCCGCGCGTCCATTGAATGCTATTCCTCATTTGCGGCGGAAGGTAGCGCACGCATCTCACTTGGGTCTTTGAAAAGGACTTCGCAAGCGAGACGCATGCGCTACTTTCCAGGATGCTGATCGAAACGCATGCCCACCTCGATTACCCAGATTTTTCCACAGACTTCGATAATGTCCTGAAACGCGCTAACGAGGCCGGCGTCACCCGCATCATCACCATCGGCACGTCGATTGCGAGCAGCCGGCGAGCGATCGAGTTAGCCGAAACTCACCAGAACATCTACGCTGCCATCGGCGTCCACCCGACTTCCGATGAAGAGAACGCGCCCGATGATGTCATGACTCCGCTGCGCGAACTTGCGCGGAGCCCACGTGTAATCGCGATCGGTGAAACAGGTTTGGATTATCACACCTTGCCGAGCGCCGCGGTGGCTAAAGAGAAGCAGGTGCAGGTGTTCGGGCGCGCCTTGCAAAGCGAAACCGAGGAAGAAGTGGAAGCGGGGATTCATGACGGCGCTTACAAATCCAGGCAGGCGAGTCTGTTTGAGCAGCAACTCGATCTCGCGGTCGAGCTGGGACTCAATGTTGTGGTTCATCAACGCGATAGTTGGGAGGAGACTCTCAAAATTATGAGACCGTACACCGGGCGATTGCGGGGCGTGTTCCACTGCTTTGGCGGGAGTTTCGAGCAAGCTCGCAAAGTGCTCGCGCTCGGCCATCTGGTCTCCTTTACCGGCATTGTTACGTTCAAAAATGGCGCGGCGGTGCGGGAGGTCGCGGCACAGATCCCGCTGGATCGATTCATGGTGGAAACCGATTGTCCTTATCTCGCCCCCGCGCCGTTTCGCGGACAGCGATCCGAGCCCGCTCACACCCGGGTTGTCGCGGAGTCGATCGCGCAGGCGCGTGATCTCACGGTCGAGGAGGTGGCAGAAAGGACCACCGCGACCGCGGAATCATTCTTCCGTTTTCAGCGTTCGTGACCCGTTCGCTTCGGCCTTTCAGCTGCGGATTTCTTGGCTGTGTCGCGATCTTCGCGGTTTCCTGCACTGTGCCGGACACACGTCATCACGTAATCGTGAGCGTACCTGAGCAACGGCTTGCGTTACTCGAGAATAATATTCCCATCGCCACATATCCCGTCTCGACTTCGAAGTTCGCGCTCGCGGACTGGCCCGGCAGCTACGGCACCCCGTTGGGGGATCTGGAGGTGGCAGCTAAATTCGGTGAAAGGGCCCCGAGCGGCGCGGTCTTCAAGGATCGGCGCGCCACCGGCGAAGTCATCCCACCCGACGCTCCTGGACGCGATCCAATCGTGACGCGGATTCTCTGGCTGCGCGGGCGCGAACCGCAAAACGCGAATGCCTACGGGCGATTTATTTATATTCATGGCACGCCGGAAGAACGGAACATCGGCAAACCTGCGAGCTACGGCTGCATTCGCATGCGCTCGACTGATGTGATCAAGCTCTATGACCTGCTCGGAACTGGCGCGCAGGTCACAATCGTGAATGTGCCACTGCGATCCGTGATTTCCGAGGCGGCGTCAGGTTTAACCCACGCACTCACCCGCGGCAAACCAGAGATTGTAGCTCGTTAGGCACGTGTCCCGCCTGCTGAGAGCGCCTCAGCTGGACTGCACCATCAATGTCGCCAGCACGGTGCGTTGCGCGGTGATCAATTCCGCGATGCCTTTTCTCCCCAGCGAAATCATTTCCGCCATTTGTCCGTGCGAGAAAGTCGCCTCTTCGCCGGAACCTTGCAGCTCCACGAATTCGCCGTCTTCAGTCGCGACGAGATTGAAATCCACGGTCACCGCTTTGTCTTCCTCGTAGTTCAGATCGAGAACGGAATTGCCCGACAAAACGCCAGCGCTGACCGCCGCCACCAGCTTCCTCACCGGCGGTGCATCGACCTTCTTCTGTTCCGCGAGTTTTCGACAGGCGACCGCAACCGCGAGACTTGCCCCGGTGATCGCTGCGGTCCGCGTTCCGCCATCTGCTTGAAGCACGTCGCAATCGACCCACATCGTGCGTGAGCCGAGTTTCTCAAGATCGACGACCGCGCGCAGCGAACGGCCGATCAGCCGCTGGATTTCGGTGCTGCGTCCATCGAGTCTCCCCTTGGTGATGTCCCGCGGTTTTCTCGAATTGGTGGAATAGGGGAGCATCGAGTACTCTGCGGTCAGCCAGCCGCCCGTCACGCCTTGTTCTTTCATCCAGCGCGGAACCGATTCCTCAATCATAACGCCGCAGATCACGCGGGTGTTTCCCATGGAAACCAGAACCGAGCCGCTCGCGTGCGGGGCGATTCCAAGCTCGAATGTGACTGGCCGGACCTGGTCGAACGCGCGACCGTCACTGCGTTGAGAGAGCGAATTCAAGGCGTTCGCAGATTACCCAGACGCTCTGGTGAGCCAAGCCGAATCGGATGGCAAAGCTGTCATTCCAAGCCATCAAGCGAACTGTCATCCTGAGCGAAGTCGAGGAACCCCGTCGCGTTACCTTCAAATTACGCTGCGGGGATCCTTCGACTCCGCTCAGGATGACCGTAGGCGGAGACTCAGCCGTTCACGATTGATCCGCCGTTCGGATGCAGAATCTGACCGGTCATGTACGAAGAATCATCCGACGCCAGAAACAGGTAGCAGGTCGCGACTTCCTCCGGCTGACCTGGACGTTTCAGAGGGACATCAGAGCCGAACTTGCTACTTCTTTCGCCGGGAACGTCGAGGGAATTAGCGGCGTCCAGATTGGCCCGGGAGCAACCCCGTTCGCGCGAATGCCCTTCTCGGCCAGATTCTGCGAGAGCGAGCGTGTGAACGCAACGATCGCGCCTTTAGTCGAGGAATAATCGAGCAGCTGCGGGCTTCCTTTATACGCGGTCACCGACGCGGTGTTGATGATCACACCGCCCGTTTTCAAATGCTTCAAAGCCGCTTTCGTAAAGAAAAAGAAAGAGAAGATGTTTTGTGCGGAAGGTCCGTTCCAACTGCTTTTCGCTGATCTCAGCCATGCTCTTCTTCGGTTGCTGCTCGGCGGCGTTGTTGACCAGAATGTCCAGCTTGCCGAGTTCTTTCACTGTCCGGTTGACCGCATCTTTGCAGAACTTCTCGCTGCCGATGTCTCCAGCGATGAGCAGGCAGTTTCCGCCATGTTCCTCGACCAGGCGCTTGGTTTCCTTTGCGTCTTTGTGTTCGTTGAGATAACGATCGCAATGTCCGCGCCTTCTTTGGCGAAAAGGATCGCGACCGCGCGACCGATCCCGCTGTCCCCGCCCGTCGCCAGGGCGACCCTGTTCTGGAGCTTTCCGCTTGCCCCAGACTGCGCATCGTCCGATTTCGGTTGCGGCGTCATTTCATACCGGCGGCCAGGCTGTTGATCCTGGTGTTGCGGCGCCTGAAGCTTCGCTTGTTTTGACATGGTCGTGCGGTTCCCGGATGATTCAGTGCGTCGCACCGACCGTAATCCCTCCGATTCGCGCCCGATCAGGCTGCCAGATGCCGGAAGCTGCCGACGCGGCTCGCGTTTGGCGGAAAACCACGGAAGCTCACGGCGTTTCGTTGCCGCGTTTGCTGCGCCTGAGCATCCTGATTTCGCCTGCCGACCGTAGCTGGCTGAGGGAGCTGGCGGCCAGATCGTCGGCAAAAAAGGTCAAATTTCTGCGAAAACAGAGTTGACGGCTGAATCACCTCGGTTATTGTCGAAATCCCGCCAGAAGTGGGGCTCCCAAAGCGCAAGCGGTCGGAGCGTGTTCTTGAATATTTTGGGACTGCAAATTGCACTCAATTTTGTCCCGGCGTGATGAGCGGAAACGTGATTCGGGTCGGAAGACAGAGTTGAGTTTTTTTGTCGCCGAAAATATCCAGGAAAGTTCTCCCCGGAGCAGTTCGGGGCTGGTTCTTTGACATCTACATACAGGGTAGTAAAAAACAACTTTTAAGAGCTGAGTCTGAAATAACGACGCCGCACAGGCTTCTTGCCTGTGTTTTGCGTCCGAGAGTTTCAGTTATCAAAAGATCTGTGGCCATCGGGGAGCAATTCCTGGTGCCACAACAGATTGATCAAGCTACAAAGAGCACATAATGGATGCCTTGGTGCCAATAGGCGATGAAGGACGTGGCTAACTGCGATAAGCCTCGGAGAGCGGTAAACACGCTGTGACCCGGGGATTTCCGAATGGGATAACCTGAG
>JBBSIA010000005.1:0-179813 GCA_038232335.1 Chthoniobacterales bacterium
GGCGGGTTAAAAAAGGGCCGGCCGGTCTGCTCTGCGTCCAATGCTCTCCACGAGGGGGGCGATGACGAACGTGCAAAGACTCGGCCGACCGAAAACAACGAAACCAGAACTGCCCCCTCAATCCAATTTTCCATGCCAACATCTGTATGAGACTTGCGTTTTCGTATTACGTCTGGCAGAAGCACTTTCAGCCGCCGAACGATGCAACCGACAAATGTAAGTTTATGCGTGCCGCGGCGCTCCAATGCAGCCTTCTCAACATACGAAGCTTGGATGAGTTCTACCGCCCGCAATCGAAACCCGACGACATCCGCGCCGAGCACTACCCCAACTTCACCAATCCAGGACCGTTCTTGTCGGACGACGAGGCCAAGCAACTACATCAGTTAATCGCCCATCTTACATACAGACGCTTTCGCGAATTCGACATGACTTGGAACACTTTTCATTTGCTACGTAGGGCACATGATCGTTTCAGACTGTTCGTCGATTACATTCGCGACATCGAGTTGGTCGGCCAAATCAACATTCGGGCGTCGATAGACGCCATGAAGAAGCGCTATAATACTTGGCATCCGAAATGGCCGCAATTTCGAGGACACAAACGTCCTAACTAGGCGGTGTGTGCAACGAGGATCAGGCATTCGTTTTACATTGCAGCAACCCGACTTCCTTTCTTTGGTGCGCGACGCGCTTCGCCGCTCGCGGTCGCTGATCTTCAGTCTCGTTACACCTGTGCACGCGTGATCCGCAAACCCCTCCTTATTCTGTCCGCGTTTTGCACGCTTGCCGCGGTATCTTCCTTCGGGACCGAGATCACCACCCGTGATGGCACTACCTATCACAATGCCAAGATCACTGCCGTAGACGTCGATGGAATTCACGTCATGCACTCTAACGGAGTTGCGAGGCTACGATTTGAGGATCTGCCGGACGCCCTGCAGAAGCAGTATCACTATGACGCAGCGAAGGCAGCAGCGACACAAGCCGCTGCTGCTCAGCAACAACGCGAACAAGAGGTAGCAAAAGCTCAGGAGGGCGCTCGTCGCACAGCGGAGACAAGAGCGGGTAGGCGACTCGGAGTTCCTCGCGATGCAAGGCATCGCAAAACGCGTTCAAGACCTACTCACTAGCCAAGCGCCGATTACGCAAAGCACCGTCATGGTCCCGGCAAGCCAGCCTCTGACGGCGGTTACCAGATTGTTATTTTATCCAGCAAGCCATTCATCGCGCCAGCTGCCGATAGTATCCCAGCGTCAAAAGACCCTCGCAAAGCTTGGATGATCCTGGCTGCGGGAGCTGCCGCAGCGTACACGAAGGACAGCCCGCTTCCAATCAAGGCGACTGCCTTCGGAGACACGAAGACACTCAAAGAGAAAGTCTACCATACACTCGACATGGCGATTGCGCGTGACATGCAGCAGAAGTTAAAGAGTGATAGTATCGACACGAATACAGCATATTCCTTAATTAAGGAAGGATTGACGAAGATTCGTATTTCGGACGGCTCCCGATGAGTTGCGGGGGAGGTCTAACCAGACGCTGCAGCCAACGGCTTAGACGGCGTCGTGTTCTCCATGTCAACCTTGACTAGTGTGCTTTCAGAGCTGCCACTTGCGTTCACCTGCGCCGTCACTGAGCTTGTTCTCGTTAGGCCTCTGCCGTGACATCCATTATTGACCCAACATCCTGCGGTACTTGTGGCGGTCCGATCGACGAGCCGGCCAACGCGACAGCAGCCGAGCGGAAGCCCTGCCCGTCGTGTGGTTCATTGACCCACGGTTTTAGGGTTCATGTTCACGGATCACTCCAATTCCGCGAGAAGCTTGGCCTCAAGCAAAAGCGTGTTGGCCACAAGAAGCCGATTTACGAGTCAGTCTCCGGCGACGAGGTCAGCCATTGGAAGCTGATTCATCTGCGGTGATCGCGCTCGCTTCCTTCTTGAGCACCACATGTGCCCGCTCGATTTCTCGGTGGAAACTCTCCGGCAAGCCTGCCCAGTCGTGTACTTGCACGAGGATGGGTAACGAACACTCGTCGAGCGCTTCGGCCAAGTCCCAGTATTGCCGCAGCGGGATGCGCAGACCGGAGGGATGGCGCAGCACGAGATCGAGGTCGCTACCGGGATGCGATCCGCCGCTGACCCGGCTGCCATAGGCCCAGACTTCAGCTTCCGGCACATGCGTGGCGAGTAACTCCTGGACGGTGCTCGACCAGCGCGGCGGGAGATCAAGTATTGGCATGTCCCAGTCTTTCGCGGAGAACCGTTTCGAGCACGCGGGCGTCGGCGATGAAGCCAGGGAGCAGCACCAGAGTCTCCTCGGCGAAGGCGATGCCGTAATCGTGCGCGGTGTTGTTGCGATTATCGCGATAGGCAAACCAACGCTCGACCGCCTCCGGTTCCAGTAACCGGTGTTTCGCGGCATGGCGCAGGACATCCTTGTAGGTGAGCTCATCGATCGCGCGCGGCTGGCCGGTATAGGCCTTGATCGCCTTGCGCAAGAGCTTGCCCGCGGTCTCCAAACTGAGTTCAAAACCCTTCACCACCGCATTGCGGTAGATTTCGTAGTCGATGCTGCCGCTTTCGACTTGCCCGAGCCGGAGCAACGAAGTCTCCAGCGTTTCGATGCAGCGGGCCAGATGTGCGGTGCTCAGACTCATGAGGTAAGACTCGTTAGGATATTCTTATACCGGAAAGGTTGCCGCCTATCACCTTCTCTAATCGCGCGGATTCGGCAAATTGCGCATCGAGCTCGGCGACGAGGCGCGGCATCTTTTCCTCGAAGGGGTCGCCGTCGTCTTCGAGTTCTTCAGCGCCGACATAGCGGCCGGGCGTGAGGACGTAGCCGTGCGCGGCAATCTCAGCGGTGGTGGCTGATTTGCAGAAGCCGGGGAGATCGGAATACTCACGCAAAGACGCAGAGGCCCGGAGAATTTCCGAGCCGGATGTCCCTTCTTTGCGGTCTTCGCGACTTTGCGTGAGCCCTGTCTCCGCTCGCCACGAATGATAGGTGGAAACGATCTTTTCGAGATCGGTGTCGGTCAGCTCTCGGTGAACGCGGTCGATGAGCTTGCCCATTTTTCGCGCATCAATGAAGAGCGTTTCGCGTCGGCGTTTTCGAAAGCTATCCGGCGCGGAATTATCTGCGTGCTTGATCGTCCGCGCGGCCTTCGATTTTACCAAAAACCAGAGGCAGACGGGAATCTGCGTGCTGTAGAAGAGCTGGCCGGGGAGGGCGACCATGCAATCGACGAGATCGGCCTCGATGAGGGCGCGGCGGATGTCGCCTTCGCCGGATTGGTTGGAGGACATGCTGCCATTGGCGAGGACGAAGCCGGCCATGCCGTTGGGCGCGAGGTGGTGGATGAAGTGCTGCACCCAGGCAAAGTTGGCGTTGCCCCGGGGCGGGACGCCATACTGCCAGCGCACGTCGTCGTCTTTGCGGAACCAGTCGGAGTCGTTGAAGGGCGGGTTGGCCAGGACGTAGTCGGCGCGGAGGTCGGGATGGAGATCGCGGCGGAAGGTGTCGGCGTGCTCGGGGCCGAAGTCGGCTTCGATGCCGCGCAGGGCAAGGTTCATAACGGCGAGGCGGCGGGTGGTGGGGTTGCTCTCCTGGCCGTAGATGGCGATGTCGCCAATCTTGCCGCCGTGGGCTTCGACGAATTTCTCCGATTGCACGAACATGCCGCCGGAGCCGCAGCAGGGGTCGTAGATCCGACCTTTGTAGGGCGCGAGCATCTCGACGAGAAGGCGGACGACGCTCTGCGGGGTGTAGAACTGGCCACCTTTCTTGCCCTCGGCGCTGGCGAACTGGCCGAGGAAGTACTCGTAGACACGGCCGAGGAGATCGACGGAGCGGTGGGAGGGAAGCGGGGACGTCTCTAGTTTTCCCACGGTTTCGCCTTCCCCGGCGTCGGTGGGCAACTTCGCCTTTGCGACCTCCGCACCGGACGAACGGACGAGGATAATAGTGCCGATCAGATCGATAAGCTCCCCGAGGCGGTTTTTGTCTAATCCCGGGCGAGCGTAGTCTTTTGGCAGGACGCCTTTGAGGCGAGTATTATCGCGCTCGATGGCAACCATCGCGTCATCAACGATTTTGCCAAAATTGTCGCCTGTTTCGCGTTCGCCTGAAGGTACGACCAACGCGCTTCTTTCGGCACCCAAAAAACGTTCTCGGCTTTGTATTCGTCCGGATCTTCGGGATTGGCGCCGACATATTCACCTTCGCCGGCAATCAGCCTAGCGTGATGCTCTTCGAAGCTGTCGGAAATGTACTTCAGGAAGATGAGGCCGAGGACGACGTGCTTGTATTCCGCCGCGTCCATGTTGGACCGCAGCTTGTCGGCCGCGAGCCAGAGCTTGGCTTCGAAACCGATGTTGGCTGTGGAGTTGATACTGTTTTTAGACGAGCGATTGCGAGCCATGCGCAGCTTGCCATTTAACCCGGTGAGCTCGGAAAAGGAAGGAGGAAGGCTTGTAGGGAGGTGCTTGGGCGAAATGTCCGGGGCTCGGGGAGCGGGCGTGCGGCAACGCGCTCCCGAATGGAATCTGGCAACGGGGAAAGGATGCGGAAATCTGGTGCGGTGCGACGCTGCAACCGCCCCGGAGAACACCCGCAATCAACCGAAGGACTGGCGTGTTTAATCTCTACAGGACTCCGATGGTTATCTCATGGAAATTGAACAAGCTTGACCAATCTAACCAAAGGGTGCCGAAAGTGTTGGCGGGCCGGGCGATGAGGCAGACAGGCATTTGACGTCATTTTCAACGCGTGTTCAACGGGCAAAAGGCCCCTTGGAACACAGCCAAAAATGGCTGTGTTCCAAGCTTTTCACGGTGCTCGCCCACTTCCAAAGCCTCAGCTTGGCTTCGGCTTCAACAAGGGAAACAGAATCACGTCACGGATCGATTCCGCGCCGGTCAGCAGCATGGTCAGCCGATCGATCCCAACTCCGATGCCGCCAGCTGGCGGCATGCCGTGATCGAGCGCGAGCAGAAAATCTTCGTCGAGACTCTGGGTCTCCTCGCCAGCTTGCTCAATCAGCCGCTGCCGTTGCGCGAGCGGGTCGTTCAGCTCTGTATAACCGGGCGAAATTTCCTGGCCGTTGATGATTAGCTCGTAAACATCGACGAGCGAATCGTCCTCGGAATTCTGCTTCGCGAGCGGCACGAGATCCTTTGGACAATGAGTCACGAAAAGCGGATCGAGCGTCTTTTCTTCCACCAACTTCTCGAACACCTGCTGAGTCACTTCATAGTCAGCCATGCGCGGATTGATTTCCACGCCGAGCTCGGCGCAACGCGCCCTCCGCTCGTCGCTTGAATAGTCGAACCACCGCGCATCAATTTCGCGGATGAGATCACGATACCGCGCCCGGCGCCAGGGTGGCGACAGATTGATCGTGCGCCGCACGTTTCCTTCGCCGTCGCGATGTTCAATTCGCAGCGAGCCTGCGATTGACTGCGCCAGATGGCAGATGAGTTCCTCCACGAGTGCTGCCATGCGCTCGAAATCGGCATAGGCCCAGTAGGCTTCCAGCATCGTAAACTCGGGATTGTGCCGGCGCGAGATTCCCTCATTCCGAAAGTTGCGGTTCAACTCGAAGACCTTGTTGAAGCCGCCGACGAGGAGGCGTTTCAGATACAACTCCGGCGCGATCCGCAAAAATAAATCCAGGCTGAGCGCTTTGTGGTGGGTGCAAAACGGTTCCGCCGCAGCGCCGCCAGCGACGGCTTGCAACATCGGCGTCTCGACTTCAACAAAGCCGTGGTCTTCCAGAAAGCGCCGCGTCTCACGCACAATCGCAATCCGCTTTTCGAAGACTGCGCGCGAAGCGTCGTTGGTCAGCAGGTCGAGATAACGTTGACGGTAACGCGCCTCCACATCCTGCAATCCGTGCCACTTTTCAGGCAGCGGGCGCAGCGACTTCGCGAGCACTTCCAACTGGTGAACTTTCAGCGTTGGCTCACCCGTTTTGGTTACAAAACAGGTCCCTTCTACCCCGACGAAATCACCAAGATCGAGCAAGCCAAAAATTTCCATGGCTTCGGCGCCGAGTTCCTTCGCCTGAATATAAATCTGGAGGCGTCCAGTCGCGTCCCGCAGATCGACGAAATGGCTTTTGCCCATGTCGCGATGCGCGGTCATGCGGCCCGCCACCCGGAGCTTCGAGCCCTCGGTAAACTTCTCGCGCGCTTCGGCGATCGAGCCTGAAGTCGTGAAGGCCGCACCGAAGGGTGCAACTCCCTTCGCGCGCAGCGCATCTAGCTTGGCTCTTCGGAGCGCGACTAATTCATTTTCCTCATCCATGACTCGGGCAGCGACTGTAGAATGAGGCCGCGAAATGAACAGCCTGAAAGACTGTCCGCGCCAGCAGTATTCGGTTGCAAATCAAACGCACCCGACGACATAGTTTCGCCGCGGCCGGAACTCCATTTGGATAGTCCCGGCCGCACACGTATGCCTCTCGATTTACCTGAAACGACTTCCAAAATTGGCGGACCGCTCGTCAAACAATTCTCGGTTTTTCTGCCGAACAAAGTCGGCGCGATGCTCGAGATCGTGAAGCTCTTGAACACTCGTCAGACGCATGTCGTGGCGCTCAGCATTTCCGAATCCACCGACTCCTCGATCGCGCGAATCGTCGTCAGCGATCCCGAGGCGGTGGAAGACTTGTTCGGCGAACACGATGTCGCCTTCGGAGTTTGCGAAATGGTGGTGGTGGAATTGCGCGAGGTGGCGACGGAACTTTCGAAGTTGCTGGCGGCGCTGCTGATGGCGGAAGTAAACGTTCATTTCAGTTATCCGCTGCTGACGCGGCCCCATGGGCTGGCCGCGCTGGCGTTGCATGTGGACGATACGGAATGCGCTTCTTCGGTGCTAAAGGGCGAAGGGTTTCACATCCTCAGCCAGGCGGATATCTCCCGGTAACGCTGAGAAGGAGCGGCTCTTCTCGTTAGTTTGGGAACGCGTTTCTCGACTGCCCGGAATTGACAGCTGGAAGCGGGCGCTTACAGAACAGAACATCGAAATGCCTTCTCTGACATTGTCTCCCAACGGACGACCGGATCGAACTTTCGCAGTCGCGCTGGCACTTGTCGGATTGCTCGGCGCCGCTGAGCTGTTGGGCATCGCATTTTATTATGGAGGTCGCGCGCGGGCCGCACGCCTTGCAGCGCAGCCGACGGTGACGGCGGCACGGGCTGCGTCTCCCGTAGCCAGGCTTCCAGCATTAACTCAGAATCAACCAGCATCTGCGCCCGCGGCAACTGCCCAATCGGCGCCGAGTTCGGAGGCGCTCTCCGTCGCCGACCGGCTGTTGCAAGAGGCGACGGCGCTCCGCGATCGTGGTGACACCACGAGCGCGATCGGCCGGCTTCAGGAGGCGGCGCAACGCGACCCGAAAAACGCCAAAGTGCTCGCCGAACTGGCGATGATCTATGAGTCGATCCAGCTCTTTGACCGCTCGAATGAGACCTGGCGCAAAGTGCAGGAGATCGGGCCATCCGCGGGCCCGCTCTACGAATTGGCAGACATGAAATTGAAAATGGGAGTGCCAGCTGCGACCGCAGGCCCGGGTCTCGCGGGTGTGTCCCCACTCGATGCAGGCACGACGCGGAGTGATGCTGATGGAATCCCGGATGGCGCGACGTTTGGGATCACGGAACTCACTCCGACAGCTAACGAAGACGCGGACGCGGAAACGAATCTCACGCTGCGAATCGGCGTGAAGGTGCGTCCGAACACCTTGATCGATCACACGAAGGTCAAGATCCAGGTGTTTTTCTATGACACTCTGAATGACAGCAAAATTTCGCTCACGGATGCGGACGTGAGCTACGAATGGGTGACTCCGCACCACGATTGGAAAGAGACGAACCCGGAGGTGCTGGCGGTGACCTACGTACGGCCGATTAATCGCGCGCTTTCCCGCGAAGCAGAATTGTCCGCGGCAGCAGCAGCTGTGACGCCGTCCACTTCCGCTAAAAAGAGTCGCAGCTCAAAAAAATCAGATGCTCCCGCCGACGGCGTTACGGGTGAAGGCGAGAAGCGGAAGTATCTCGGTTACATCGTTCGCGTTTATTACAAAGACCAACTGCAAGCCGTCCGCGCCGATCCCAAGAAGCTCCTGAACCTGTTCCCGCCCCCCTTCACCGCACCGGCGCAGTGAAGATGCAAATTCTTGTTGTTCACCACGACGCTGAAGTCGGGGAGCAGTTGGTGCGAATGGTGGAGGACTACACCTCGCATAGATGCGCGCTCGTTCCGACCGGCGAAGCTGCATTGCGTGGGCGGATGCGCACCGCGAGTGTTCCCTTGTGATCACCCAGCTGGAAGCGCCAGAGGTGGACGGTCTCGCGATCGGCGGTTCGCTCAGTGAGGTATTTCCCGGACTCCAAACGATCTTTCTTCCGGGATATGGGGTTTCGGAAGAGCGCCTTGAAATCACCAATGCCAAAGTCTTTGCGGAGCCGATTGACGGTGAAAAGCTACTGAAAGCGATCGAGCGCGCCGCCGCCACGCCTTATCGCGAGCTCGATCTCTTCCATGTCGTCGATGTGCTTCAGATGTGTTGCCTGAGCGGCCGAACGGGCGCGATTCAAATCGTGAAGAGTTCGCGGACAGCTCTGGTTTTTCTGCGCGCTGGCAAAATCGTCCACGCCGAATCCGAGGCCGCTCGTGGAATCGATGCACTCTCGGGAATGGTGGCGTGGGAATCGGTCGAGTTTGCATACGACGAGTCGGTGGCCGCGCCGGTTGAAAGTATCGCCGAAGCATGGGACGAAGTGCTGATCGAAGTGGTGCTGCGCCAGAATCGAAACCACCTCCCGCCGGGACGCAGCTTCCGGGAGCAAAGCGGCGACGTGCCCCCGGTGAAGAATTCCGCGCCCGCGAAAGGCAGACTCTTCAGCGCGTTCAAGAGACGCTAAAAGTTGGGGTTAGCTCTGTTAGAAACGTAGCCGGACTGCGGGATAGCTTTCATCGCCGCTGACATGCGCTATTTTAGGCGCCGATGAAACTGCTTGCGTCGTTCGTCTGCGTCCTGCTTCTTGGCGCGGTTGCGCAAGCACAGATTCAGGTGGACCTGAAATTCGGACGTCTTCAATACATCGCACACGAGCCGGTGCTCGCGACGGTCGCGATATCGAGCTGCGCGACGAGGAGGCCCAGCGCTGGTTCGGATTTGAGGTCACCGCCGGCGATGGACGCTTGCTTGCGTCCGTAAAGTCCGATGCGTCCGAGCCACCGTTGCGGATTGAGGCTGGCAAAACCGTAACCAGAAAAGTGAACCTGACGCCCGCGTTCGATGTCAATGACTACGGCGCTTACCACGTTCGGGCGAACGTCTTCTTCCCTGATCTGAACCGGTTTTTCTACTCTCAGAGCAAAGTGTTTCAGGTGACGGATGCGCGCGCGATCTGGCAGAAGACCGTTGGGCTGCCGGAGGGGAGTGCCGGCGCCGGTGATACCCGGACCTACTCGCTGCTCTCGAATCGATTTCCAGATCACACGTCGCTCTACGTCCGCGTCGAGGACAAGACGACGGGCGTGGTTTACTCCACTTACTCGTTAGGCCGGGTCATCGCCTATGACGAACCGCAGGCGGAGCTCGACCCCGCCAATCAACTGCACGTGCTGCACTGCGCCGCACCACGCACCTGGTCCTATTCCCACATTGGATTGAACGGGGAGTTGCTCGCCCATTCCACTTTCATGGAAACGAAGACCCGGCCGCGTCTCCGGCATGCCGCCGGTGGCACCGTCGCCGTCCACGGCGGAATGCTCGATGTGCCGGCTGCAAGCGCGGTCCGTGGCGGGGCCCCGAAGTTGTCAGCGCGTCCGCCCTCGATCCCGACAGATGACTGACATACCTCCGGCGTTCTCCCGGACACTCCGGCCGGCGTTTGCCGTCTTTTTCTCCGTCATGTTCCTGGCAATGCCGGGGGCGGCGTCCGCGCAATCACGCCAGACGATCGTGATTGACCCGGGCCACGGAGGATTCGATCGGGGCGGCGTTCCCGGCCAGCGGATTAGCGAAAAAGATAAAACCCTCGACGTTGCGCAGCGGCTGCGACAAATCCTGCAAGACGAAGGTTATCGCGTCATCCTCACACGCGATAGCGACGTTTTCGTGTCTCTCCCGGAACGAATGGCGATCGCCAACTCTCATCGCGGCGCGACCTTTGTTTCCATTCATTTTAATTGTGCACCTCGCCTCGGCGCGAATGGGATTGAGACCTACTACTACCGGCGAGATAGCGCATCGCTCGCGGCCAGCATTCACCGCAATGTCGTCGCTGCCGCGCCCACCGAAAATCGCGGAATTCGCCGCCGCGGGTTCTTCGTTTTGCGTAGAACGGCGATTCCATCCGTCCTGGTCGAATGCGGATTTTTGACTAATCCGACGGAAGGCCGGCTCGTGCAGGCGGGGAGCTATCGGCAACAGCTCGCACGAGCGATTGCACGGGGGATCCAGCGGGAGCCGGCCTCGATCAGGCGGGCCCTCGCCGCGGATGCGGCGGTTTCGACCGAAGTGCTCCCGCAGCCTTTTAATGGAGGAGATTTCGTGCAGGCCGCACCCGCGAGCCATCGCGCTCGCTCGTCCACTGCTTCACGGCGCAAAAAGTCGACGACGTCACGCCATCGCAGCACGAGCAGGAAAAAAAAGAAGACGAGCAGTGACCGCGAGAGCAGTAGCAGCAGCACGAAATACAGGAAGCACAGCAGCTCGGAGGGCTAGAGTGGACGCTTCTGTGGTGACGACGGCGCAGATGCGCGCGGTCGAGGAGTCGGCCTTTGCACGTGGCGTGACTGCCGAGCAACTGATGAACGAAGCCGGCGCCGGCATTGCGCGGACCGTGGTGGACCGCTTTCCAAAGCCTGGCCGCTGCCTGGCGTTTGCAGGCAAAGGCCACAATGGCGGCGATGCGCTGGTTGCAGCGGCAGAGTTGCAGCGTCGCGGATGGAGAATTGAAGTTCGACTGCCGTTCGGTGAACCCGATTGCAGCGAGCTGACGCGCAGGATGCTGGAGCGTCTGCGAACTGCGCCCGGGCCGGACTGCGGAGAAAGCGGCCGCTTGATCGTTCTCGACGGATTGTTGGGTATCGGTTCGAAGCTGCCGCTGCGCGAACCCATTCGCGCGGCTTGCCGCGAAATCAACGAATTGCGGCAGAATCAAAACGCATTCGTTTTCGCGATCGACATTCCATCCGGTCTTGATTCGGATTCCGGCGCGGCCGACAGCGACTGCGTGACCGCCGATCTCACGGTCACGGTTGGATTCACGAAGTCCGGCCTCATCGCCGATCGCGCACTCAATTTCGTGGGGCGCCTGGAAGTGATTGCGCTGAGCGAGCTGGAGGCACCAGTCGAAGCGGGCGATCGCATTGTCGCGACTCGCGAGTCACTCCGCAGTCTGCTGCCGCGGCGGAAATTCGGCGCTTACAAAAACCAATTCGGTCGGGTCGGGATCGTTGCCGGATCGCGAGGGCTGACCGGCGCGGCGACCCTGTGTGCTTTCGGCGCGCTTCGCGGTGGCGCTGGTCTTGTGCACCTCTTTGTTCCGGAAGACATCTATCCTGCGATTGCCTCGACCGCACCATTCGAGGCGATGGTTCATCCGATCGCCGATTACAAAACGCTGCTCGATCAAAGGATCGACGTTTGGGCAGCCGGCCCCGGCCTCGGCAAAGAACACGCGCAAGATATTCGTGAATTGATCGAGCGCGCAGAGCAACCAATGGTCGTTGACGCAGATGGACTGAACATCATCGCGGACACTCTGGCGAAATTCGATTCCTGGCGCGGTCCGCGCCTGCTGACTCCGCATCCGGGCGAAATGGAACGCCTCGATCCAAACGGCGACGCCGACCGCGCGACACGGGCGAGCAAATTCGTCAGCCGGTATGCGGTAACGCTGCTCCTCAAAGGTAGTCGCACCATCGTCGCGGAACGCGAGCGGCCGCTGAGCTATAACACGACGGGGAATCCAGCGATGGCAACCGGCGGAGTTGGGGACGTGTTGACCGGCGTTTGTGCCGCATTAATTGCCCAACACCTTTGCCCGTACGACGCGGCTCGCGTGGGCGCGCGGCTCTGCGGGCGAGCAGCTGAGCTTGCTTTGCTAGAGGGAAGGGCAAGCGAACAATCCTTTATCGCGCGCGATCTCATTGAGCATCTCGGCGCCGCGTTTTCAGACCTGCAATCCGCCGTCGCGTAGCGATCTTATCGCCATGCAGCCGATCGTCCAAAGCACTTATCCAGTCGCTCCGAGAGAGACGATTGTCACAAAGACAAAAAAAGCGCTCGGCCCGATCGGTGTCATCGGAGTCGTCATCCTCAAGTTCATCGGCAAAATAAAATTCATCCTGCCGATCCTGCTCAAATCGGGCGGTTCGATGCTGATTACAATTGGTGTTTACGCGATGGTTTGGGGTTGGATTTACGCGGCCGGATTTGTCGGCTTGATCCTGCTTCACGAATGCGGCCATTTGATCGTGGCGAAAAAATTCGGACTTAAGGTCAGCGCGCCGATGTTCATCCCTTTCGTTGGCGCTTTCATCGCGTTAAAGGAAGCGCCGCGGAACGCATGGATGGAGGCATCGGTCGGAATCGGAGGGCCGATCTTTGGTTCGATTACCGCGCTGGCTTGTCACGCCGCCGCTCTCTACTTCAACGTGCCTTTGCTGATTGCGCTCGCGTGGTCTGGTTACTTCCTGAATTTGTTTAATCTCGCGCCGGTGGGCATGCTGGACGGTGGGCGGATCGTCACCGCGCTTTCGCCGTGGCTTTGGCTGCCGGGTTTCGCGCTGCTGGCGTGGCTCGGGTGGACCCACCCCAATATCATCATTTGGATTCTCCTGGTAATGGCGTTACCACGAATCTTCTCCCTCTTCCGTAAGCGCACTGAAGAAGAACAGCGCTACTTTGAAGTGGCGCCCTCGCAACGCTGGATCATGGGCGGCATGTACTTCGGCCTGATCGCGGCACTCGTCCTGGGAATGCACGTCGCACAATTACAACTGCATCGTCTCCCGCACCCGCGCACCAATCGAAGTAGCGCAATCGTCTCGCTTGCGTAGAACTGCTCCCGGGACGGAGGGATTCCCCCACGTTGCGCTTCACAGAAGCGCCGCTACATCATTACAGCCCATAGACTTCGGCCAAAGCAACCGCTAGGTTTTGCAGCTGCGGGTCAGATCTGACTTAGAAAATAAATTTCTGGCTTATCGTTCACGCCGGCTTTTTGCATGGCCTCGCGCAATTCCTTCGAAGCAGTGAACGCTTTTGCTTTGTCCAAATCGTCCGTAGAAAAAAGCAGGACCACTTCGTTTGGATTGTCGATCCCGCGCAAAAGATGTTCCTCTTGCAGGCCCGCGCTCTGCCGCGCGGACAGATGCGTGTCATAGGCGGATTTCCATTTGCCGAAATCAGCGACTCGGTGGCGGATGAGAATGTAATCCATGTTTGATCTTCTATTTCGTTTCTGCGGCGAATGGTAGCGGGACCACTCCGCGAACCGAAGTGAAATTTCTTGAATGTTCGCGCCAGAGGAAAACCGTTCCGGCGAGCAGCAACAAATCCAAGGCGAGGTGCGAAGTGAAGCTCGAGTTTTTGCTGGCGTGACCGAAACAGCCGCAGGTGATGTCGATCCCACGGAACCTGGCAGCCAATGTCGCTCCGATGAAAGTCAGGATGAGCGCGATGAGAATGCTGAGCGCGCCTGTGTAAAGTCGTCTGAAGGCCAGAGCGAGCCCGCAGAAAACTTCCAGCCAGGGCAGATAAAACGAGAGCGGCGCACTGACTGACCAAGGCACCAAGTGGTAATTGTCGATGTCGCCTGCGAAACCGATGGGGTCCAAAATTTTGATTGCTCCACTGTAAATAAAAATCAGGCCCACGAAAACAGCGAGACTCCGCCAAAGCCATTTCATTTCTGCGCGTCGCGCCACGCCTCCCAACCGCCTACAAGGACAAAAACATTTTGCAACCCAGCGTCGGTCCGCAGGCGCCGCGCGACTTCGCGGCTGGTGCCGCAACTCTGACTGCTGCAGTAAACCACGAGCCGTTTTTCCGGCGACCAGGCTGCGAGCAGCTGTGGCAGCAGCTCGTTCCACCGATCCTCGTTTAGCAGAACTGCCCCCGGAACATGGGCAGTCTCGAACTGCTCCTCGGGCCGGGCATCGACCCAGAGGGCGGCGGCTCCCCAGCTTTGCGCCCGGCTGACCGTGACTCCCTCTCCTGGAGCGACTGGCGACTGCCACGAAATGCGGTCGCGATAGTAAACCGCCTGCCCAACCGCCGGCAGCAACGCGAGTCCAAGCAAGATAAGCGATTGCCGGGTCAGCTGCGCGATCAAAATTACCGGACCGCAGCAGCGGCGCCCGTGACGCGTGCGGTCGCGTAGAAAGCCTTTGCGGGCAGGTTCGCGAAATTCGGTTTAATCGTGAGCGTCGCCATCGCCTGTTTTTTGGTGTCTCGCGGCGTTACATTAATCTGAAATTCCCCGGCGACCGCGCCAGGTTTCACCTCCGTGACGAATGCTGGAGTAGATGCCGTGACCTCCACATTTTTGATCGTGATGTCTTTCCCTGGCTTGACCGTGATCGTCTTTGCTTTTGGCGCCTCTCCGCTCTCCCAGTAAACGAACGATGGTTGCACTTCCGCAAGCTGTGCGACCATCGTCTTCATTGTCAGGACCGTGAATTGCGAGCCTCCATCGTCGGTCTCGACATTGATTGTCTTCTGCTGAAGGCCAGTGCGACCGCCGATGTTAAATGTGGCCGTCAGCTCGCCTTTCTCACCGGGCGCGACTTCGTTTTTCTTCATCGCGGCGGCCGTACATCCGCAGGATGGCCGGACGGATAGAACACGAATCATCTTGTTGCCTTTATTTTCGTATTTGAAATGGCCGACCGCGGTTTGATCACCGGGCGCCGCCTTCAGATCTAGTTCGGTGGCTTCCCACGCCAACTGGGCGCGGGTGATCGAGGACAGCCCCAGCGTCAACGCGCTGAGCAGAGCAATGGTTCGAACATTCATACCAGGATGAAATAGGCTCGGGCTTTGTCTGTCAACCACGCCCAGTCACCCAGTCCCGCACATAATCCGCGACCGCATCGCGCCAGTGCCGCGGCTTCTGCCCGGTGATCGCCTCATATTTGGCGGGCGAGAGAACGCTGTAGGCTGGTCGTCTGGCGATGAAGGTCCTGATTTCGCCTAACGACAACGCATCCACAGTTCGCGCCTGCAACTGGATGCCAGCGGCGTGGGCGCAGTCGAGTGCATGCTGCGCGTATTCCTGCCAGCTGCACGCACCGCTATTCGTCAGGTGCAAGACACCACCCGTATCGTCCGTGAGGAAGCGCCGCAGCATTGCCGCGAGATCGAGCGTATAAGTAGGTGTCGAGAACTTATCCGCGACCGCGTTCACGCGATCTTTCTCCCGCGCGTTTTTCACCACGCCATCGATGAAGCTGGGGCGATCGGGCCCAAAGACCCACGAGACCCGAACCACGAGGTGGCTGGCATCAGTCTGGAGCACGAATTTTTCGCCGGCCAGCTTCGATTCCCCGTAAACGCTGATCGGATTTGCAGAATCAGCCTCGCCGTACGGTTGATCCTTATTGCCGTCGAAAACGTAATCGGTGCTGATGTGCACGAGCTTCGCGCGTTTCGACCTCGCGACTTCCGCAAGCACGCGCGGCGCTTCCGCATTCAGGTTGAACGCTTCCTCGCGGTGCGTTTCGCAGCGATCGACATTTGTTTTCGCAGCGCAGTTGATGAGCACGTCGAAGCCGAGCGGCGCGAGCGCGTCCCGGACTGCGCTCGCGTCCGCGATATCGAGCGCGGCGTGATTGAAGCCGACGACCTCACTGGTCTGCGAATATTCACGGAGGAGAGCGGCACCAAGCCGCCCGCCTGATCCGACGACAACGATGCGCGTTTTATCGCTGAGTGGGCGCGTGAGAGACACGCTAGATTCAGAGCGCAAACTTTAGCGAGCGCAACTCCCGTCCTCGCATTCAGATCGCGGAGCTAAGTAGCGCGAGCGTCGCGCTTGCGTGCATTTGATTCGCAAGCCGGAGATATGCCCAAGTGAATTTAGAGAGAAGACTTCGACCAGTCCAACACCAGTCGTCCCATCCACGCACTTTACGATGGCGGTGTATTTGCCCGGATCAGATCGACTCGCGACCGAAGCGGACAATACGGGAGAAACAGCATCGCAGATCAAGACCTGCTTTGAAGACGAAACGCTTCGGGTCATCCGGGAAACCGCGGCCATGTTCGAGGCCCGAGCGAATTTCGGATCGGCGCCGCACTCGTAGCCATATTTTTGACCCACTCCCTTATCCAGTGACGATTCCCGCGTTGCCTCGCACCTGTAACCAACGATCTTTAGGATCGAAGATCACCTCTGATGGACGACAAAGACAACATCCAGCTCAACGCCGTCGAAGACCATGATGGTATTCTCACCATTCGCGGCGGGGGCGCTCGCAGGGACTGGAACGGCATCCACTACAAACAAGGCATGTCGGCAAAAAATGTCGGCACGACCAAACTCTCCGCCAATATCGCCACCATCCCGCCCGGCGGCGTCGCCTATGCGCATATTCATGTCGGCTTCGAGCTGATCCTTTACATCCTCGAAGGAAAAGTGCGCCATGAGTTTGGGACTGGGCTTAGGAAGGTGCTGGAGAATGAAGCCGGTGATTTCATTTACATAAAGCCCGACGTCCCCCATGAGGTGTTCAACATGAGCGACACCGAACCGGTGGTGGCGTTTGTGGCCCGCTCTTCCGCCGACGAATGGGACAGTATCGTCCCTTACGATCGCGGGTAGGATGCGACAGCGTAGTCGAAGATCGATGGCTCGAGCCGCTCGACGACGTGGTGAATGTTCAGGATAGGATGGCTTCCGGCCTAAGAAAATTCTACGAGCAACTTGGCTTTGCGAATTGCACGCACTGACTTGCATGCATTATGCCCGAATAAGGCTTGTCCTCCGGGAACAAGCTGGAGTTGCTGGATCCGCCTCCGCTAAGCGTTTTGCAGGCAGCGAGTGCGTAGACTGGAAGTGCCCTTGCCGCCTTAAAGCTCGCGAGGAGTCAGCAGTTTTCGTGCTTTACTCTTGCCGCCCCGCACTCGATCAGGTGTGTTCTGTCGGATGCCTGCCGAGCGTAATCGGCCGAAGCGTGAGAACTTCAACACGAGCGCTCGGCTGCCGTTTCAGTTGCGGCCCGAGAATTTCGAGATCGCGATGCAGGATGTCTATGATCTCTTCTTCGACGTGAACACGGGCCTGCTGGAGAAAGGATTGCAGCGACTCGACGACTTCCTGCGCCCGGCCATCATGTCTGGGCTTATTTCCGACCTGCTGACGGCGAGTTTGTCGAAGCATTCGCGTGCGTTGACGCAGAACAACTACTTCAACGGTCATCCCGACCTAGTCGTGAAAGGCGCTTACCCGAATGACACGGTCAAGGCAGGGTCGGAAGGGGTCGAGATTAACCGCTCCGGGTTTTCAGATTGAATGCTCGGACAAAGCCCTCGGAGGCCGAGATGACTCGATCCAGCGATACTTCCCCAGCCGCGTTCGATCTCAGGTGGCGCTACCACTCGTTTAGTTTCGTGGTTACAACGATCGAGACGAGCCCCACGGTGCGCGGATTGAGCGGCCTGATACCTGGTCATTACGCGCTTCATGAGATTGGCATCACAAACAGCGGCTGTTGACCAATCGCCTACGTATTCGGCTTATTCGGGGTGCCGCGGGGGCGAGCGCGATGCGAATGGGCAACAACCCCGTGATGGAGCTTTGGGCAGCGCAAGGGGATCTCTCGACTGCGCTCGAGAGGACGGTAAGAAAGCGTTCTCGAGGACGCCCGCGGAAGGTCAGAACGTGCGGATGTAGGCTTTTTCCCGCAGCGTCGCCAGCCAGCGCTCTTGCTGGTGCTGGGATTCTTCCTGCATCAGCTTCTTCTCGATGTCGGTCCGCACTTCTGCCAAGGGACGCGACACGCCGCCCTGTTTATCTTCTACCTTCAGAATGTAATAATTTCCGCCAAGCTCGATCAGATTGCTGATCTTCCCCTTTGGCAGACTGAAGGTGACTTTCTCGAGCGGCGCCGCCAGCGTCTTTCGTTCGATCCAACCCCAATCACCGCCCGCTTCGCGGGTGCTGTCTTCGGAATACATCTGCGCGATGCGCTCGAATTCAGCGCCGCCCAGGAGCTTCTGCAGGATTTCTTCGGCCAGCGCCTTTTGGCCGCCCGCGTTCCCGTCCGCCGTATGGCCCGGGATCATGATCATGCGGAGTTTCACCTGCTCTTTGCTCGTGAATTCGTCGCGATGTTTAGCGTAATAATCGTTGACCTTCGAAGGCGGAATCGCGGTCGTCTTCTTCAGGTTCTTGCCTCTCATGGCCTGCACGATCACTTTTTCTTTCTCCATTTTCTTAAACTCAGAGAGCGACATGTCCTGCGCCCGCAGCGTCTTGATGAAGGTATTACGGTCGCCGCCGAACGCCTCACGGATGATTTCATTAGTCTGCTGATCAACAAAGTGGTCCGGCACCTGGAAATTCTCCTTGCTGAACGCCTGGAGGATGAGCTGCCGGTCGATCAGATCGTGCAACGCGGAAATCCGCGCCTCCTTGATTTTCGCCAGCAATTCTTCGCCCCGAAGCTGCGAACGCAGCAGCTTCTCCCGCGGGCCCACTAGCTCTCGCACTTGCGAGTAGGTGATGACATCGCCATTCACGACGGCCGCGATACCATCAATCGGCAACGAATTCCCAGGCGCCCGGCCGATTCGCTCCTCATCAGCCGATGGCTGAGTAGCACCCGAAGCAGAAATTGCAGAGCCCGGCGGTGCATTGCCGGGGACAGTTTCAGCGCCAGCGACCAGTCCCACCGCGAGTGCGAGCCCGGCGAGCGCGATCGTTGCAATCTGATGGGAGATGCGATTCAAAGTTTCCTAATGAGTTCCAAGACTTCGCTGAGTTTGCGGTCGAGTCCGCCCGTACTTATGCGAGGGAACCTGCCCTCCACAAGCAGAAAATCGCCGTGGCGGGTGAGCATGAGCTTGTCTTCACGCACCTCGACGCGGGTGATCGCCGCCTTCGTGGCTGCGAGTTTGATCTCAGTCAGGAGGAAGAGGTTCTCCACGGCGCTCGGAAATTTGCCGAATCGGTCGCGCCATTCTTTTCGCAATCGATCCCACTGCTCACGCCCCGAGATTTCCGCAAGATGCCGGTAAGCCTGAATCCGAAGCGTGGTGTCGCTGACGTATTTTGCCGGGATGAACGCCGGAACGCGCGACTCTGGGCTGAGTTGCACGAATTCAGCCTCGTTTGTGGCGATGAAATCGAGGCGAATTTCGACTTCGAGCCGCCGCTTATATTTTTCGCCTTTCAGCTGCGCGACCGCCTGGCGCAGGAGCTGACAATACAAATCGAACCCGACCGCCATGATGTGCCCACTTTGCGCCGTCCCGAGAATGCTGCCTGCGCCGCGAATCTCGAGATCGCGCATCGCGATCCGGAAACCGGCGCCTAACGAGCTGTATTGCTTGATCGCGTTGATCCGTTTGCGCGCGGCGCCCACGGTCATCATCTCGCGTGGCAACATGAGGTAGGCATAGGCCTTGTGCTCGGCGCGACCGACGCGTCCCCGGAGTTGATAAAGATCGGCGAGACCGAACCGGTCCGCGCGGTCGATGATGATTGTGTTTGCATTCGGGATATCGAGGCCGCTCTCGATGATCGTCGTGCAGACGAGGACATCGATTTTGCCGGCGACGAACCGTTGCATAACGGCTTCGAGTTCGTCCGCATCCATCTGCCCATGGCCGAACTCGACCCGCGCCTGCGGACAAAGCTCGACAATCCGGTCCCGCACTTTCTGGATCGACTGCACGCGATTGTGCAGGAAATAAACCTGGCCCTGCCGTTCGAGTTCGCGGTTGATCGCGTCCCGAATAATTCGCTCGTCGTAGCCGCAGACGACCGTCTCGACCGGCAGCCGGTTCAGCGGCGGCGTCTCGATGGTGGACATGTCTTTGACGCCGACGAGCGACAGATAAAGCGTGCGCGGAATCGGGGTGGCGGAAAGCGTGAGGACGTCGACGAGTTTGAAAAGCTCTTTGAATTTTTCCTTGTGCAGAACGCCGAAGCGCTGCTCCTCATCGATCACGACGAGACCGAGGTCCTTGAAAATGACGTCGCCGGAGATCAGCCGATGCGTGCCAATCACGATATCGACTCCGCCTTCGCACAGAAGTCGAATCACCTGCCGTTGTTCGCCCTGCGACCGGAATCGACTCAGCATTTCAATCCGCACCGGATAATCGAGCATGCGCTGCCGAAAGGTCTCGAAATGCTGCTGCGCGAGCACCGTCGTCGGGGCGAGGATCGCGACCTGTTTACCTTCCATGACCGATTTGAAGGCGGCGCGGATAGCGACTTCGGTTTTGCCGAAACCGACATCGCCGCAGATCAGTCGATCCATGGAACGCGCCTGCTCCATATCGCGTTTGGTGGCGGCGATTGCCGTCAGTTGATCGGGAGTTTCGCGATATGGAAAGGAGTGCTCGAACTCGGCCTGCCATTTCGTGTCCAGACCAAACGCGTGGCCGAGCTGCGTCTCGCGTTCCGCTTGCACGGCCAGCATTTTGCCGGCGTAATCGAAAGTTGAGGTCGCGGCGTTTTTCTTTGCGCGCGCCCATTTCGCATCGGCGAGCGAGCTTAGCGGCGGCGATTTTTTGCCTACACCGACGTAGCGCGAGACCAGGTATGCTTGCTCGAGCGGCACATAGAGTCGGGCGTCGTCCGCGAATTCGAGGATAAGAACTTCCTGCCTGCCGCCGCCGGGGGAAGAGACGCTTGTGAGCTGCGCGAACCGCCCCACGCCATGCTCAAGATGCACAACAAGGTCGCCTTCGTTCAGCTCACTGAAGTCGATCTGCGTGCGATTCCGGGCCGATTTTTCGGCGCGTCGCAGCCGGCGCCTGCCATGCGCCGGAAAGCGTCCGAACAACTCCGACGCCGAGAGCACGACGAGCTTGCCGTCAGGAAAACAGAAGCCGCGCGCGAGCGTGCCTTCCGCCAGTTCCACGCGATCAAGTGCGCCATTGACCATCGCCATGATCTCGCGGAACCGTTCGATTTCACCTTCGGTTTGGAAGTAGATGACGACTTGTGACCCAGCTGCGTTCCAATGTTCCAGACGTGCCGCGAACTGTGCGCGTTTGGCTTCGCCAAGCATGAAATCTCCGACCACCAGCTCGCCGGTTTCGCACTCCTGAAATGCGCCGTTGAAGTCCTCGACGTGATCGCTCTCATTCTGAGCCCCGAAAGCATTCGGGGTCGAAGGATTCCGTAGCCCCATGGTCAGGCTTTCATCACGCGATTGGGAGCCTGGCCTCGCCGAGTTGGGCTGCGTTACGTCCTCGACTCCGTTCTGCTTCGCTGGATTGTGCTCGAGGTGCACCCACCCCTGGCTGATCTGAACGTCAGCGTCATCATCTTCATCCGGCTCGACCGCGAGGCGCAGATGTTCCTTCGCAATGTAGTCGCCGACGCGACCCGTCTGTTTTTCTGCCGCACCGAGCAAGACGTCGAACGAGTGGAGATTGCGAACCGAGATCTGGGTGTCGACGTCGAATTCGCGCAGTGACTCCAGTTCATCACCGAAAAACTCTGCTCGCACCGGCAGTTGCGCCTGCCAGGAGAAGAGATCGAGAATTCCGCCCCGGACCGCGAATTGACCGCGCGTCGTGACTTGCGGCACGCGATCGTAAGCTGCGCCGGCGAGCATCTCGAGCACTTGCTCCATGGTTCGGTCGGAGCCGCGCCTGAGAACGAGCAACCCGGACGTCAAGGCGCCACGTTCAGGCGCCGGTTGATCGAGGCTTGCGTGTGTCGCCACAACCAGATGCGGCCCTTTCTTGCGCTCGACCTGACTCAACAAAGCCAGCCGCTCCGCCGCAATTTCCGGATCAGGCAGGATGTTTTCAACGGCGGCGAACTCCGCTTCGGGCAGAAACAAGGCGCCGGGCGCCCAGTTCAAGAGAGACTCGTGCAGCAATTCCTGTGTCCGGACATTTGGACAAATCACCCAAATGGTTTTGGGAACGTGACGTGCGATCGCGGCGACGAGAAATGGCTGCGCCGCTTCTGTCACATGCGAGAATGCAACGGGCCAATCGCCCTCATCAATCCGCCGCAGCTTTTCGGTGATCGACTCAGCCTTCGCCACCAGCGCGAGAAGGTCCGTCGCGGTCGGTTCAGGCATCGCCAATGTTGCGATCATCCCGCCGGAACTTCAATCCGGCCGCGCGCCAGCGGATCAAAGATCGCGACCGACAGCGCGCGCGACCGCGCGCAGCCTCGGGACGAGGTCGGCGAAAATGTGGGGCGTGAGTGCTTGCTCGCCATCGCTCTTCGCGAGGTCCGGCGAATCGTGCACTTCGATCATCAAGGCGTCCGCGCCCGCCGCCACCGCCGCGAGCGACATTCGCGGCACAAACTCCCGGACGCCAATCCCATGTGTCGGGTCCACGACAACTGGCAGATGCGTTTTCGATTTCAGAAGTGGCACGGCGTTGAGGTCCAGCGTGTAACGGGTCGCGGTCTCGAAAGTGCGGATGCCGCGTTCGCAGAGCAGCACGTTCATGTTCCCTTCGCTGAGAATGTATTCAGCGCTCATAATGAGATCGTTGATCGTGGCGCTGAATCCGCGCTTCAACAGGACCGGCAAGCGGCTGCGGCCGACTTCCTTCAGGAGCGAAAAATTCTGCATGTTGCGAGCACCGATTTGGAGGCAGTCGGCAAACTGCTCCACGATCGGGAGATCACGCGCGTCCATAATCTCGGTAATAACCGGCAGGCCGGTTTGCTTGCGTGCCTCGGCCAGGAATCGAAGCCCGTCTTCGCGCAAACCTTGGAAGCTGTAGGGCGAGGTGCGCGGCTTAAAAGCGCCACCGCGAAGAATTTTGGCGCCCAGCCTTTTCACCGTGCGCGCGATCGAGACGATTTGCTCCTCGCCTTCAACAGAGCAGGGACCCGAGATGAGGGCGACGTCGTGCGCTGCGCCGATCGTAACGCTGCCGATGTTGACGGACGAAGCTTTGCCGCGTGCTTCGTAGGACGCGAGCCGGTAAGGCTTCAACACTGGCACGATCGCCTCCACGCCGGGCATCGCCGCGAGTGGCTTTTCGCGCATCAACTCTTCGGAACCGATCACACCGATAATTACGCGGGACGCGCCGCGGCTGATTTGAGCGTCCAGTCCAAATTCGTGGACGCGCGCGACGATCGAGTCAATCTCCGCTTCGGTGGCACTCGGCTGGGTGATGATGATCATGACGCGAAACGCGAGACACGAGCATGTCGCCGCCGGAGTGCGAGTGCAAGCCGAGAACCGGCCCGATTTGTGCTACTCGCTGATCGTGACCGGAGTTCCGTCGCTGACAGATTTGAAGAAACTCTCGGCCATGAACTCTGGCATCCGGATGCACCCGTGAGAGGCGGGATAACCGGGCAGATAGCCCGCGTGCATACCGACGCCGCCGACGATCCGCATGAAATAAGGCATCGCCGCGCCTTTGTAGTGTGTCCCCGGCGGTTTCGGATCTTTCTCCACGTCAATATTGGGCGCAACAACGTTGTCGGCGGTATCGACGTAGTCTCCATATTTGCTGGAGACATGGTCCTTGTCTTTTTGCGTGATCGAGTATTTGCCAAGGGGAGTGTTCAATCCCTCACGGCCGGTCGAAAGCTGTGAAATGCCAACCAGTTGGCCGCCTTTGTAGAAGTAAGCCCGCTGCTCAGAAAGCCTGATGCGCACGGAAGGCTTACCCGAAACGCCTTCACCGTCCCAGTAGGAAACCGTGTCGTCTGGAGCGGCAGGGGAAACCGGCTCGTTTCCATACACGCCGCCGAGGTATTGCGTTTGGCTCGAAAGCCGGGGATCGTCGCTTTCGCAAGCGGCAAGAAAGAGAATCGCTCCCAGCGAAATAGAAGATGCCAGGAGATGAGGGATGCGGCGGGACATAGGCGAAATTTTTGGAACGAAGCTTCTAATGCTCAGAGGGTTAAAAGTCAAGGGAACGTAGGCCATTATGCGCGGGAGAAACCGTCGTGAGCTACAGCGATTTTCGGGCCAGCATTCACACGGCTTGAATTCTGCTTTTTTGGACGCAGAATGGCGACCGGCAACGGCTCCTATGCCTACTTACGAATACTCATGCGAAAAGTGCGGGAAGAATTTCGACACCTTTCAGTCGATGCGCGACCCGACTTTCTCCGAGTGTCCAAAGGAACACTGCCAACTGCCAAAGTGGGGTCACGGCAAGGTTAAGCGCCTGCTTGGCACCGGCGCCGGATTGATCTTCAAAGGCTCCGGTTTCTACATCACCGATTACCGGAGTAATTCCTACAAGGAAGGCGCAAAGAAGGACGCGCCTGCTTCTGAAGCTTCCAGCGGCGAGAAACCTGCGGGCGAAAAGCCTGCTGCCGAGAAATCCCCCGGCAGCAAAGAATCTACCTCCGCCACTCCCAAGTCCGCTCCGGCGAAATCGGGCGAAGCAAAAGCGAAGCCATCCACCGAATGATCAAGTTAGTTTGTCCCGAATGCCGGCACGAAAACGAGCCGGAGCGGATCTATTGCCATTCGTGTGGCGCCCGTCTGGATCGCTCGGCTTTGGCCAACGCGAAGTCGACGGAAGAAGATCCCCAAGCGACCCAACGGCGATTGAAAGCGATGCTGGATCCGCAGCAGGCTAAACTGCGCCTCCTATTCTTGCGGTTAGGTAAACTGATTCTCGGGGCGGTGTTGGTAGCGCTCATCATCCAGATGATTCTGCCCCCCGACGTTCCTCCACCGGCCAAAGCAGCGATCTTGCCGACTCAGATCGGACTCGAGTTGGAAAATGCTACGTCGTCGCATCGCGCCGCCCCTTTGCGTTATACCGAAGACCAGGCGAACGCCTATCTCGGCAACTCTTTGAGATCGAAGCGAGCGGCGCTGAGCAAAGGCCTGCAATTCGAGCGGGCGCTGGTTGCGTTTGACGAAGGGACGGTTCGCGTAACTACCGAACGTTCCTTAATCGGTTATTCCCTTTACCTCGCTACTCTCTATCGCGTGACGCTTAAGGACGGGAAGCTGGATGCGGTGGATCTTGGCGGCCAGATCGGCCGCTTGCCGATTCACCCCCAGATCATGAAGTATGCGGAGGGGTTAAATTCTAATCTATGGGCGGCGCTGGATCGCGAACGGAAATCGCTCGCAAAGATGGCAGGCTTTGAGTTGCACCCCAAGCTCGTCGTGTTGACCCCGAGAGCTTAAACACATGGCGGACGCGCGACTTGCGCCACGCGCCCGCCACCCAACCTCGAAGTAGTTTGCTTAGGCGACTCCCAGCGTCGCGAGCAGGCGCCCGTCAATCCGGCCGTCCACTCGCAGGCTGTGGTCGCGTTCAAAAGCGCGAATCGCGTTACGCGTCCCGTAGCCAGCGACCCCGTCAATCGCGCCGCGGTAGTATCCGGAACGAGCCAGACGCTGTTGCACTCGCGCTACGACCGAGCCGCCCGTGACCTGCTGGTATCCATAGGAACGTCCGGCCGTGTAGTAGCCGCCGCCGTAAGGCTGGTAACCGTAACCTGACCCGTAGTAGCCATAGCCATAGGGCTGATAACCGAACCCGATGCTTAAACCCAAGCCAGAGCCGTAATACGGATTGCCATAACCGTAGTAGGGATAACCGTAGCCCCCGCCGAAGTAGCAACCGTATGGATTGTAATGCCCGCCGAAGCGGTCGTGTCGGTTCCAATTTCCATGCGAGTATCGCGTGGAATTCGTTGAATAAGTGCGGTTCGTCGGAGGCGCGCTTGTAATCGTATTGCCGTGCGGCGCCGCTGTCGCTGAGATGGTCAGCGCACTCAGTGCCATGCTTGCCACCAAAATCATTTTGTTCCAATTCATAATCAACGTTCCCGTTCTGCAGATCAGACCCCGACGCGTGGTAAAAGTTGCGCTTATTTACGGCAGAATAGCAGAAAAATTTCGGCGATTTTTACTCGCCTCGAACCTCTCTTTCATGAAAGCCTTCGGTCCAGATGAAATTCCGCTGCTGCCTGGTTCTCGCACTGGCGACAGCGGCTTTTGCTAACCCTCACGCGCAGGGCGAATCGCTCCCGCGCAGCATCAGCACCTCGCGTCAGTTCATCGTTTACAGCTCTGACACGCAATTGCGCGGAGCGCTCTGCGACCTGGCGGAGCGGACGAAAAACAAGCTGCTCGGAATATTGCGAACAAAGGATGACTGGAAAACTCCAATTGTCGTCAGCGCGGAATACCCGCAGGCGAATGCACCGGAACTTCCGCCAGCGGCGTTGAAATTCAGCCAGACCGGTTTCGGACTAAAACTACAGCTGGACATCGTGATTCCGCCGGACGTGAGCGCGCCCACGGTGCAGCGCGAATTGCTCCGCGCAACTCTCTTGGAACTGATATATCGCCGGCAGCCGAATCTTACCGTGGGAAGCGCTTACGTGGAGCCGCCGTCCTGGCTATTGCAGGGGCTCCTCGTCTATGATCGGGCCGATCCCGCTCAGTTGCTCGAACCACTGCTGGCGCTGGAGCAGCGAGAGCAGCTCATGCCGCTCGAGCAATTTCTACAGCAACGTCCGGCGCTGCTCGAGCCGAGCTCTCGAGTGCTCTACAGTGCTTACGCGCGCGCGCTGCTCGATCTTCTCCTGAGTCAGCCCGACGGCTGCGCGAAGCTCGCGCAATTCATCCATGCTCTCCCCGAATCGTCGAACGATCCATTGGCTGATCTGCGTGCGCAGTTCAGCGTCTTCGGGGACGATCCCGAGAAAGTTTGGCGTACGAACATCACTCGCGCAGCGAAGCCCGGAGGCTTTCGTCTCCTCTCGGACGCCGAAACGGAGGCGCAGTTGGAGCAGATCCTGCACGTGAAAATCATCGGCCCCGGCAGGGAGGAAAAAACCTACGCGCTCGAAGAATTCCCTTCGTTTATGCGCAACAAATCTGCGCCGCCCGTGCTTCGCCGCCTCAGTCAAGACCTCATGCTTCTCGGGACGCGCGCGAATCCGCTCTCCCGCTCGACCGTGATCGAGTATCAGCAGATCGCGGCACTGCTCAGTCGCGGAAAGATCAAACATATGAAGGAGCGGCTCGACTGTGCGAGGACCGCACGCGCGGCAATTGCGCAACGGATGCAGCAGATCGAGGACTACTTGAATTGGTTTGAAGCCACGCAGTCGGGGACGCCGAGCGGCGCCTTTGCGGATTACATGCGCGCCGCTGAGCAAACCGCCGAACCGCCATCCCGGCGCGATCCGATCTCTACTTACCTGAGCGCGATTGAAACTCAGTTTCAGAATTAACTTGGCGGCGCCACGCCTGCGAAGGAACCCGATTGTGCGTCGCGGCGTTTGCTCGCGTGATTGTTGCTGCGTATCGTAGGCGGCCCGCGTAAAGGGCACATTCCCACATGCAGAAAATTGGCTTTGCCGAAGCTCTCGACTCCATCGTCGCGGGCGATCCCCGCTACGAGCGCGATGCGTACGTTTTCCTGCGCGATGCGCTCGATTACACGACCAAACAACAAAAGAAGGCCAAGGGGGCATCCGTCCGCCATGTCGCTGGTCCGGAGCTACTCGAAGGCGTGCGCAAATACGCACTCAAAGAGTTCGGTCCAATGGTCGTGACGGTCCTTTCGTATTGGGGCATCAGGAAAACCGAGGATTTGGGCAACATGGTCTTCAATCTGATTGGCGCCGGAATTTTTGGGAAGACCGAGGAAGATTCGATCGAGGATTTCAAGAACGTCTTTAACTTCGATGAAGCTTTCATGAAGCCATTTCAGCCGCAGAAGACGCTGCTGGCGCCGCTCCCGCCCGCTTTGCCGGCGCCAAAGGCCGGCTAATTTCCAGCAGTGGCAAATGCCGCGGCTGGCGCTTCTTATGCTTCGCAATGCTCAATTGAAATCGGCGCCGCCGGAGAATTCGCCCATGATCAGCTTTCCGCCAAGCTCCGCGCGAAGATGGATGCTCCCGAATGGGCTCACCGTCATCGTTCAGGAGGATCACAGCGCTCCCGTCGCCAGCGTCCAGGCATGGTGCGGCACCGGCAGCATCGATGAGGACGAACATCTCGGCTCGGGCCTTTCGCACATCCTCGAACATATGTTGTTCAAGGGCACCAGAACGCGTCCGGCGAATGCGATTGCGCAAAAAATCCAGGACGCCGGCGGTTACATCAACGCCTATACCTCATTCGATCGCACGGTTTTCTGGATCGATGTTCCGAAAGACGGAGTCAGCGTCGGGCTCGACATTTTATCCGACGCGATGATGAACTCGACGTTGCCGGGCGAGGAATACGCCAAGGAGCAGGAAGTGATTCGGCGCGAGTTCGCGATGGGATTCGATGATCCAGATCGAGTCGCGGGCCACTTGCTTTTCGCGACTGCCTACCAGCGACATCCCTATCGCCTGCCCGTGATCGGCCAACTCGAAGTTTACAATCAGCTCACGCGGGAGCAGGTGATGCGATACTACAAAGCGCGCTATGTGCCTAACAATCTGACCTTCGTCGTGGTTGGCGATGTTGAGGGCGACAAAGTCCATCGCGAGCTAGATGCCCTCTTCAAAGAGTTCCCCGAAAAATCGCTCCGCCCGATCTTCATTCCGGAAGAACCGCCCCAACTTGGCCGTCGCGAAATCCATCAGGAATTCGCGACCGAACTGACCCGACTCTCACTCTCCTGGCACATCCCGGAGATCACACATCCTGACGTTCCCGCGATCGACTTGCTTTCCACGATTCTTGGCGATGGACGCAGCTGCCGTTTGTATCGCCGGGTCCGCGAAGAAGCGGGTCTCGCGCACGCCGTCTCCGCATTTTCCTACACACCGGGTCAGCCAGGCGTTTTCGGCATCGACGCGACCGTCGATCCCGCGAATCGAACCGCGACCCAGCAGCTCGTGCTTGAGATGGTCGAAGAGATCAAACGTTCCGGCGTAACGGTCGAGGAACTGGCGAAAGCGAAAAAGATTTCGCTCAGCCATCACCTGAGTGCGCTCACGACCATGCGCGGCCAGGCTTCCGATCTCGGGTCGAATTGGTTCCTGACACGGAACCTTGATTTCACGCGCGACTATCTCCGGGCGGCGGAGACAGTCACCGTTGACGACGTTCGGCGAATTGCCGGCAGATATCTGATCGACGAGAATCTGACGATCGTCTCGCTGAACCCAAAAGGCTCCGGTGTCGCAAAGACCGCCGGCAGGAAGGCAATCGTCGCGGGCGAAATTCAGAAACTCGAGCTTGCGAATGGATTGCGTCTGTTGGTCCGGGAAGATCCACGGTTGCCGCTCGTGGCGATGACCGCCGCCTTCCGCGGCGGTCTGCTCGCAGAGACGCCGCGAACGAATGGCGTAACGCATTTGATGGCGAAGACGCTGCTGAAAGGGACGAAGACCCGGACAGCGGAGCAGATCGCGGATACGCTGGAGGCGGTCGGTGGCAGCATCTGTAGCGATTCGGGCAACAACAGCTTCAACATTTCGGTCGATGTAACTCAACCCGATCTTAGCCTGGGAGCGGAAGTGCTGGCTGACGTGTTGTTAAATGCGACGCTCCCGGAAAACGCAGTCGCACGCGAGCGCGAAGTCCAACTCGCCGCCATCAAGGAAGAGGAAGAACAGCTCACCTCGGTGGCGCGCAACATTCTCCGCGCCGCGCTCTTTGGACAACATCCGTATGGAATGCGGTGCAAAGGCTCGATTGCGTCTGTCGCGCAATTGACGCAAGAAGACCTCGTCGAATTTCGGGATCGATACCTCGTCGCGCACAACGCCGTCATCTCCGTCTTCGGCAACGTGAAGGCCGCCGAGGTGAAGCAACTTTTCGAGCAGTTGCTGGGCACAATGAACCCCGGCGAGCTTGCGCTTCGTGATGTCCCAGTCGGTCAGCCGCTCGTAGAGACGATCGACGTGGAGAGTCTCAAAGAGAAAGCCCAGGGCGTGCTCATGATCGGCTTTCGCGGCGCTGACTTGTTCAGCCCGGATCGTTACGCATTGGAACTGATCGATGAGGCGAGCAGTGATCTCGGTTCACGTTTCTTCATTCGAATTCGCGAGCAAATGGGCCTCGCGTATTACGTCGGCGCCACCCAGATGCAGGGACTTGTTCCCGGTCTCTTCGCGTTCTATCTCGGCACCGACCCGCAGAAAATCGATCGGGTAAAATCTGAGCTGCTCGACGAAATTCACCAGCTCGCATCCGCTGGCCTGACGAGTGAAGAGTTGAGCCGCGCGAAGAAGAAGCTCATCGGTCAACAGCAAATTTCCAATCAAAGCAACGACGCTTTTGGTTACATCGCGGCGCTCGACGAGCTCTACGGGCTCGGTTTCGCCCACTACAAAACACTCGAACAGGAGGTGGAAGCGGTCACGCTCGAGGATGTGCAGCGGGTTGCCGCGAAGTATTTCGAGCAACAGCCCTACGTTTGCGCGACCGTGCGACCGCCAGCGAACCACGCGGATACGAAGGAGAAGTAGTATGGCCGAAGTTCAAACCAACACCCAGAGCGGCGAGCTGGCGCAGCGCTTCATCGAGTTCGTCATGATGCAGGCGCAGAACGCGGCCTTGTTTCTCGGTCAGATTCCGAATCCGCAGACCGGCGAGGGCGAGGTGAATCTCGAGCTCGCGAAAATGTTTATCGACCAGCTCGCGATGATCCAGGAGAAAACCCGCGGCAATCTCTCGAACGAAGAAGGCACCGTCCTGCGCAACGCGCTCTCGAATCTACAGATGGCGTTTGTGGAAGTTTCGCAAAACGAGCGCACCAGCGGCCGCTCAACGCCGTCTCCACCGGCGGCGGCGCCTGTCCCGCCGGCAGACGCTCCCCCGGCAGCCGCGCCGGCTCCTGGCATCGCCTCGTCTTCCCCAGCAGCCGACGGCGAGTCGAAGAAAAAATTCACGAAAAGCTACGGCGCGTAGCTTCCGACGGCTGCTTTCCGGGAGACCGTCGCACTGGCGCCTGCTTCGACCTGCGACCAAGCTGCGGTCGTACGTCTCCCCTTATCAGCGCATTTGAAGACGAGGGCGGCGCGGCGTTTTCTTTGCTCTTCTTGCAGCCTTTGCGGCTACCCCGCGCGTATCAGGTGGCGTGGCCGAGAACTCGAAGAACGGAACCAAAGCACCGAAGAAGCTCGCGGATCTCGATATTGCCAGTGATCCGGCAGCCGCCGCCGCCGAAGCCGGCCTCCGCTATGTAAGCGACGATCAGCCGGGCTACTCACGCAAGCCGCGCGGCACAGACTTCGCCTACTTCGACGCCCAAGGGAAGGAAATCAAAGACGAGCAGCGGTTGCTCCGAATCCGGCGGCTCGCGATCCCACCCGCTTACAAAGACGTCTGGATTTGCCCGAAGCCGAACGGCCATCTCCAGGCCACCGGTCAGGACGACCGCGGCCGGAAGCAATACCGCTATCACGAAAAGTGGCGCGAAGTGCGTGACGAAAGCAAATACGAGCGCATGGTTGTTTTCGGCGCGACCCTTCCGAAAATCAGAAAACGTGTCCAGCAGGACATGGGCTTGCCGGGTCTGCAGCGGGAAAAAATCCTTGCCACCGTCATCGCGCTGCTCGAGCGCACATTCATCCGCGTGGGCAATGAAGAGTACGCCCAGGAGAACAAATCTTTTGGCCTGACGACGATGCGCAACCGGCACGTCGAAGTCGAGGGTGCGAAACTGCAGTTTCATTTCCGTGGTAAAAGCGGCGTCCAACATGACATTCCCGTGACTGACCGCCGGATCGCAAAGATCATTCGAAAACTGCAGGACCTGCCCGGCCAGGAGCTGTTTCAATATGTCGATGATGAAGGCGAGACCCGGAACGTGACCTCGCAGGACGTGAACGATTACCTAAAGGAAATCACGGGCGAAGAGTTCACGGCCAAGGATTTTCGCACCTGGGCCGGAACCGTGATGGCCGCAATCGCACTGAACGCAGTCGGCGCATCTGAAAACAAGTCTCAGGCGAAAAAAAACGTGAAGAGCGCCATCACCGCAGTTTCAAAAATGCTCGGCAACACGCCTGCGGTGTGCCGCAAATGCTATGTGCATCCCGCCGTACTCGAAACGTATCTCAACGGGGCTTCGATTGAAGGGCTGAAGCAGAAAGCCGAAGAAACCCTCGCAGAAAATCTCGATGATTTACGCGGCGAAGAAGCTGCCGTCATTTCCTTTCTGCGCGATCGCTTCGCGAACGCGAGCACGAAGTAAGCTCTTTGATTTTCAATCCTCGCAGCAGCTAAGGCGTAATCACTCTGGGCGCCTCTGCGGCCTTATCAGATCAAACGATCGGCGGGCTTGCCCGACGCTCAACTTAAGCTCGCAGGCCCTCTGAAGCCACGCCGGCGCGTGCTCGCACTGCGATAACGTTGCGGAAGCACGATGTTTTCCGTCCGAGTGGAACCGAGCTTAGTGGGCCGGCTCGAGAGTTCGGGGCCGCAATCGCGGAGAGGGGGAAGGCGTCGGGCGCCGTGCTCGAGCGCTCTTGCGCACCGTGATGGTGTCGGCGGCGGGTTGCTCATCCTCCGGGTATTTTTTGGTGCTGGGCCAGATGAGGCGCCAAGGCTGGGTTCTCACGGTTGCAGTCAGGTCCTTGACGTTGGCGCCGGCTTCTTTCAGGTCGGGCCCCAGGTCACCGATCGCGCGATTCAGTTTGCTCGAGGCATCGCGAAAGTTCTGTAACGTGACCTTGATATTGTCGTTGCTTGTCAGCTCGCGGCTGATCTCCTCGACATGATTCAACGCCAGCGAGAGCGAACTATCCCGCGCCGTCAGGTTCGTTAGGTTCTCGGCAAAGGTGCGGAACTGCGCGAGCGACATGTTGAGCTGGGAGCTTTCGTCCGTGATCCGGCTCAGATTTTGCGCGGTCCCTTGCAACTCTTTCAACGTGTTCGTCGCCTCGCTGGCCACGGGTTTGACAATGTCGAGCATCTTCGCGATCGACTCGCCGAAGTCCGGAACGCGTTCGCCAGCGAAAAGCTCGCCGTCTTTGGCGCGACCAGAGGAATCGTTGCCTTGTGTAAAGTCGATTGCGGTTTCGCCGAGCAACCCAAGGGTAATCAGGCGTGCCTTCGCATCTCGATAGACGACGGCGTCCCGATCGACGCGCACATCGATTCGGGCCTCGAAGCTCAAGTTCTCCGGTGGCGGAGCTGGTGAAGAACCGGGAGCGGGAGATGGGCGGACTGCGGCAGCCGCTTCCCGCGCGCGCTGGGCCTCTTCTTTGGAGACCGGGGAGTAGAGCTTCTCGACCTGCCCGATCTTTCGACCGGCCAGGAGCACGGGAGCACCGAGCTTAATCCCAGCGGCGTTGTCGAGGTAGATCTTGTAGGTCACGAGCGGCTTAAAGAGCCCCGGGGCGCCGAGCAGGATCAGGATCGTGGTCAGCGCCGCGATCGTGGCGAGGACGAGCACGCCAGTCAGAAGTTCATTTCGTCGCAATTGCATCTTGGCTTCCTTCCAGAATGGGTCCTTCCGTGCTGCCGCTCAAGAACTGAGCGACGACCGGGTCCTTCGATCGCTTAAACTCCTCAGGCGTGCCCTGCTCGATAATCTTGCCTTGGTAGAGCATCGCCATGCGCGTGCCGATCCGGAACGCGCTCCCCATTTCATGGGTCACGATAACGGAGGTAACCTCCGACTTTTCGGTGAGGCTGATGATTAGCTCGTCGATCACCGAGCTGATCACTGGGTCGAGACCGGCCGAAGGTTCGTCGAAGAGGATCAATTCGGGTTCCATGACCAGCGCCCGCGCGAGACTGATGCGTTTGCGCATGCCTCCGCTCAATTCAGAAGGCATCTGCTCCTTCACATCCACCATCCCGACCATCTCGAGCTTCTCATCGACAATCTTGTCGATCTCGGCGCGTGTTTTCTCCGTTAATTCTTCGAGCGGCAAGGCGATGTTGTCGCGCACGTTTCGGGAGCTAAGAAGCGCCGAGTATTGATAAACCATTCCCATTTGCGTGCGAATCTGCTGCAGCTTTCGCCGGCGCAGCCGCGAAATTTCGAATTGCTTGAAAAACACTTCGCCTCCGGTCGGCGGTAAGATGCCGAGAATCAAACGCAGGAGCGTGCTTTTCCCGCTGCCGCTCTGACCCATGACGACGAGACGATCGAGCGGTTCCACCCGAAGCGAAACGCCGTCGAGCACTTGTTTCTCTTCGAATTGAAGGCGCACATCGCGCAGCTCGACGACCGCCGGACCGGGCGCGTCGTTCATGGAAAGAAGACGACGTAGATGACGTTAAAGACAGTATCGAAACCGATGACGGTGGTGATGGCAGTGACGACGCTCGAAGTGGTGGCAGCGCCGACGCCCGCCGCGCCGCCTTTGACGTTCAAACCGCGGTAGCAGGCGATCGCGGCGATGAGGAGACCGAAGAGGAAGCTCTTTAGAATGCCGGTAACGATATCGCGAATAAGAAGACTGTGAATGACCAGATCGTTGAAGTAGACAAACGCAATATTGAAATAGGCGCGGGAGATCAGGCTGGTGGCAGTGATCGCGGCGACGCTCGAAATTGTCGAAAGGCACGGCATCAAAAAAAGCAGCGCGAGCATGCGGGGCGCGACGAGGAACCGGAGGGGACTAATGCCCATGGCTTCGATCGCTTCCACTTCTTCGGAGACTTGCATCGTGCCCAGCTCCGCGGTGAAAGCAGCGCCGATCCGAGCCGCGAGCATGATCCCGGTGAGCAGCGGACCGAGCTCGCGGGTGAACGCGATCGATACCAGGCCCGGAACCAAGCGTTCCGTCCCAAAACGCTGGAGCTGATAGCCAGTCAGCAGCGCCATCGTTAGCCCGAGGAAAAACGACACCATCGCGACGAGCGGAACGGAACCGACGCCGGCGCGATCGGTCTGGCGGAAAAAGCTGGAGAGGCGGAATGGGCCGCGGCCCCGGCGCATGTTGTCGATGGTCTCGCCGACCGTGTAGATGATGAACCAAAACATGCTCCCGACTTCGGTGAGAAAGCGCTCGCCCATCGCGCCAATGTCTTGCACGACGAGAACGGGGTTGGTCTCGATCGTTCCCCCACCCTCGGCATTTGGAGTCTGTTCAGCCATGGCCACGGGGAAGTTGCCCTAGTTCGCAATGCGGGAAAGCGGAAACTAACCACGCCGTCCGGGCACGGACCCGAAACGGTTCGACAGCGGGAATGTATTGCCGATAGACTCGCGTTGTGAAAGCACGAGGTCCCGCATTCCTGTTCATTCTGATCGTAATCGTAATCCTGCTCGTGCGAATGGTGCGCATCGTTCCCGCGGGGCACGTGGGCGTGGTCGATCTTTTCGGCAAGGTGCGGAAGGAGCCGCTGCCGGCGGGGATGCACTTCATCAATCCGCTCGCCAGTGTTCACCGGATGTCGGTGCAAACGCGCGAAGTGAAGGAGACGATGGACACGCCTTCAAGCGAAGGCCTGATCGTGCACCTGGAAGTCAGTCTTTTGTTTCACCTCAATCCGGAAAAAGCGGCAGAGGTTTACCGCAGTGTGGGAATCGATTACGAAGGCGTGCTCGTCGAGCCCAACGTTCGCAGCGCCGTCCGCGAAGTCACAAGCTCTTACGAGGCCAAGGCCCTTTATTCCGCCGAGCGTGAGAAGATGAGCACCGACATCAACCGGCACGTGCTCGATGCGGTGGAGCCGCGCGGAATCGCAGTCGAGCGGATGCTGCTGCGCGATGTCGCGCTGCCCCGTCGCTTGCAGGATGCGATTCAGGAAAAGCTCAGCGCCGAGCAGGAAGCTTCGCGCATGCAATTTGTCTTGTTGAAAGAGAAGCAGGAAGCGGAACGCAAAAAGATCGAAGCCGAGGGTATCTCCAGTTTCCAAAAAATCGTGACCGACGGGATCAACGAAAACTTGCTGAAATGGAAGGGCATCGAGGCAACCAAGGAGCTGGCTTTGAGCGGTAATTCAAAAATCGTGATCATCGGAGCAGGCAAGGAGGGATTGCCGCTGATTCTGGGCGGCGACACCTCCGGCCCCTCGCCTGAGACAGCGCCGGCCCCGCCAATCCGTTGAACCGGGATCTTCACAGAAGGCTTTCGCATCGTAATTTGTATCTCAACGAAAAACTTCGTCATTTGCTGTGGTGGCAGGCTTGTCGCCTGCGGTCAACGCTCGCCGGCTTTTCCGCCACGTGGCGCGGGACCGTTAGGCCGCGCAAAGTTCATTTCGGCGAGTCGCCGAAACTAGCACGCGAGTCGCGTGCGCTCCCCAAACCTTCCATGAAGATGCAGCACGACTAGGCAAGAAGCCTATACTCCGCCGTGCAAACACGTTTCCGACAGTGCTCAGCCATCTCATAAATCCGCGGCTAGCGGTCAGAGCCCTCCGCTACAGGAAAGGCAGTTACAAGATTGTCTCTCACTCATCACTCACCGCGCTTCTGATCAGCGCGACGCTTGCGACGCTTGCGACGCTTGCCTTCCCTGCCGGAGCTCAGGATTTGGGCGCAACCGACACCGCAGCGGAGCAACAGCGAAATATGCATGCAGAACCGAAGCAATTCCGATTAGTCGTGCATGGTGGCGCCGGGACGATCGATCGCAGCAGCATGACGCCCGAGCGTGAACAGGAATATCATTCCGGTCTGGAACGCGCGTTGGGAGCTGGCTACGACATTTTGAAAGGCGGCGGTTCCAGCCTCGACGCCGTCGAGGCGGCGGTGCGCGTGCTCGAAGATGATCCCCACTTCAATGCAGGCAAAGGCGCGGTCTTCACTGCCGCGGGAACGAACGAAATGGATGCCGCGGTCATGGATGGCAAAACGCTGATGGCAGGTGCCGTCGTCGATGTGAAGCACGTTAAGAATCCGATCAGCCTGGCGCGAATGGTGATGGAGAAATCGCCGCACGTGATGATCGTTGGGCAGGGCGCGGAAGAGTTTGGGAAGCAAAACGGAGTCGAGCTCGTCGATGAAAAGTATTTCTTCACCCAGGAACGCTGGGACGCGCTCCAACGAACGAAGAAAGCCGAGAAATCCGGCGGAGTTGGCGCGAAGAAATTCATAATTTCCGATGTCGATCGCCACGGCACCGTCGGCGCAGTCGCGCTCGATCAGCAGGGCAATCTTGCCGCCGCCACTTCCACCGGCGGAACCACGAACAAACGTACAGGACGGATCGGCGACTCGCCTGTGATCGGCGCCGGCACTTATGCGAATAACCAGACCTGCGCCATCTCCGCGACCGGTGACGGTGAATTTTTCATCCGCGCGGTTGTAGCCCATGATGTCTCCGCGCTGATGGAATATCGCCGGCTTTCGTTGGCGGCAGCGTCGAACGCTGTGCTCGACAAGGTCGAGAAGCTTGGCGGAACCGGCGGGCTGATCGCGATTGATCGCGCCGGCGATTTTGCGCTTCCTTTTAACACCACAGGGATGTATCGCGGATCGGTTGGATCTGACGGCAAAACGACGGTGGAAATTTACAGGTAAGGCGAACTCTGCTCGGCTGAGTCCCGTCTGATCCATCGTCACGAGATCTCATGCTGCCCGCCTTTACCGTTGTCATTCCCGCATTCAACGAAGCGGATCGCATCGGCTCGACGCTGAGGATCACACTAGGTTATCTCGCCGCCAACAGCCCCTCGAGCGAAGTTATCGTCGTGAACGACGGCTCTACGGATGAAACTTCGGAGCGCGTTCGTGAGGCTTTTGCGGAAGCGCGTAGGATCTCGACACAGCTGCTCGAGAATTCGCCAAACCGGGGAAAAGGCGCGGCGGTCCGAACTGGATTGCTGGCCGCGACGAAACAGATCGCGCTCTTTTCCGATGCCGATCTTTCCACGCCGATCGACGAAGCGCCGAAGTTGCTGAACCCGATCAGTGCCGGGCAGCTCGACATCGCATTTGGGTCGCGTGCACTCAATCGAAAACTGATTGGCGATCGGCAACCCTGGCGCCGCGAGCAGGCCGGGCGAATTTTCAATTTGCTCGTCCGCCTCTCGACCGGGCTGCCGTTTTGGGACACGCAATGCGGGTTCAAAGCATTTCGGCTCGACGTGTGCCGCCCAGTGCTGGAAGCAGTGCGCACGACCGGCTTCGGGTTCGACGTCGAACTTCTCTACCTCGCGCGGCAGGCTGATCTTCGGATGCGCGAGATTCCGGTGCGATGGAACCACAACGAAGGCAGCAAGGTGCGCTTCGTACACGATAGCTTGCGCATGCTGCGAGAGGTCCTCGCCCTGCGCCGTGCGCCCCGGGCGACTTCGCCGGAAGCGGCGGTGACCGCGCCGCGCGCCGCCAACAGTTAAGCGAGAACAGCCAGTTTTCTGGCATGAGGGCGCGACATTGTAGGGTAACCGTCCCGGTTGCCGGGTCAGGCGGTGGCAAGCGCTCCGGCCTGCCATGGGCAAAGCGGTGGCAAGCGGGACGCTCGCCCTACAAATGATCCCCGGTGCCGCGAACCGCGAATAGTTAACCCAGCACGACCGTTTCCTGGGGCGCAGTGGCTGGCGCGGTTTCAAGCGTCGTCTCGACCATGACCTCGTCGTTTTGCGTGACTCGCACGACTTCTTCGATCGTGGTCTTGCCCTGGGCAACGCGCCGCCATCCATCCTGCCGCAATGTCTCCATGCCCTCCGCAATCGCGCATTGCTTAAGCTCGCCGCCGTCGCGTTTTTGCATGATCAGTTTTTTCAATGGCTCGGTGACAACACAAATTTCGTAGATTGCGATCCGTCCCTGATAGCCGGTTTGCCGGCAACTATCGCAGCCCGCCCCGCGATAGTATTTGAAATCCGGCGCCACCATCGCGCCGATTTCGTGGAGATAATCCACCGGATACCCGGCAATCATCTTGCAATCCGGACAAATCGTCCTCACTAGCCGCTGCGCGATAAATGACTTCACGACCGAAGCGAGCAGGAACGGTTCGACATCCATATCGAGCAGACGCGTGATGCCGCCGACGGCGTCGTTGGTGTGCAGCGTGCTAAAAACCAGGTGCCCGGTCATGGCCGCGCGAATCGAGATATCCGCCGTCTCGACATCCCGGATTTCACCGACCATAACGACGTTCGGATCCTGTCGCAGGATGTGCCGCAACCCTTTGGCAAACGTCAAATCAATTTCGGGTTTCACATCGATTTGCGAAACGCCAGGCAAGCGATACTCGACGGGTTCTTCGATCGTAATGATGCGGCGCTGGACCGAATTGATGCTGCTGAGGAAACAATAGAGCGAGGTGGATTTTCCGCAGCCGGTCGGTCCGGTCAGGAGAATGATACCATTTGGCTGCGCAAGGAGATTGCGGATGATGCTGCCCTGCCGTTCGCTCAAATCCAGACGATCGAAGCCAAATTGCTGCTCGGTTCGGCTCAATAAACGCAAGCTGATCGACTCGCCATTTACCGTCGGAATGGTGGAGACGCGGACGTCGATGTTCTGATCCGCGGCCTGCAAATTGATGCGTCCATCCTGTGGCAAACGGCGCTCCGCAATGTCCATGTGCGCCATCACTTTCAAGCGCGAGATGATCGCCGATTGCAGCAGTCGCAGTTGTGGCGGGACGGCGACTTCGTGGAGGATACCGTCAATCCGGTAACGGATTCGCAGATCGTTTTCGAGCGGCTCGACGTGAATGTCGGTCGCGCGTTCCACGATCGCTTCGCGAATAATCTGGTTCACGAACTTGACCACGGAGGCTTCCGGGTCATCGGCATTCAGATCGGTGCTCGTCTCGACATCCTGCAAGGACTCAAACGACCGGTTCGTCTTCAGGATTTCATCGAATGTTTCCGCGCCGACGCCATAGACTGACTTCATCGCGCGAAGGATTTGCGCGCGCGGCACGAGCACCCATTCTGCCGGGCGCTTCAAAAGCTGCGAGGCAAGCTGTCGGCCGACCGAGTTAAACAAATCGTAAGTCGCGAGCACGACCGCATTCTCCTTCGTCTCGATCGGCAGGATGTGATGCTGAAAAACAAACCGGCTCGGCAGGAGCGATAAGGTCTGGCGATCGATGTTTTTCGTGTCAATCGACGTCACTGGGACTCGGAAGAATTTCCCGATCGCGGCGAGGAAACGTTGTTCGTCGACCTTGCCGGAGTCGAGAACCTGCGTGGTCCAGGAACCGCCGTTCAAGTTGGAGGCGAGCTGGGTCGCTTCTTCGCGCGACGCCACGCCGCTCGCGAGCAGCAGATCAATAAGAGACTGGCTAGGGGAGGAATTCACGCGGCTACGTTAACATTGGCGGGATGAAAATGAAAACTGAGCGCGCCTTGAAAAAGGGAGGGATGCGAACCACAAGACCTCGATCATGACTCCGCAGTCGGGAATTGCATGAGTGGGACTTCGCAAGTTGGAAACTCGCGCCACTTAGCCGCGATGCCCGGAGGAATCTCCTAATGCAACGCAAGCGTGTCATCCCGAGCGAAGTCGAGGGATCGTGGCATCATCCTGAGGTCCCGTTACGGGATCCTTCGACTCCGCTCAGGATGACGGCGCTTGGCTCATTTGCTCTGCGCAAGATTGCAATCGGGGCCTTGCAGAGTTGAGCGTTACTGCGCTGGTGGGAGGTCAGGCGCCGGAAGCTGCTTGTCATTACCGTAAGTTACCGCCTCCTTGTCAACGCGCGGCGGGCAATCCGGACAATCATCCTGGTCGAGTTCGGGACCGAAATGAGTTTTCTCCTCTGACTTCTGGCGCAGCCGATACATGTCAAGTTTCGTGAGGGTTACTTCCGGCCGCATGAGAATGATGAGCTCGGTCCGTTGTTTGCTTTTGACGGTGTTTCTAAATAGACCCCCAATTACTGGAAGTCGGTCGAGGATCGGAATGCCTGATGCGTTCCGACGTTTATCATCGGTGATCAAACCTCCCAGCACGATCGTGGAACAGTTCGGCGCGGAGACGTTGGTGCGGATGTAGCGAGTGTTGATTGCCGGAATGAGGTTGTTGTCGATCTGCGTCAGGTCGCCAACGCTGTCGAGTTTTTGTAGGATATCGAGCGAAACTTCCTTTTCGGAATTAATCAAAGGGACAACCTCAAGCTGGAGTGCGACCTTTTTGAATTGAATGTTTGTTTGTTGGGCAAGGCCGGTGTTGATGATTCCGCCGCCAGTTCCAGACGAAATCGTGTTCACCGGCACTGGAATTTCGGTGCCTGAAGCGATGATCGCTTTCTTATTGTTGCTCGTGAAGACCGTCGGACGTGAAATCGTCCGAAAACGTTTGGTGGCGTCGAGAGCATGCACGATCGCAGAGAGCGCGTCGCCGGCAGCTAAATAGACGTTTGTGCCGCCCGTAGCAACACGCGCGAGATTCTGAAAACTGACCAGGTTCGCGGGGTCGACAATCATGGTGTTAGTATTCCGAGAAACAGCCGCGAAACCTCCGTGGCCTCCATTCTGTCGCTGAAACTTCAACAGGTAATCAATGCCGAATTCCTCATTGTTGTTGAGCGAAAGCTCGCCAATGACGGTGCTGAGCGCCACCTGCGGCGCTTTCACGTCCATTTCGTCCAGGAGTTTTTGCACCTTGACCACGACCTCGCGATTGCCCAGCACGATGATCGTGTTCGCGCGCTGATCGGCGATGATCTTGGCGTTCCCAATCGTCACCGCCTTGGGAGCCGTATCGACCGCTTGGGTCGAGAGTTCTTCCGAAACATTCAGGTTGCTGCCGACGCTCGATCCACCCGTGGTATCACTGCTGCTTCCACTGCTGAATCCGCCGGGGCTCGTCGCGGTGTTGTTGTTACGGCGTTGTCCTTGTTGAGCTGCCAGGTTCGGATTCAACCCGGTGTCCGCGCCGGGCTGATTGGTGCCGGGCTCAGTCAGCGCCTGCACGAGCACGGGGAGGACCTCGGCCGCTGAAATGTAGCGCAACGGCCGCGTCACCGGCTTCGCGAACTGCACATTAGCGTCGAATTCCGCGATCAACCTTCGCACAAAAGGCATGTTAATCGGTCGCGTGATCACGTGGATGCGGTTCGTGCGCACGTCCGCCGCGAGCTTGATTTTTCCGACGACGACCGACTCTTCGGAAAGGGCGGTGAGCGAGCCGATGTCGCCTTCGACCGAGACTGGCTGCGGAGCCGGCACACCCGGACGGACGGGCCTGATGTTTCCTGGGACACCGCCCGCGCCTCCTTGCTGCTGTCCCGTTTTCTCGAAGATGTCCTTCAACAGGTCGACTACTTTGCTCGCATCGGCGCGTTCGAGTTTGATGAATTCGCTCACCACCTCAGCCGGTGGAATGTCGATCTGATCGATGATACGGGCGAGGGTGCGAATGACACTGGAATTTTCCGTTACGAGAATGCTCGACGATTTTGGCAGCGCCAGGAAGGAAGTGTAAGGCTGCGGCGGGGACAGGTATTGCCCAAGCACCTGCTGAAGCTCGGTTGGATCGGCGTACTGGAGCTTAAACAAAAAGCTGATCACGCGTTCGCCAGCAGGTATGTCAGCTTCCTCGGAAATGATTGGAACGCCGGCCGTGCGCGGGTTTTTCTGCGCCCCGATGACCTTGATGATGTCGCCTTCCGCCGGCACGAGCGAAAAGCCGTTCATCAGTAGATTGATCTCGATGATCCTGATCGCTTCATCGCGCGGAACCGGTTTGCTGATGAAAATGTTCACCTTTCCCTGGACGAAGTTGTCCATCACCAGTTTTTTGCCGGTGAGCTGCTCGTAGAGATGAAGGACATCCGCGACGTCGCTGTTCGGGTATTGCAAAGTGATCATGTCACCAGGAGTGGCAACCGGAGCGGTGGCTCTGTTGCCTGGAGTCCGCACCGGAGTGGCGTATGTCACTGGCGGCGGCGCAGTCTCCTCCTCCGGAGCGTCTGTTGGTTCTTCCTGCCCGCGGATCGACGCCGAGATTGCTATCAGGACGAGCGTTGCAAGTAGCCGACGTAAGAGCACGTGTTCTATGAGTAGCGGTTTGCCGCCATGGGGTCAACCCGCATTGAGCGTTAGTGGCACAGTTCGAGCGCCGACGCATATACGACTTCGCGAATACCGGTCATTTCGAGCGCAGTCGAGAGATCCCGCGACGCTACCCTAAGCTCCAGTCACGGGATTCCTCGACTTCGCTGCGCTGCGCTCGGAATGACGGCGAAATTGGTAGCCTCATTTCGGGGCGATTGCTTTTTCAGTATTGTTCGCAATTCTCTCCATGGCGTCATCGCGCGGAGTCTCGGCGGTCGCGGGATGAGCTGGTTTACACGGCGTCGACCCGCGCCGTTATTCAGCGAATGCTATCGAGAACGCCAACGACCGGAAGACAGGCGTCCCGCCTGTCACCAAACAATTGGTGCCGCAGCTGGCGAGCAAACGACAGGCGAGGCGCCTGTCTTCCGAGACGACGCCATTGATTTCGAGTCGATTGCATCTTGGACGCAGAGACGACGAGCGTGATTGGCGCGATCATGGGAGACATCGAGGAAAAGGCACCTCCGAAACATCGGATTGCCGCGCGGGGCGCCCCAGAAGCGATCGCGAGATGACCCGGACCGAGAGTGAGCACCGGAGGATTGGCTTCTTCGATCTTCTATGCAAAACTTCTTTCTGACTTCATGGCTCCCGAGCTAGATTGCTCCGTGACATTGATTCGCGTCATCGAAGCACTTCTATTCAGCGCGCAAACGCCGCTGTCCACGCGAGAGATTGTGAATGCGGTTAAAGGTGCAGGCGGTGACGACGAGCTGGATTCGAACGACTTCGGGAAAACGAGCGAGGTGGAAGCCGCGGCCGCACTCGAGCAATTGAAGATCGAATACATCGAGCAAGCCCATGCCTTCCAGCTGGTTGAAAAAGCGGAGGGCTGGCAACTCGCAAGTGACCCAACCTACGCGCGCTGGGTCCGGCAGTTGTTTCCGCTGCCTAAGGTCGCGCGGCTCACGCCACCCGGCCTCGAAACGCTCGCCATCATTGCCTACCGCCAGCCGATTACGCGCGCTGACATCGAAGCAGTTCGTGGAGTTGCCATCGATGGCGTGCTGCAAACTCTCATGGAACGCGGGCTCGTGAAAATCGCCGGGCGCGCCGACATTCCCGGCCGGCCACTCTTGTATGAGACGACGCAGTTTTTTCTCGAGCATTTCGCGCTGCGCAATCTCGACGAACTTCCAAATGCGGAGGAATTGCGCCGCCGCCATCTTCCCTCAGCGCCGCCGCCTTTGTCCGAACATGCAGCTGCACCGGCATCAGAGCACGCGCTGGAAGCCGCGGCCTCGCGCGAGCAGGAGCCGGCCCCGCCTGAACCGGCGGAGCATTGACACTTGCCTGAAAATCCACGAAACCATTCCGCAGCGCCAGCTCCGGCGCGTTTAGATTATGAAAAAATTTGCATTCAGATTCGGAGGATCTTTCCTCGCCCTGGCATTTCTCTTCGGACTTACCGGATGCGGCACTTACAACCGCCTCGTCACGCTCGACCAGAACGTGAACAAGAAGTGGGCGGACGTGCAATCGGTTTACCAGCGCCGCGCGGATTTGATTCCCAATCTCGTGCAAACCGTTCAAGGCGCGGCGAACTTCGAAAAATCGACTCTCACCGACGTGGTGAATGCACGCGCGAGTGTCGGCCAGGTGAAGCTGGACCCGAGTAAGGCGCCGACGGACGCGGCGGAGCTCGAAAAATTTCAGCAGGCGCAGGGGCAGCTGAGTAATGCGCTCTCACGCTTGCTGGTCGTGAGCGAGAACTATCCGCAACTGCGCGCGACCGAGAGTTTTCAAAATCTACAGGCACAACTCGAAGGGACGGAAAATCGTATTTCGGTCGAACGCAATAATTTCAACGCCGCGGTCCAGGAATATAACACTGCGATTCAGACATTTCCGACGAACATGTTGAATAAGATGTTTGGGTTTGCCGCCCGGCCGTTCTTCGCGGCGCAGGCTGGCAGCGAGAGAGCGCCGAACGTGAACTTTAATTTTGGCAGTCCCGCGCCCGCAGCCACATTCGCACCCGCGCCTGCGGCCACCTTTGCCCCTGCGGCGACCGCCACCGCGACGCCCTAGCGAGCCAGCTCGCACCATCGTAAACTCGAGCACATGTTCCGGAGCGCGCACGCGGCTCGCGTGTGGTTTGCGGCGGCCGGCCGCAGGGTCCGGGACAGCTAAGATGCACGCCGATGAGTGAGCGCAAATTGAAGAGCTTTCGGCGCGTCGCCGAAAGCAGCACGCGACGTCATTTACGCTCTCCACGCGTTTGGCTCCTGGTTTTTGCGGCAGCTTTTACGTTCGTAACCGCTGTTTGCCAGGCCGCGGAAACGATCCCGCCAAAGCCCGCGGGCTATTTCAATGACTACGCAGGAGTCGTTTCGCGTGATGCGGCGCTGCGGTTTAACGAGCAACTCGCGCAATTTGAGCGCGAAACTTCGAATCAGGTTCTCGTCGCCGTATTTCGGAAGATGGAGAGCGATTCGTCCATTGATGATTACACCTACCGCGTCGCGCAAGCATGGGGCATCGGTCAGAAAGACCGCCGCAATGGCGCGGTCCTTTTTGTTTTTGTGGACGACCGCAAGATGTTTATCCAAGTCGGCTACGGGTTGGAAGGCGTGCTACCGGACGCGACCGCCTTCGACATCACCGAACGCCACATCAAACCTCGCTTTCGCGCGAACGACTACGAAGGCGGACTCGCGACCGGTATTGATTTAATCTGTAAGGCGATTCGCGGTGAATACATTGGCAGTGGGAAAACCGTCACTGAAGGTAAAACGAATCAAGGTGGGGGAGCAGGACTGCTAATGCTGATTATTTTTGTTATTATTGTGCTGATCGCCATGCGGCTCTCCCGGCGCCGACGCGGCTACGGCTACTCGAGTTTCGGCGGCCCGTTTATTGGTGGAGGTTGGGGCGGCGGAGGCGGCGGTTGGGGCGGTGGCTCGTCCTCAGGAGGTGGGTTTAGCGGTTTCAGTGGCGGAGGCGGCAGTTTCGGCGGCGGCGGAGCAGGGTCGAGTTGGTAACATGCGCACCAAAGAATTCCTGAGCCGGCTGAACCACCAGCGGATTGTGGCAGCAATCAGAACTGCGGAAGCGAAAACATCAGGCGAAATTCGCGTGTACATCCAGCGCGGTGAGATGGAACCAGACGCGCTCCAGATCGCGCAAAAAAAATTCGCTAATCTCGGGATGGAGAAGACGGCGCAACGGAACGCAATCCTGATCTTCGTCGCCCCACGCGCACGGAAATTTGCGGTCGTCGGCGACGAAGGTGTGCATCAGAAATGCGGCCCCGAGTTCTGGCAGCGGCTGGTCGATCGGATGCAGAGACATTTCCAGGATGAGGAATTCAGTAACGCGGTCGTTGAAGCCATCGAGAACGCCGGGACGCTGCTTGCGAAGCATTTTCCGAGACGGAAGGGCGATCGCAACGAGCTGACCGACGACGTGCTGGAAGGCTAGAGTGGAGCGAAAGCTTTTGGTTGGAATGGGGTTTGTTGTGTATCGCTTCAGGGGTTTTGTTGACTGTGGTCGCGTGGCAGGCGTATATGGCGGACCATTGGAACATGGTTTATCCGAATCGCGGGGCGGTGAGCCCATTGCAGGGTGCGATCATGGGCTGCTTCGCAATCGTCGTAGGATCTATCGTGGTAGGACGAACTGCGCGGCCGTCGCGATGATTGAGCTTTTCTGTTTGCGATTATCGTGAGCACCGCACCGCTTTGGGGGACAGGTTCGCCTCCAAACTCGGAAGCTCGGACGATCCAAGCTGATCTATCTCGGAACGGCTGATGCGCTCGTCGCGAATCAGGAAAAGTGCTCGTGAAGTGATCGGGTACGCCCCCAAAACTCTTGCATATTCGCTGTAGAAATTCCTACCGGCGTTGTTACTTTTTGAACCACAAATGTAAGTGGTTGGCGCTCAAGATCGCGACCCTAACGGGATTCGAACCCGTCAAACTCACAAGTTCTGTGACCGTTCATAACCGCGTATGTCACAGGTAATGAGTGATTTACGTATTCAAAACCCGCGGCACGGCTAAATCGATTCGGTCACTAAAAGGCATGAAAACAGGCTAAATTTGTCACGTCTTGTCACGGGAGTTTCTTCTGTCGATGTTGAACTGGTTCGTTGAAGAATCAACAAATGATCCCCAACGGAAACCGATAACGACCTCCCCTTGCGGAGCGAGCACAGTCCAGGTGGAGCGCAGCGCAGCGAGCAATACCTTGACGGCGCGCAGCGAGCGATAGACTCGAAAGTGAGGTTCAGTTGCTTTCTGCTCCGCGATAGCCGGAACTGCATTTCAAAATCGTAGTTTGAAAAATTCCCGGTGGGGGGAGTCGCAAAGATTCGGGGCGAGATCAGGGTCTTCGGGATTAAAGCGGATGCTGCGATGCGCCTTCCTGGCGTTCCGACGTGACTGCAAAGCAGTGACGTGATGCTGCCCATCTCCTTTCCAGCGCGGAGTCTTCGGCGAAGCGGCAGCGCGCCTTTCAAGGACCGCCGAAGTCTCCCCGCGCCGCGTTGAGCAATTTCACACTGTAATAAGTCGCAACTCTTCGCTGGAATCTGCCTCGACAGAATTAACCGGTCGTTGTCGTCTCGTGTTCGCGTTGAGCGATCGAGTTCAAAATCTCTCGCGCGAGGATTGGGAACGCGAGTTCTGAAATTGCGCGTCGTCCATGTACCGGGTGACAATCTTGTCGTTCTCGCCCATCCGCTGAATCATCATTTCCTCCACGAGCTTGCGAATTCCGAGCTGAAATTTCTCGAATTGCGGGTTCGCCCGCGCGGTTTTGATGATCTGCTCGTTCTTGGCAGCTCGCTCCGTGATCTGCTCAAAGAAGAGCCTGTCTTCGTCATTAAATTCTGTGCCGAACCGATCGTTTAGCACTGTGATGATCTCCGACAGCTGTGCTTTGTCCTCTCTGGCTTTGCCGGTTCCGACGTCGGTTGGACTGCGAACTCCGACTGGTTCGCCTTCGTTGAGGTTAATCACTCCCGACGAGATCCGCTCGAGGCGATAGTACTGGAGACCGACTTCGTCGGTGAGCTTAATCGCTGGGTCGCGCTCGATTGGCAGATGCGGGACAAGGAACCGCCCATAGCTGTAGAGCATCTCCATATCTGGATCGCTGTAGGGCACAATCTGGCTCATGAAAGCGTAAACCCGCACATAGCCATTTAGCTTCTCGCGGAACTCGCGCCGCTGCTCTTCGTCGGTGATGGCGTTGAAGCGATCGACCGCGGGTTGGAGTTGCTTCTCCATTGCGGCATGATCCGCCGCCTTCTGTTTGTCGGGCGCCCGGTAAAAGATTTTCGCGAAGGCTGCGACCTCGGACCAGTGATAGATTTGCGCTTGATCGAGCTCGTGCTTCATCGCCTCCAACTTTGTTATGTCAGAGGTCTCCTGCAGACTCGTTGCGTCGTAGTACGGTTTGAACGCGTGGTAGATGTCATCCGGCGGATTGACGAAGTCGAGGACGAACGGTTCGTCCTTGCCCGGGATCTTGCGATTTAATCGCGACAACGTTTGGACCGCTTGAACACCATCGAGCCGCTTGTCGACATACATCGTGTGGAGCAGCGGCTGATCGAAACCCGTCTGGTATTTGTTCGCGACTAACAACACCTGATAATCCGACGAGCCGAACCGCTCCGGCAGTTGCCCTTCGCTGATAGGGTTTCCGCTTACGCAATCGATGTTCATTCCGGGCTCGGTGTATTCGAGTCCGGTGTCTGGGTCTTTGACGGTTCCGCTGAACGCGACGAGCGGACGAACGTCGGTGTAGCCGTGCTCTTTGATATACCGCTCGAACGCGATCTTGTATCGCACCGCGTGTAAACGTGACGACGTGACCACCATCGCTTTCGCGCGATCGTTTAGCCGGTGCTTCACGTTCCGCCGGAAATGCTCAATCATGATTTCCGTCTTCTGCTCGATGTTGTGCGGATGCAGCGACATGAATTTTGCCAGCGCGCGCACACCTTTCTTCTTCGGCAGGTCCGGATCGTCTTCGGCCTCTTTCACGAGCCGGTAGTACGTCTTGTATGACGTGTAGTTCTTGAGAACGTCGAGGATGAAACCTTCCTCGATCGCCTGTCGCATGCTGTAGAGGTGAAACGCTTCCGGTTTGCCTGAGGCGCCGGTGCGCCCAAACAGCTCCAGCGTCTTGCCTTTCGGAGTCGCGGTAAAAGCGAAGAAGCTTAGGTTCGGCTGTCTCCCGCGCGATTGCATCACTTGGTTGAGAACGTCTTCGCCGTCGGGGTCTTCTTCGGCATTCCGTGACTGGGCCTTCGCGCCGAGAATCGCCTTCAACTCGCGCGCGGTTTCTCCGGTCTGGCTCGAATGCGCTTCATCGACGATGACCGCATACTTGCGGCTGGCGATCGCTTTCTGCCATTCGCTCGCCGTCCGCTTCTCTTCGTCAGTCGCTGCCTGGGAGCTTTCAGCGCCCGCCACATGCAGGAGTCCACGCAAGACAAACGGAAATTTCTGCAGAGTCGTCACAACGATCTTCGTCCCGTCCACTAACGCAGCGGCAAGCTGTCGTGAGTCTTCGTCGATCGCCTTGACCACGCCTTGCGCGTGTTCAATCTGATAGATCGCATCCTGTAGCTGCTGATCGAGCACGCGACGATCGGTAATCACGATTACGCAGTCGAAGATCTTTTCGTCCGTCGCTGTGTGAAGACTCGCGAGCCGGTGCGACAGCCACGAGATGCTGTTGGTCTTCCCGCTCCCAGCGGAATGTTGAATAAGATAGTTGTGGCTCGGCCCCTCGCTTCGCGCCCCGGCGACGAGCTTCCGCACCGCATCGAGTTGATGATAGCGAGGGAACACCATGGTTTCTTTCACCACGCGCTTCTTGCCGCCTTTCCCGTCGTCGACCTTTTCTTCCTTCTTCTCCACGAACATGAAGTGGCCGAGCACATCGAGAAAGTTGTCGCGCTGGAGCACCTCTTCCCAGAAGTAACCGGTGCGATAGCCCGACGCATGCTGCGGATTACCCGCGCCGCATTGCACTTCGCCGGGATGACTCCCGCGATTGAGGGGAAGGAAATGCGTTTTCTCGCGTTCGAGCCGCGTCGTCATGTGCACCTCATCCGGATCAACCGCGAAATGGACGAGCGCGCGTGATTTGAAGTGAAAGAGCGGGGCGCGCGGATCGCGATCTTCTTTGTATTGTTTGACCGCGTGACGCCAGCTCTGGTTCGTGCCCGGATTCTTTAGCTCACACGTGGCCACCGGCACGCCGTTAAGCGCAAAAAGCATATCGACGGTGCATCCGTCGGTCGAATGACACGGAATCTGCCGCGTTACGGTCAATCCATTGCGGTTGTAAAGCTCGAGCACGTCAAAGTTCAGCCCGTGCGCCGGTTTGAAGTAAGCGAGCCGAAAAATCTTTCCGTAAAACTTAAACCCGTGTCGCAGCACAGGCAGTGTGCCCTTCGAGTCCAGCTCCTTCACGAGAGCAGAGATGAGCAGTGTCTCGAGGCCAGTCGCGTGCAGAGCGCGCATCTCGCCCCAAAGCTTCGGCTGCGTCGCCTCCAAGAATGCGAATACACGCGCCGGGAAGAGCGCGCGCTCCTTGTCCCATTCGGACTTCTCGCCTTCGCGCCATCCAGCTTTCTCGTGGAGAATCTCCTCCACGTAAGTCTCGAACACGCGCTCGGTCGTTTGCGGCACTTCCGCAATACTAACTAGCGTGTCCCGCAGATGTCCACCGACGAACTCGTGCATCGCACTCCTTGGCGGGCAGGCGAGCGCCGCTGTCACGAATCGTCTGCAGTTTCACGATCGCGAGTGCAGGTGCGATTACAGATCGAGCAACAAGTTCGTCGAGGATCCAGAGCAAACCGCGGACGTCGACCTTTCGCTTGCCTGCCTCGATCCGAAGTCGGCGATCGCCGGTGAGCAGGATTGCGTCCCGTTCGATGGCGAGAAAAAGCGCACTCTGGTCTTCGAAGCCGATGCGCATGTTGTCGAGCGTCTGACCCATTCGTTCGATCTGCGCTCCGTTCAGGGTCTCGACTCGCAGGAGCCCCGCCTCGACGAACCCGGAAACAGCACGCCACTGTTCTTCCGATCTTACCTGGCGAATGACAAGGTCGGTTGTGAACGTCTCAACGCCCAGTTGAAACCACGCTTCGAGCAATCCTCCGTTGGCCAGGTCGATGAGGACGCAGGCGTCTTTGACGGCCACCTTCATTGACGGTCAAACAAATACCTCCTGCAGTTCGCGCCTAAACGTCCCGAGATTCTGCCTCAGCAATCCGGCCCCTTTTGACATGCTGATTTGATCCTCAGCCACGGCGCGTTGCACTAGTTGTTTGAAGCGAGAGTGCGTTTCGTTCCCGCAATATTGATCGTCCCCCGGTTCCTGTTTGAGTTTTCGCCAAGGTCCGGTGCCTTTACAAAACCGGACGAAGGTCGGTTCGCTGATCAGCCCGAGCTGTTTTGCTCGCATCATGATCGCCATGATCGAAGCGCCGAAATTAGCCTTCATCTCGATAAGTTCCGCGAGACTGATCGCGTTCCGCATCTTGCCGAACTCCGCCAGAAAAGTTTCTTTCGGGAGCAGGAGCGCACCCGCGAATCGCTTCACTATGTTCTCCTCTTCTTTGGCCGAGAGCGAATCTGGAATGCGCAAAACGACGTGAGCCAGCTCGTGCGCGAGCGTCATCCGTTTCCGGAGAACGTTATTTTTCAGCGCGAGGACAATTACCGGGCCAGCCTCCGTGTCAGCCGAAAAGCCATCGCAATCGTTCTCCTCAAGTTCAGTTTCAAATACCTTGATCCCGCGATTCTCCAGAAGTTCGACGAGATTTGGTAGCGGGTCGCGCCCCAGTTTCCAGCGGTCACGCAGCGAATCGGCCGCCTCTTCTGCCTCCTCCGGATCTTTGATGGTTTTCCGCCGATCTTCGCGTTCGAAGATCCGCACTTCACTCAACAACTCTTCGATCTCGCGATAGCGCTCAAAAAATTCGATGGCTTGCTCCCGAATCGAATCTTCAACCTTCTTGCTGAGCCGGGCACGCTTCCGAAAACGGATGTGCTCCAGGTTGATCGTGAACGGACGAAAGAAATAATCGACTGGCTGCCGCAGAGCGTCCGAGAGCAAACCGATGGTGTGGGAGGCCGGCATCATTTCCGAGTTCTCGTACTTCGCGAGCGCGTTGTGCGAGACCGCATTCTCGAGCGCTTCCGAGAGTTCCCGGAGTGACATGCCGCGGATCGCACGAGCCTGGCGAAGACGACGGGCAAAGATTTGTCTCGTCTCGTCCATGTTTACAGAATCGAATTGAAAGGCGTTTTTGTCAACCTTATCTTCCTGGCAATGGATCGGTCGATAATCCAAAACGGAAAAGCCGGCGGCGAACTCATTCGCGGCCGGCTTTACGCTCCAGACGGTGCTCTCACTGGAGAGACGTCCATCAGAGGCTTTTGTGGGTACGTGAATCGCAGAATGCCAGTTGGCTGATCGGGTGTCAAATACGAGAGAGCGCAGACAAGGACCCACAAAGAATGGCAAAACCAATTCATGTAGTTCCTCACGGCGATCAGTGGGCCTGGCGTCGGGAAGGTTCGGAGCGCGTCTCCAGAATCACTCCCCGGCAAGGCGACGCAATCGGTCAGGCACGCCCAGCCGCTCAGCGAGATGGAGTCGAACTCTTCATCCACGGGCGCGATGGTCGGATTCGCGACCGCGACAGCCACGGTCACGATCCCTGCCCACCACGAGGTTAGCAGCTAACGGAGGCGGGTCAGAGATTCTGGCCCGCCTCTTGCGGTACATCACAAAGGCGGCTTCGACGAAGGATCGAATCGCAAGTCGAGCTGCGGCTGCAGCAATTCGATCTTCGCCAACCTGAGCCGTGGCTTTTTAAAGAGGGACTCGCGCACGATCCATGCATCGATGGCGACTTCCTCCTTATAGAAATCTTTGTAAGCTTTTGAGGTCGTTCCGCTGGGCGGATATGCGTCCAAGTTATATGTCTTGCCATCGTGCTCTAAATGGAAAGTGAGTGCGTCGCCTCTCGTCCCTCGAAGACTTGTCACCATTCCACTTAGATGTTCGAAGGCACCATCCTGGAGGTGCGGTAACATTTGCTGTTCGTCGGCCAAATATCGTTCCAGGTTCGTGTCATCAACGACAGCAGCCTCCCGAAACGAGCGATCGGCGCTTACTTCGATCTTTTTAGCGGCGTTGTCAGTGATCGGCGTTAGCGCTTTTTTGAAGCCGCCTTTGCGGACAAGCTTATGCAGCTCTTCTGCGATAGGCCGCGGCACTTCTTTATCACTGTAGTCGGGAGCGGCCTTATTCCTCCGGGCTTTCTTCATGAGCTTCTGGTAGGCCTTAGCAAGGAGTGCACTCATAATGGCCGTATCGAAAGGATGAGCGGCTACCCAATCATTGATCGTCCGATGAGCTGTGCCGATCTGTTGGAAGAAGTCCTGCGCGCGATGTAAGAGCGGATCCTTCGCCAGTTCCAGAGCGGTGAGGAAGGCCTGAGCAGAGTCGAAGACCGCGTTCGCATCACTCGACAACTCAAGGAGGATGTCGATGACAACTGAGCCCTCCCGCGATTCCGTCGCGCTGATTTCGACACCACCTTCCAGACGAAGAATGCGCGTAAATTCTCGGAATACAGTATCAAAGCCGACGAGTGATTCGCCTAGTTCAGATAATGAAACGGCGGAGTCATCTTCGCCGGCGCCGGTGAACCGCAGATGTAGCTTAACGTCCATAGGCTATCCGACGGACATCGATCTTTCCTGTCACCGCAGCAGTGATAAGGGCGGCGCGGTATTCCTGCAGCTTCTCGATCGCGCCTTCCACCTTTTCCATCATCTGGTCGAGCTTCGCCGTTTCGCGGTCAAGGTAATCTACGATAGCGTTTTGTTCTGCTGCCGGAGGCGACGCGATCGGCATACGAGCGAGCCGGGTGATGTAGATATGCTTGATTGTGGTTCCGCCCGCTTCAAAAAGGACTCGTTCGCGATACGGCGATGATTGCAGCGCTCGTGCGAGGAATTGCTCGTTTGTGTTTCGCTTCGGTCTGAGCAGAGCGACGGATTGATTGATGCAGAAGGGGACATTCTCGACAACCACGCCAACACGTCCAAGCGACCCGTCTTTCGTGACCAAGATGTCGCGCAACCTCGGTTTGCTCTTCTTGCTTAACTTTGCGTAATCCTCCGGCGATGTGGAACGCGCCGTCGCGAGGAGCACCCTTCCATCATTGATGTCATTTGCCGTCAGCATTGCGGGGCCGGAGTCGGTCGTCGGCATCGGATTAGTGAAACCGTAGGATACGAACTCCATTCCATCGCCAATGCGCCTGAGCTGCCAATGTTCCGGGATATCGCCGAGCCATTCGATGCCGGACGGTTTGAGTTTCGGGTGAGGGTTGAGGCCGGCCTGGGCGGCGGCTTCGGTGGGTAAACCTCTGGTAACGGTGCGCGAGATGAGCGCGGTGCGCTTTTCCTTCAGCTTCTCGATCAGCTCCCGCTTCTTCCCCACCAACGTGTCCAGCCTCGCCGTCTCCCGGTCGAGAAAATCCGCGATCGCGCGCTGCTCTTCGACGGGCGGAAACGGAAGCCACGCGTCGCCAATTGCTGACCTCGGCAGTCCGAACCGCGTCACCCCGGTCGCTGCGACCTGAAATTGCTGGTTCACGGCACACGCCTGAAAGGCTCTAAGCAGATACGCGCCGTACAGCTCGTCTTTCTCAGGGCGCGTGATTCCCAAATGATAACCACACAGAAGATCGTCCGCCGTTTTTACGACCAGCGCCGGAACGGCAATATCACTCCACTCTTCTGAGTCTTTGGTAATGACGACATCACCTGGCTCGAGATGAAAGCGCTGGATTTCATCAGCCGTCGCAGTCGTCTGCATGAACGGCATGTCCGGCGTAATGCGCTCGTTGTAGTAAACGTCCGTGTAGTTACAGAGCCGCACCGGTAGCTCGTCATCAGAAGGCACTTTATCGACGTTGCTGACCCAGCATCGAGCCGCCGTCTTCAATCGCTTTGGCGTCCAGTGCTCCGGCACTTCCGCAAACCATTCGACACCGCTCGGTTTGTAGTTCGGATAGACCGGCAGCTTCATGCCGTGACTTCTTTCAGAAGAGCGAGGATTTCGCTTTCGAGCGTTTTGATGTCGGACTCGATCTCTTCCAGCGGGCGCGGCGGTTCGTAGCGGTAGAAGTGGCGGTTGAGCGGAATCTCGTAGCCGATCTTTTTCTTGCTCTCGTCGACCCAGGCGTCCGGCACATGCGGGAACACTTCGCGTTTGAAGTAATCTTCGATTTTCTCTTTGAGCGGGACGTTCTCCGTGTCACGGAGCTCAGAATCAGCCTCCGATTCGCCGCGCGCGTCAGTACAAATCTCCGCGTTTTCGTCACGTGCGCTGAACGCGTCGCATAAAAGCACGCGCAGCGACTTGGTCACGAACTGATCGCCGGGCAACGCATGCTTCAACCAATCATCAAAGGCGTCGCGGTTCGTTAGAGCTCCGGGACGCGCTTTGCCGCGCAATTGCTGAACGACGTGCTCGCGCGTTTCAGCGGGAAGCTTGTCGATCTTCGAACTGCCTGTCGTGCCGTGCTCGAGGGCGTCGAGTCTTTCATCGGTGATCTCGAAAGCGAGCCGGAGGGGACGTTCGACAGTGATCTTTTGGAAGCCGAAGTCTTCGTTGTCGAAGATCTTGCTGACGACGAATTTCTTTGCGGCGCCGTCGACGGTGAGCTTGCGCATTTCGCCGTCGGTGAAGTTGCCGTAGAGGCGGGTGATCTCGCCGATGTCGTCGCGCTCGCCGGCGCTGGCGTCGCCGATTTTGTGGCGCTTGTTGCCGAGGCTCTTCTTCATCGGAATCCACATCTGGCGGGCGTCGATGAGCTGGATCTTGCCGCGGCGCGGCTGCGGTTTCCGGTTCGAGAGAATCCAGAGGTAGGTGGAGATGCCGGTGTTGTAGAAGAGCTGGTCGGGCAGGGCGACGATCGCCTCCAGCCAGTCGTGCTCGATGATCCAGCGGCGGATTTCCGACTCGCCGCTGCCGGCGTCGCCGGTGAAGAGCGGCGAGCCATTGAAGACGATGGCGATGCGGCTGCCGCCGCGCTTCGGGTCGCGCATCTTCGAGAGCATGTGCTGGAGGAAGAGGAGCGAGCCGTCGTTCACGCGCGGAGTCCCGGCGCCGAAGCGGCCCTGAAAACCGAGGGTGTCGCGCTCTTGCTCGATGAAGCGCTGCTGTTGCTTCCACTCAACGCCGAAGGGCGGGTTCGCGAGCATGTAATCGAACTTCTCTTCCGGGAAGCCGTCGTGCGCGAAGGTGTCGCCGAGGATGATGTTATCGGCGTCCTCGCCTTTGATGAGCATGTCGCTCTTGCAGACGGCCCAAGCGTCGTCGTTCCAATCCTGACCGTAGAGCAGCGGGTTCGCTTCGCTGTTCAACTCGCGGATGTAATTTTCCGCCACGGAGAGCATGCCGCCGGTGCCGCAGGCGGGATCGTAGATCGTCTTTACGACATGGCTGCGGGTGAGGTCTTTCTCGGGCGAGAGGAGCAGGTTCACCATCAGCTTAATCACTTCGCGCGGGGTGAAGTGCTCGCCGGCTTCTTCGTTGGCCTGCTCCGCGCCGACGCGGATGAGCTCCTCGAAGACGTAGCCCATCTGCACGTTGTCGATGTGGGCGGAGGAGAGATCGAGTTTCGCGAAAGCTTTGATGACTTCGTAGAGGAGGTTCTTTTCCGACATCCGCGCGATCTGCTCGTCGAAGCCGAAGCGCTCGATGATGTCGCGTACGTTGGGCGAAAACTTGTTGATGTAGCTGTTGAGGTTCGGCGCGAGCTGGTTCGGATCGTCGAGCAGCTTCTTGAAGTCGAGTTTTGAGAGATTGTAGAAGGGCCGCTTCGTGATCTTCTGGAGAAAACTGCGGAGGACAGTCTCCGGCTTGCTCTTGATCGCCGGATACTCCTCCAACACGGCGGCTTTGGTTGGCGCGAGGAGGCAATCGAAACGGCGGAGGACGGTCAGCGGCAGAATGACTTTGCGGTATTCGTTCCGCTTGTAGGGGCCGCGGAGCAGATTGCAGATGCTCCAGATGAAACTGGCGAGCTGGGCGTGTGTTTCGGAGGTCACCGTATGATTGGAGGAGGAGAGCCGTCGTTTTTACCCGGAGATCCGCAGCAACGGAAGCCGATTCGCAGCCGGGTTCGAACCGACGCCGGCGGCCACCCGATCACCGCAAATCGATGTCGTCAGGCCACTGACTTTTGCTCGACATCATCGGATCACACTGGAACGATTCGTCGGCCACTCGCCATGCCGGCCGCGCGTATGTCCCTTCTCTTACACCTGTCCGACCTGCATCTCGGATCCGTCAAGGACAGCGATATCTTGGACGATTTTAAGAGCGACATTGAGCCGCTTGAGCGGCGCTTATCGCGTCAACGCGTGTTGAAGGAGACACTAACGCAACTCTCAATCCAGCTGTCGGGCAAAGAGGACTTGTACGCAGTCGTCATCAGCGGTGACATCACTGTCATGTCGATCGGAACGGTCCGCCAGGCACAGCCGGCAAGTACCAGATGGCCTGAGGTCACCTTCCCGAGAATGGAACGCCGGATTTGTTTCGGCGGAATTGCGGAGAGATCCGCTAGGCGGGCCGACGACAGCGAATTCAAAGACCAGCGGAGATGCTTGAGAAGCGTCTCATACCCGACACCAAGTTGGCATGCTACCGCGTAGATATCGATCGGGTCCGCACCAGCAGGATCAACTCCCCGACGCGCGAACGCGTCTTTAACCGCGTGACGCGGCATTAGGAGGTACGAGGCGAATGTATTCGCCAGTAACTCTTCTGGGACTTCATGATCGGCGCGATCGAAGTCCATTTCTTCAACACGGGAGCCGTGATCAAATATCCAGTGCGCGAGTTCGTGAGCACATGTGAACGACCTTCGGCCGGGCGGCCGTTCCGATGGAACGAAGACGCGCTGGTAACCTCGTGGATACATCCCTGCAAAACTCGCCCCGCCCACGAACCACACTTCGACGTCCAGTGACTCTGCAAAGTCGTAAATGCAGATCGGCGCGTCGGGGGAGACTTCTGCCTTCCGGCGAATCTCGAGTGCACTTCTAAGGGCAACACGCGCTATGTGTTCCCGGGACATCATTCCTCAGAGCCGCGTTTCTTCATTGACCGCAGAATTCTTAGGAACTTCTCCAGATCATCCTTTTTCAGCTTCGACAGCTCACGCGCCGCAAGTTCGACCACGGGATCATGCTCAGAGCCTTCGCTCAGCAGCCAAGTCGCACTAACGCCGTAATGCCGCGCGAATAGCGAAATCTCGTTACTGGTTACTTTGCGCCGGCCAGCTTCTATTTCAGAGATAGTTGGCCGATGATAATCTAGTAGCCTTGCAATTTGACCCTGCGAGAGTCCGGCTTGTTCCCGCGCCAACCGCAGTCGCTTATGAACACCGTCGGCTAGTTTTGCACTCATTCGCGTGACGCAGGCGCTTGCGATTTGCGCTGCCGCGCCAGATAATTGACCACCTCGCGGAAGGAGCGAGCGCGCTTCCGACCCCTTGGATCCTCGTCGATTAACGGATTGTCCTTTAGCGGAATTTCGATCCCGAGACGCGGCCCCAGGTCCAACGCCAGGTCGATCCCGTCTTCCGAATCCAAATCCCACGTCTTGAGAACGTCCATCTCGTCGTGAATGTGATCTGGACCTTCATCAACAGCGGCTGCTTTCAAGCACTCGAGGAGTGCTCCTTCAATTTCGGCGGTCGTATTGTGCATTGTTACTGCTGGTAAGATAATCTTACAGGCGTTACGCGTCAAGCCCCTGACAGGTTTTTTGCCGACAATGCACCAGCTTTTCAACGCGCTGCTCTGGCGAGCAGCCTCGGCCTAACGGCATCGCCGCGGTGATCCCGAGTGAATGCAAGGTTCGTGTGCGGCGATGCGCTGTGCACGCACCGACGATCGGCAGTCCAACGAGCGGCAACAACGCTGCGCACGTGCCGATGCCGGCGGTATGGAATGGAACGCATCTACGCTGTCGTTCTGATGCCCCGCGCTCGACTCGGCCTAGACAGCCACTCTGAACGTCGCGCGAATGCGCGGGCTGCGGCATGCGTTCTTCAGCGCATCCGAAGTCGAGTCAGCCAGCTTTGACGCTACGTCGACGGTTCGGACACCGCGGCGCCGAACGCAAGACCAGCGCTGCGCCGACGTGCTGCACCCGCAACGATGCCGGATCGTTCGCTGATCAGATCAGCAGCCGATCAGCGACGTTCACGCGCGGCTGCGGTCACGCGTCTGACGGCCACACGAATGTCGCTTAGCGGATCTCTGCGGAGCGGCGGCAACAACGCGATGGAATGGACCCCACATACGCTGTCGTTCCGACCTTGGCTGCGCCATCGACTCAGTCTTGAGAGCCACTCTGAAACGTCGCGCGAATGCGCGATGCGCGCTGCGGCGTGTGTTCTTCAACGCGTCCACAGTTGAGCCGACGCGCAGCTTTGACGCTTCGTCGGCGGTTTGGACATCGCGACGGTGAACGCGAGATCAGCGCGGCGTGCACGTGCTGTCCACGCAACGTTGTCCGATCGTTCGCTGATCGGATCAGCAGCCGATCAGCGGCGTTCACGCGCGGCTGCGGTCACGCGTCTGGGGGCCAAGTGAATGTCGCTTAGCGGATCTTTGTTAGTTGCGCCGGACCCGCGACAACACGGCGATCGATTGGAACACATCTACGGTGTCGTTCCGACGTTGCTCCGCCCTTGACTCCGTCTAGACAGCCACTCTGAACGTCGCGCGAATGGGCGGACGCGCGATGCGCGCATGCGTTCTTCAACGCATCCAAAGTTGAGTCGACGGGCAGCTTTGACGCTTCCCCGCCGGTTCGGACACTGCGGGCGGCGAACGCGAAAACAGCGCTGCGTCGACGTGCTGCCGACGCAACGTTGTCCGATCGTTCGCTAATCGGATCAGCAGCGAGTCAGCGACAAGTCAAAAATCCCTTAGAAATGCTAAGGGGTAGGGCGTCTCTCTACCTAAGCCCACGATTCCTTCCGTGGGCAAAACCGGTTGAAGCGCCTTTGAGCGCACCCCTGTTGAGCGCATTTAGCGGCCTCCTCGGTGGGTGATAGCGGCAAGGCAGGCTTTTGATCCGCGCTTGGCTGAGAGATTTTTCCTCTTGGGGAAGTTTTGGTTGAGGCAACTCCTCACCGTTCAACGATCAACAATAAGCTGCGCCCAGATGAGCGCAGGCATACAGCCGCAGTGAACCACGCTGCCCGCATGACAGATTGCATCCGCAGGACGGTCACCGTGCCGACCGAATAGCGAATATGTTGCGCGTTGAAATTCCAGACGAGCTGCTGATTCGTGCGGTCAGTGAGGCTGTGGAAAAACAGCTTTCACGGATCAATGACTTCAGCGGCTATCTCGATCTGAAAGGCGCGTGCAAGTTTCTCTCTGTCGGTGAATCACAGTTCAAAGAATGGGTGCGACTCGGTTATCTGCACCCGCGCAAAGTCAGTTCGCATTTGGTTCGGTATCGACTTCAGGAACTCGTCGCGTTCATGGAGGAGTTCCTGATCAAACCGCGCAGTTAAGCCGCTCGGGCTGCAGTTTCTTCGGGCCGGCGGTTTGCACGCTTTTCACTTTGCGGGAGCACACCGAACCATTCGGCGGCTTGCTGTTCGGTGACGAGCTCGCGGTAGTTGCGGAAGAGCATCGCCGGCGAGTTACCCATCTCCAGCGCGACGCGCGCGGCGTCTTTGATGTCAGCGAGTCTGTAGCTCGCGTAGCTGTGCCGCAGCGCGTTCGGCTTCCATGTGAACTGGAACACCTCGCCGCGCACTTTGATGCCGCTTTTGCAGAATCGCTGTCGGGCTTCGCACAGCATGTCATTGCGCGTGTAGCCAACGACATGGCCAGACTTCTGGCGCATCGGCAACAGCCAGGCAGTGAGGGCAGGCAGCAGCGGCGCGAGCCGCCGCGAGGCTGTCTTGGCTTTGGCCGCAGCGACTTCGATGAAGCCTTGCTCGAATCGGATGTCGCTCCAATCGAGCCGCATAATTTCTTGGCTGCGGAGGCCGGAGAACGCCCCGATTGCAAAAAATGGCAGCAGTTTCTCAGGAGCGTGTGAGAGGAGCAGGCGCAGCTCTTGAGGCGTGTAGATCTGAATCGCACCCTCCGCGCGACTTGCAGAAGCCACATCTTCAACCACGGTAGGCTCATTCCGCGGCAGGTAGCGCTTGCCGCGCGCGTAGCGGAAAAGCTGAAGGACGGCATTGCGGTAGTTGTTGCGCGTGCGCCCGCTGATTCCGAGACCGTTCAACCAAATCTCGATTTCATGCGTGGTGATTTGATCAATGCCGCCGGGGAATGCAGCGGCGAATTTGTTCATCCGGTATTTGCGATCTTCCAAGTGGAAAAAGCTCACGCCTTCCACGCGCTTGGACGTGAGGAACTCTTCGACAACTTCGGCAACCGTCTTCGAGATGACGCGGGGAGTCTTGCCGCGTCCGGCGATCCATTCCTCGATCGCGCTGAGCAACGACATTCCGAACGGCGCGACCTTGTTCTTCGCGAGTCGGTAATCCTCTACCTCCGCAAGCGTCATTCGCTCCTCATGCGCACGGCCCGACGCAATCTGCGCAATGAGCTTCCGCGCTTCGATCTTTGCTGCGTCGAGTGAAGCGCGGGTGATTCGCTTACGAGCTTTTCCTAACAGCGTATCGACGCAAAATCGCCCATCAGAGAACCTGTAAATCGGGACGGAGACATTCCCCTCTTTGATATCAATGCGTTTCGCTTTCACGTCGCCGATCCTGGAGATTTGTCACGTTTTTGTCACGCCGAATCGAGTTAAGGGCAAAAATTGCCGGCTTTACCTGTTAAAAGGTAAAGCGACCCTAACGGGATTCGAACCCGTGTTACCGCCGTGAAAGGGCGGTGTCCTAGGCCTCTGGACGATAGGGTCTCGCGGAAGCGCGCCAATATCAGAAACCCCGCAGCCCGGCGCAAGTTATTTGCAGGGACCCGTGCAATCGCCAAGCCCGGCGTGCGAACGTAAATTTGCAATCAGCGATGCCGTGCGGGCAGTGGCGCCGCTGTGCACTGCAACAACTGCTTCCGCGTTTGCCACGAGGCGCAAGCCAGCGGCGCGATCGCGGAAAAGATGCGCGATCTGATCCTGCAGTGAATCTCGATCGTGAACTTGGAAAGCAGCGTCTTTTGCAATCAGCGTTTGCGCGAGTGCTGAAAAATTTTCCATGTGCGGACCGAAGATCACCGGTTTGCCGGCCAGAATCGGCTCGACGGGGTTTTGCCCGCCGCGCGCGGTCAAACTCTTTCCGATGAAGACAACCGTGGCCACGGCATACCAGTTCTGCAGCTCTCCCGTGGTATCGAGGAGGAAACAATCCATGGGCATGCGCCCGCTTTGACTGACTTCGCTGCGCAACCTCACTCGCAACGACATCTTCTCCAGCCGCGCCCGGATCTCCGGCGCGCGCTCTACGTGGCGCGGCGCCACGATGAGGGTGAACTCAGGAAATTCCGACCGCAGGCGCTGAAAGATTTGCGCCAGAATCTCTTCTTCCCCGGCGTGGGTGCTTCCGCCGAAGAGGATCGGGCGATCACGATCGATCCCAAAAGCATGCAACACCTCGAGCGGCAGCTCGGGATTTACTTGAATCTCCGCCGGGTCATATTTGACACTGCCCACCTGCTGAATGCGCTCGCGCGGAACGCCAAGCGCAGCCCAGCGATCGACATCCTCTGCTTCCTGCACGCACACGAGATCGAGACTACCGAAAGTGGGCGCGACGAACGCACGAAACTGCCGGAATCTTCGCTCGGAACGTGGTGACAAGCGAGCATTGACCAGCGCTGTTGGGATCTGGCGGGCGCGTGCGATGGCGACAAGATTCGGCCAGACTTCGGCTTCGACCAGGACGAGCCGCTCCGGGCGGATGACGTCGAACGCTCGCCGCATAATGGGCCAGAAATCCAACGGATTATACATCACCTCAATCCAGGCGTGCGGCTCCCTTTGCGCGAAAGCAAACCCGGTCGTCGTTGTTGTCGTAAGGACGCAATCAAACGTCGGATCGATCCGTTTCAGTTTCGTCGCCAGCTTGAGCGCAATCGCGACTTCGCCCACGCTGACCGCGTGAATCCACGTGCGGCGGGCACCTGCCAGCCTGGCAACGACTTCCGCATCGTATCTCCCGAAGCGTTGCCCAAATTTATGCTGGTAATTCCCGCGCCGGATCATTTTCGCGACGTAACCCGGCAAAAAGCAGAGCAATACGATCGGGAAAAGCAGATTGTAGAGGAAACGAATCATTCCTCAGTTGCTGAGCGCGCCACAGCTCCCGAAGGGCCGAGAAACAAGACTTCGGTAGCGCCGTACTTCCTCGCCCGCGTGATCGCCCAAAGCGGCGCGGCCGGCAGTTGCTCCTCCGGCCGCTTTTCGAGCACGAAAATGCCGTCTGGCTCTATCACGGCGACAAGCTCCGGGCTGCCGAGCAACAAATCCGTGTATCGTTCTCCGGCCGGAGTCGCGTCGTAGGGCGGATCGGCAAAGATCAAGTCAAAACGCTGATCGCGACGGGCATTCTTGAGAAATCGGAACACGTCCTGCGGGCTCACCCGCCCGCGCAGTTCCGTGCGAATAAAGTTGCGTTCGATGGCACGGACTGCGGCTCTGTCGCTCTCGACAAAGAGCGCGGAGGCCGCGCCGCGACTTAACGCTTCGATCCCGAGCGCGCCGGTCCCGGCGAAAAGATCCAGCACCTGCGCGCCGACGATCTTCTCGTTCAAACTCGAGAAGATCGCTGCTTTCACGCGGTCCATGGTGGGTCGCAGATCCGTCTTTGGAACCTCGAGGCGCAATCCGCCGGCGACCCCGGCGATCACTCTCATGGTGACGGGGTGGTCTCTGGCAGTGTAGGGGAAGGTGAAGCAGGTGTAGGCAACGGTGGGCTGCTCGGCGTCGGTGAAAGATCCGCAGCATCGGCTTGCGCAGGGTCACTGCTGCGATCTCGTTTTTTCTTTTTCTTCGGCCGATTGGTGTCGCCTCCACCGAACATTCCACTGAGCGCCCGTCCGAGTTCTTTCAAATCCTGGCCCACGAGTCGATCCATGAGGTTGGTCTTCGGCCGATCGACGGTGCCGGTGATGTCGAACTGCACCGCGGCAAAGGCAGGATCGTCGGTGGGCTGAAAATTTTCGCGGATCGTCCGGAACAAACGACTCCGAATTTTCTCGCTGATCGCAAGCTGCGAATCGAGCCGGAGTTTTCCCTCAAAGCTGATCGTGCCGCTCGCCGTCATTTTCAGGTTCGGCGATTGCAGCAGTACTTCGTCAACTTTGACCACGCCTGGGTCGATGTGAAACTTCACGTAAGCCTGGTCAAGCTGTAGCTGACGCAGTTCGTCGATCTGCAAGAGTTGCGATAGAGCAACCAGGAGGCTGTATTGCTGCACGACGCCATTGCGCAGGATGATTTCGCCCGTGCCCGCGAGCGCGTTTGGATCGGAAGTTTTCCCATTCGCATCCAGCCGCCCCTCGATGCGACCGGTGATCATCCCCGCCGGACCTCCAGCTTGCGCGACGAGGCGATCAGCCTGCAAATCGTGGAAAGCGACGGTCGTTTGGAAGGGCGAATCTTGTGCCTGCGGCTGCATAAGGAAGCGGCCGGTGATTTCCCCCCCGGCGGAATGCGCCGAGATTTGCGAGAACTCGAGCGCGGTCGCGTCGTAAACCAGCGGCGATCGCAGCTCCTCGAGAAAGAACCGGTCGCGCAAAGATGTTTTCGCGATGCTGGCGTTGCCGCGCAACTCGGCAGCATTGCGAAAATTCGATCGAAACTGCACGCCATCGAAGCGGGCAACGAGTTTTCCTTTTGCGTCGAGGAATTGAAACTGGCCTCCGATCAGTTGCACGCGGCGTATCTCCGGCGTGAACCGTCCGCTTTTTGTGTCCTCCGGCTCCGTCGCGAGGTCTGGAGGTGATGGCGGGGGGGCGAAGCTCGCGGCGGCGCTGTTGGCGGAAGTCGCAGCACCAGCAGAGCCTTGCGCGATAGGCGAATCGAGACGCGGTCCTGGCGAGGACGATGGCGCCGGCGGTCTTGACTCACCGGGTAAACGCCATTTGCCGTCGGCATTCTGCGGCCAGACGACAACCGGTTCGACCAACGAAACCTCTTTGATCACGAGCCGTTCGGAAAAGAGCGAACTAAACCGGATGCGGAGACGAAAAGTTTTGGCTTCGAGGAAATTGCCGGTGCCCGATCCTTCGGCCTGCGGGATGGTAATGCCGCTGAGCTTGAGGCCAAACCAAGGCGTAACGCTGATCCGCCCGATTCGCAGAGTTGTGTCGAGACGCTGGCTGAGTTCCTGCTGGATCCTTGCTTGTGTCCCCTGCGATTGCACATAGAGATTCACCCCCAGAAGCAAGATCGCGGCGATCGCGACCACGACCGCGATGGCGAACAGCGCGATGCGCCCGAGCTTCAACACGCGTGAACGTTACCCTGCCGAAATTCGAAAGAAAGATGAAAGCCCTTCCCGTGCGCTTGTGTCATGAATGACACGATCGTGATTCTGAACCCGGCGGCGCGCAGCCAGCGGGCGGAACGTCTCCGGGCACGGATCGAAAAGCTCACGCACACCGCTGTGCTCTGCACGACTTCCGGTTGCGGTGACGCGGAGACTCTGGCGCGCCGCGCCGCGAAGGAAGGCTATGCCCGAATCGTCGCCGCGGGCGGAGATGGAACCATCAACGAAGTGGTCAATGGCATTGCCGGCAGTGAAGTCGCGCTCGGCCTTTTACCTCTCGGCACGATGAATGTTTTCGCGTCCGAGCTCGGCCTGCCGACGAACGATCTCGACCGTTGCTGGCAAATTGTCGAAAGCGGGAAGACCAGGCGCCTGGACTTGCCGAGCGCAAATGCCAAGCACTTCATCCAGCTCGCTGGGGTTGGTTTGGATGCGCAGGTCGTGAAAGAAACGAGCGGAAATTTCAAGCGCAATTTCGGCCCGCTTAGCTACGTGATTTCAGCCGCGCAAATCGCCGCGCGCACCCCACCCCGGTTGCGAATCGAATCCGAGAACGCCGTGACCGAAGAGGGCTCGTTCGTGCTGGTCGGAAATGGCCGCTTTTACGGAGGACCGTTCCCATTTTTCAAAAAAGCGCTGATCGACGACGGCTTCCTTGATGTGCTGGTATTCAAAAGGCTGAACTATCTCGAAATCATCCGCTATCTCCAGGATGTCATTTTCAACTTCGAAATCACCTCGCCGGAAGTGGAATACTTCCAGACGAAAGCGTTGCGCGTGAGCAGCGAGGCCGAGGTGCCGGTGGAATTGGACGGCGAATTGATGGGGAACTGTCCGATCGAGTTTTCGGTCCGCGGGCGCGCACTCCGAGTTCTGACGGGCTGAGATTCGGCGCACTCAGGCGGTTCGGCTTCGCCGAAAAACCGAAATTCGAATGACAAGAAAAACGCGTTGCGATACTCTCGAATCATGCGCCTGTCCGGCCGAAAGTCCTCGTCACTCACCCGACGCTGGACTGAGCGGCAGCCTGTGGTTCTGCTGACGCTGATCAGCGTCAACCTTGCGGTCTTCATTGCGCAGCTTTTCCTGGACGCCTACCACCCCGGCTGCGTTCGGAGCTATCTCGGGGTGAGTGACGATGGGTTGCGGAGCGCTTATGCCTGGCAATTTGTCACTGCCACGTTCCTGCATGCCGGACCGTGGCATCTATTCGGTAACATGATTGTCCTCTACCTGCTCGGCCGCGATCTGGAAACGATTGTGGGCGAACTGCATTTCGCTTTTCTTTACCTGACCGGCGCTTTCGCCGGCGAGCTCGGTCACCTCTTCCTCATGCCTCATATGTCCGTGCTTTTTGCGGCCTCAGGCGGCGTTGCCGCGGTGGTCGTCGCTTACGCCACGATTCTGCCTGAGTTAGAACTCACCTCGTTCAGGTTCTGCATATTGCCGATCAAGCTGAAGGCGAAGCACATCGCGCATGGTTCGATCGTGATCGCTTCTCTCCTTGTCATTTTTGACCGCTCGCGCACCGTCACTCACAGTGCGCTTCTCGGTGGCTGCGCTGCCGGATGGATCTACGCTCACCTTCTCGGGTTCGGCCGCCCCTCCCTCCTGCAGCGCACCCTGCGTCAGCGTCAGGCGCATGCGCAGCGTCTCAGCCACATGACCGCGGAGCAGTTCATTGCGGAGGAAGTTGATCCGCTGCTGGAAAAAATTTCGCGTGAAGGGATGCAAAGTCTCACGTGCCACGAGCGGCGAACACTCGCGCGTGCTCAGGAAAAGCTCGCGCAGCAGACGTTGTAACTTCGTGGCGTCGATAGTTTGTTAGGCGGAGACCGCCGCCGCTGACAATATTGCCGGAGGCCCATGCGCGTCAAACGCACCTGGATCGAACAGCAGGCATCAAGGGCGCTTTCACCTGCGCGTGCCGATCGCACACTGACGCGGTTGGCCGAAACCTGGCCCGCGGAGGCGCCGGCGCTGACAGAACTCGTAGAGCAATTCCCGCTCGGCACCGAAGCCCTGCTTCATCTTCTTTCCATTTCCAGCGTCGGAGCGGCGCGGGTGATCCAGCATCCGGCGATGCTCGTGTGGCTGAGCGATCCGCAAATCTGCGGTGTCCCGCGCGGCCGGGGCCGGATGTGGAACGATCTGCGCGCCTTTGCCGGTCCCGCCGTTGGCGCGCAAAATTTCCGTCAGCTCCGCATTTGGAAAGGCCGCGAGATGTTGCGCATTGCGCTGCGTGAGATCGCGCAGGTGGCGTCGCTGGAAGAAACCACCGCCGAGCTCTCGCAGCTCGCAGAAATTTGCCTGAGCGAGGTGTGGAAACACTGGGACGCCGAGCTGCGCGCGCGACGCGGCTCCCCCAAAACTGATTTCGCGGTTCTCGGCCTGGGAAAATTAGGCGGTCGCGAATTGAACCACAGTTCCGACATCGATGTCATGTTCGTTTACGGCGAAGAAGGTCAGATTTCCCAAAACGTCACCTATCACGAGTGGTTCAACCGCCTCGGCGCTAAAATCGTCGAGACTTTCGCGGCCAGCGATGCGGCTGGTGCGCTGTTCCGGATCGATTTGCGCCTCCGCCCTGAGGGCGGCGCGGGGCCGCTCGCCCGTTCGCTCGAGAGCACGGAAAATTATTACGCAGGTTTCGGGGAAACCTGGGAGCGACTCGCGCTCATCAAAGCCCGCGGTGTCTGCGGCAGCCAGGAACTCGCCTACGAATTCATCCGCCAGCATCAGTCTTTCATTTACCCGAAGAGTCCGACTCCGGATTTGCTCGATGAAATCGCGGCGATCAAGCGCCGAATCGAGCGGGATATCGTCGGCCGGAAAGATCTCGAACGGGACGTCAAACTCGGCACTGGCGGCATTCGCGAGATCGAGTTCGTGGTCCAGGCTTTGCAACTGATACACGGCGCGCGCCACGCATTCCTGCAAGAGACGAGCACGTTGAAAGTTCTTTCTCAACTCGCCGGGCTCGACCTGCTTCCGCGGCTCGAAGCCCAGGCGCTCGAAACCGCGTATCGCTTTCTGCGGGGCGTCGAACACCGTCTGCAAATCGAAGCCGAGCAGCAGACGCATACGATTCCTTTCGACGCCCAGGCGCTCGATCGACTGGCTCGGAGCCTGGGTTTTTGCGGAGCCGGGGAGTTCTCTCAGACTCTGCGGCAGCACATGCGAAAGGTGCGTCTCATTTTCCATCGGGTGATATCAGAACCGGGAGACGCCGCCGTCGCCCCCACGATCGATCTCTCGATTTTTCGCGATCAGAAAGCCGCCGAGAAAGGGCTGGCTGAACTTGCACAGGGCGCTGGGAGCTTCCATGTCGCCCCGCGCACGCGGCAGGTGTTCCGAAAGCTGCGTCCGCTTCTCCTCGAATGGCTGGGCCGGGTCGCTGATCCAGACGCGACGCTGAACCAGTTCGTGCGCTTCGTCGGTGCCTACGGATTGCGCAGTCTGCTTTACGAATTGCTGGTCGCGAACCCGCGCTTGCTCGAGCTGATCGTGAGAACGTTCGATGCGAGCCGAATCGCCGGCGACGTCTTGATTCGGCGTCCACAGTTGCTGGAGGAAATGACGCGAGGCGACGTGCTCAACGGCGCTCTTTCGACCGCAGAACACTTGCGTCGCCTGGAGACGCGAAGCGCCGGCCCGAGTGATCTCGACGAGGTGCGAGCGTATCGGCAAAAACACCTGCTGAGGATTCTGTTGCGGGACGTCCTCGGCCTTGGCGATATCGAATCCGTCGTGAGTGAGCTCTCCGCGCTGGCGGAGGCCTGCCTGATCTTTGCCAACCGGATGCTCGGCACGGAAGACGAGATCACGATTATCGCACTCGGAAAATTCGGCGGTCGGGAGATCAGCTACGGCGCTGATCTCGATGTTCTTTTCATCGGGGAAAACGTGCGCGCGGCGCAGAATTTAATCAGCGCAATGGCGCAGGCCAGTTCAGAAGGATCGCTCGGCAGCCTGGATGCACGCCTGCGGCCTGATGGTGAGAAAGGTCCACTGATCGCGCCGCTCGAAACCTTCGAAGGTTACTACGCTGGCCGTGCGCAGCTTTGGGAAATCCAAGCGCTCACGCGGGCACGGTCAATCTCGGGGCCACTGCAAACCCGCTTTGGTGAGTTGGCCTGGTCTGTCTTGCCTGTTGCAGGTAAGCGCGATGATCTCTGCGCTCAAATCGGCGCCATGATCTCGCGTGTGCGTCGGAAGCGCGGAAGCGGCATCGAGTTTCTCGATTTCAAAACCGGAGCAGGCGGGATGATCGAGGCGGAGTTTCTCGTGCAGGCATTGCAAATCCGCGCCGAGATCGCGAATCCGCGAACGGTTGGAGCCATCGCTGACCTCGCGAAAGCGAACGTGCTTTCCGGTCCGGACGCGGAGCGACTCGCCGAAAGCTATCTCTTCTTGCGCCGGTGCGAGTCAGTGCTTCGCCGCATCGATTACAAGAGCGTGTCCATTCTTCCTGAGGATCCAAATGAACAGCGCCGGCTGGCACTTCGGTTGGGCTACGAAACTCGCGAGGAGCTTGGATTTCGTCTCGCGGAATGTCGCAAAGCCATCCGCGAAATCTCCGCGCCGCATTTCGGCGCGTCGCTTGGCAGCTAGTCCGGTGTACCCTTGCTCGTATCGCAGTCATCAGGGCCGGAGCACGCATTTGCGAGGACACGCTCGCCATTTAGCCTCCGAACGCTTTCGGGGTCGAGGCCGTAGAGTAGGCGCGAGTGGCTGTTCAATGGGGCGGTCGAAGCGACGGTAACGCCACGGGATCCTTCGACTCCGCTGCGCTTCACTTAGGATGACAGGTCATCACGACACTAACGACCAGTCACGAGCTGCCACAGCTGACGCAAGACGAACACGCTCACGAATAGACCTGCGGCGACAATCACGGCGAGCAATACGAGGACGCCAACCACGAAGAGCCAGTCGCTCGCACGTGCTGGACGCGGGGAAGCGGTGTGTTCCTGTAGTAAGCGGTAATTCCTGGCGTTCGATTTGAACCAAAAGGAAAATGCGTCGCCGATCACGGGAACGATCCCGATGAGCTCGTTGAGCAAAATGTTCACTGACATGCGCGCGAGCAGAATCTTCGGAATTCCGCGTCGCGCCGCTTGAACCAGCGCGTAGGCGGAGATGAATGCGGAGCCGGTGTCACCAAGGCCGGGCAAAAGGCCGAGCAATGGATCGAGTCCGAACCGAAATTTGGTGCCGGGGACCCGAAGCAGATTGTCCATGAAAAGCGCGAGCCACCTGAATAACGACTCGAGCTCAGCGCGTTTCCGCTTCTCTTCCGGAGGGAGGACCTCCCAGTCCAGAATTTCCGATTTTCGATCTTCGATTTTCGATTTCATGCGGGCCGAGAGCTGGTTCTGCGCAGTCGGCAATCGCCAATCGCAATTCGAAAATGCTTTAGCCCGGGATTTCTTTTAGCATCTGCGCGTTCGTCGGGAATTTCTTTACGAACATGAGGAGACGCTGAATCGCTTCATCCGGTTTGTGCCCGGCCAGTCCACGCCGGATTAGGTTAATTTTCTCGAGTTCCCATGGCTGCAAGAGCAGCTCTTCGCGGCGCGTGCCGGAGAGGAAAATATCGACCGCCGGATAGATGCGCAGATCGCTAATCTTTCGATCGAGCACAAGCTCCATGTTACCAGTGCCCTTGAACTCCTGGAAGATCAGCTCGTCCATGCGGCTGCCGGTTTCGATGAGTGCCGTCGCGACAATTGTGAGCGAACCGGCTTCTTCCGTATTGCGCGCGGCAGCGAAAAGTTTGCGCGGCGTTTCCATGGCCCGGGCATCAATACCGCCGCTCATGGTGCGACCGCCGCCGCCCATCGCATTATTGAAGGCCCGAGCGGTGCGTGTGATTGAGTCCAGCAGGATAAAAACGTCTTTGCCCGCCTCGACAAGGCGCTTCGCGCGCTCGATCGCGAGTTGCGCGATCCGGGTGTGGCTCTTGATGTCGCTGTCATTTGAGCTCGCCATGATTTCCGCGCCGGGGCACGAACGGCGGAAATCCGTCACCTCCTCGGGACGTTCGTCCACCAGGAGAATGATCAGTTTCATTTCCGGGTGGTTTTTCGTGACCGCGTCGGCAATGTGATGCAGGAGCGTGGTCTTGCCAGTCCGCGGAGGGGCGACAATCAAACCGCGCTGACCCATCCCAAGCGGCGTCATCAAATCCATGATCCGGGTCGTGTAGCGGTCGGGCACCGTCTCCAGTGTAATCCGGCGATTCGGGTTAATCGTGGTGAGCTCTTCAAACGGACGCAGTCCTTGATACTTCGGTGGCTCGTCGTCGTTAATTTTCAGCAATCGCATCAACTGCGGACCGCGATTGCCGCGTCGGGTTTCGCCATGAATCCACATCCCGTCGCGCAGCGCAAAACGCCGGACGATTTCCGGGGTCACGAAGATGTCCTGTGGCGTCTGCACAAAATTGCGTTTGCCCTCGCGTAGGAAGCCAAATCCTTTGCCGGAGATCTCGATCACGCCATCGCCCAGCTCGGGCTCGCGATCCATCTGCTCGCCGTTTTGAAGCGAAGCGTCGGCGCGCGATCCTCCCGGATCGCTCGCGCCACGTTCCTCGCGGCCTCCGGCCTGATCTCCGTTCCGGGGATCCTGTTCGCCGCCGAATTCACCCCGATCCTTCGGTTCAGGTTCTCCCCGGTTCTGCGCGCCAAAGTCTCCACCTTCGCGTCGTTCCGGCTGCGAACCGTGACGCCGCGGAAATCTGCGGCGTGGTCTGCGTTTGTGCTCGGTGGTGGCGGCATCCGCCGGTGGCTGGTTCTCAGTTTCTTCGCTCATAATCAGGAGACGTGGCGCTGCCGTGGCAGCAAAGTCCGCACCTTTGCGGGAGTGAAATCTTTAGGCTGGCAATTTCGCCAGGACCTCGTCGGAAATATCTAAATTCGAATAGACGTTCTGCACGTCATCGTCGTCTTCGAGGCTGTCGCACAAGCGCAAAATCTGGTGCGCGACGGTCTCATCGTTGACCGCAACTGTCGTATCGGGGATGAAAGTAAACTTTTGCCCATCGGTGGTGACGCCCGCGTGTTTGAGCGCCTCAGCTACAGCGTAGAGCTGATCGTGGGAAGTGATAATAACATACGCCTCCTCGTCGCTTGTCAACTCCTCCGCCCCAGCCTCCAGCGCGAGCTCGAAGATCTTCTCCTCTTTAATCGCACCACGCCGGACCGTGATCTGTCCTTTTTTGTGGAACATGTAAGAAACGCTGCCGCTGGTCGCGAGATTGCCGTTATTTTTTGTGAAAATCCGGCGAATATCGGCAGCCGTGCGGTTCTTGTTGTCGGTCGCGGCTTCGACGATCACCGCCACTCCGCCGGGCGCGTAGCCTTCGTAAACGACTTCGTCGAAATGGGCCGCTTCCGCGTCCTCGCCAGTACCGCGCTTGATCGCGCGCTCGATATTATCGTTAGGCATGCTCTGCGCGCGCGCCGTTTGAATCGCACTCCGCAATCGTGGATTGCCATGCGGGTCGCCACCGCCGGTTTTCGCGGCAATACTGATCTCTTTCGCGAGTTTGCTGAAAAGCGCGCCCCGCTTCTGATCGATTGCGCCCTTGAAGCGCTTCACCTTGGACCACTTGCTGTGTCCCGCCATACGTGTGCGGCGTAATTAACTGTGAAAGTCGCCTGGCCAGAACTCCGTTGATTCGGAACGGGCGCGCCTCGAAGAGAAAGTTAGCGAGGAGGCGGACTAACAGCGGAAATTAAACCGCGGAACCGCGAGTTTGTCAAGCGTAGCCGTCACCCGGAGCCCCGAGCGCTTCCGGGGCTCGGGATGACGTGTGCGGCTACAGATGCTTTTCGATCAGCTTGCGTAATTGATCGACGATCTCCGGCTGCTCCTTCAGCTCCGCCAGTGGTGTGAGCTCGCGGATGATCAGCTTCGCGATTCGAAAATCAGCAGCAGTTCGTCAACAAACGGCTCCTCTGAGCCAAATCCAGTAAGCAAGGTCGCATCAGCGTCACGAGTCTGCCTTGGTTCGCTCCAGCGTTGGACCGCAAGTCCGCCGATGATACAGAACCTCCAGTCGCGTACCAGGAAGAACTGCTGCAGCTCTACACCTGCTGCGACCTGTGGGGTCATTGCGCCCTGCTGAACCAGCGCTGCTGCTCAACAAGACCGGAGGTTTTCCGCTCGAGCTCCGGCGGAAGCGGGAATCGAATCGAGCCGAGCAGCTCGTCCGTTGCCGTGAGGGCTTCTCCTTCAGTCAACGCGCGCAGCTCCTGCCGTTTCACCCTCAGCAGCGCCTTTTCCGCGGCGCGCCATTGCGCCATCCAGGCCCGCTGTTCCTCAGGTGTTTCTGCAAGTTTCATCCATATGATTATGTCGAACGCGCCGGAGATCGGCAATCTGCTTTGAGGACGGGGGACGCATTCGACAGGGTCATGTCGAGCGCAGCCGAGATATCCCGTTGCGGAGACCTCGAGCCAAGCGCCGCGCGATACGAAACCCTGGCCTCCGCCGGTCGCGTGCCAGCTTCGACCGCGAAAGCGTTCGGGGCACAGAGTACCGCCCTAACCCGCGGCGGAGGCGTTTACGGCGCGTTTCCGTGCGGTCGCTTCGAGAATCCGCTTGCGCAACCGCAGCGATTTCGGCGTGACCTCGACGTATTCGTCCGCGCCGATGTATTCGATCGCCCGTTCCAGGCTCATCTTCAGCGGCGCTTCCAGTTGAATGCCTTTTCCGTCGCCCTGGCTCCGCATATTCGTCAGATGCTTCGCCTTGCAGGGATTGACCGGCAAATCTTCCGGTCGTGCATTCTCTCCCACGACCATGCCGGCGTAAATTTCCTCCTGCGGTCCGACAAATAACTTTCCGCGCGCCTGTATATTGTTGAGCGCGTAGGCGGTGCTGGTCCCCGGCTCCATCGAAATCATGACGCCGCGATTGCGCCCCTCCATCTCGCCTTTGAAGGCGGCGTATTCGCGAAACAAATGGCTCATGATGCCTTCCCCGCGCGTCAGATTCACGAGATCACTTTCAAATCCGATCAGCCCGCGCGTCGGCACGATCGCTTCCACCGAGACTCGCGTGGGGTGGTGGTCCATCGAGACAATCTCGCCCTTGCGTGCGGCGAGAGACTGGAGCACGTCACCGAGATTTTCGTTCGGAACCTCCACGTAAAGACTTTCGAGAGGCTCGAGCAAGGCGCCGTTCTCATCGCGCTGAAAAATCACTTCCGGTCGCGAGACCATGACCTCGTAGCCTTCGCGGCGCATCTGCTCCACGAGGATGGCGATCTGCATTTCGCCGCGCGCATTGATCTCGAAAGCGCCAGCAGCTTCCGTATCCTTTACCTGAAGGGATACGTTGCCGCGGGTCTCCCGGATCAGGCGCTCGCGCACGTGCCGCGCGGTCACAAATTTTCCTTCGCGGCCGGCAAACGGTGAGTCGTTCACCAGAATGCGCATCCGGATCGTGGGTGGATCGATATCGACGAACTGCAGCGGTGTCCGCTCTTCGCGATCCGTGAGCGTTTCGCCGATAAAGACTTCTTCGAACGCAGTCAGTCCGATGATTTCGCCCGCGCTCGCGTGCTTCACTTCCACCTGCCCCATGCCGGAGAAAGTGTAAAGCCCGGTCACGTTCGCGCGTTCCCGGCGGCCATCACGGTGAACGCAGACGATCGAATCCCCCACCCCAACGCGACCGCTTACGATCCGGCCGAGGGCAATTCGCCCGAGGTAATCGCTGTAGTCAAGATTCGAAACCAGCATCTGAAAGTAGGGTTCTGTCGAAACGGTCGGTGCCGGCACGTGCTTCACGATCGCTTCGAACAACGGCGTCATGTCCTCGCTGTTTTCGTGCAGTTCCCGCATCGCAAATCCATCTTTTGCACTCGCGTAAATGATCGGAAAATCGAGTTGCTCGTCGTTCGCCTTCAGTTCGACGAAGAGATCAAAGACCATGTCGAGCACCTTGTGCGGTCTGGCGTTTTCGCGATCGACCTTGTTGATCACGACAATCGGCTTGGCTTTGTTCTCGAGCGCCTTTCGCAAGACGAAGCGGGTCTGCGCCTGCGGGCCATCATGCGCATCGACGACGAGCAAAACGCCGTCCACCATTTTCATGATCCGCTCGACCTCGCCACCGAAGTCCGCATGCCCGGGCGTATCGACAATGTTAATGCGATAGCCGTTCCACTGAAAGGCCGCGTTCTTCGCCCGAATGGTGATCCCCTTCTCGCGCTCGAGATCCATTGAATCCATCATCCGCTCCTCCACTTTCTGATTGGAGCGAAAAGTGCCGGATTGCCGCAGCAGTTGATCGACCAGCGTGGTCTTCCCGTGGTCAACGTGCGCGATAATGGCGATGTTACGGATCTTATCCATGAGTCGAATTCCTCGAGTTTAGCGTAAGGCTCCGGCTGGCGCCGTTGTCGCAGAACGCAAGCGAGACGCTTACGCTACTTGGGAGCGCGGAATATGGCCGCAAGCGCGGGCGGCGTCAATCGACACGCTTTGGGAATCCCTCCGCAGTTGCTCCATGCCACCCTCGGAGAAACCGCTTCCTTTTAACAGCCAGAGCTGCAGCTCCGCGACGGCTGGCCCCTCGTGGATTGACTGGGAGAGGCGCGCGCTTATCCTAAAAGCATGACTGCGGAAGCTCTGAGAGAGATGCTGAACGCTGCGCCTTTTGTGCCGTTTGTGATTCACATGCCCGACCGGCCATCCATGCGCGTTCCGCATCCTGACTTCGCGCATATCTCGCCGAAAGGCAAAACCATGCACGTTTGGATCGAGAACGGAGAAGGGTTCCGCGTAATCGATGTCGCGTTGGTCACGCAGCTCGAGCAGGGGCAAAAGCGGCGCAGCAAAAAGTAAGAGTCGCCCGTTCGACGCCGACGGCGTGCTTCGCGCGGATTGTGATTCCTTTCTTCGTGTTCGAGATCCATCGAGTTCATCATCCGCTCCTCGATCTTCTGGTTGGAACGGAAGGTGCCCGATTGCCGCAGCAGTTGATCGACCAGCGTGGTCTTGCCGTGATCGACGTGCGCAATGATGGCGATGTTGCGGATTTTATCCATTTCAGGCCCGTTTGGCGTATCGAGACGACTGCATCGCTTGTCTCGCAAAGCAGGCGACACGCCCACGCTCCAAGTTGTGCCCCAATATGATTGCGACACGCTCTTCCGTCAATTCACGACCGGCACAGGAACTCGTGCGCGTAAGCGCAACGGAACACCATATTGCGAGAGCTTCTTCCGTCGCTAACGCGACGCGAGTCTAGGGCGACGGCGCAACTGTCTGCTAGTTTACCAGACGCAGCGCTTACTGGCTGCCGGGATGATTACAGGGGCTGCTGCTCGACAAGGCCCGAACTCTTTTGCTCAAGCTGCGGCAGGGGGGATAAGGATTCGAGACCGAGCAGCATCTCTGTATGCGCAAGCGCCTGCTCTTTTTGTCAGAGCGCGCAAGTTTATTGCGTTTCAGTGCCAGCGGCAGGCCTGTCGCCGGCGTCACCTCGAGTCTGTTTGAGGCGTCAGGAGGCTAAACTAATCTTGCGGCGTGCTGACCTCCGCGGCGAACTCCGTGACGATCGTCATGTCAACATGGGCTGTTTCATTGAGCTCTACCGTGAACGGCTGCGTTTTCACGCGCAGGCGCTTGGGCACGCGTCCTTCCACATCGAGAATGTAATTGCCCGGCGGAAGTGCAACCCGATAATTTCCGGCTGCGTCCGCAGTAACTCGCGCAATTTGTTTTCTTTCGCCTCGGCTCAAAACGATTAGCGGATAGCTAGCGTAAGTTTCCGATGTCGCGGCCGAGGTCTCTCTCGCCGTGTTTTCACCGTCGAGTTCCACCGGCGTGCGAGAAACAATCTTCAACTGTCCTTCAAGGAAACCCTGCGGGGCGGCGTTGACGAATGCGGTGCCGACCAGAACCAAGGCGAACCAAACGGGAATCAGGTACTTGAGAGAAGGGAGCATTACCTGATCAAAAAACAGGGCGGGACAGGTTTTCACCTATCCCGCCCTGCGCAAAACTACACTTACGGGAGCGTCAGCTGATATGCTCCACGCCCGTGGGTGGCGGCAAGTAGCTGGCGTGCGCCCGAGTTGATGGTCAGGCCCGAAGTGGTGACGACCGGCAGACCGGGTGCCGCCATTGTCCAGGCGTTGGCCGGGTTCGCGCCCGCGAGCTTGACCACGCCGAAGTCGGTCGCGGCGTAGAGGTCACCTCTGACTGGGTCCAAAGCCACACCGTTGACCGGCTGGTTGCCGATTGGCGTGCCCGCGCCCTCAAGGTTCACCCAAGTCGCCGTATTCGTGTTCGGGTCGTATGTCACCGAGAACACATGGCCGGGCTGCGCCGTCTGGCCGGCGGTCACGATGAGCTCGTTGTAGCTTAGGTACGACACATACGCGTGGTTCGGGTTAGCGGGATCGACCGAGATGCTGCTGATCGAACGATTCGGCGAATTCGCCGCCAGCGTGTCAAGCCTCGTGAACGTTACGGCGCTCGCGGGCTCCGCATCCGCGTTCTTCGAGATGAAGAGCCGACCGGCTGGCGTCGCTGCCCACAACGTCGAGCTATCGCTCGTCGTGCGGCTAACCCAAGTGATTTGGCCGCCGGCACGCGTCCCACGCGAGGATGTCGTCAGCGAGAGCCCATCGATCGGCACCCAGTCACCGCACTGCACGGCGAAATCGCCTGTGAACTCGTTGCAGTGCGACTCGAACGTCGCAAGGTCGCCAGGGCCGACTCCATTGGTCTTTGTGCGCCAGACATGGTTCAAGCCCGAGTACATCGTCCCACTCACCGCCGGATCGGTGATAATCGGGAAGTAGAAGAGCGCCGATTCCGCGAACAGGGGATCGGAGATCCAGTCCCAATTGGGCGGAGCGCCGTCGTTAAAGTTGACGTCAACCTGCTGCGCGTAGTAGGTGTGGAAGCGGAAGTGCGGGTTCGCCGCATCGAAGCCTGAGAGGCCGCCGTCGCCGAAGATCGTCTGGGGCCATGTGATGCTTGAGCCTGTCGTCTCAAACGTGCCGTTGTCCTGCGTGCCGCCCTGGACGTTCTTCGAGTTAGCCGGGTTCACCGACAAGCTCTGGAACTGCAAAGTCTGTAGGCCATTATTAAGGCTAGTCAGCGTGCCCGGAACCGCGGACAGCAGCTGCTGGCAGCGGGCGAGGGAGGTTGCGTCGAGCCTGCGGCTGTCACACCGGGCCGATGTATCGACCAAGGTGCCATCGGAGCGCACGAGACCACCGTCGGAGCCCTCAAAGAATTGCAGCGGCTTGCCGGGAACCGTGACGAGCGCATGCTGGTCGGGGTGCAGACCGTTTGGGGCCGTTGGCGAGGTTGCGTCCTCTGTCAGATCCGTAAACGTATTACCGCCGTCCCGCGAGAGCAGGAGACCTCGTGCATTCGAAATGTGTCCCGCCTCGGCGTAAACGTACGATCCGAATATGTAAACGATGTTCGGATCTTCAGCGGGGCTGTAGACGCCTTGGTCGTACCAGCATTGCCCGGTGCAGAAGTTGTAAGTGGCATAGCCCGGGTCAGCCGGGTCCGCGCTCGTGTTACTGGTGAAAGCCGGATCTCCCGCTTCGACCGCGTTCGCGACGAACAAGCGGCTGAAGGGCTTGCCGCTGTCGCCCTCGGTCTGGTACATGCGGGTGTGACCGTCGGGCGTCGTCGCGAGCGCGAACTCGCTCCGGTCGGCGCTCGTGTTAGTGCCCGCGTGTATGTTCGTCCAGGTCACACCGTTGTCGATCGAACGCCAGACGCCCTTCTGGTAGACGGTCGCGTAGATCACGCCCGGATGCGTCAGATCAACTGCGACATCCGTTGCGCCGCGCGTCGAGCCGAAGCTCGACGGGAACGACTGACCAGACTGTGTGCCAATCGAAACGGGAAGCGGCTGAAGCAACGTGAAGGTCGCGCCGCCGTCGGTCGACTTCCAGACGCCCACGCCCGGTCCGCCGGGGATCGTGGACACGCCGCCAGCCGTCGTCGAGGAGATACCGTGCACGCCGCGGCCATCGGCCACGTAGATCGTGTTGCCGGACGCATCGTTCTGGTCGATCGCGATCTGACGGATCGCGCGCAAGTTGAAGTTCGCGTTGCCGCCGAGAGCTGTCCACGTTTTGCCGCCGTCCGTGGACTTGTAAGCACCGACGCCCGCCTCTGCATCGCCGGCAGCGGCGTCCTCGCCAGTGCCCGCGTAGAGGGTGTTGTGCGCCGCGTCATACGTCAGAGCGCCAATTGCGCCCGACGCGAACTGACCGTCAGAGACGTTGACCCAGTTCCCGCTCCCGGATAGGGCCTTGTCCGTGCGCCACACACCGCCGCCCGCCGCGGCAACCCAGAGCGTGCAAGTATTAGTGGTGCAGTTCGGAGCGATCGCGAGCGCCGTGATCCGGCCCGAGGTAACGTAATCGCTTCCGTGCCGGTTCAGAAAGGCCGGGTAGACGGCATTTTTCGGTCCGAGCGAGAACCACGAGGCAGTCGAGGTCTTGCCTTTGCCGACTCCGCGCTTCTGGATCGCGCTGAAGGCAGCGCGCGCACCAACGATGTTATCGCCGGTTATCGCGTCGCCGCCGTTCAACTCGTAGTTCTCCTCGGCGGCCGAAGTCGGACCCTCGGCTGCGTCGTCAACTTTAGCGGCGAACAAATCCTCGCGGTGCTTTGCAAACGCGGCGGAGGCCGCGCCGTGCGTGGAAGCGGAGGGAGAACTGGACGTGTTTGTTGCCACCAAGGCCATCGCGGCGGCGGCTGAGACAAGCGTGCCGGCGGTGGCAATGCGCAAGCGTGAGGGGAGACGATTTTTAAACCAACGATGGGGTTTCATGCAATGTGTTTTGTGTGCTAAATTAAGGGATTGAGTTCCAACCGAACAGTTCGAAGGGTGCGAAGATTTCCGCGCGGCATCGCGCAGATGCTTGGCAGCAGTCAACAGTTTTTTTGCATAAAAAATAAAAAGTTATCTACCGTTCTGCTGGCCGAACGGGGGTTCGGCCCCGTTTAGCCAGCTTGCGATGACATACAGCATCGCGAGACCCATCTCCCACTCTCGGAGTTCCGCATCCAATCGCGAACGGTACGAGCGGGTGCACTGCGCCGAGTGACTGTAGCGACAATTGTTATTTCCAGGCTGCGCAGGATTCGAGCAACGAGGCGGGCACCGCTCCCGATCTTTAAGCGAATGCCAACTACTTACGTCATCGCTTCTGCGAGGAGGGTGCGCGGCGGCTGCTCCACCCACTTGGCGTGTTCGCGAATCAAATCGCTTCTGCGAGGAGGGTGCGCGGCGGCTGCTCCACCCACTTGCCGTGTTCGCAAATCAGATCCTTCAGCCGATCGACTGCTTCCGCTTCGGGGATGTTGAATTTCACCGCCGTCCTTCCGACGTAGAGGTTGATCTTTCCGGGCGCGCCGCCGACGTATCCGAAGTCCGCGTCCGCCATTTCGCCGGGGCCATTCACGATGCAGCCCATGACCGCGATCTTCACGCCTTTCAAGTGTGAAGTCGCGGCCTTAATGCGTGCCGTGGTGGTTTGCAGGTTGAAAAGCGTCCGGCCGCAGCTCGGACAGGCGACGTAGTCGGTCTTGAAAATGCGCGTGCCGGCAGCCTGCAGAATGTTGTAGCTCAAACGCAAAGCCTGGCCGGGCGCTTTCTCGCCCTGCACGAGAACCGCGTCGCCGATTCCGTCGCAAAGCAGCGAACCGATGTTGGTGGCCGCGACGAGCAGAGTGTGGAGAAAGTCTGTCCCGTCATCCGTCATCCCGAGCGCAGTCGAGGGATCCCGTCGCTCTAGATTTAAGCTCCCATCAGGGGATCCCTCGGCCCCATTCCACTGCGCTCCACTTCGCTCGGGATGGCCGAAGAGCACGTCCTTCAGCAAAATCGGGTGACGCGCGTCCAGCTTCGCCGCCAGCATCCGAAACGCTGAAATCACCGGCAGATCAACTCCCCCCGCCAGGGTGACCAGACGCGCTTCGGCGTTTGCGTTTAACTGTGCGATGGCGTCATCATCACGCGGATCCACTTCCATGATTCCGGCGTCTTCATAAATAATCTCCGGCTTGTAATCACCCAGCCGATCGATCTTATGCGCGACTCTGTCGAAGCTGTCGCGGTGCACGACGACCCGGACGATCTCTCCGCCGCCGACCTTGATGTGGGGCAAGTTTCCAACTTGCCGATTCTCCGGGTCCGCAACTTGGAAAGTCGCGCCACATTCTAATCGCTCCGTGGCGCGCCGCTGATAAGAAAACGGATCGTAGGAAATATCTGTAGTGGCAGCCGTGCCGGCTGCTGTAGTCGCGGCCGATACGCCCGCGACTACAGCAGAGGCAACGCGGACAAGCGCCTGCGCCACCGGAATTTCGTGGATGCTGTCCTCGGTCAGCGAAACGCGAATCGTGTCGCCAATGCCGTCGGCCAGGAGGGAGCCAATCCCGATTGCGCTTTTGATGCGCGCATCTTCGCCTTCGCCCGCCTCCGTCACGCCGAGGTGGATGGGGTAGTTCCAGGAGAAATCGGGAGGGCGAAGCTCCGGCTGAGTCGGGCGCGGCTCGCCGGGAGACTCGCCCTCTCCACTTCTCCGCAACCCGGCGGCCTGCGCCACATCTTCTTCGTTCAACCGCGCGACCAAAAGCCGATAAGCGGCGATCATCACTTTCGGGTTGCTCGATTTCATCGAGAAGACGAACGCGTGATAATCCAGCTCGCGCGCGATCCGTGCGAACTCGAGCGCGCTCTCCACCATTCCCAACGGCGTGTCGCCGTAGCGATTGAGGATGCGATCCGAGAGCGACCCATGATTCGTGCCGATCCGCATCGCGATCCCGCGTTCCTTGCACAGCCGAACCAGTGGGGTAAAACGTTCTCGAATCCGCTCGATCTCCGCCGCGTATTGCTCGTCCGTGTACTCGATGATCTTAAACTTCTTCGAGTCTGCGTAATTGCCCGGGTTGATGCGAACTTTGTCGACCCACCTGGCCGCTTCGAGCGCGGCTTCAGGTTTAAAATGAATGTCGGCAACGATCGGCACGTGACAGCCGCGCTCCCGCAACCCGCGCGCGATGTGCTGCAAGTTCGCCGCGTCCTTTACCGTCGGAGCAGTGATACGCACGATCTCACAACCGACCGCCGCGAGTTCCATCGTTTGCGCGATCGACGCCTCGGTGTCCATCGTGTCACACGTGATCATCGATTGGACTCGGATCGGGTTCGCGCCACCGATCCCAACACTCCCGACCATGACTTCGCGCGAGATGCGGCGGTGGTACGAGAATGGATTCGGACAGTATCCCGCATTCATGACATGGTCGCGGACGCGCTCTTCCCGTAGCGCAATGAAACCACGAGTGTGAGATCGACTATCTCAACGCCGCCCGACGTGTCGAACACTGTATCGTCCTCATCGGCTGCGTTGATGCTCACACCCTAAAATACCCAACCGATTAGTCAGGCGCAATTGGGGAGCGACTTGCTACCGGGTCGGCGCGGCTTTGGTCTCAACAGGTTGTGAATCGCTTTTCTCCCGGCGCCGGCCGAATAAATCGCCGATATCGAAAAAGCTTACGTAAACGAGGAAACTGATGATCAAGACCGCACACGCCGTCTGGACCCATTCAAGAATGCGGATATTAACCGGCTTTCGTCGCACTGATTCGACGAGCGCGAGCACGATGTGTCCACCGTCCAGAACCGGGATCGGGAACATGTTCATGATCGCGAGATTCACGTTCAGGACCACGCTGAACCAGAGCGCGAGCTGCCAGCCGCGTTCGCTCGTAAAGAGAATGTAGTAAATATGCCCGATCCCCACCGGACCGCTCATGTGTTGCAGCTTAACGTCGGATTTCGGCGAAGCGACCGCCACGATCGTATTAATCGTACTGGTGACGCTGTTATAGACCTGCTCAACCGGATTGGGATGCGCGACGGACATTTTGCCGTTGGAATCCCACTGAATTCCGATTCGCGGAGTTTTTTCGTCAGGCAAAATCTTCGGCCGCACCGGGACGTTGATCGCCTCGCTATTGCGTTGGACCTGGAGCGTCAGGAGCTGATCGCCATGCGCACTGATGTAGTCGATCAAGGCGACCGGGTTGTAGATCGGGTTGCCATTGAAACCGGTCACGATATCGCCGTGCTGAAGCCCAGCCGCGGCCGCCGGTGTGCTCGGTTGCACCTTCTCAATAATCGACGTTTCAGCCGGATACATCAGGACTTGCCGGGTGCTTTTGCGCTGCCAGCCGCGCGTCTTCGATCGCACCGGCGTAACCTCGAACGTTTTGATAATGCCCGCGCGATCTACTTTGAACGGGATGGTGTCGCCTTCACTGCGGACGATGCTCCAGGTCACGCTCTTGTTCATTCCCAGAAAGCGCGTCACCGGCCGGCCATCGACTTCCAGAATCTTGTCGCCCGGGAGCAACCCCGCCCTCGCCGCCGGTCCGTCCTTCTCGACGTACCCGATCGTCGTCGTCAGATCGGACTCCGCCATCGGGTGCCCGACAATCCAAACGATTCCGGCGAAAAGCAGCGCCAGCAGGAGACTGAAAATCGGACCGGCGAGCGCGACGATGATCTTGTCGAGCGCAGAGATCCGCGGGAGCGTAGCCCGATCGAGATCGGCTTTCCCTTCGATCACATCCATGGGGGCGAGCTGGGGCAGCTTCACGAATCCGCCGAAGGGGATCGAGCCTAACGAGTATTGGACGCCGTTGATCGTCTTTTTCCAGAGCGGTTTGCCGAACCAGACGCCGAATCCTTCGATGAAGAGGCCGCGCCAGCGAGCGGCCAGGAAATGCCCCAGCTCGTGGACGATGATCAACAGATTAAAGAGAATGACGACCTCGATAATGACGAGGACGACCCGAAGAATATGAGCAATCATCGGTAGTTCCTAAAGCAGGGGATAAGAGTCAATCTGGAGACCAGGAAGTTGGAATATGGAATACCGATCGCGAAACGAGAGAGCATCTGAATCAGGCCGTAACGGATGCGCAGCAACGGCCTGATTCGTCATTCTTCAATCGTTTGATCGTTTCTGTCCGCGCCCATTGGTCGGCCCGCAATATGGCATCGAGGTTGGGCTGCGCAATCACGCGGTGTTGATCCATCACAGCTTCCACGGTTTTCCAGATTACCGGAAAACCAATTCGCTTCCCGAGGAATGCTTCGACTGCGACTTCATTGGCCGCGTTCAAAACAGCAGGTAAGGTGCCGCCGGTTTCACCGGCCCGTCGCGCGAGATTCAGGGCCGGAAAATCATCGGAGCGTGGTGGCGCAAACTCCAGCTGACGCAGTTTTGCGAAATCAAGCGGCGGCAACGAGTTCGCCACGCGGTCCGGCCAGGTGACCGCATATTGGATCGGAAAACACATGTCGGAATGACTGAGCTGCGCGAGCACGGAGCCATCGGCGAACTCCACCATTGAATGGACAATGCTTTGCGGATGAATCACCACTTCCACGCGCTTCATCTCGACCCCGAAGAGCCAGTGCGCTTCGATCATCTCGAGCCCTTTATTGAAGAGCGTCGCGGAATCGATCGTAATCTTCGGGCCCATCGTCCAGGTCGGATGACGGAGCGCCTGCTCGACGGTGATTGAGGGAAAATCGGCGGCCGGGGTTTCGCGGAATGGTCCGCCCGAAGCGGTTAGAATCAGTCGGCGCACCTGGTGGCCCATGCCTCCATCCTGTGATTCTCCTGAGTCCATCGGCAGGATGCCGATGCCACGATCAAGGCACTGGAATATTGCGTTGTGTTCGCTATCCACTGGCAGCACGCGGACGCCTTGCGCACGGGCTTCGCGCATCACGATCTCGCCTGCCATCACCAGGATCTCCTTGCTCGCGACCGCGAGGTCTTTACCGGCGCTGATCGCGGCCAGCGCGGGGCGCAAACCGCCCGTGCCGATGATCGCGACCAGCACCATCTCAGCTTCCGCCAACGTCGCGATCTCACACAAGCCCGCCGCACCAGAAAAAATACGCGGCGCGTACGTGAGCGCGGCGCGCAGTTCGTCCAACCTGCCTTCGTCCACCAGGCAAATCGAGGAGGCGCGGGTTTCGTTCGCTTGAGCAGCCAGTTTGCTCGCGTTGCTGTTCGCTGCGAGACCAACGATTTCCATTCGGTCCGGGATATCGCGTGCGACCTTGAGCGCACTCTCACCGATCGATCCGGTCGCGCCCAGCACGACGACGCGTTTGCGTTTCACGGGAAGGAATTTCGCACGACGGTCACAAAGGTCGCAACGCGGAACTTACGAATCCTCGGTCTTCTTCGCCGCCGTTGTCGAGACGATCATTGGACCCGCACAACCAGCCGCAGATAGAAAAAGAGTAGCGGGGCCGTGAACAAAAGGCTGTCGATAAGATCGAGCGCGCCCCCGATTCCCGGGAGCAGATTGCCTGAGTCTTTCACGCCGGTGCTGCGTTTGATGATCGATTCCGCGAGGTCGCCGACGACAGCGGCGAATCCCAGAAGCAATCCCAGCACGGTGGCATGTGTCCAGTTCAGGGCCGCAAGATGGCCGGGCATGATTTCGAATAAACCCCAGCTCGCCAGGAGCGAAAACGCGAGCGCTCCGGCCAGACCTTCCCACGTTTTCTTTGGACTGATGTGCGGAATGAGTTTGTGCCGTCCAATCGCGCTGCCAGTGAGATAAGCGCCCATGTCGCTGAATTTCGTCACCGCAATCAGGTAAAGCACGTAAAACTGACCAGTCACCGCGCCGGTTGCCGAACGCGGAACGACGTAGACGATTTTCGTGATGAAATTGTAAAGCCAGAGGACGTAGAGCAACCCGAAAAGCGTGTAGGCCATGGTTTTGAGCGGGGCGTCATCGCGCAGGCTGTCGAACATCTGGCGGGTAAAAACTGTCAGCAAAAAAAACAGCAGCACCGCCATTTCGAAGTCATAGGAGTGGCCGGGACCGACCTGCGAAAAATAGTAAAAGCTGCCGCACAACATCGCGCCGCCACAAATCATTGCCGTGACTTTGAAATTCGGCAGGCCCTTGAAATCGAGCATGCCGTAGAATTCCCAGAGCGAGAGCATTCCAAGAGTCCCAATCAGCGCGAAAAACGCGATTTCGTACCCGGAGAAGATGATCCCTAGAGCAACCGACCAGAGGATGATCGTGCTGCTGAACCGAAACAGGAAGGTCAGCCGCGCCGTCACGTTTTTGGCTTCGGGTCGTTCAAGGGTCTCAGGCATGAAAAATTACGATGTGAAATGATGAAGTTAAACGCAAGCCAAGCCAGCGTTCAGAGAGCGGAATCTTGTCCGCAGATTTCGAGCCGCACTGAGCGGCCATTTTTCATGAACGCCCCAATTTTCCCGCCCTCAGTAATCTGTGTGAATCGGCGAAATCTGCGGATAACCAAGACTTCCATGAACAAACGTTGCGCCGGTGCCTCACTAATCTAGTTTCACCTCCATGGCGCAAATGATGCAGGCGATCGCGAAAAGCCGCGCTGAACCTGGCTTATGGCTCGAGGAAGTTCCCGTTCCAGAAGTCGGCCCTGACGACGTGCTGATTCGCGTGCAAAAAGCGTCCGTCTGCGGCACTGACATTCACATTTATAACTGGGACGCCTGGGCGCAGAAAACGATTCCTGTGCCGATGCCGATCGGTCACGAATTCGTCGGCATCGTCGATCGCGTCGGTTCCAATGTGCGCGGCTTTTCGAAGGGGGATCTCGTGGTTGGCGAAGGCCACATCACCTGCGGACATTGCCGCAACTGCCTCGCTGGCCGGCGCCATCTTTGCCCTAACACAAAGGGCATCGGCGTGAATCGCCCTGGGGCATGGGCCGAGTTCGTGGCGGTCCCGCAGAGCAACGTCTGGCACGCCGACCCCTCCATTCCGCTCGATGTCCTCTCCTGCTTCGACCCGTTAGGCAACGCCGTGCATACCACCCTCTCGTTCGATCTCGTCGGCGAAGATGTCCTCATCACCGGCGCGGGGCCGATCGGTTGCATGGCCATCCCGATCGCGAAACACGCCGGCGCGCGCAATGTCGTCATCACAGACGTCAACCCCTATCGCCTCGACCTCGCCCGTAAAATGGGCGCAACGCTCGCACTCGATGTCCGTGCTGAAAAACTCGCCAGCGCCATGAAGCAGCTTGGCATGAAAGAAGGCTTTGACGTCTGCCTCGAGATGTCAGGTAACCCAAAAGCTTTCGACGACATCCTGCCAAACATGTTTTACGGCGGCAAAATTGCCTTGTTAGGTATCATGCCTGGCAGTGCCGCGGTCGATTGGAACCTGATCGTGTTCCACGGCCTCACGATTAAAGGAATCTACGGCCGCGAGATGTTCGAGACGTGGTATAAAATGACGGCGCTCATTCAGTCCGGCCTCGACATCTCACCAGTCATCACGCACCGTTTTCCGTTTACCGAGTTCAAGGAAGCGATCGAGCTCGCGAAGTCCGGCAATTCCGGAAAGATTGTGCTCGATTGGCCGAGTCACTCTTAAATGCTAGAGCTCGCCGAAACCGCCAAAACCAGGAATGGGATGTGGTAATAAGAAAAAGAGGAAAAGCATAAAAGGGGAATGAGGAATAAGAGGGTTGTCTTCTTTCAATTGGTTTCCCTTCTTCTCCGCTGGTGGTTTGCTGATCAATTTTCTGGGTCATTCGTGTGGAATTTGTCTGGAACTCTTTTCCTCATTCCTGCGTGGGGCTTTTTCTATTCTGCTTTGAAAGTCCGGCCATTGCTGCACATCCCTTAAGGCCTGATTCACATTGTTCTGCAATCTGGAAGCCATGAAACCACGAATAAGAGGTTTAATAGGAAAGACGAAGCAGCAAACAAAATGGGAGGCCCTCTGTCAAACGGGCTAACTGGCATTCTGTCTCTCTAACCTGAATTCCTGGTGTCCAGATTCGGTCTTTCCTCATTCCTGCTTTTTAATGCGCATTTCTTGACGCTTCGTTTCGCGCAAAGTGTGATTGCATTCGATCGTCGGTCCTGAAAAGCTCGCGGTCAGTCTCAATTATGCGCTTCCTTTTCGAGATCGCGATTGTTGTCGCGCTGATTTACTACGGCTGGGAAAAGCCTTTCAAAGACTGGGTCCCCGGGTCAAAGCCGGCCGCCACGGCCCAGCCGGTCGCAGCGAGGAAGCCTGCAACGGTCTCGGCATCGGCTGCGCGATCACCGATTGTGGCCCGCGCGGTTCCGGTTCCCGCCGCCACCGCTGCGGCCAAATCCGGTTCATGGATGTGGGGTCCGAATCATCACGGCACCCTCGACCGGCCGGTCAATGACCAGAGCGGCACGTTTACGGGTCACGTCCTCTACAAGGACGATGCCGGCCGAACTTATTGGATCGACGGTTCCGGCCAGCGGCGCTACGAGCCGTAGAAGGCCGTAATCACTCCTTCACCACTTCGATCTGCCGATCAATCACCTGTCCGGTAAACCGGTCGATCGCGACGTGCACCCAGTAACGTTGCTCGCCTTCAGGAGGACCTTGTTAGATTGTCGCGGCGCTTACGGTGCATGGCTTCATGGCGTTGGATCATACCAGGGCGACTATCCACAGCTGACCCGCTCTCTCGCGCTGGCACGAGTGGTGATCCCGACCCTCTACTTCATGAGCCGTTCTATCGAGGGTTGGCTTTCAGCTAGGCGAGGATAGCCCAATGGATCTCCAGGCTCCCCAAGGCCTTGCGAGAGGTGACTTCACCTAAAACAGCACAAAATGTGATCCGCTCTACGGAGTAGCCGTAGGCGTAGGAGTAGGCGTATCGGTAGGAGCTGGGGTCGGTGTCGTGGTAGCTGTAGGACTGGGAGTAGGACTCGGCGTATCTGTTGGAGCGGGCGTAGGAGTAGGCGTGTCGGTAGGAGCTGGAGTCGGTGTCGGGGTAACTGTAGGACTGGGAGTCGGTGTCGGGGTATTGGCGGGAGGGGGCGTGGGAGTTGGCGTATTGGTGGCAGTCGGAGTGGCAGTCGGTGTCGGGGTATTCGTAGGACTCGGAGTCGCAGTGGCAGTGGGAGCCGGAGTGGCGGTCGGAGCCGGAGTGGGCGTGGAAAGAGGCGCTAACGAAAACGCCGCCCTTGCGTAGGCGTCGGCGTTGGAAGTATAGTCGACTCTTACTCTGCCGCTAGCTACGGTGATCCCACTTCCAACGATCTCAAAGGCAGGAATGGCAATGTCGTTACCTCCCCAAGTCGTTCCTATTTTGAGATTGTCTATAACATGTGCGTACTGATGAACATTGGGCGATACCATCAAGTTGCCCACATCCAGTTCGTCAAGTTTCAACGGTGTGAGTAGTGTCAGGGCGCTCGAGGGCACATTATCGACAGTCATGTCGAATCCGGTCAGGGTAACGACGCCTCCAGCGTCTTCCACATAAAGCCGCAGCATGATGTTATGCCAGTAACTTACCTGATTTACACCGGTGTCTGGTAGCCCCACCGTTCCGTTACCGCAGGCAGCGACCCAAAGGTTTGGTGCTGGTACTGGGGCCGGACCTGACTTGCTGCTAACATAATTGGTAAAAACACCTACAAATCCCTCGTTGGTGTGAGGATCAAATTTTGTGGAGTCTCTGAACGCCACCAGCAAACCAGATCGTCCCGCAGTCGCGGACTCCTCTGCCGGGAAGATGTAGACTTGAAAACCGGCATAGATGGTTCGCGGCGCCGCCACAGCCCGGTGCGAGAGCGCGAAGTAGGCGATAAGCGGCGCAATGAAAAAACCAGCGCGCCGCAGGCTACGAACCCGGATTAACTTGGCGATAAGCGTTCTTTCTTTCACTGTCTTCAGTAGATCCAGCATCTGCGCACCGAAGCTAATCAAACACTTCCTCGAGCTGTTGGTCGATTATACCTCCGGTATAGCGATCAAGCGCGACGTGCAGCCAATACCGTTTCTCACCTTCCACCACGAAATTAGCGCCGACCAGATCAGTTGCGCCTGGTGTGTACCGCCCGGTCTGCGCGACTACGTCGATCATTAGATTCCAAGTCGCCGTTTGCCCTACTTCGGCGAGGGCACGCGCGATTGTCTCCTTTTGCTCTTTCGTCACCGCCGCAATCGAAGGAGCGGCCACATTGACAAGTCGGGGGACATCAGCCCTGGTCAAAGCGGGCCGAACACTGGTTTCCTCGACAATCTTTTGTGCCGCAGCCATGGCTTGTGCGCGGGTAATTCCAGGCGTCGGAGCGGGCATCGGCGTGGTTTCGGTCTGCATGGCCCCTGTAATGAGGGCGGCAAGAACCGGGGCATTCTGGGTATTAAGGTTTACGATGCCGGCGCGTGGGAGAGTGCTGGCGACAGGGTTGTAAGTAAAGAAATCGAGGAGCATGCGTTCACGGCTGGGCGGCGTGGAAAAGTCTAAGAACGGCGTCGCAAAGTCCAAAGTGGGCAGGCCCGCACGCCAAGTTTTAATGCCGTACGCGAATTCGCCTACGGTACTAAAGCGGCGATCTAGGACGACCGGAGTTGGAGCAGGATTTGGCGGCGGCGTCGGTGCCGCGAACGGCCGTGCCGGATCGTTGTTTTCCATTCCATAGGCAAAGCCGCCCGCATACTCAATCACAGTGGTTGTACTGCCGGTGCTTGCCTCCGTGAGATCATCAGTATCATATTGATCGATCAATGAGGCGCCGATCGAGAGTACGTCGTGAAGATTGACCGCGTCATCGTTGTCGGCGTTAGCGCCAGTTAGACAGTAGTCGATTATTTAAAAGAAATCCGGAGGTTTAGGCCCTTTTAAACTCTGCATGTTAGCCCGCGGGTTCTTAGGAACTCCAGCTTTGCCTATATATTGCCAACGTCCGCGTTCACCCGTTGCAGGGTTAGCGTCGATCCAGCCCAAACCGAAATATTTCCCAGAATTCTCTTTTTTCCATGTCCCACGACCATGGCCACGCCCCACCTTATCAGGATCTGGTACGACGAAGTCCAGGTTGCTGATGTTGAACCTTTCAAATATCTTATTGCTGGTGCCGGGCCACGTAGGGTTAGGGAGGTTGCGCTCGCGGGAGAACGTTCCCATATACTGAAGCAGGCTCTGGCTAAATCCAATTTCTCTCCGCAGCTGGAGCAGTTCCAAGCGATTCATCAGAGCTTGGTCTGTGCGGCCACTTTGGACCAAAGGGGCAACGCTGGTGAAGGTTCTCGTCTGATCAAGGGCCGTCTGATTGACGTCTGCCCAGAAATCGACGAAATACTTCGCATATTTTTCTTCTGATCCGATCAGAAAGGAAGGATTATCGAAGCCTCCCGTGCCTGGCTGGGCTGTCGTGGCATAATTCCGCCACGCCATGATTTTGTTGATCGGCGTAGGACTCGGGAATCCGGCCATGGTGCTCGGGTCGGTCGACGGCGTAACAACGGTCGGCGTCGCTGGAAGAGCGCTAAGATCGGCGAAAGCAACGGTTCCCTTTCTACCAACATTCACGCGCCAGGGCGTGGGCGTCGGGTTGGGCCCCGGCGGTGGAGGCGGGTTGGGCTTCGGCGGTACAGTTGGCGTTGGAGTGGGTGTTGGCGCTGGAGTCGGTGTTGGTGTCGGCGTCGGCTTCGGGTTACCTGCCAGCAGAAACGAGCGGTCCCTTGACGCGGGCCTTGTCGGTTCCGGTTCCCTCACGCTCTCACTGCTCGGGATCGTATAGCTAACCTGACGAATTTCGCTGTCTTGCGTGTCGCGCTTAGCTAGTCGCGCGCTGCTCGCGCGAAGCACGCTCGCATAGGTCGGAAATCCCGCCACGTTCAGATCGAGCAGCCCTCCCTCGTCGTAAACCGCGTAGGCGTAACGGCCGATCACCTTATCAGGAGTCGGATTGGCAGCGGGGCCGCCGCCGGTCCCGTCATCATTCGGTCGGGTGATCAGCACCCAGTCCGGCGCGGTGAAACTCCCTACCGGAGTAGAATCAATCGCTGTGCCGGTGCTTGCCCTTGGAATCAAATAATGGCTGTTCCAGCGGCTGATAGTGACATTCCTTCCGTTGGCGGAAGTATCCACGCTCGAGACTACTGACGCTCGGCTAGGGACCCCAGGAGATGGCATCGCATTCGCCTCGCCAATGCCGTTGTACCGAATACTACGCCGTACTAAGTTCGGGATCGGAGTTTCTCCTAACTGGGGATTGGAAATTCCGCTCCGTTGCGGCTGAATATTCGACGGGATTGGGGTTGCACCCCCCGCGTTGGCAGTAGAAATCTCCTGCTTAAAATCGCCCACGATGATATCGAGTGCGCTGCGCACAAGAATATCAGCTGAAGTGTTGGTGAAACTGGTCTTAGCAAGTTGCCGGTCGGTGATGGTCCGATTGAAGTAGGCGACGACCAATCCGGTGAGTAACACGACAAAGGCGAGAACAATAATCAGCGCTGCGCCGCCTGTGCGTCGCCGGATTGTCCCAAGTAGATTTGTCATGATGCCGGCGACGAAAGGTAGAAGTAGCGTTCGTAAAGGCGAATACCTGAAATGGCCGCTCGTGGCATGTCAGTCACCCCATCCAAGGCAGTTTGCCATTGTGACAGCAATTGCCCCGAAGTTATGGAGCCCCAAGAACCCGCCTCTCTCAACAAAAAAGGCCCAGTTAGAGTCGCTAGCTGGGGATTGGTCAGGAGCGATCTGCTAGCGGAATCCAATACTGCGATCGCCACTACGATGGCTGCCACATCGCCGACGTTGAAAGTGTCCGTGGTAGCCCAGAGTGCCCCGTTGGAAAAGCCCCTTGCCACGCCAGTCGCCGGATCAGGTTTTAACAAGTAGTAGTACTCGAAGCGAAACACTTGGGATCCTAACGCCTCGAAATTCTTTACCACAGGATCGTTCGGGTCTTCACTACCATTAACCGCTGTAGGCCAAGTCGCGGCGATAGTGAGTGGCAAAAATGCGACCGGAGCTAATGTTGGCGAGACCGAGACGCCATTCCAGACCAGACCATTGCCAAGGCGCTCCATTCTCTTCCCGGAGTTGACCCGATATGCGACGAGGGAAATCGGGCTCTGGAAACTTGGAGAAGGATAGTAACCGGGTATTGTACTGAAAAACGCGATCAAATCGTTTCCTGCCTGAGGCGTTCCGGCCGTTTTTACATAGTAGCTGACATCTTTTCTCTTCACCATCTGCGCGAAGTCGACAGCCATGCGGTCAAGCAGTTGTCTCTCCTGTGCATCGGATTCCATGCGCTTTGTGCTTACGGTGGTGACCTTGGTCACGCTGTCGAGCATATTGGAAACGAGAACGACGACCAGCGCGAGGATGGCTATGGCGACAAGCATCTCCACGAGAGTGAAACCGTGAGTTGCTTTGCGCGCCATAATCAGTTCCGTGTGATCGCGGCGAAGATCTGGCTGAATCCAGCGGCATTCTCGGGTGCCGCAGCTGCCGGCCATGTTGCCTTGAGGTTCATAAAGGTCGCGCCAGAGCCGCCGTTTGACGCGACGACAAGGCGATAAGTCGAATTGCCGTTTATTGTTGTCGAGGAATTGCCCGACTGATCGAAGTACAAAGTGGTCTGATTTCCACCGGCGAAGGTTATGCCATACTGAGTGGAGGTGGTCGCGGTAGCAGGTGTTGCGCGCATGTCTGCGACGACCGCGGCAAGAAAGTTCGTAGCGCGGGTCTCCTGAGCGGCCGCATAACTCACTTTGCTACCGGTTGGCAGTAAACCGATGACTGCCAGAAGGCAGAAGGAAGCGACGCCCATGGCAAGTGTTACCTCGACAAGCGAGAAGGCCCAATCTGCTTGAGAACGTTTCATCGGCGGTAGATCCTCACATTACCACCAAACCCGCTGATCTGAATAGCGGCGATGTTCGGCGCGAGCAAAGTCGTTCCACGAGTAGGTAACAAACCCACTTCGGCATATTGAGCTACCTGTGTCCCTCCTCCTTTGACGACTGCTTCGCCCCGTGGGCTGAATTGAATCCAGCGGTTAAAGGTGGTGCCCTGGACAGTAAAAGGATGAGCAGTATCTCCGGAGGCCGAGACACGATAAAAAGTCGCCACACTCGGTCTGCTTTCGAATTCTGTGCCGTTGTTTGTGGGGACGCCAGTGTCGCCGATGTGTGAATTGTCGAGGCGAATCATTTTGCTAAGTTGTGTCACCGTCCCCGGCGTGGAACCGAGCACGAGCGGATTGGTGGAGGTGGAGTCGGTTCCGAGCTGGGTCCCATCATTGGAAGCGACGATTGCAATGAACACCTGTCCCGTCACGGAAGAGGGCGATGTTCCGACGGAACCAGCGAAGCCGACCCAGGTATAGGTGTTGTTCGCCATCGCGTAGGTGCGGGCCTGGTCGAGCACGCCTTTGACGGTGTAGGCGGCGCTGGTGACGTCGCCGCCGCTTTTTATGCTCGTGAACGCGGGCACCAAAAGCGCGGTCAGAACGACAATGATCCCCACCACCACAAGCAGTTCGACGAGGGTAAAGCCGCGGCAGCGGCTGGCGGCCTGCGGGATTGCGGGACGAGCTTTCACGTTCGTGGGGGGAACCCGAACTATGGATTCTATAGTGATTTGTGCCGCGATGCCGAGCAAAATCTTTCAGTATTTCGGGGCTGCTGCGGCACCCGGCGCTGCGGATGCTGCTTAGGGGCGATACGCTTGACCCCGAGCCGGCCACCGCCGCACGCGAGAAACTCGAACGGAATCGAGCGGAGCGGCCGCGGTGGCGTGAAAATAAAGAACAGCAGAGGCGTGGATTCCACGTTCTCTAAGAGGGGGAGGATCTTTCGATCACAAATCAGGTCGCGCCAACGACACTCAAGGTTCCGGGCGCCGCTCTGCCAATTGCTTCCAATAACTGCGGCACGAGCGGACGAATGTCTTCGAGCCGGTTTGTCGGTACGCGAATCAGAGTGACTGCGAGCGCGAATTGCGTTAGATTCTGTTCAATCGAGATCTTCCGATCGACCGTGACGAACACATCGAACTCTTTTTCCGCCAGCGCTAGGAGATCGCCGTTCTTTATGCCAGACCACCCGCGCCGCTGAACAGTGATGACTGAATGCTCTGCCAACAGAGGCCCCCGCGCGGGAGCGCATTCGTCGAGTAAAACATTCACCCGGCGCGCGCAAGCACGCTCTCTTTAGCTTCCTCCAAAAACGAGATGGCCTGCTCGCGCGTAACGCTGGGGAAGTCCTCAAGGAATTCGTCGATCGAATCTCCACCCTCCAGGTAATCGATCAGATTCTGGATCGGGACGCGCGTGCCAGCGAAGCAAGGCGCACCGCTCATGATCTCCGGATCGATTTTCACTACCGACAAACAGAGTTGCGAGCTTAGGCGTTTCCGCGGCCACCGTCCACACGAATTGCCTGCAGCGCGCCTTGCTATAAAAAGGCGAGAGCTGCTGGCCCATTCTGCACACGGAAAAGGAAGTGAAACGCTTGCGTCGGGGGTGATGAGCCGACGTCCCTAAAACCGTCTGATTAAGTCGCGAACGGTTTCGTGATCTGGCTCTGAACGGTCGAGCAATGCGACAAGCGGACCGGTATCCAGAAGGCAAGCGATCATTAACGCCAATTGCGTTTCCGGATTTCTTCACGCCAGGATTCTCCCTTCCAGTGTTTCGGGGAGCTGGTGACGGCGCCGACAAGGTTCCGCACACGTTCGAAGTTGAATCCGCGGGCCATTTCGCGATCGATCAGTTCCCGCACCAAGGCAGACTCGCTTTTTTCCTGGGCTGCGGCGCGCCTCTTGAGAGCCTCGCGTTGGGCGTTTGCCAGTCGGATGGTCAGGCTCGTTTTCATAGGAGAACATCGTGCCATCTGTAAGACTATCCTAAGACAAATCCCGGTCCGAGGCATTAAAGCGAACTAGCCGATGCCAAGAAGTGGAATTGGAGAAAGAGAAACAGGAGCAAGAGCAAGAGCATCAGGAGCGTGGTGAGCGCAAAATTCGTTTCGGCTGAATGCTGCCGTAACGCAGCGCGAATGCGCGAGGCCTGGCTTTCTAACCAGCCCGCCGCGGCGGGCGTTTCCCGGAAAAGACATCGCTCAGAACGCAAGTCGGAAACTCACACTACGAGTGTGGCCGGCTCAGAACGCAAGTTGGAAACTTACGCCACGGATACCGGCACGGTTCTAGCTTTTATGGAAGATGTTGTGCTGGAACACACGCTATCCGAGGAAGAGCATAGTCAGATCGTCCAAACGATTGAGATGTTTGAGGTCATCACTCAAACGCAAGCGGACGATTATCAATCGCTCGAAATCCTGAAGGAAGCCTACCACAAGGTGGGCCGGCAGGCGGAGGAACTGAAGACGTCGCGGCGGCTGGCAGAGGCGTATTTCAACGTCGGCTCCTACACGCTCGCGATGCAGGAATGCGAAGTGATTCTGCTGAAGGAACCGAACGCGCCCGATATCCTGGCGATGCTTGGCGAAATCGAGTCGCGTCTCCAGGCGTCCGGGCATGCGATCGTGAGCGCGGGGCCGAAAACAGGCCTGATCGCGCAAAAGGCCGACCCGATGGGGAATGCGGACGGCGGGTTGATCGATCTGCGCGTGGGGCGAACTCACAATGCTGAACTCACCGAGCGCGGCGACGATCCGCTCGCGAAATTTCTGGTCGTCCAGCAGTTGTTTCCCGAAGACGAAGTCACGGCGGCGCTTGAGCTGACGAGACACGCGAACAAGGACCTGAGCGGCCGGGCGATCGCGACGGCGTTGCTCGATGAAGTTTGCCGGAACGCGCCGGAGAAGCTCGAGCATGTGCTCTCGGCGTTGATCGACCGGACCAAGTTCGCGTTTATGCCGCTCGAATATTACGACGTCGACCGCCAGATCGCGCGGATGCTGCCGGACAACCTGACGCTCGGCCGGCTCTTCGTGCCGTTCGATTTGATCAGCCGCACGATCATGGTGGCGTGCTGCAATCCGTATGACACAGCGGGACGCGAAGCGGTGCAGCAATCGCTCGATTACACGGTCTCGTGGTATCTGGCGCGCCCGAGCGCGATCGTAAAAGCCTTGCAGGATATTTATCGGCTGGAGAGCCGCGCGTAACCGTGGCCGCAATCAGAAGCAAGTCTTTTGGGGAACGGATCGCGGACATCCTGATCGAGGACGGTCTGCTGCTCCCGAACCAGCTCGAGGAAGCGGTCGGGATTCAACAAAAAGAAGGCGGCCGGCTGCTCAAGATTTTGACGGACAAACAGTTCGTCACCGATCAGGACATGACCTTCAGCATGGGGCGGTGTCTGAACACGGCGCCGATCAATCTGCCGAAGCTCCGCGTGCCGGAGGAGATCATGGCGCTGGTGCCACGCGAGCTGGCAAAGGCAAACCGGCTGGTGCCGATCGCGCGCCTGCACGGAAAGCTTTTCGTGGCGATGGCCGATCCGACCAACGTGCTCGCGCTCGATGATGTAAAGCGCCGTGTCGGGCTCGAAATTGTGCCGATGATCGCGACGGAAAAATCGGTCGCGGACGTGCTCGCGGGGGTGCATCACGGCGGCGCCAACATGAGCGACGTGCTCAAGCAGGCCGCAGAAACGGCAGCGAACGCCAGCGACGTCGAGGTTGAGAAAGAAAAGAACGAAGAGATCGATCTCGACCGGCTAACGGCAGACACCGAAGACGTGCCGGTCGTCAAGATCGTGAATCTGATCCTGGTCCAGGCAATCAAAGAGAAGGCCTCGGACATTCACATTGAGCCGTTCCAGCGGACATTGAAATTGCGTTATCGTATCGATGGCGAGCTCGTCCAGGCGGAGTCACCGCCGAAAGCGCTGCAACTGGCGATCACGTCGCGGATCAAGATTCTCGCGGGGTTGAACATTGCCGAGCGGCGGGTGCCGCAGGACGGCCGTTTCCGGATCAAAGTCATCGGCAAGGAAGTCGATCTTCGTATCTCGATTCTGCCAACGGCGCATGGCGAGAAGATCGTGATTCGTATTCTCGATAAATCGGCGCTCACCGGGAGCATCGAGCAGATGGGGATGGACGAGGGAACGCTCCAGAAGTTCAAGCACGCGATCGACGCGCCTCACGGAATGATTTTGGTCACCGGCCCGACTGGTTCCGGCAAGACGACGACGCTTTACTCCGTGCTCCAGGAGTTAAACAACCCGCAGTACAACATCGTGACGGTCGAGGACCCGATCGAATACGAGCTGACCGGTATCAACCAGGTGGCGGTGCGCGCGGACATCGGCCTCGATTTCTCGACCGCGTTGCGCTCGATCCTGCGCCAGGACCCCGACATCGTCATGGTGGGTGAAATTCGCGACAACGAAACCGCCGACATCGCGGTGAAAGCGGCGCTCACCGGCCACCAGGTTTTGAGCACGCTGCACACGAACGACGCGGCGGGTGCGATCACGCGATTGGATGACATGGGGATTGAGCCGTTCCTGATTTCGAGCTCGATTCTGATGACCTGCGGGCAACGTCTGGTGCGCCGGATTTGCACCAATTGCCGGGAAGAATTCGTGCCGGAGCTGGAAGTGTTCGAGCGACTCGGGATGGACCCGCAGCAAGGGACGACGTTTTATCACGGCAGCGGTTGTGACCGGTGCAAGGGGCGTGGCTATCTAGGACGCCTTGCGATTATCGAAGCGCTGCCCGTGAGCGAAGCGATCCGGCGATTGATCATCAAGCGCGCTTCCGCGGCGGTGATCAAGAATCAGGCCGTGACGGAGGGGATGAAAACTTTGCGCATGGCTGGAGTCGACAAGGCGCTCGAAGGAGTCACGACGCTAGAGGAAATCTGGCGCGTAACCGCAGAAGATCGCTAATCAATGACAATTCCATTTCTCCAATTTTTCAAACGCGGGAAAGTGAACGCGGAGGAGGCAAAAAAACGGGCGCAGCCAGCGCCGCCGCCACTCGAAAAGCCAAGCAGCGAACGCTTCAGCAAGACCGTAATGCCGAACGCGACGCGCACCGTGCCGCCGCAGGATCAGCTTCAAGTCGGGACTGGAGCGGACGGCACAGATGGGCAACGTGCGGTGGCAGCACCTGGCCCGGAGGCGGCGCGGACCATTTCTTTCGGTGCGAAACCGGCGCCATCGAAGGCGCAACTGCCGCGCGCGGTGGCGCTCGCGCTGGAGCCAAATGTCGAACGCGTGATCTGGCTGGAGCTGGCAGACATCCTGCCGCAACTGCCGCCCGATTGCGTGAAAGCGATCGAAGGGGATGAGACGAAGCGCCGCGTCCTCTTGAAAGCATCCGAAGTGGAGAAAGGAATGGCGAGCGGACGGCCGAGCGTTTCGATCGCGAGCATCTACGGACAGATTCCGGAAATTTTCCTGAAGTCGATCGCGCCGGGAGACCCTGCGCAGGTGCAATTGCCGTTCGCGAAAGTGCTCGCGCAGTTCTCTCAATTGCAAGTTCGCGCCGATCAATTGCGCGACGAAGCGGTGCCGCACGTCGAGACGCCGTTTCTGAAAGTCACGCTTGAAGACAGCGACAAGTTTGGAGTCCCGCTGCTGGTGCAGGCGCTGGGGAACTCGGAACTGCCGCCGGTGCGCATGGAGCTGGCCACCGCCGAGACGTTCGCGGCCGCGGAGCCCGAAGCGGCGGCTTGTGCAAGATATGTCGTCCCGTCTACCCCACCGCCCGAGCGCGAAACGAACGGGCACTGCGATCTCCCGGTTTCTCCTGTTACCACCAACGGCTCGACTGCTGCTCCGCCCGGGAAATCAGCGCCGACGCGCATCCCTTTTACAATTACACCGAATGGAACGGACGTGCCCGCCTCTGAGAGAGTTCCAGCCTCACGCGGGTCGTCCGTTCCGACTAGTTTGCCGGCCGCGCCGACGCGGATTCCATTCAAGGTGACGGCGCCGTGCGATGATCTGCGTGCGCAGTTTGCCGTTCTTTCGAGTCCTGCCGCTCCAGCAACTCCTGAGAAAAAGAGCGAAGCGGAAGGCATCCGGATCCAGCTGCCACTGCGCCTGATCCTGCAGAATCTGCCGCCGCTGCAATTGCACGGCGATCCTGCGACGATACCGGCTGGCGCGCGCATCGAACTGCCGTTCTCCATCGTGGAACCGCAGCTTGCGACCGGCCGGATCGCGATTGCCCCGGAGATTTTTGCGGCGGCTCTGCCGGAGACGCACCGCCACATTTTCAATGCGGAGACGGTCGGCCTCGACGTCTCGCTTCCGCTGCAGGAAGTGCTGAAGAATCTTCCTTCAACCTTGCTCCAGATGCGGGCTGACCAGGTGGAACAGGAACTCGGCACGCAATTCGCGACGCCGTTTTCCGCCAAAGCGGAAGAGGACGCGGAACGTTTTCGTGCCGCCGCCGCTACGATTGCGAAACCGCCTGAGGAGAGGGTCGCGGTTCCGGACGCTGCGCCGGTTGCATTCGCAGTCGTGAATCCGAACGGCGCGTCAGAAAGGGCATCTAAGCCGCTGGCAGCGACGGAGGAAAAACCGCTGGAAACGCCCAAGCGAACAGCGTTACAGGAAGCGCTCGACAGCGATGAAGATCTAGACGCCAAGACAGTAGTCGCCGGAGTGGACCGGATCGAAGGAGTGAAAGCGTGTGCCCTGTTATTCGGCGACGGCCTTAGCCTCGCCGGGACTTTGCCGCCGGAACTCGAAACCGAAGGTCTCTGCGCGATGGCACCATCGCTGCTCCAGAGAGTCGAGAACCACATGGTCGATACCAAACTGGGGAAGCTCCACGCGATGACAATCACCTGCACGGAATCGACGATCACATTTTTTATGCACGATAATCTTTGCCTGGCGGCGCTGCACGCGAACGGCGAGCTCGCGCCGGGTGTTCGCGACCGGCTGAGCACCGTTGTGCGCGAGCTTTCCCGCAAATATTCCCAAGCCTCCTAGGAACCGTCAAACATGTCGATCATCAACTACGCCAGTCGCGAGATTCAATTCAAAATCGTTTACTATGGTCCCGCGCTGTGCGGCAAAACCACGAATCTCGGTTACATTCATCAGCGGATTAATCCGGAGAATCGCGGTGATCTCGTGTCTCTCGCGACCGCGGCAGATCGCACGCTTTTCTTCGATTTTCTGCCGCTGAATGCGGTCGTGATCAAAGGCTTCGTCACGAAGTTCCAGCTCTACACCGTTCCGGGCCAGGTGATCTACAACGCCACCCGCCAACTGGTGCTGCGCAGCGTCGACGGCGTGGTGTACGTGGCGGATTCGCAATGGGAAAAGATGGAAGAGAACGTCGAGAGCTTCAAAAATCTCGAAGACAATCTCGCGAAGCAGAACATCTCGATCGACGAAATCCCGTACGTCGTGCAGTACAACAAGCGCGACCTCGAGAACATCGCGCCCGTCAATTACCTGGAATACGTTCTCAACAACCGAAAGAAGCGCGTCCAGAGTTTCGAGGTGATTTCGAGCACTGGTCAGAATGTGTTCGCGTCCTTGAATGCGGTCTCGCAGATTCTGCTGCACAAATTCAGCAAACAAAGCGACGTGCCGAAAAATGCGCCACCGCCGGTGGCGATTCCGGTCGAGCCGTCGGTGGTGCAGAAAGAGGGTGCCGCGGTATGAACGCCATCCCCTGCCTCACGATCGAAGATGTCGCCTCGCTGGACGGCGTGCTCGCTGGATTCCTCAAGAAAGCCGAAGCCGATCTCACGGTCGTGATCGATCGTGGCGGCAATGTTATTTCGCAGTACGGCGACATGAGCGTCATGGACGTGACGATCATCGCGGCCCTCGCGGCGGGGTCATTCGCGGCTACCAGGGAGCTGGCGCGGCGGATCGGAGAAGTGGAATTCAACGCCCTTTATCACCAGGGAAACGGCAGCCATATTTTCATGAACTCGGTCGATGATGATACGATCATGATCACGGTCTTTGGAGGGCGGACGACGGTTGGGCTGGTACGATTTTATTCGGCCTCAACGGCGCAAGGCGTGGCGAAGCTGCTGAAATCGTTGTCGCGAGACGGCCACGGTTTCTCGTTCGATGCGTCCGACGTCACGGTCGCTCCGATTTTCGCGGACACTTAGCCGAAGTCGGCGAAGTCGGGCAACTATCCTGTAGAGATCCGCACGCTTCGGGGGTCGCGGTTGCTTTGCGACGAAGACGCAAGCGAGACGCTCGCGCTACCGGAGGTGCGCTACGGGTGGCGAAGATGCAAGCGAGACGCTCGCGCTACCGGAGGCGCGCTGCGCGTGGGGGAGAATTATGTTGTGGAGCCCCGAATGCTTTCGGGGTCCTGGTTGTTTTTCTGAGAGACGCCAGCGGGGCGCATGCGCTACTTTCAGCGATCAGAGTTTCACGAGCGGCGATTCACAAATCAGACGTGCGATGATTGACGAAGATTTTAGCTGGACGCTGCGGCGGGTGGCGCTCTGGCCGATCGCCGCGATGCTGCTGCTGGGCCTGATGCTCCTCGGGCTCATCCATTTTCTTCTCAGCTCGGCAAATTGGGTGGAACACACCGATCGTGTTATCGCTCAAACCTACACCGTCGAAAGCCTGCTCCTGGAAATGGAAGGCGGTCTGCGTGGATATCAGGCGACTGGTGATGCCGCATTCCTCAACCCGTTCGAGCGGGACGGTCCGCAGGTGGAAGCGGCATCCCGGACACTCGCCCAACTTGTCAGCGACAATCCTGAGCAGAGCGAGACGGTGCGCAGCTTGCAAACAGCGATCGCTCAGTGGCGCGGCTTTGCGCGCGACATGCTCGAGCGACTTCGCTCCGGCACTGGTGCGGGCGATCTCGCGTTCAACGCGAACGGCAGACAACACATGGAAACGGCCCGGGCGCGCGCGTCCGAGTTAATCGCCGGTGAGCAGATGTTGCGGCTCCAGCGCGTCCAGACGCTGGACCGCGTGCGCACCGGATTGCTCGCGAGCATCGCGCTGGCCGTTCTTCTCCTTGGACCAGCGGGGGCGCTCTGGGTGCGGCGTCTGCTCAAGCGGGTAACCTCCAGCCATCGGGAAGTCGCGGAACGCGTGACACGGCAGGCCGACGAATTACGTGTAACCGTGCGCTCGATCGGCGACGCGGTCATCGCCACCGACGCGAAGGGCCACGTCTCGCTTTTGAATCCTGTGGCGGAGCAACTGACGGGTTGGTCCACGGGCGAGGCCGCGGGCAAAAGACTTGAGGAAGTTTTCGTTATCTTCAACGAGCAAACCGGAAAGATGGCCGAGAACCCGGTTGCGCGGGTGCTACGCGAACAAAAGGTGGTCGGGCTGGCAAATCACACCGTCCTGCGCGCACGCGATGGTCGCGAGATTCCGATCGACGACAGCGCCGCGCCGATTCGCGGCGACGCGGGCGAAGTCCAAGGTGTGATCCTTGTTTTTCACGATGTCACCGAAGCGCGCGCGGTTCAGCGGCAGATTCGCGAAAGCGGCGAACGCCTGCAGGCGGCGCTGACCGGCTCCGGCGCGGGCACGTTCCGTTGGAATATCCTGACGAACGCGTTGGAGTGGGATGAAAATCTCGACCGGCTCTTCGGTTTGCCACCGGGCGAAACGATCCGGTCGCTGGAAAATTTCATCGCGACAGTGCATCCCGATGATCGTGAGAGAGTAATCCGACAGTGCGAACGCTGCGCGCGCGAGGGTGTGGATTTCGACATGGAATTCCGGGTCATTTGGCCTGACGCCAGCGTCCATTGGCTGCACGATCGCGGCAAGACTTTCTGCGACGACAACGGCAAACCGCTGCACATGAGCGGCGCGTGCGTCGATATCACCGCGCGCAAGAGGGCAGATGAAGCGTTAGCTGAAGCGCGCATGCGTTTGGACGCAACCCTGAGTGCTTCCGAAATCGGCACCTGGGTGTGGGACGTTGAGAACGATCGTGTAACCGCGGACAAGAACCTGGCTCGCTTTTTCTCCGTGACGCCGGACGACGCCGCGGGCGGACCGGTGGAGCATTACAACCGGGCGATTCACCCGGAGGACCGGGCCAAGGTGCAAGCCGCGACTGCCGAGGCGTTAGAAAGCGAAAGCGGCGAATTCGACCTGGATTACCGCCTGGTGCAACCGGACGGCGGTCCGCGCTGGGTGGCGGCGCGCGGAAAAGTGGAACGCAACGCGACAGGGAAACCGGTCCGCTTTCCGGGCGTGGTGATCGATATCACGGCGCGGAAGGAAGCCGAGGCGGCCCGGCGTGAGAGCGATGCTGATCTCCGCTTGCTGCTCGATTCCACCGCGGAGGCTTTCTACGCGATTGATCGTGAGGGCAACACCACTCTTTGCAACGCCGCGTTCCTGCGCATGCTTGGCTTCGAGCGCGAGGGCGAGGTGCTCGGCCGGAAACTGCACGATGTAATTCATCACTCGCACCCCGACGGCTCCTACTACCCGGTGGGGGACTGCCCGATCTACTGCGCCGCGCAAACGGGGCAGGCGGCGCACATCGATAACGAGCTTTTTTTCCGGCTCGATCGCAGCAGCTTTCCGGTCGAATACTGGTCGTATCCCATCCTGCGCGATGGCGAGCTGCAGGGCGCGATCACCTCCTTCATCGATATTACCGAGCGGAAGCGCACCGAGGAGGCGTTGCGCGAAAGCGAGCGGCGCTTGCGGTTCATGGCGGAATCGATGCCGCAGAAGATTTTCACCGCAAAATCCAACGGCGACGTCGATTATTTCAACCGGCAATGGTTGGAGTTTACCGGGCTTTCTTTCGAGCAGATCCGGGACTGGGGCTGGCTCCATATCATCCACCCCGAGGATCTGGATGAAAACATCCGGCGCTGGCAGCATTCGATCAATACGGGTGAGCCATTTTATCTGGAGCACCGTTTTCTGCGCGTTGACGGCCAGTATCGCTGGCACGTGAGCCGCGCGGTACCGATGCGCGATGCGGCAGGCAAGGTCTTGATGTGGATCGGGTCCAATACCGACATCGAGGAAGTGCGCCAGGCGCAAGAGAAGGCGGAGCGCGCTTCGCGGGCGAAGGATGAATTTCTCGCGGCGCTCTCGCACGAATTACGCACGCCGCTCACGCCCGTGCTCATGACGGCGGCGACTTTGCGGAACGAAGAACGCCTGCCGCAGGATGTGCGCGATCAGCTTGCGATGATGCAGCGCAACATTGAGCTGGAAGCGCGGCTGATTGACGATCTGCTCGATCTCACCCGCATCTCGCACGGCAAACTCCAGCTGCGGCCGCAGCCTTGTGATGTGCATTCTCTGGTCGCGCTCGCGGTGGAAATGGTCCGAAGCGAAGCGAGCCGCAAACGTCAGACCCTCGAAGTCGATCTCGCGGCGGTGCGTTCCCAACTTCATTGCGACCCCGCGCGGATACAGCAGGTCTTCTGGAATCTGCTTAAGAACGCCGTGAAATTTACCCCAGAAGCCGGCCAGTTGAGCGTGACCTCGCGCGACACCGACGATCGGCTCACGCTCGAAATTCGTGATACCGGCGTTGGCATTCCCGCGGATGCGCTCGAGCGGATTTTCCTTCCATTCGAACAAGCCGCGGAAAGCTCAACCGATCACCGCTTCGGCGGCCTGGGCCTTGGCCTCTCGATTTCGAAGGCAATCCTCGATCTGCACGGCGGAAATATCGAAGCGGAAAGTCCGGGAATCGGTCGCGGCGCAACGTTTCGAGTCAATCTTCCCGCAGTCGAAAATGCCCTCGGCGCCACGCCCGGAAACGCTTCTGATGCGGAAACCGGAGAAAGAAGGCGCACCCGGGGTGTGCGATTGCCGGCGCTTCGGCTCTTGCTCGTGGAAGACCACGAACCGACGCTCGCAGTCCTCGAGCATTTGCTCAGTCGTGCGGGGCATCAGGTCACGAGCGCGATGAGCGTCGCGGGCGGGTTGGAAGCGGCTGCGACCGTGGAAAATTTGGAGGCGGTAATCAGCGACCTCGGATTACCGGACGGGACCGGCTTCGAGCTGATGCAACAACTACACGAGCGCTACGGATTGCGCGGCATTGCCCTGAGTGGCTATGGCATGGATGAAGACTTGCGCCGTTCAAGCGCAGCCGGCTTCAGCACCCATTTGACGAAACCGATCGATTTCGCGCAGCTCGAACAGGCGATCGCGGATTTGATGGCGGACACTCCGAAACCGTAGCAAGTGTCTCGTTTGCGATTTTCCCCACGACGCAAAGCGATCGGACCCTTTTGCGACGCGACTTCTAATAGACCTATGAGGCGAGACCTATGAGGCGAGATCCAAAAGACGCCCGCGCGCCACTACTCATCCGAGGACGAGACAGGCGATTATTTGCGATCGCCAGCTCTTGGAGTTGTTTGTAAAATCAGGACGATTTGGCGCACTCATCAAGCGCAAGGTAATCACCGCGCGGCGGGCTGAAGGTGTCGAGCACGACGGTCTCTTCCATGGTTTCAACGCCATGTGGAATATTGCTCCCGAGGTAGAAAGACTCACCCGTTTCCAGCTCATGCGGCACACCGGAAACGATTAGCCGCATTCGGCCTCGCAGAACGTGGGCGATCTGTTCCTGAGAATGTTGATGCGCTGGCATGGTGCTTCCGGCGTCGAGCTGAGCGATCATCTGATACATTGTCTCCCCTGTGGTGACGGTGCGCCGACGGATTCCGGGCGCGATCGCGACCCAGGGATTCTGTGATCTATCCATCTATCTAACCTGACGAAGCCGTGACCGGGGTCAGTCAACACGTTTACTGCCCTCCCCTTCTTGACTGAATGACAACTTCGACGAAGTAGCAACGTGATCAGGCGCTTGCAGCATCGAGTAATCGGTGTCGCGGTGGTATCTCTGATTGCGGTAATTCTGACAAGTTGCGCGAGCAACGAAACCACTCAGAATGATCCGAACTCGCCGCTTCAGAGACGTGACGATCAGGCGATCCACGGAGAAGCGGGCGCATTCTACGGGCACAGTGCCGGTCACTGACTCCGCCGAGCCGGAATTGATTCGACCGGCAAATTGCGGCGGATGTCAGCGCGCATCTGGGGAGCGCACGCGACTCGCGTGCTGGCGAGGGCGACGTGGTCATCGCGAACTTTTCTGGTGCGGAGATCGGACCCGTTAACGTCTGCTTGCTCGTTAGGTGAAATCGAAACGAAGCGTCGGCAATTCACGGAAATTTCCAGCTACTTCACTCATGGAAATGCCAACTCTCCGTGCGCCCATGTGGAGATAGAAAGGCTCGGCCTTCGGATCGCTCTCAATTTCGAACCCGCGAAAGCCGAGGAACTTTGCAAGTGCCGCCGCATGCTCGAACAGTACGCGACCGATCCCGCGCCCCATCGCGTCTGGCGAAACCCACAGGTGTTCTAATCGCAAGTCCTCGCCTTCACGGATGAGCGCGTGAAAGCCAAGCACGCGCGCGCTTTCCACCGCGCAGAATGTCTCCTCGCAAGTGATAGACTCTGGCGTGATCGTCAACACGTGCCTCCACGCCTCGACCCATTCCTCGGGATAGCCCCAGTGCCGTTTCGCGCTAAACGCGATCGCGCTCAGCGCCGCCGCATCCTCCGGCTTCGCTCTCACAATTTCCATCTACGATTCCTCCGCGCGACGTGGATAACGCGCGAAGCGAAGACTCGCCGCATTTCAATCACTTGGTCGTTTTAACTTCGCGAGTTTTTCTTCGGCGCGACTTACGTCCGCTTTTCTGCCGCTGCCGAGCGCAAGCAGCTTTCTTTGCCGCTCGAGATTTGCAGCCGCCGCGGCGAGTTCTGCGCGGCCGCGTTCTGCGACTGCTGTTTTCGCGGCCTCTATCGCCTGCGCAAGCGCCGCACTTTTTGACGAAGTTTGAGTCGCCGCCGAATCGCTTCGTGGCCGCTGCTCCTCTTCGTACTTAACTTGCTCCAGCTGTGTTTGTGCCAGGTCCGCTTGCAAGCGCACCACGCGCAATCCTCGCTGCTCCGCTTCCACTTTGGCCAAAACGCCCGCCCGGAAAAGTCGCTCGGCGGAAGCCGCGCTTTGTTTCGCCCGTGCAACCGCCGCTTCCAAGCGCGTGAGATCCGGTGTCCCCGCCGTCGCTATCGCTTCTGGTGAACCATCCGCTGCCCGGCTCTTTATTAATAAAGGCGGCTCGATCTCCAACGCGTCCTGGTCATCTTGCACCGGCAACTTATCGGCAGCGAACGCGCTCACGAGAGCCGTCGCCGCGAGGAACGCTGACGCCAAGCGCTTCATACCAAAAGTTATAACCTTTCAGGCATAAGCTGGCTTGTCGCAACCGCGGAATGAGACAAGACCAAGTGCATTCGTTTGGTCAGAGTGCTTTGCGGAGATCGATAGATCTTCACCTTCATATCTGATGCGCTCCATCAACTGCCATCCGCTGCGTTTTAGCAATCGGTTCGCTGTGGTCGTGCCAGAATAGATTGATGGGTAACCGAGATCCCGCGCAATATTTTCGAGCGCATAAACAAGGCTTGTGCCGATCCCTTTTCGGCGAAATGGTTCGGAGACCAACCCTGCGGCGGCCCAGGGGCCAAGGTGCGTGTGCGTTCTAATGGATTCGGCCTTAAATGCCGCGATCCCACTAAGTTCATCTTCGTAAAATGCGATCACAGCAGTCGGCAGTTTGCCATGGGCGCAGTACGTGAGCAGGTCCTGCTCAGCGTCTCCTGGGCCGTTCAGTCCGTAATAGGACGTCCACTCCGTTTCAAACCACTCCTGAAGCACAAGCAAGGTTTCGGCGTGATCCGCCAAAGGGAACAATCCGTAATCTACTGTTCAAAGAAACTTTGGGCGCGGGCGAATCCGCCGCAAACCACAATAACCGCTCGGAAGTAGACGCAAGGATGGCGGCGGCTCGGCCGTGAATACAGCTAGGAAAAAGTCATCTCAGAAAGGCGGGCTCATTCCAAGGTTTTTAACGAGGAAAGTCCATTGGTCGGTGACGTCTTCGATGATCTTGGCCGTCGGTTTTGCAGCGCATGACCGGCGCGTTTCAATGCGGATCAGGACGGGAGCGGGACCGGCCTGCGCAGCCTGAAGTGCGGCCGCGAATTTAAAGCTATGACCGGAAAAGACACGGTCATCATGGTCGGCGGTTGTAATGAGTGCGGAGGGTATTCCGTGCCCTGCCTGACGTTGTGGAGCGGAGAATACTTAAAGCGCGCCTTGAACTCTTCGGGGTTATCCGAGGAGCCGTATCCGGTGCCCAGGCCCAGCCAATCGTGAACTTCTGGAACCGCAGCAATCCATCACACCAACGCCGGGGAGTGTGGCGCCCCAAAGCTCTGGGCGTTGTGTGAGACAGGCGCCGACGAGAAGGCCACCGTTGCTCCGGCCGCTAATCGCCAGCTTTGGAGTGGAGGTGTATTTGTGGGCGATCAGCCATTCGCCAGCGGCAATGAAATCGTCCCGAATTCACCGCCTGAAATCTGTCGATGCGGGATGCCGCGTGCGTCGTTTAAGCTCAGTTCATGAAAACTTCAACTTATCGAATCGTGCCGCTGCCGACGGCAGTGGCTGAAACGGCCCGGCGCACGGCGGAAGTTGACGCGCCGGATCACGCCGTCATCACCGTGGCTTCGCCTAACGAGGCTCCGTGCCGGCATTGTCTGCGCTGGGCGCAACCAGGCGAGCGGGTGATTTTGTTTCCGTATCCATCGATCAATCCGGGCCGGCCATATTCAGAAACCGGGCCGATCTTCGTCCACGCCGAGGGGTGCGAACGCTACGCGGAGACAGATGAATATCCGGCGGATTTTCGCCGCAACCGCGTCTTGCGCGCGTATGATTCGAGCGACGCCATGATCGACGCTGAAGTGATCAATGACGATGAAATCGAGGCTGTGATTGAAAAGCTGCTGCGCAATCCGGAGACTGCGTTTCTGCAGGCACGCAGTGTCACTCGCGGCTGCTACACGATGAGATTGGAGCGCGCATGAAAACACTCGAACTGCTTCCGCCTAACGAGACCATGTATCGCGCCCTGGTTAATCGCGACGCGAGCTTTGAAGGCATCTTCTTCGTGGGCGTGCGCACAACCGGAATTTTTTGCCGGGCGACGTGTAACGCGAAAAAACCAGCGCGCGAAAACGTAGAATTTTTCGCATCGTCGAATGAGGCGTTGCTGGGTGGTTATCGTCCCTGCCTGCGGTGCCAGCCGATGGACCCCGAGAAACGTCCGCCGGAGTTGATCGAGCGGCTGCGCGCGGAAGTGGAGAAAGCGCCGGACGGCCGCCTGACTGACAAGGAACTGACCGCGCTCGCGATTGATCCATCCACGGCGCGCCGCCAATTCAAGCGTCATTACGGAATGACTTTTCAGGCCTATCATCGGGCGAGGCGGATCGGGCTCGCCCTGCGCGAGGTGCGCCGCGGGAGTCGCGTGGATGAAGCGCAAAATGGCAGCGGCTTCGAGTCGGCGAGCGGATTTCGCGAGGCGTTCTCCCGCATTTTTGGCGATCCACCGACGGAAGCGAAGTCCCAACCGGGGTTATTTGCCGAGCGCATTGAGACTCCGCTCGGTGCGATGCTGGCGATCGCCGATGACACGGGATTGCGTTTGCTCGAGTTCGCGGACCGTCGCGCGCTCGAGCGGGAGATGACCATTTTGCGCCGGCGATTGCGAACCAATGTCGTGCCTGGTGAACATCCGCATCTCGAAGCGATTCGCACACAGCTCTCCAGTTATTTCAAAGGAGAAAATTTCGACTTCGGAGTGCCAGTCGCACCGATTGGATCGGATTTTCAACTGCGCGCTTGGAAACTGCTGCGATCGATTCCCGTCGGTGAAACTCGCTCCTATTCCTGGATGGCGGATCGCTTGGGAACTCCGGGCGCGCGCCGTGCGATGGGACGGGCAAACGGGTCGAATATGCTTTGCTTGATTATCCCGTGTCACCGCGTGATTCGCGCAGACGGAACGCTTTGCGGTTACGGCGGCGGGCTCTGGCGAAAAAAATGGTTGCTCGACCACGAGCGCAAATGGCGCCGTTGAGCTCCAGTGCACAATCGAGCGCGCATGCCTCCGCCTTGCGTTTCGCGGGAGAACCGCGTGCAGGACCATTGCGACGATTAAGAGGTCCGCCGTCGAATCCGTGGGCGCCTGCTCGAGCTGGGTGAAATCGTCGGCTCGTCAAATGGCACTGAAGTCGGCTTCCACGATTTAAGGTCCGGGGACCGCAAAATTTTGCAAACGGTCCCGCTTCGCTGCATGTTCCTGACGTGAGGTGGCTGGCCGCGGTTCTCGGTATCGCGATGATAATCGCCGCGATCGTACTCGGCGCGCGTTGGCATGTGCTCGCGCCGTTTACATCCTCATCCAGTTCGATCACGCGTTCAGCCGCAAACGTAAGCCCAAGCCGGACTAACGAGGCGAGGCCCGCAGACCCGACGCCGACGAGCAGCTCGAGCTTTCTGGATCAGGACTTCGTCACCCCGGCGACAAGTCCATCTCCGCGCTGACAGAGCGGCCCAGGAGGATTTGAACCTCCGGCCGACGGATTAGAAGTCCGTTAGCTCACGAAGTAAGCGGGCTGAAGTTGTCGTTTCATTGCAACTTTACGGCGTCTCAACGCGCGATCTCGCGCTACCTTCTCGTTTCCGGTTTGAATATTGATTGGGTGCGTTACTGCGGGCGTCAAAATGCGCTCCGTTATGCAGAGCAACTTGTGATTACGAAATGGGGTAAACCAGTAACCCGCATTTGCCGTGACTTGTTTGCTCTAGCCAGGTGACTCCTGACGGATGACGGAAGATTTTTCTTATCCGCATCATCCAACTAAACCGCGGGTGAGCCTACGCTTTTTCTGTTGCCTAACGGACGTTAAGGTGCTGGCGAAATTCTATACCTGGGCCGATTACCAAGCGACCCCCGGGATGAAAGCACCTGATAGACGCGGTCCGCAAGGGAAGTGATCGACCTCCTTAGAGGAGGTTCCGGAGTCCAACACTCCAAGGCAGAAGGTCAAATGCGGGTCGCCCTTTTTTATGGTTGGCTTGGGCGCTTCCGCGGGTGGCCTTGAGGCGTTAGGCACTTTCTTCGATGCGATGCCACCTGATAGCGGGATGGCATTTGTCGTGATCCAGCACCTGTCGCCTACCCACAGAAGCATGATGGCGGAGTTGCTCTCGAGGAACACGCGGATGCGTGTCGCACAGGCGAAAGATGGAGTGACCGTCAGGGTCGACCACGTTTATCTCATCCCGCCGAACCGGTGCCTAGCGATCTCCGATGGCAAACTGCTGGTAACCGAGTGGGATGCGCACCCGGGTCCCAATCTGCCGATCGACGCTTTCGTTTCCCCGGCCGGTGAAATGGCGTCGGCGTTGCTGAAATTCATCCGCCATCCGCTCCACAAACAGCCGGCTCGCTCGCATCCGCAGACGGTCACGAACACCATACAGAAAATCGAGGAACTCACCCGCGCGCAGCGACATAGGACTGCCCGATCGTAGCGGATTGGAGCTGATGAAAGAAATTACGGCGCTACATCACATTACCGGCATCGCGATGAGCGGTTTCGGCATGGACTGCGACATCGCCGGATGCAAAGAAGCCGGATTTAGCGAGCATCTTACCAAGCCCATCGATTGGCAACGCTCGATGCGGTGCTACAACGTGTCGCCGGTGCGGAATAGTGGAGGAAATCGTGAAGAGAAGGGCCATTCGTTGGAAATCGCAATCTCCTCTACGTATTGCGGACCGCCCCATAGGCGAACTCGAGCAAAGCGCATCCACCTTCGCGGTGGCATTCGCGCAACAGCGCCGGACGGTTTTGAAGCTTCCGTTTAGATGACGGCCGTTCGGTTCGGACCACCCGCGCGGCTCGGGTGAGCAACGGCACTCACTAGACCTGAGCGACACGGTGTATTTTCGATGTCCCTCCATTTGACGGGTTGCGCGCTTTCTTGCGCGTGCTGCCCTGGCTGCAAGGTATCTTCAGCGAACGACCGAATTGATGCCAACTGCATCAACCCTGGCGCCGCGTATGATGTACTTTCACACGAGCCCATGATGAAACGAAAACCGTTGGTTGAAGACATCCAAACGTATGCCCAGGACATCGTGGACACGGTGCGCGAGCCGCTCTTAATGCTGGACACCACCTTGCGCGTCCGAAGCGCGAACCGCGCTTTCTATCAGACGTTTCAAGTCTCTTCCGAAGAGACCGAGAACCGCCTCATTTACGAGTTGGGTAACGGCCAGTGGGACATTCCCGCTCTGCGGACACTGCTCGAAGACGTGATTCCCACGAGCTCCGTCTTTAACGATTTCGAGTTGGAACACACCTTCCCGGTGATCGGGCGTCGCGTCATGCTGCTGAATGGTCGCAAGCTGCGCGCGGGCAGTCACGCGGAGTTGCTCGTCCTGGCAATGGAAGACGTGACGGAGCGTCGGCGGTCCGAGGCGGACTTGAAGGCCATTGAGACCTACGCGCAGAACATCGTCGATACGGTGCGCGAGCCGCTCTTGATTCTCGATACGACTTTGCGCGTGCGATCAGGCAACCGCGCTTTTTACCAGACGTTTCAGGTCTCGCTCGCAGAAACCGAGAACCGGCTAATTTACGAGTTAGGCAACGGTCAGTGGGATATTCCCTCTCTGCGAACTCTGCTTGAAGACATCGTCCCGAAGAGTTCGGTCTTCAACGACTTCGAGCTGGAACACACCTTCCCGATCATTGGGCGTCGCGTGATGTTGCTTAACGCCCGCAAGCTCGAGGCGGGACATCACGGCGAGTTACTGGTGCTGGCGATGGAAGACGTCACTGCGCGCAAGCGAGCGGAAGAGGCGCTGCTCAAAGCCGGGGCGTTGCAGAGCGCGATCTTCAACAGCGCGAACTTCTCCAGCATCGCCACCGACGAGAAGGGCGTGATTCAAATCTTCAACGTCGGCGCCGAGCGCATGCTGGGCTACACCGCCGCCGAAGTGATGAACAAGATCACGCCGGCCGACATTTCTGATCCGCAGGAGGTGATTGCGCGCGCGAAAGCCTTGAGCGCGGAGCTTGGGACGAAGATCGCGCCGGGCTTTGACGCATTGGTTTTCAAGGCCTCGCGCGGGATCGAGGACATCTACGAGTTGACCTACATCCGAAAGGATGACAGCCGCTTTCCGGCCATCGTGTCCGTCACGGCGCTGCGCGATGAGCAAGGGGAAATCATCGGCTATCTGTTGATTGGCACCGATAACACTGCGCGCAAGCAGGTGGAAGCGGAGCGAATGGTGCTCGATCAGCGTGTGCGCGATCAGCAGTTCTACACCCGATCGCTGATCGAATCGAACATCGATGCCCTGATCACCACCGATCCGCGCGGCATCATTACCGACGTGAACAAGCAAATGGAGGCGCTCACCGGATGCACGCGCGACGAGCTGATCGGCGCGCCATTTAAGGACTACTTCACCGACCCAGAGCGAGCCGAGGCCGGCATTAAGCTGGTGCTGGGCGAAAGCAAAGTCACGGATTACGAGCTCACCGCGCGCGCCCGGGACGGGAAGGAAATTGTGGTGTCGTACAACGCGACCACCTTCCACGACCGCGACCGGAAGCTGCAGGGCGTTTTCGCAGCGGCGCGCGATGTCACGGAACGCAAACGCTATGAGGAATCGTTGCAGCAAGCGAATCGCGCGAAGAGCGTCTTCCTGGCCAATATGAGCCACGAACTACGCACGCCGCTCAACGCCATCATGGGCTACTCCGAGATGCTACAGGAGGAAGCGGCCGAGCGGAACCTGGATGGATTCGGCGCCGACCTCGAAAAGATCAACGGCGCTGGCAAGCACCTGTTGGCGCTCATCAACGACATCCTGGATTTATCGAAAATCGAAGCCGGCAAAATGGAGCTGTTTTTGGAAAGCTTCGACGTGGCCAGGATGATTGATGAGGTCGCTTCCACCATCCGTCCGTTGGTTAAAAAAAACGCGAACACGCTGAAGATCGAGTGCGCGCCGAATTTGGGCGCGATGCACGCCGACCAAATCAAGGTGCGCCAAGGCCTGTTCAATCTCTTGTCTAACGCCGCCAAGTTTACCCATGAAGGCAACATCACACTCGACGCCGGACGCGAACTAATGAATGGCGGCGCGTGGATCGTGTTTCGTGTGTCCGACACCGGCATCGGTCTGAGTGCTGAGCAAATCGTCAAGCTCTTCCAGGACTTCACGCAGGCCGATGCCTCGACCACGCGCAAGTTTGGCGGCACCGGCCTGGGGCTCGCTCTCACGCGACGCTTCTGCCAGATCATGGGCGGCGACGTGACCGTACATAGCGTCCCGGGCGAGGGCAGCATTTTCACCATTAAACTGCCCGCCGTCGTCACCGGAGCGAAGGCGGAAGCCGCGACTGAAACCAACGATGCCGAGGCCGTCAGTGCTGCACGAGACGCGGATGGCATCGAAGGGATCTCGCCTAACGAAAGCTGCGTACTGGTAATTGATGACGACACGGTGCAGCGCGACTTGATGGAGCGTTTTCTAAGCAAAGAAGGCTTTTGCGTGCGCACCGCTGCCGGAGGCGAAGCAGGGCTGCGCCTGGCGCGGCAGTTGCGCCCGGTAGCCATCACGCTCGATGTGATGATGCCCGGCATGGATGGCTGGAGCGTGCTTTCAGCGCTCAAGTCCGACGCTGCCTTACGCGATATTCCAGTGATCATGCTGACCATGGTGGACGACCCCGAACGCGGTTTCACGCTGGGCGCCGCCGATTACGCCACCAAACCGGTGGACCGCGCGCGCCTTGCGCAAATTCTCAAAAAGTATACCTGCCCGCATCCACTCTGCCCGGTTCTCATGGTTGAGGACGACCCTGCGATCCGCAAGGTGACGCGCGCGATCTTGGAGGAGGAAGGTTGGAAGGTCACTGAGGCCGAAAACGGGCAGAAGGCGCTGGCATGCATGGAGCGGGAACGCCCCAGCCTCATTTTGCTAGACCTGATGATGCCCGAAATGGACGGTTTCGCGTTCGTCGAACGGGTTCGCGAGCATCGTGAATGGGGCTCGATTCCCATCGTGGTATTAACAGCCAAAGACCTGAGCGCCGAGGAGCGAAGGCGGCTCAATGGCTTCGTGAAGACGATTCTGCAGAAGGCCGGCGGCTCGCGCGCAGCGTTGCTGAAACAGGTGCGCGACCTGGTGGCCAACTGCGCCGCGCGCCATAAGAGTGAGGAGCATGCCTAAAATATTATTAGTCGAAGATAACGAGATGAACCGCGACATGCTCTCGCGCCGACTGATGCGCAAAGGCTACGAGGTCGTACTGGCGATGGACGGGCAGAGTGGGGTGGAGATGGCTCGAACCGAGGCGCCGGATTTGGTCTTGATCGACATGAGTCTGCCCGTGCTTGACGGCTGGGAAGCGACGCGCCGTCTCAAGGCCGATGCCGCCACCCAGCGCATTCCCGTCATCGCCCTCACTGCGCACGCTATGTCAGGCGATCGCGAAAAAGCTCTCGAAGCCGGCTGCAATGACTACGATACCAAACCCGTCGAACTGTCGCGTCTGCTCGGCAAAATCGAGGCGCTCTTGAGCGGGGACGTGGGTGAGATGGCTTCCACCGGAAAACCAATATCTTGACCGAACCGCAACCCCCAACCAGCGAGGTTGTCGAGCACGCGCTGCCATCGGAGCTGCTCCACGACCTGCGCACGCCACTCAATCACATCATCGGATACTCCGAGATGCTGATTGAGCAGGCGGAGGAGCAAGGCCAGAACGCTTTCGTGCCCGATTTGCATAAGACCCTTGCTGCCGGCAAGCAACTGCTGTCGCTGATCAATGACAACTTCTATGCTGACACGCGCGCATCGATCGCCGCGCCAAGTGAGAAGTATCCATCGCAGACGGAACAGGAAGCAGCCGCCGAAGCATTCACAGAGGATTTGGCGGCCGGCGCAGTAGAGGGATTCGTGCTGGTTGTGGATGACGTAGAAAACAATCGCGACGTGCTCTCGCGCCGGTTGGAGCGTCAGGGCTACGCCGTAGCCACTGCTGAGAACGGGCGACAGGCACTGGAAAGACTTGGCACGGACACCTTCGACCTCGTGTTGCTCGACATCATGATGCCCGAAATGGATGGCTACGAAGTGCTGCAGCGCCTCAAGGCAAGTGAGGGATTGCGGCACATTCCCGTCATCATGATTTCGGCTTTGGGCGAGTTGGACTCAGTGGTACGTTGCATTGGGATGGGCGCGGAGGATTACCTGCCAAAGCCGTTCAACCCCACTCTGCTCAAAGCGCGCATCGGCGCCTGCTTGGAGAAAAAGCGCGCGCGCGACCGCGAGCAGGAACTCGTCGCCACCTTGCACGCCCAGAACAGCGAGATGATCGCGTGGCGCGAGGCGCAGGAAGCCGATCTCGCGGTCGCCCGCACTACCCAGCAGGGCATCGTCACCTACGCGCTGCCGCGGCTCGACGGCTGGCAGGTGGAGACGGTCTATACGCCCCTAATCCAAGTCGGTGGCGACGTGTATGGGTGGCGGCAATTGGACCACGGCTCCTTCCTTTTTTGGCTCGCCGACGCCACTGGCCACGGTGTGGCGGCGGCTCTCTTCACGACACTGGTGGCCCTGCTTTTCAACCACGCCAGCATCGAATCCAAGACAGCTCACGAGATCCTGACGCGCGTCAATACCGAGTTTTACAGCGTGCTGCGCGGACGTTCTTTCATGACGGCGTGTTGTGCTGTCATCCAAGCCGACGGCCGCTTATCCTTCGCCGGGGCGGGCCATCCGCCGCTCCTTATTCGGCGGCGCGATAGCGTCGTCGAGGCGTTGCCGTCGCGCGGCTCCATGATCGGCATCGACCCAGCGGTCGAAATAAGCGAAACCGTAACGAGGCTCGCGTCTGGTGACGTAGCGCTCCTCTACACCGACGGGCTGTACAGCTTGAAATCAAATAGCGGTGAACGCCTCCCGAGCACTGCCCTTACGGAGTCTTTTTCTCGGATCGGCGGAAGTGCCAACTTCCTCTCGCAAATGATTGCACAACTCGTTCGGCGAGCCCATGCGCAGGCTTTCGACGATGACCTAGCGGCGATCGCGCTGCGTCGCGGATAGTCGAAGTTTCCGGAGCATCGCGAGCAAAGCAAAAGGGGCAGTCTGTGATTCTCGCTCTTCTACCTCGAGGCAACCAACAGCTGAACCGCTCTGATGAACGAGAGGCAATTCGTGCAAGAAACGCATTCGGAGGTCTCACGAGGAGTGGGCGGAATAATCTCGGCAAAGCTCTACTGGGTTATTCGGCGGCGTAATTTCAACTCCACCGCAAAACCGTTGTCATAGCGGGTGCCAAGGCGTACGGCGCGGGGAAACGGGTAACAGGAGCCATACTGGCAACAAATGGCAAATTTCTGGTCTCCTATTGTGACTCACGGATAGTGAGACTACGTGCTTGCTAGGAGCAATCCTACTCGGAGCGCGGTGGCATGTGCTCGCGCCGTTAATATCCGAATCCCCTTCGATCACGCATTCAGCCGCAAGAGCAAGCCCCACTAACGAGTCCAGGCCCGGAGACCCGACGCCGTCAAGCAGTTCGAGCCCTCAGGATCAGGACTTCGTCACCCCTCCGGCAACTCCATCTCCGCACTGACGGAAAGCGCTCCCCGGAGGACTCGAACCTCCGACCGAAGTGTGGCCGCAGTCGAAATCGCTGTTTTGCGGATCGGGTGTAGCAGAGTCGCCTAATCTGTGGATATTTTCGCGCATGAAAGTCCTTCTTCGAGTGGTCGCGCTCTCAACAGCCCTGTTGTTTATTGGTTGTGAATCTAATGGCTCCTTTTCGAGGGGCCGCGATCCCAACGTCGTTACGCAGACTCGCACGCCGGATCCTCTTCCGCCTAGCCACTGAAGGTGCTCGGCCGGCGTTTGCAGGGATTCGTTTGCCCTGCGGTTTCGCGTCCTTCGCCTGGATTGAAATTACAATTGCTAATCGTATCCGCCGTTTTGCAGCAACTCGGCGACGCTGTTCGATGGGCTAAAACTGCGCGGCCCCGATGGAACTCGGTTTGCCCCGTTTCATCTTGGCCTCGATGCGCCCCCATCACCTGGAGCCGCCTTTTGTGAAGGCGTGCGTTTGTCTTCCAGCGAACATCTTTGCCTCTCGCTCGAACCAATCAGCATCGCCATTCAGCCAGCGCCGTCGTAACCCGATCGAGTGTCCCAGCGCGTCTCGTGCCCATCACAATTCCCGGCGCCCTCCGCGCTGCGTCGAACTGCTTACGGAAGTTTTCGCAGATGACGCGGCGGCCTCGATGCTGTCGTAGTGGCCACGGCACTCCCGCAGGTTCGGCTGCATCCGCGAAGCGTCGCCGTGCCTTCGACCAACTCGGAATGAAGTGCAGGTCCGACCAGTCGAGTCGCTCCAATGCATTGCTGCCCTGCGAACGCGCCGCTCGCGGATCTGAAATCATCTCGTGATAGGCGCTCAGCAGCTCAGCGCACTCCTGAACCATCACGCACCGTTGCTCCGGGAACTGCGCCCGCGCTTCCGTGCATTTCGCCTGAAACATCGGGTTGCATCTGGGAGTTGCCCAGAATCGCCGTCAAGCCTGGTAAAATGGCTTCTCAAAGGCGCGCCCAGGAGGACTCGAACCTCCGACCGACGGATTAGAAATCCGTTGCTCTATCCGGCTGAGCTATGGGCGCAGATGCAAGATTCACGTCAAGTTGACGGCACGTTGAGATTACCGCAAGTGTTCGCCGCGGAGCGTGAGCGAGTATGCCATGCGCCAAGCCGCGGCACCATCTGGTCAGATGTGAACGGCTGAAAAATTAGCGTATCATACCGGTTGCCGGCTGCATTCGGCTCACCGCACCTGAGTGGAAGAATGTGGCGACCGATCTTGCTTCCTTGTGATGATTCCGACAGCAACCAACGCATCTGATCAAATCACGGTGCTGCCACGCGGTGCCGAACACCGGCTCCTCGGCGTCGCTCGTTCAAGACGAACAAAGCACGGGAGCCGAATGGGCCGAATCAGCGTCGCGATCGTTGTGCTGCTGCTGCTGCTAGATTTCGGCCTCGCGGTTGCCGATGCTGCGCCTCGACCCGATCAACCTCACACGCCTGGGGTCGGCAGTCCCGAGCGCCGCGCGCTGGTGAATGCAATGCGTGGGCACGTTGAACGAGAACTTGGACCGAAGATCATCTTCATAGTCGAGCGGCTGAGTGTCGCGGGTGATTGGTGTTTCGCGCGAGTGGTGCCTCGCCGACCAAATGGGAAGGCCGTTGATTTCGCGAAGACGAAATATCGCGAAGCAACCCACAGCCGCGCGTTAGATGTGACGGGTGAAGCACTTCTAAAGAAAACTGATGGTGGCTGGAGCCTTGTTGAATGGCACTTTAGTGGGACGGACTCCGCGTTAGGGGTGTGGGGCCAGCAGTACGGTTTGCCGGCGGCATTAACGCAGAGCGCTACCGGCGCGGAAGCGCTGCCGAGTCCACTTCTAACGGCGGCTCAACCGGCGGCATCGTCGCAGGAGTCAGATGCTTCCATTGCTCAAGCCGGCGCGAACGAACAGCCGGTAAAGCAGGGTGTAACGTTTACGCCGGCGCCCACTCCGCTTTCAACGGCGGCTGAATCGGCGCCCTCGCCTCAGGTGCCAAACGGCTCGGTTTCCCAGGCCACCGCGAGCGAAGACCCAGCAAAGCAAGGCGAGCTGGCTCAGCAATATTTCAACGGAACCGGCGTTCCGAAAGATCGCGTCAAGGCGATGGTGCTAGCTGAAAAGGCCGCTGCTGGAGGCGATGCCGTCGGCGAGCTGATCCTGGGCAATGCTTATAATGCTGGATTGGGAGGAGGCGCGGAAAGTTCCTCGCACTCCATCGAATGGTGGATGAAAGCGGCGGCACAAGGCAATGCCGAAGCCGAATGGCGCCTGGCCTCGGCTTATGGGTCCGGCAAGAGCATTGAGAGAAACGAAGGGGAGTTCTTTCGATGGAGTGAGCGGGCGGCCGAACATGGATATGCGCAGGCGCAAGCGGTTCTCGCGGGTGCATTTCTCCAAGGCGAAGGGGTTAAGATTGATCTCGCGAGAGGATTTGCTCTTGCTCAAAAATCCGCTGCGCAGGGGAATTCTGCCGGTCAATATTTTCTTGCCTTGGCGCTTTACAACGGCAGCGCACCCGGCGGTAAGGACGCAGCGAGGGCGTTTCCGCTGTTTCTGAAGCTGGCGCAAGAAAACGACAGCGCGGCGCAATGGATGGTGGCGCAGGCTTACGCGAACGGGGACGGTGTGGGAAAAAATCGTGGCGAAGCCGTACGATGGGCCCGCCAGGCTGCCGAGCAGGGATATCCTGATGCCGAAGCATTTCTAGGCATTGCTTATTCGACGGGCGACGGAGTCCCTAAAGATCGAGGGGAGGCGATCACCTGGTTAACGAAAGCTGCTGCCGCTGGGAATGAAAACGCGAAGCCGTACTTGGCGAAGCTGTCGGCGGGCTCAGCCGGCGACCAGGCGCAGGACACGGCATCCGCTCGGAACGACGGCTTGGGCGTAATCTCACCCGCGCCGGCTGCGGTATCGGATTCCCTGGACTCATCGCGGCCCGCAACATCTTCGGAACCGCCGCCGCCGGAAGAGGGACCAACGCCAACGTCGCCCATGTCTGTGGCTCAAATCTCCCCGGCGATGCCATCGTCTCCGTCCGTCGAAAATTCGCCTCCTCCACCCGAAGAATCGCCCCCGGCATCCATGTCGCCCACCCCAGTGGCGCAAGTTCCACCGGCGGCACCGTCGCCTACGCCAGCTGAAGAATTCTCTACCGCGTCCATGTCGCCAGTGCCCGTGGCGCAAGTTCCGCCCGCGGCAGAATCCCCTCCTCCGGCTGCACAATCTCCGCCAGATCAATCAGCTTATCCACCTGCGCACTTCGTTAAAAATGGCGCGGAAATCCAGGCTTCAGGGGATGAATTCAAGCTCGAACAATGGAGCCGCTCACATGGAGGATTGCACGGAAGACCAGCTTACGAGACTTGGCTCATTTCGAAAGCGGGCGAGGCCGTGCGGTTGCCCGAAGTCCCCATTCCGAAAGTTCCGGGTAAAGCAGACACCCAGACGGATTCAGGTGCGATCGGTTTTCGCTCCGATTTTAACTTCTCGCCCGACAACAAATATCTGCTCCGTGTCCAGAAAATTCGCCCGGGCGCCGGACTGGCGTATCTCTATCGCCACGTTGAGGGTCTGAATTATGAGCCTCTCGTGCGCGACTTGCATCTTCGGGCCAGCGCCTCTTTCACGCGCGCAACCAAGATCCTGTCGAATCACGGTTCCGTCGCAGTGGAATTCTTCTCCTGGGAACCCGATGACTCTCTCGTGCTGACGCTTCACGGGACGCGGGTGTGGGGATGGCGCTGCCGTTTTTCACCTGAAACGGGCGAGTTCGCCGAATTCACCAAGAGCAATCCCCTCGCCACGACTCAAGTGCGTAAAAAGCGGCGTGACCGCTAGTGCGGTGAACACGGAGTTTGACAGCTGAGTTTTGCCCCGCGTAAACGGAAGGAGCCCGCGCACCACCACAATGTTTACGTGGTCCTGCTCGATTCGAAAGCGGCGAAGCATCGGTCCATCCTTTGGGCAAATCCTTCACGCGATCTGGCGAAACCGTGCGTCTATGTCGGAATGAGTGGCTTGCCACCCGAGCATCGGTTCGAGAATCATAAACATGGCTATCAAGCGGCCTGGGTAGTCGAGAAGTACGGCGTCCGGTTGCTGCCGGAGCTATATGAGCACCTGAACCCAATGCCTTACGAAGCCGCGCTTCAGATGGAAATGGATTTGGCGGAAGATCTGCGCAACGCCGGCTACACCGTGACTGGCGGGCATTAACCGAAGCGCTGCCGGCCAGTTGCGACCGTAGCAAGACGAAGGTCTTTTTTAGCTGGAAGGCGAAACTCCGTCGGCCTGGGTCCGGCTGCGCGCACGCGACTCGTGTCCTGGCGGTGGCGGCCTCGCCATCGCGGACTTTCTTCCCCAGGTGGCGGAGGGGCGTCGGGAGACGCAAAGTTCGTTTCGGCGAATCGCCGAAACCAGCACGCGAGTCGCGTGCTCTCCCCAGAAATTCGTCCTCGGTTAATGCTTTCGCGTCCGGTGGGCGCGTTCCACGATTCTTTGCGCGCCTTCGGAACCGGAACGGGCCAGTGGCTTGAACTTCTTTCCTTTGACCGCGTTATAGGAAACAAAGAAGTGCTCAATCTCATCGAGGAGATTCGAATTGAGATCATCGACCGATTTGAGGTGCCCGTGGATGTGTGATTTTGCCGCGACCGCGATCAGCCGATCGTTCCTCTCGTTTTTGCCATCGCGTTCCGTTTGCTCGGCTTCGATCACTCCCAGAAGGCGCGTGCTGACGAGACATCCGGTAAAGGCCGGCTCATCCATCAGCACCAGCACGTCGAGGGCGTCGCCATCTTCGCCGCGCGTATTCGGGATGAACCCGAAATCGTAGGGGAAAACAGCGCCCGCCGGCAGAACACCGCTGAGCTCGAACAGCTCCCGTTCTTCGTCCCAGGAGAACTTGTTTCGGCTGCCTTGCGGCGTGTCGATGATCACGTACAGCTCCCCCGATTTCGCGTCGAACGGCGGCAGTTTGGAGAACGGATGCATGCCAGGTTGTTGATTTAATCGCGCGGGAGCCATCAGCAGGATGTTCCACGCAATTGCAGATCCGCCCGCGAATAAACGTGCGACCCGAGCGTCAAAGTCTGCTCCAAAATGGAAACCCGGCTCCTCTCACTCGTGCGCTTGCGCTCTGCAGCGACGGGCGCGAGGACGGCGCCTTGCATCGCTGCACGCTTTAGTATCTCCTCTGCGCTTTCTCGGTCCGGCGCGATGAACCAGCAGTCCCGATCTCCATTCCAGGCGCTGCTGGCAGGGTTGCTTGTGACGGCCGCACAAATCGTCATCGCTGTGCTGCTGCTCGCGCCCGAAGGGCCAATCGCCTACCGCTACTCGACACTCGTGCAGCACGATGCCTACTGGTTCGCGAACATCGTCGATCGCGGATACGACACCATCGTTCCGCCGATCAACCATAAGATGATGGAGGTCTCCAACGTTGCCTTCTTTCCAGCCTATCCGGGGATCGCCGGAGCGCTCCACAACTGGTTTGGGGTCGGCACGTACAACGCCCTCCTCATCACTGCGCAAACCGCGGCCTTCGGTTTCTGGAGTTACTTTTTCCTGTTCTGCGACCGCTGGAACATCTCGCCGGCGCTGCAAGTTTCGGGCGCGCTCGTCGTGGCCGCGCATCCCGCCGCATTTTTTCTCGTCGCGGCGTATTCCGAGTCTCTCTTCATGATGGCGCTTTTCGGATTTATTTACTGGAGCACTGGCGAGGGGCGGATCGCGAGAATTCTCGCCGCAGTCCATGGAATTCTGATGTCGGCAACGCGCATTGTTGGGATCGCGTGCGCGGCCTTTCCGGTGGTCGCGGCGATTTTCAAAAACGGCGGGAGCGGTTTGCGCGATGTCCGATCATGGTTCCGCCGGTATGGTTCGGCGATTGTGGCAATGCTGGTGGCGATGTTGGGAGCGGCCGGCTTTTTTGTCTATTGCCTCGTGCGCTGGGGGCGGTGGGACATTTACATGCTCACGCAGGAGGCCGGGTGGGGAATTGTGCCCGATTACCTCGCCGTTTTAAAACCCGCCAGTTACCGCTGGCTCGTTCCGGATTTGAGCGATCCGACGTCCGCCAGCCAGTTAACGATGACTTTGGGCGCCGTGCTGCTGGGGCTGATCGCGATGGTTGAACTCCTGCCGGCCGTTCGCCGTCGCACCGCCTGGACTACGCGGATCGGCATCTACTTCTGCGCGGGGATCATTTACTACGTATCCGTTAGCGGGGTTGCCTCTGTGGAAATGGAAAGCATGCTCCGCTACGAATTTTGCGTGCACGCTCTAATCGTGCTGGCGCTTTTGCACTTTTTGCACCAGTTTCGCACTCCGCCGGTGCTGGTGCGTGCCTTTGGGGTGGCGGCGGTTGCGCTTTTCTGCGCGGCTGGTCTCAGCGTCCAGGGATGGTACGTTTGGAATTTTACTCGGGGCGGCTGGGTGGCTTAATAATATGAAAACGAACGTAGCGATTATTGGGGCGGGCCCCGCTGGATTAACCGCCGCATATCTCCTTTCCAAAGAGCACGTCGAGGTGACGGTGATCGAGGCGGACCCGGTTTACGTCGGTGGGATCTCACGAACCGCGACCTACAAAGGATTTCACTTCGACATCGGTGGTCACCGTTTTTTCTCGAAGTCGAAAGAAGTGAATGATTTTTGGCAGGAGATTCTGCCCGACGACATGTTGGATCGTCCGCGCTCGTCCCGGATTTTCTACGGTGGAAAGTTTTTCGCCTATCCACTGAAAGCGTTCGAAGCGCTGACCAAACTCGGCGTCTTCCAATCAACGCTCTGCGTTTTGTCCTGGTTGAAGGCACGTCTCTTTCCAGTGCCACGTCCCAACAACTTCGAGGACTGGGTAAGCAATCAGTTCGGCAAGCGGCTCTTTAAGACCTTCTTTAAGAGCTACACCGAAAAGGTCTGGGGGATGAGCTGCAAAGAAATCTCGGCGGACTGGGCCGCCCAACGGATCAAAGGCTTGTCGTTAGGCAGCGCAATCAAGAACGCGCTCCTCCCGAAAAAGCAGCCGAAGGACAAGAGTAAGGTCATCAAGACGCTGATCAATTCATTTAAGTACCCACGTAAAGGACCCGGCATGATGTGGGAGGCTTGTGCCGAAAAAATGAAGCAACTCGGCGGCCGGATCGAAATGGGCAGCAAGGTGACTGGCTGTTTCTACGATGAAGTCAATGCGACCTGGCACCTGCGCTTCCAGAATCAAGAAGGCGACGTGCACTCCGTCGAAGCCGAGCACGTGATTTCATCGGCGCCAATGCGTGAGCTCATGCGTGGGTTGACGCCCTCGGTCTCTGAGCGCGCCCGGCACGCTGCCGATAGTCTCAAGTACCGCGACTTCCTGACCGTGATGTTGATCCTAAAGGAGAGAAACATGTTTGATGACAACTGGATCTACATTCACGATCCGAGCGTCAAAGTTGGGCGTATTCAAAACTTCCGTTCCTGGTCGCCCGAGATGGTGCCGGAGGCGGACAAGGCATGCTACGGGCTCGAGTACTTCTGTTTTGAACACGACGGTCTTTGGGATTCATCTGACGCGGACCTGATTGAGCTCGCGAAAAAGGAGTTGCTTCAGATCGGCCTCGCGAAAGAGGGCGATTTTGTAGACGGCTGCGTCGTGCGGCAGAAAAAGGCCTACCCGGTTTATGATGACGACTACGCGAAGCATGTCGCCACGATCCGTGACGAAATCGAGGCGCGCTTCCCGAATCTGCATTTGGTTGGCCGCAATGGCATGCACAAATACAACAACCAGGATCACGCGATGATGACTGCGATGTTGTGCGTGGAGAATATTCTCGCGGACACCCGGCTTTACGATCTCTGGCAGGTAAACGGCGACGCCGAGTATCACGAGGGTGGCGAAACCGCGGTCGAAGAGACCACGGGCACCTCGCTGCGCCTGGTGCCGGGGCGCGTCTCCGCTCCCGAACTCGCTTCAGAGCAGACCGGCTAGCGCCCGACCGGTTCGTTTGGTGATCGACAGCGCATCGTCATGCCGAGCGAAGTCGAGGACATCCCGTGTGGCGTTACGATGGGCTATGCAGCGGGGTTCCTCGACTGTGCTCGGAATGACGATGCGCCTGACCGGCCACTCGGGGAGACGCATTCGTCATGTCGAGAAGCCGGGACATTCCGTTGCTTACTGCGGTTGCGCAGCGGGGCTCGCTCGGAAACCGCGCAATCTGGGACGTCAGTTTCGCTGTTCTGCGAATGCCTCCATCGGAGGACAAGAACAGATTAGGTTGCGATCGCCGTAAACGTTGTCAATCCGCGCAACCGCAGGCCAGAATTTGTGTTCTCGCGTCCACGGTGCCGGATAAGCGGCCACTTCACGCGAGTAGTGGTGACTCCATTCATCGGCGGACACTTCTTGCGCGGTGTGCGGAGCGTTCTTCAACAGATTATCCGCGCGATCAGCCTCGCCGGTGCGAATCGCCTCGATCTCCGCGTAAATGGAAATCATGGCGTCACAAAACCGATCCAACTCCACCTTCGATTCACTCTCCGTCGGCTCGACCATCATAGTCCCCGCCACGGGCCAGGAAACCGTCGGCGCGTGAAAGCCGTAATCGATCAGGCGTTTCGCCACGTCTTCGACTTCCACTCCAGCGCTTTTGCAGGGACGCAGATCGAGAATGCATTCGTGCGCCACCAATCCGTGTCCGCCCTTAAAAAGCACTGGGAAATAACGGTCGAGACGTTGGGCGACGTAGTTCGCATTCAGAATTGCCACTTTCGTCGCTTCCGTGAGGCCATTCGGGCCCATCATGCGGATGTACATCCACGAGATCGTCAAGATACTGGCGCTCCCATATGGTGCGGCGGCGACGGGACCCACGACGGAAGAATTTGATTGAGAGTTTAATGAGGCAAAGCGCGGGAGGAACGGCGCGAGGTGCGCGGCCACCCCGATCGGACCAACTCCCGGCCCGCCGCCGCCATGTGGAATGCAAAACGTTTTGTGCAGGTTTAAATGGCAGACATCCGCACCGATATCTCCGGGCCGGCAGATCCCGACCTGTGCATTCATGTTCGCACCATCCATATAAACCTGGCCGCCGTGTTGGTGCACAGTCTCGCAAATGTCACGAATCGTGGTCTCGAAGACGCCGTGCGTCGATGGATACGTTACCATCAACGCCGCCAGGTCCTCTGCGTGCGAGTCCGCTTTGGCGCGCAGATCAGCGAGATCGATGTCGCCGTCCTTCAGACAAGCAACCGGGACGACCCGGAATCCCGCCATCACGGCGCTGGCTGGATTCGTCCCGTGCGCGGAAGTTGGAATCAGGCAAACGTTTCGACGACCCTTGCCGCGTGATGCGTGGTACTCGCGGATTGCGAGCAGGCCGGCGTATTCACCCTGGGAACCGGCATTTGGCTGCAACGAGACCGCGCTGAACCCAGTGATCTCCCCCAGCCACTCTTCCAATTGGCCACACATCTCGCGATAGCCCAATGATTGGTCGTTAGGCGCAAACGGATGCAGCTTCGCAAACTGCGGCCAGGAGATCGGAAACATCTCGGCGGTTGCGTTCAACTTCATGGTGCACGACCCGAGCGGGATCATTGATGTGGTCAATGAGAGATCGCGAGATTCCAACCGGCGCAAATAACGCAGCATCTCGGTCTCGGTGCGATGGGTGTTAAAGACCGGATGGGTCAGGAAAGGCGAAGCGCGAAGCGCGAAATGCGGAATGCGGAATGCAGCCGTCTTGGCTGTCCCGGCCGACAGATTTCCAGCCCGTTCGCGGCTCGTTTGACGCGCAGAATGGCCATCGACCCCGACCGGCGAGACGCCTGTCTTCCGGGCAAAATCGCCTGCCTGTGTGCCTCGAAAGATCGACACCAATTCGTCGACCTCTTGGTTGGTCGTAGTCTCGTCGGTCGAAATTCCGACAACGTTCGGGCCGAGGTTTCGCAAATTGTAGCCTCCGCCCTCGGCGCGTTCGAGCAGGTCCCCGCTCAATTCTGAACCGAGTTCGACACGGATAGTGTCGAAGAAATCGGCGTGCGCAATCTCGAAGCCGATCGCTTGCAGGCGCTGCGCCAGGTTTGCCGCCATCTCATGAACACGCTCTGCGATCCCGCGCAGACCGTTTGGCCCGTGGTAAACCGCATACATCGATGCCATCACCGCGAGCAGCACCTGCGCAGTGCAGATGTTACTCGTCGCTTTGTCGCGCCGGATATGTTGCTCCCGCGTTTGTAGTGCGAGGCGGTACCCGAGCCTGCCGGCCGCGTCGTGCGATACTCCGACGAGGCGTCCCGCCATGTGACGCTTGTAGACGTCGCGGGTCGCAAAGTAAGCGGCGTGCGGTCCGCCGAACCCCAGTGGAACTCCGAAGCGTTGCGTGCTGCCGATCGCAACATCAGCTCCAAATTCTCCGGGCGGTTTGAGCAAGGTTAACGCGAGAATGTCCGCTGCAACCACGACCAGCGCTCCGGCTGCATGCGCTTTCCTGACGAACTCACTGTAATCGTAAATCGCGCCGTCGGTTCCCGGATATTGGACGAGCGCGCCAAAAAAAGTAGAGCGAGGCTCCGGCTTGCTTTCCTCCGGACGCAGATTGGAAACTTGCGGCACTCTAAAATCGAGCTCTTCAAAATTCCCGACCACAACTTCGATGCCAAGCGGTTTGGCTCGGGTCCGGACCACTTCAATGGTTTGCGGGTGACAATTGTCAGCCACGAAAAACATTCTTCGTTCCGGCGCGACTGCATGACAGAGCGCCATTGCTTCCGCGGCGGCGGTCGCCTCATCCAGGAGCGAAGCATTAGCAATCTCGAGTGCTGTCAGATCAGTGATCATGGTCTGAAAATTCAGCAGCGCTTCGAGCCGCCCCTGTGCGATCTCCGCCTGATACGGCGTGTAAGCGGTGTACCAGCCCGGATTTTCAAGAATATTGCGCTGAATCACCGGGGGCGTGATGCAATCGGAATAGCCGGCGCCGATAAAAGAGCGCGCAACTTTGTTTTTAAATGCGATCCGCCCCAGTTCGTCCAATGCCTCGCGTTCGGTTTCCGCGGCCGGCAGATCGAGTGCCCGATCAAGCCGAATGTTCTTCGGCACCGTTGCGTCGATTAACTCTTCGAGATCGTCGAAGCCGACGACTTCAAGCATTTCGCGAATTGTTTCGCGATTCGGTCCAATGTGCCGCCGTGCGAAGACGTCGAATCTGTCGTTCGAGCTATCGCTTGTCGACCGCTTCGCGGGCTGAGGAGCTGGCGGATTTTCCAGCAAGTCGACATCGACGCTGCGCATGGGAGAACCCTACGAGGAAGCCTCGAGCCTTCAAGCTGGAGCACCCAATAGCAGAGGTGATTTATGCGGCGAGAATGGGAACGCGACGCTGCATGCCAGTCATTCCGAGCAAAGTCGAGGCCGTAACGCAGCTCGAGGCGAGGCCGGGCTTTCCATCCCGTGGCCGGACCGGCGATAGCGCCACGGGATCCTTCGACTCCGCTCCGCTTGGCTCAGGATGACAAAGCGCACACTGAGACGTGCCGGTTTATTTCGAATCGGAGGTCTCCACACCGTGGCTCCGCAATTGGGCGCGGAGTTCAGTCAGATGCTCGCGATTTCGCGTTTCGACTGTGCAAAGAACTTGCACCGCGGAGACATCCGACCCGGCGAAGGCGCGATCGTGCACAACTTGTTTGATGCTCGCACCGGTGGACGCGATTCGCGTCGTCAGGTCAGCCAGTCCACCGGGCCGATCACTGATCACGGCGGTGAATCGGCAGAGCCGCCCATCCGCGACCAGACCGCGCTCGATCACGCGACTGAGCACGTTGGGATCAATGTTACCGCCGCACAAAAGCAGGACGACGCGTTTGCCAAGCAGTTCCGGCAGGTGGCCAGAAAGGCAGGCAGCGAGCGGAGTCGCCGCCGCGCCTTCGACGACACCTTTCTCGAGCTCCACAATTCGCAGAATCGAAATCGCGATCTGCTCTTCTGTCACCGTGACAACGCGATCGACGCGCGACTTTGCGATCGCAAACGCATAGGCGCCGACCTGCGGAATCGCAAGGCCGTCCGCTAACGTCGCTGAGATTTCGATGCGGGTCGGTGCGCCTGCTTTCAGCGCCGCCGAAAAACTCGCGACGTGATCCGCTTCGACGCCAATGACCTGAACTTCGGGCCGCTTCGTCTTCACCGCCAGCGAGACCCCGGCGATGAGTCCAGCACCGCCGATCGGGACGATCACCGCATCAAGATCGGGGGCCTGTTCGAGAATTTCGAGCCCCATCGTGCCTTGTCCGGCGATGATCGCCGGATCGTCGTAGCCATCGATATATGCCAGTCCTTTTTCCTCGCCGATCTCGTGCGCGCACGCTTTTGCTTCTGCGAAATCTTTGCCGTGCAGCACAACCGTTGCGCCGAGCTTCTCGCAATTGCCGATCTTGATAAGCGGCGCATAGCGCGGCATGACGACAGTCGCTGGAATCCCGAGCAGCCGCCCCTGATATGCGAGCGCCTGCGCGTGATTGCCGGCTGACGCCGCTATCACGCCACGCTCTTGCTGTTCAGGCGTCAGGAGCGAGAGAGCGTTGCGCGCGCCACGCTCTTTGAAGCTCCCGGTCCGCTGGAGATTGTCGAGCTTGCAAAGGATTTCCATTCCCGTGATCTCGCTCAAGGGGATGGAAGGCTGGCAAGGCGATCGATACACCGCGCCGTCGATCCGGACACGTGCGGCCTCAATGTCGGCGAATGTCGTCACGCGGTTTGCATATACCGCGCGAGGGAAACCGGCAATCGTTTAGCGCCTGAGGAGCAGATTAGGAATCGAGCGCCTCGCGCACCTTGCACGCGAGTTGTTCCGGATCGAATGGCTTTGCGAGAAAAAACATTTCGGGATCGAGTCGATCGCCGGGGTGCAAAGATTCTTCCAGGTAGCCGGAAACAAAAATCACTTTTGTGCGCGGGCTCGCTTTGCGCAGCCAATCGGCGAAACAGCGCCCGCTCATCTGCGGCATTACCATGTCGGTCAGCAGCAGGTGAATCTGTCGTCCGCCACGCGCGCTGATCAGACGCTGCGCGTCATCGCCCTTTGCCGCTTCAATGACGTCGTAACCCAGTCCGCGCAGGACCCGCACGGAGATGTGCCGGACGCTGATATCGTCCTCCAGGACAAGGATCGTCTCCGTCCCCGCCGGCAGCTTTTTTGCGTTCGGTTTTTTGTAAACCGGAGCTGCGGGAGCTGCCATTCGCGGCAGGAAAATTGTCATTGTGGTGCCGTCGCCCTCTTCGCTTTGCACGCCGATGCCGCCGCCGCTTTGCCGCACAATTCCGTAGCTCGTCGCCAGACCCAGTCCGCTACTGCGTAGATCGCCTTTGGTGGTGAAGAATGGTTCGAAGAGGTGCGCTTTCACCTCTTCACTCATGCCGGTGCCGGTATCTGTCACACTGACCGAAACATATTCGCCAGGGGCGAGTGGTTCGAAGGCAACGTCCGCGGATTCCGCTTCCGAAAAGGTGACGATGCTGGTTTCGAGCACCAGCCGTCCGCCTTCACGCATCGCGTCGCGCGCGTTGACCGCGACGTTGAGAAGCACCTGTGTGAGTTGGCCCGGATCGACCTCGATATGCGCGCCGCCTTTGGTTCCGTGCATGTGGCACTCAACCGAAATGTTCTCCCCCAGGAGCCGAAGCAAGGAGCGTTCGAGAGTCGAGAGCAGCGCGTTTACCTCGACGATGCGAGGCGCGAGCGGATGTTTGCGGCTGAACGCCAGTAATTGGCCGGTCAGCGCTGAAGCTCGAGCGGCGGCGTTGCGAATCTCGCCGATGTGGCTGCCGACCGAATTTTTCCCTCCGAGCTCGTTCGAGAGCAGATCGCTGTATCCCAGAATCGTCGTCAGGAAATTATTAAAGTCGTGCGCAACGCCGCCCGCGAGCTGGCCGAACGCTTCCATTTTTTGCGATCGGCAGAGCTGATCGTGGAGTTGTTTGCGGGCGCTGATGTCCATGAGCGCACCGACAAAGCGAACGGCGGCGCCGTCTTCATCCCGCACGATCCAGGCACGCTCGAGCAGGTGCGCATAGGATTGGTCCGCGCGCCGAAAGCGATATTCGCCGCTCCAGCTCTCAGCCTCAGAGAGCAGCGTGTCGCGAATGTTGGCGGCCGTCCGCGCGCGATCTTCCGGATGAAGCCGTTTTTGCCAAAAATCGAGTTGCTTGGTTAACTTTGATGGCACGTAACCGAGCAATGACTCGAGGCCTTGCGGCCAGGCGAGCGCGCCGGTTTTTACATCCCAATCCCGAACCGCATCATTCGTAGCCCGCGTGACAAACGCAGAATATTCCTCGCCCGCAATCGCGTGGCTCTTCGAATTTTCCCGATCAATTTCATCTTCCGATCCCTTCGCTGGCTGCGTCCCAGATTTTTCACTCCGGGCGGTTTGCGTACACTCCTGGCCGTTGTGGATGTCGGTTGCGATTCGCATGCGTCCCGTCGGCCCCTGCGCCGCTCGAATTAAGAGCTAGTTCCATGCCTTTGCACAATCCGGTTCACACCGCGCGCAAGATCGGTTTTACTGCGCGCAAACCACGCGCAAAAACCAACAGATATGGAAATCCAAACTCAGCCCGATCTGTTAAAGCCTCTCAAAAATCAGAAAGCCCTTGTCACTGGTGCGAGCTCCGGGATTGGCGAAGCTTGCGCTCTGGCATTAGGTGCAGCGGGCGCCGCCGTGGTGGTCAATTACCATTCAGACGCGGCGGAAGCCGAGCGCGTCGTGAATGCGATCCAGCAGAATGGCGGCGAAGCGATCGCGCTGGGCGCTGATGTCAGCCGCGAACCGGAAGTGCAGGCGATGTTTGCCGAAACCAAGAACAAGTTCGGAACGATCGACATTCTCGTGAACAACGCTGGCCTTCAACGCGACTCTCCGTTCGCAGAGATGACGCTGGCGCAGTGGAACGCGGTTATCGGCGTCAATCTCACCGGCCAGTTTCTCTGTGCTCGCGAAGCCGTTCGTGAATTCCTGCGGCGCGGAGTCATCCCGCAGATCTCGAACGCGGCTGGAAAAATCATCTGCATGAGTTCGGTGCACGAAGTGATTCCGTGGGCCGGTCACGTCAATTACGCGGCTTCCAAAGGCGGCATCATGCAGTTGATGAAGAGTATCGCGCAGGAGCTCGCGCCCAGGAAAATCCGGGTCAACAGTATCGCGCCGGGCGCGATCAAAACGCCGATCAACCGCGCCGCCTGGGAGACGCCGGCAGCGGAAGCGAGCCTGCTTAAACTGATCCCGGACGGCCGTGTAGGTGTGCCGGAAGATGTCGCACGCGCGGTGGTTTGGCTGGCTTCGGACGCCTCAGACTACGTCACCGGCACGACCTTGTTCGTCGATGGCGGGATGACGCTTTATCCCGGATTCGCGACCGGTGGGTGAAGGAGCGTCCAGGGTTCCAGCAGCACTCTCGCGGCAGCGAATGCGCTTATCACCGGCGAACCCGGTTAGGCAACGGTCGCGTTAAAAGACGAACGGGACCAGCCGCTTTGTGTGCGTGGAATAAGCGTCGTATTCGACATATCGCTCTCGCAGCAACTTCTCTTCCGAAAGCACCCGCATCGTTACTCCTGCGATTGCCACGCTTCCCGCGAGCAAATTCAACGGCGATAGATGCGTCGCGACTCCGGCAACGGTGAACAGCAGAATCGACGCGTAGATTGGATGGCGTACAATTCCGTACGGTCCATGCGTGACGAGCGCTCCTTTTGTCGGATCCGCGGCGAGATGAAAACTGCGCGTGTCAAATGTCCAGCGCGTCCAAAGCATGAAAATGACGGCAGCGATTTGCGCGGTGATGCCCGCAGCGCCGGTGGCGAAAAGGCAGTGATGGAGGAGCAGCCAGAGGATCGCGGCGAGGAGCGCGAAAAAGCCGATTGTCAAGATGAAGCGGCGTGAGCACGCCGCATTAACTTCCATTCGGCCACGAGGCGCAAGCAGTCGATATCGATTCGCCAGCCGAACTCACATCAATCCCCTAGAAAATGAAGATGCGAGACAACGAGCGTTGGATTTTTCGAGGCGTCGGGCGCCGGCTTCCAAACTGCGGTCCTTCGCGGGATTGCTAGACGCCGCTCTTAGAGACCGAGCGTGGCGATCCGCCCGGATTTCACCACCCTGAACGAAAGCTTTACGTATTTTGCTTCGACTCCGACAAGCGAAAAATTGAAGTGGCGTTTGCGCGTGAAAGCCACCCTGCCATTCACGTCCAGCCACTTTGCGCTACTCGGAGGGAGATTATCATTCGAGACCGCGAGGCTCATTACTCCCTCCGCCGCTGCGTTTTCGTTTATGAATGTGAAGTGGTCGAGCAACGAGGCGACTGGGAGCGCGATGATGAAAGTTGTTTCGCCTTCCGGCAGCGAGCAACTCAAGGTGTCATCAGCGAGGATCAAAGCAGCCGCGCCCAGGTTCTTGTCGCCTGCGACCCCGAAGTGGCCGTCTGGCGTGATGCACGCGATCAGCGCAATCCCGCTCATCCTCTCAGCGGCTTTCGAGGAACTCCTGGGCCCTTCGGTTTCGACGTCGGTCGACGCGGAGTTTTGGGCAGAAATGGCCGCAGTCGCAAGGCCGAACGCGAAGGCGGCGAACCGGATGCTCCCTCCGCAAAAAGCGGAGGGCAACAATTGACGGAACCGCATCATGTCAGACGCGTCTTTAAGCTTAGAGCGCGCCAGTCATGCGGGTTTCAGCAACATTGCTCCGACTTCTAAGGAGCAAACCAGTCCTGGTTTCTCGCTTGTAATATTGCGAATTACACAGTGGGTCATTGCATCCTGCTTCTCGCGAAAGGGCGATTTCGCGTGAGGTGTTGTTCGTTTCTCCCTAAAAATAGACGGCCAGCTTGGCAAAGCCTTGAAGACCGAAGGAATACCGGCTAGAGACGCAGTCATGGCTCCTGTTGTAGAACGTGGCGCAACGCTCCGAAGGAGCACGTTTGCACTCTGGCGGTGCTGGTACCGCAAACCGCCACCGATCGCCTCGATCGAACCCGATTCGCCCCAAAAAACCGTTTTCGATCGCGGTGCGTCGTGCACGCGGAGGATTTTTCTGGTCGCACTAATTCCAGTCCTCTGGACAGCGTCCGTCGCCCGCTCGCAGGATGCGATTCGGCCATCGCTCGCTGGCGAAGCCGCCGCCGAAGCGCGCCGCCAAACCTTCGAGCGCGTGCCCTACAATCTATTGATCGGCCCGGTCAAATTTCGATTCAGCTCTACGTTCGGGGTCGAATACAACGATAACATTAACTTGGCGGAAGTTGGCAAGCAGGACGACTTCATTCTTCGGCCGCAGGTGAATATGAATGTCATGTGGCCCGTGACTCAGCTTAACACCTTGCGATTCGATATTGGCGTTGGCTACGCATTTTACCTTGACCACTCGCAGTACAATACAAACGGCGTCTTGCTAGCGCCCGGCTCGCAGCTTGCGTTCGACATTTTCGTTGGTGACTTCCGCATCAACTTTCATGACCGGTTTTCACTCCAGCAGGATCCGATCGAGCAAGTCGCACTCAGCAACGTCGCGGATTACGGGCGCTTTGAGAATACCGCCGGTGTTTCGGTTCTTTGGGATCTGAACAAAGCGGTCGTGACGCTCGGCTACGATCACTATACCTATGTCTCGACGACTAGCGACTTCGACTACCTCGATCGCAACGCTGAAGAGCTTTCTCTGAGCGCCTACTTTACGATCAGCTCCACGACGGGCGCGGGCCTGGAAGCGACCTACGTCAAGACCTACTACGACCAAAATATCCTCAATGATTCAAACACATTTACTGCAGGCGTATTCGTAGAAACGCAGCTAACCAACTATCTGAAATTGCGTGTCGCCAGCGGCTACCAAACCGTCAGCTTTGATGACTCCGGTCTCGTTCGCGACTTCCACGATTTGCGCGATTACTACGCGAACGCATTGATCTCTCACCGTGTCAATTCGGTGCTGACTCACAGCATCGCCATCGGCCACGAAACTCAGCTCGGCGTGAATTCAAATTTTATCACCCTGAACTACATCCGGCACACCGCCACCTGGAACCTGATATATCATACATTGCTTTCGACCGAACTGTTTTACGAAGACGCGGACGATTCCGGGGGCGAAGTTTTCCCCTTCGTCGCCGAGCACATTCACCGCTACGGCGGTGCGATCACGATTGGTTACCAGCTGACGAAGCACATCACGCTCGGGGCGCGCTATCAATACACCCAAAAAGATTCAGACCAGCCGCTGCGCGATTATCGCCAGAATCGCATTTCGTTTGATGGCACCTACAGCTTCTAGAATGGACCGCTGCACGAGAGCGTGGCCTCTCCGGTTCCTACTGTTCGCTGCCTTTCTTGTAACGCAGCATGCGGCGATCGCACAGGATAGTAGTCCGATTCCATCCATCCCGCGTGCGGCTCCGGTCGAGCAACCGACCACGAGCACGGTTATGCGGACGAATTCCATGACGGTGCTGGACGATCGAAAGAGGCTTGGACCTAACGATTATGTTAGTTTTCGCGTCGTCGAAGACCGGGACAACGAATCGCAGCATCTTCGAATCAACGACAACGGCGAGCTTGAAGTCCCCTACGTAGGGCTGGTGCCGGCGGAAGGTAAGAGCTGCAAAGAACTCGCTTACTCAATCAAGTCGTTGCTCGAACGAGAATATTATTACCATGCGACTGTTATCGTCGCAGTCGATCACATCAGTGAAAAGTCGCGCGGGAGAGTTTACGTTTATGGATCAGTCAAGGGCCAGGGTCCACAAGAGATTCCGCCGGATGAGGCTTACACGGTCAGCAAGGCGGTAATTCGCGCCGGGGGTTTCGGCGATTTCGCGAACAAGCGCAGGGTGAAGCTAACGAGGAGAAACGGCCGCGACGTGATTGTGGATCTCAAGCGAGTTATTGAAGAGGGCCACACCGAAGAAGATGTCATTCTCCAACCCGATGATCAAATCTACGTTCCCCAACGATTGATCAATATGTAGTTGTATGCAAGCTGCTCCTCCCGCTGTCCGTCCCGCGCCCGCCTCCTGGGCCACGTCATTCCTGATGCGGGCTCATCGCTATAAATTGCTTCTGTTGCGGAGGTGGTGGATTCCGGTTCTGACGATCTGCCTCGGACTTTTTCTGCAGGCCTGGCGGATTTATGAAACGCCGCCCTCCTATCTTTCAACCAGCAAGATGATGCTGGCAGGTAAGTTGAACTTGAGTCAGAACGCGGTTTACAGCGAGGACAGCGTAAACTTCTACGGCACTCAAATTCAGCTAATGCAAAGCCCGTCAGTCCGGGAAAACGCAGAAGCGCTTGTCCGCGCCACTCATCCCGAAATGCAGCCGGCGAAGGTTGAAATCAGCGCCGCACAGCGACCTCGCACCTCGATTTTCGATCTTCAGGCGATCGGAGAAAGACCCGAATACACGCAGGCTTATCTGAATGCTCTCATGCAGAAGTATCTCGAGTTCAAGAAAGGGATGCGTGAGGACCAAAGCCAAAACGTCACGACTGGGATCACCGAGAATCTCGTTCAGGTCGAGAAAGACCTGCGCAATGCCGAGGACGAAATGCTCGACTTCCAGAAGCAGAATAACATTGGCTTTATCCAGGAAGAAGGAAACAGCGCCGCCGCTTATCTTGTGAGGCTGAATCAGCAATATGCGCAGCTAAAGACCGAGTATGAGCTGCTGGAAAAGCTCGACCTCGACCAAAATCTCGATCGCGGCAAAACGCCGCCGCCGCCGGGATCGGAGTCCTCCCCTGGAGCGGAGATGCCGGAAGCCGAAGGAATGCCATTTTCTGACGTGGGTCCCGAAGGCGAGTACCTCAAAGCAAAGCAGCAAGTTCAGCTTTTGAAGGCCGAACGCGAAACGCTTGCGAAAGACTTGCGACCGAAGCATCCAAAAATTTTGAAATTGAACGACGAAATCATTAGGCAGGAGACGCTGATCGGATTGTTTCGATCTGATGCGGTCGAGAAACTCGAGACACGCAAAAAGTCGATCGGGAAGCAGATGGAGAACTTGCAATCCAATATTAAGGAATGGGAGACAAAGGCGCTCGACCTCAGCCAGAGACTCGCCCAATTCAATCGCATCAAGGGCAAGGGCGACCGCTCGAAGCAACTCTACGATCGCCTGACCAATGATTTGAAGTCAGTCAGCGTCTCGCAAGTGACCGATAGCGGCGATCAGATCTCGATCATGGAGATGGCGACGAACCCCGCGTCGGTGCGGCCTGGATTAATCAGCAGTCTCTTGATCGGGCTCGGGTGTGGCGCCGTCGCTGGTATTGTGATCCTCCTCCTCCTGGACCGGATCGATGACCGGATGGCCTCACTTGGCGAATTTGAGCATCAGTTCTCCGAAAATGTGCTCGGCCAGATTCCAAAAGAGAAGACTCGGGAGAAGATCACATTGCTGCAACCCGGTGATCCGCGGCACATCTTTGCCGAATCTTTTCGCAACATTCGCTCTTCGCTTTTCTTCCTGCCATGCGACGGGCCGCGGCCAAAGACGCTGCTCGTGACGAGCGCGGTGCCGGGCGAAGGTAAATCAATGGTCTCCGCGAACCTTGCGATTACCATCGCGCTTTCTGGCGTTCGGACACTGCTGATTGACGCCGATTTGCGGCGCGGCGCGATTCGTGAAGCCTTCGGCATCTCCTCGAAACTTGGGCTGGCCGACGTCCTAAAACAGGAAGTGAATTGGCGCGAAGTTGTGGTGCCGACGAGCTACCCGAGCCTGTTTCTTTTGCCGCGGGGTAAGATCGTGGCGCAGCCGAGCGAACATCTCCTACGCGAGTCCACTGACATCTTCTTAAAGGAGATCTACAACGAGTATGACTACATCGTTATCGATAGCTCACCCGTCCTCGCGGCTGACGATACCACCAGCCTCGCGCCCAAGATTGACTCCACGCTCTTTGTCGTGCGCCTTTCCTATACCTCGGCGCGCCTGACGCGCAAATCCCTCGAGTTGCTCTACAACCGCCAGGTCAATGTGCCAGGCGTGATCCTGAACTACGTCGACACCTCGCTCCCCGATTACTACTACTATCAGTATTCGGAGTACTACAGCACTCCGCAACCGGAAGAGCACGAGGAGATTGCCGAGGTACATCAAAGTAACGCGAAACACGTTCGCGCTTCTTAAGTCCCCTGGGAAAAATAGCGCGGTCATTCTGAGCGCAGCGAAGCGGAGTCGAAGCCGTAACGCAGCCCAGAGGGCGAGGCCGGGCTTTCAATCCCGTGATGGACTCCAGAACATGCCACGGGATCCCTCCCCGAAAGCGTTCGGGGCTCGGGATGAAAGCGTGCATCGCCTTTATGAGATGAGGATGAGCTCTAGAAGGATGACTTTCGGCGCCTTTGTGGCTAAGCTCCGCCGCTCTCAGTCGTTTCACGCGATCACGACTTTCATAGAGCGATCGCGATCGGTGCGCGGCGCTTGGCGCACCATCGGGAGGGCGACGCTCTGCGGAGCCGTTCGCAGGCCTGTTCGGCTCGGTAGAACCTCGCCCTCCCACGGGATTCGCATCCGCGCCCAAATGGAGACGATCGAGACATGAGCTTCTTCGGACCCATTGCGGCCCCGCTCCTGGACGAAGCATCAGTCCCGATGCTCCGGCGCGCGCTCGGACGGGCGCGGATCGTTGCCAATTTCGTGACTGTTCAGATTGCCATCCAGATCGTCGGATTTCTAAGCGGTATTCTGCTCGTGCGCCATTTGGAGCAACGCGAGTACGCCTTCTTCACGATCGCGAACGCGATGCAGGGCACCATCAATCTGCTGGCGGACATCGGGATCAGCATTGGCCTTGTCTCGATCGGCGGACGCGTCTGGCACGATGCGCATCGTTTCGGCGAGCTGATCAGCACTGCGCTCCGGCTGCGTCACAGATTAGGCGCCATGGCAATCGTGGTTGTCACGCCACTGCTCTATTTCATGCTTGTCAAGAATGGAGCCTCCGCCTTTTACAGCGCCCTTTTGATCCTGATCGTTCTCGCTGGCTTGCTGGTTCAACTCTCGGTCGGAGTTCTCGGCGTGGTTCCGCGTCTCCGATTCGACATCTCGCGAATTCAAGTGATCGATCTTGCCGGAGCCGTCATGCGCCTCGCCGCGATCGTCGTGCTCATGTTTTTGTTCTTGAATGCGGGCGTCGCCGTCGCAATCGGGGGAGCAGCGGTTCTCCTGCAATATTGGATGCTGCGGCGATACGTCGCGGGAGTGATCGATTTGAAGGCGAACGAGAACGCGGGAGATCGTGCGGCGATGCGCGGCTTTATCAAAGGGCAGGCCGCGAATGCATTTTTCTACTGCCTGCAAGGACAGATCACGGTGTTCCTGATCAGCTTCTTCGGGCAGCGGGCGAGTTCCGTCGCCGAAGTCGGGGCTTTGGGCCGCCTTGCGATGATTTTCGCGGTCATCAGTAACCTCCTGACGAATATTTTTGTGCCGGCGTTCGCCAAAAGCCAGAGCCTGCGCAAGCTCGGTTGGCAATACGCCGCCATTGTGGGTGGCGTCGCCGGATTCAGCCTGCTGGTGATCGCCGCGGCAGCTCTCTTCCCTAACGAGTTTCTGCTCGTGCTTGGAAACAGATATTCGCACCTGCAACGCGAACTCGTGCTCATGGTCGGAGGCGCGGTTGTGGCTGCACTCACGGCGACGTTCTGGTCCCTGAATGCGGCGAAGGCCTGGGTCACCGGCTCCTGGCTCTACATTCCGCTCACCCTCGTGACACAGGTTGCGCTGATTCCTTTTACCGATTTCTCGACCGTGGCCGGGATTCTGATCTTCAATCTCGTCTCCGCGATTCCAAATCTGCTCCTTAATATAGCAATGAGTTACCGCGGCTTTTGCGCTCTCCGTCCGGCTACTACCTAACGAATGCCAGACTTTGGCTATCACTTCGCCCGTGTTCAAGCCGCGGTGATCCGCTTCCTCTACCGCCTGTTTCTTCCGGCGCTGGTTCGACGGCGGGCATTTCCTCGCACCGAGACCCCGCTCCCGCTTGAAATTTTTTCCTACTCGAATGAGGCCATGCTGCCCGAGCAAGTTGCTTCGATTCGATCCTTCATCCGCCATGCTGGGCGGCCAAAGCAGTTTACCGTCACTTCAGATGGCACGCATTCGAAGCGCAGCATGGAATTGCTTCGGCGAGTTGATCCGTGTGTCCGTGTCGTGCAGGCGAGCCACTCGCGGGCACAGATTCCAGAGGCAATGCGCCCGTATCTAAGCTCGCATTCCACCGGCCGCCAACTCGCGCTCATGATGTCGCTGCCGGGCACCGATCCCGCGCTGTACGTCGATGCCGATGTGCTGTTTTTCGCGGGTGCCGCGGAACTATCGGATCTGTTACGCGAATCGTCAGTTCCAGCGCATTTTTTGCGCGATTGCCAGCTTGCGGCCGATGATCGTCTTTTTCGATCGAAAGAAGAAAGAAGCGATCCGGTCAACACCGGTTTTCTGCTCTTATGCCAGCCTCTGGATTGGTCACTTGGCATCAAACGTTTCCTGGAACTCGAAGGAGCTCCGAATTTCTTTACGAACCAGACGATCACACATTTGACGATGCATGCGAACGCTGCCGAGCCGCTCGATTCGAAGCGGTTTATCCTCGAGCTGACCGACCAATGCGAATACCGGGATCGCTACGCAAGCGCCGAGGCGGCCATGCGGCACTACGTCAATCCGGTGCGGCATAAATTTTGGAATTCTCTTCTCCTCAGCTGACGGGAATGGACCCTGCCGAAAAGCCGCTGCGCATTCTCGCCCTCGTCAATATTCCATGGGATTTGCGGCTGGGTGCAGCGCGGGTGTGGATCGAATTGGCAGAGCATTGGCGCGCAGCCGGGCACACCGTCGAGTCCTACAGTTTCAGCGACGCTTACCCTCGCCCGAGCCGCTCTGGCGCCCTCTTTGCCTTGCGACAGGTTTGGTTCAGCCGGCGCGCGGCGCACTTCATTCGCAGAAATCGAAACCGCTACGATGTCATCGACGCGCTTCTTGGCAGCGTCGCACAATCCAAAGATCGGCTTCGGTTCCGCGGTTTGCTTGTGGCCCGCTCAGTCGGTTTCTACTGGCTTTATCAAAAGTTCGACCTGGAGGCGCGGGAGCGCTGGCCGGATCAACCACGCGGCAAACTTATCGGGCGCATCCTTTACACGACGACACGCAAATGTCTCCTCTCCGCGGCGGACCAGGCCGTTCGTCTCGCGGACCTCATCAACCTGCCGAACGACGATGAGTTAACGTCGCTCCGAGGAGATCTGCGCTCCGACAAAGCTGCCATCGTCCAGCCGTACGCGCTCACGGCGGCGCGCCGGAGCGCGTTGCACGATGCCGCAGCGACAACCGACGAGCGTCTGGCCGGTCGAAGGATCTGCTTTATCGGGATGTGGAGCATTCGCAAAGGGGCGAGGGATTGGGTCAGCATTTTCAGTCGAATTCGAAGTGCGGTTTCGGACGCAAACTTCCGGTTTCTTGGCACCCGCACGGACGACGCGAACGTTCGACGCGACCTCCGGATCGACGCCTGCGATCGCTGCGAAATCATTCCTGAATACGAGCCTGGTGAGCTGCCGCAGCTTTTAAGAAACTGCACGGTCGGGGTCTTTCCAAGTTACGTGGAGGGCTTTGGCTTCGCGGTCTTGGAACAGCTCGCCGCTGGGATTCCAACGGTCGCTTATGACGTGCCCGGTCCGCGCCACCTATTGCGCGAGTTGCCATTTAACTCCCTCGTCCGAGCCGGTGACAGTGCTGCTCTTGCCGACCGCGCGATCGCGATCTTGCGAATGCAACCAGAGCAGTATTCAGAATTGCGCGAGCAAAGTTTCGCGGCCGCAGCGAAATATTCGTGGCCTGAAATCGCCGCCGAAACGATTCGCTCGTATCGAGAAGCCTTAAAACGCCAGGCGCTGCCCGTCACTCTGCGATGAGCAGTAACAGGCATTTTGATGAGCGACAAACGACGTGGACAACGCTCTCGATCTGGCGAGGTCGCATTCCCGCCGGAGACTCGTGCGCGCTTTGGGCGTTGATTATTCACTCGTTAGGCGGATGACTACGACGAGATTGTTCCTGCGACGCATTTGATGGACTCCTATATCCCTGCAACGACATCGGCATTTCGTTATCAGATTCGCGACCACCAGCTCTTCTACTGATCAGTTCCGCGCACCCGTCGGGTTTCACTCCGTGAAGACGCTCCTTCAGATCGTCCCGCATGCTCCGGGAAGTTTCGATGGCGTGGGTGACTACGCTTTGAATCTCGCGCGCGCGCTGTCGAAACGCCATTCGCTGCAAACTGTATTTGGTGTAGCTGATGCGGCAGCTCCTCAATCCATCAACAGTTTCGAACTTCGACAGGTTGATCGCAAGCGTGCGAGCGTGGCGGATCTCGCTTTCGGCTGTGACGCGGCGTTGCTGCACTATGTCAATTACGGTTACCAATCGCGCGGGGTGCCGGTTTGGCTTCCGCGCTTTGCAGACGCGGTTCGCCGACAGCTTGCGGGGCCTCTGCTTGTTGTGTTTCATGAGCTCTACGCCTCCGGGCCTCCATCTGGGAGCGCGTTTTGGCTTCAGCCTCTTCAGAAAAGCATCGCTGCCCGAATGGCTGCGAATGCTGCACATTGCCTCGTCAGCAACGAGATCTTCGCGGAGCAGTTACATCGGTTGAACCCGCACGCGGTGATTTCCGTGCAACCCATTCCGTCGAGCTTTGGTGAGCCGGCACTAAACCTTGCACAAATCGCGAGCCGTGATCCGCATCGTTGGGTGATATCCGGGTCCGCGGCGCTGCTGGAACGCTCTCTTGATTCGTTCAACCGTATCATGCCATTCATCCCCGGCACCTACCACCCGCGCGAACTGCTGCTGATCGGTGGACGGGATCATCCGCATCTCCGTGCGCACGCTGCAAATCTGCCAGGTGTGCGCGTAACCTACGTGCCAGAAGTAACGCCGGATAACGCGATTGCACTGCTGGCGACTTGCTCGCATGGCTGGCTCGATTACTTCAGCCACGCGGGCGTGCCGCTGGCAATGCTTCTGAAATCATCATCGTTCGCGAACTTTTGCGCGCACGGGATCATCACTGTCTTCCCCGAGGCGGGTTCGGTCATTGGTGTAGCCGGAGATGCGTTACCGGGTCCGTATTTCGTCACTCCGGATCGCGCCAATCTATCTGGCAGCGAAGAACGCGGCGAGATTGGATTCCGAATCTACGAATGGTATCACCGGCGCGCTGCATCGGACATTCTGGCTGGCAAAATCGCGCAGCTCCTCGGTTACGACCGAACGGTCGAGCTCAATCACGATGCCGCTCGCGGAGGATGAAAATTCTCTTCTTCTCTTACGCTTTTCATCCTGGCGTTGGCGGGATTGAATCTGTTTCGGCAATCCTGGCCGATGAGTTCATCTCCGCTGGGCACGAGCTGGAATTGATCACGGAAACGCCTGCCACCAATGAGTTGCAACGGAGTTATCCGGTGACGCGACTACCGGCGGTGAAACGGATTCGGCAATTGCTCCGGTGGTCGGACGTTTTCTTCCAAAACAACATCAGCTTGCGTAGTTTGCTGCTCGCGCGCGCGATGCGGAAGCCAACCCTGCTCGTTCATCAGACCTGGATCCGAAGCGCGCGAGGCAGGATTGGTTGGAATAACCGGATCAAGCGGATGCTGCTCGGCCAGGTCACGAACGTGGCAATCAGCAAGGCTATCGCCGATGACCTGCCGGGGAGATGTACGATCATTCCCAACCCGTATAAGGATGACTTGTTTCGCGTCCTGCCGGATGCGGTTCGCGATCAGAGCCTGGTTTTCCTCGGACGTCTCGTCTCGGATAAGGGAGTGGACTTGCTTCTCCACGCGCTGGCGCACCTTGCGGACGAAAATGTTCCCCTGCACCTGACGGTGATCGGGACTGGACCCGATGAAGCGCACCTCCGCAATTTGGCAAAGAGGCTGGGCTTGGAAGATCGCGTGACGTTCGCCGGAACAAAATCCGGCGACGAGCTGGTACAACTCCTGAATCAGCATCATGTGATTGCGATTCCTTCGCGCTGGCCGGAGCCGTTCGGCATCGTCGCTTTGGAAGGGATTGCCTGCGGTTGCGTGGCCGTCGGTTCCGAAGACGGCGGGTTGAAAGAAGCGATCGGCCCCTGCGGATCGCTTTTCCCGAATGGCGACGGAAAAGCTCTCGCGCGGGTGATCAAAACTCTCATTCGCGATGGGGAAATCGAGCGTGGATTCAGGAAAGCAGCACCCCAACATCTCGCCCGATTCCAGGCCCGACGGATTGCGAGCGAATATCTAAAGTTGATCGAGCAACTCGCCCCATGATTTTGCTTTCACACGCAACTGGGAACGAAAACGTGCGGCAAACCGCACTCGCGTTTTGGGAAGCGGGGCTTTTGCAGGAATTTTGGACCTGCATCAATTGGGATCCGGAGAGCGCGATCGCACGACTCTTGCCGCGGCGAATTCGCGCGCAACTTCAACGCCGTTCGTTTCCGCCGACGCTCCGCCCGATAACGCGTGTCGTGCCGCTCCGCGAAATGGCGCGCCTTCTCGCCGGAAGATTGTCTCCCTCGCAATTCTCCGGTCATGAAACTGGCCTCTTGAGTATCGATGCGGTTTTACGCGAGTTGGATCGCAGAGTTGCGGCTCGGCTCAGGCGCGGCGCTGGATGCGAGATGGTGTACGCGTACGAAGACGGCGCGCTCGAAACCTTTCGGGCAGCGAAAGAGCGGGACCTTCGGCGCGTTTACGATTTGCCAATCGGTTATTGGCGCGCGGCCGAGGCCATGTATTCCGAAGAGCGTGAACGCGAGCCGGAATGGGCGGCGACGCTGACCGGCTTCAATGACAGCGAGGCGAAGCTGGCGCGCAAGGAAGAGGAGATGGAACTCGCGGAGCACATCGTGGTCGCGAGCAGTTTCACAAAACGGACGCTCGCGGCCGCGCCCTCCGATCGCGCCATTACAGTTGCCCGATACGGATCGCCGCCAGTCGTCACCGATGATCTCCCGGTTCGCACCGGCAGACTTCGCGTTCTTTTCGCCGGCTCGTTAGGCCAGCGAAAAGGACTTTCCTACCTTCTCACGGCAGTTGCATCACTTGGGCGAAAAGTGGAACTGACGCTGTCCGGGCGAAAAGTCGTCGACGATTGTGCACCCTTGGAGCAGGCAGTCCGAACCCATCACTGGATTCCGTCACTTTCTCGCGATGATCTTCTCCGGGTTATGCAGCAGCATGATGTGCTGGTTCTTCCTTCACTCTTCGAGGGCTTCGGGCTCGTCATCCTGGAGGCGATGTCCCAGGGTGTCGTGGTCGTCACGACCGCCAACACCGCCGGTCCAGACGTGATCGAGGACGGCCTTGAAGGCTTCATTGTGCCAATTCGCTCGCCAGCAGCGATCGCCGAAAAGCTGGACCTGCTGGCGTCGAATCCCGAGCTAACCCACGAGATGAGACTGGCGGCGCGGTGCAAAGCCGGGCGCTGCAACTGGGAAGATTACCGCGCCACGCTCGTGCGCATGGCCACGGAGATGATCGTGGAAACGAAGAAGATTGTGCATGCGACCGCTCTTTGAACCAGCGCACGCGCTGTCGCGCGGCGATCCGCCATTCCATGATCACGCCAGGTTGATCGGGAACATCCGCCGGCTCATCTGGCTTTATCTTTTTCTGTTGGTCATGGAGGGCGCGCTACGGAAGTGGATCGTTCCGCAGTTCTCCGACCCGTTGCTGCTGGTCCGCGATCCCGTCGTTATTCTGATTTACTTTCTCGCCTGGCGAGCGCGAATTTTTCCAAGCAATTGGTTCCTGGTGACGCTGCTCCTGATCGCGGCGCTCTCTCAAATCGCAGGCATGATCGTGCTCCGGCTCTATCTGCCGCCAATGAAACTCCTCTTCGTCACGCTTTACGGAATGCGTTCGAATTTTCTGCACCTGCCGTTGATTTTCGTGATCGCGAACGCTCTGGATGCTGCGCAAGTCAAGCGCGTCGGCTGGTGGATTCTCCTCGGTATGATCCCGATGACGCTGCTCACTGCCGCGCAGTTCCGTGCGCCGCCGGAATCGGCAATCAATCGAGCCGTTGGACTGGCCGACGCACAGCAAATCACCGCCGGGGGCGGCAAGATTCGGCCGCCCGGAACATTTTCGTTCATTTCCGGAGTGATCTTTTATCTGACTGCCGCGACCGCTTTCGTCCTGCACGGCGCGCTCAATCGCGGCGTCTATAAGGCGAGCCTTCTGCTTTCGGCTGGCTCGGCAATCGTGATCGGGGTTGTCGTTTCCGGCAGCCGATCGGCCGTGGCTTCCGTTGGGATTGTCCTCCTGTCCCTTCTCGTAATCATCTTAATCAAACCCGCCGCGATCAACCGATTCGCGAGAAGTCTCCTTGTCGTGTTCGTTGCTGGCTGGGCGTTGAGCTATCTTCCTATTTTCCGCGAAGGAGTGGAAATTCTCTCGGCTCGATTCACAGAGTCGGCTGCCGCGGAAGAAACGACGGTGGCTGGCGGGATGCTGAGCCGAACGTTCTCAGGTTTCACTGAAGGCCTGTCGATCCTGAATCGACTTCCCATCGGCGGTTATGGCCTCGGCATTGGCACGAATGGCGGCGCGAACTTTCTTACGGGGCGCACCGCCTTCCTGCTCGCGGAAGGGGAGTGGTCCCGCATTCTCCTGGAGAGCGGGCCGGTGCTTGGCTTGTCGTTTCTGCTTTGGCGAACGATTCTCACCGTCTGGCTCGGCTGCCTCAGTCTCCGAGCACTCGCTCGTGGCGAAACGCTTCCCATCCTCCTATTCAGTGCAGGATTTTCCCTGCTTCTGAACGGACAATTTGGGCAAGCCACAACTCTGGGGTTCGCCGTGATTTTAAACGGACTCTGTCTGACTTCGATAAACCCGCAGCCGCTTTCGGCAACAGCCGACGCAACGGAGATTGCGTCCAATCGGTCGCCGGTCCCACGCGTTCTGAGACCTGGCCGCTCTCCCTACGCGGCCCGTCTCCATGGTGATGCCGCGGAGGCGAAATCCCATGGTGCTGTTGATCGGTAAAGTTCGTTTCGGCAGAATGCCGCCGTAACGCAGCGCGAATGCGCGAGGCCGGGCTTTTCCAACCAGCCCGCCGTGGCGGGCGCTCCCCAGAAAAAGCGGTGAATGAACGGGTGGACTAATGGTGATCTGGAGGGACATGCTCCGTGATGTCACGATCTAAGGGGCAGGCTGAATGGGATCACCGGTAGCAAAGCAGGCTTGTTCTCGCTAACCTCGCGGGGGATGGATTTATCGACTATCGCCAACGTCGCGACGGCGCTCACGGTGCTGACCGGGGTCGCCTTTGGCTTAATCGAAATGCGACGAGCTCGCCGCGAACGTGAAGAGCGCGCCGCCTTCGCCGCGGTGCAGGCGCTGATGTCGCCGGAATGGATGAGTTCGTCCATGATCGTGGCGTCGATTCCCGACGGCACGATCGCGGCGGCAATCGAAGGCAATCAGAAGATGCTCGAGGCCGCGCTGAAGATCGCCACCATCATGGAAGCGATTGGCTATTCGGTTTTCGCTCGCATCGTGCCCCTGTCCGTTGCGGACGATTTAATCGGCGGAATGGTGCGCCTGTCCTGGCGCAAACTGCGACCCTTCATCGAATTCGAACGCGCACGCTCCGGATCGCAGAGAAGCTGGGAGTGGTTCCAGTGGCTGGCCGAACAGCTGGAGCGCCATGGCACGAGCCGGGCCAGCCTAAAAGTCGGCGCTCCCGAAGCTTATCGCGCTTGGAAGCCGTAGTGGCGTAGGCATTCTGCCGATGAAGATCACCAGTGCGCCCACGGAAGATCATCGACCGGATGTCGATGCCACCGTTGCTATGCGGCGGACGCTACCCGATGAGACTCTGCCGCTAACGCCGCGGCATCTTTGCGGGGGCGGGGCGCAGCAGGACGTCGCGACCGACCAGGTAAAGTAAAACGCACAAGACCACAAAGGGGAGGAGCGCCAGCAGATCGGAGCTCGCGCCGTTGAAGAAAGGATTGTGCGCGGTTGACCAATCCTGAATGCGCGTGTTGACACTCACCAGACTCGGCACGCCAGCCATGAAAGCGATGACAATTCCGGCCAGCGCGCCGCCCGCGATGTAGCCAGACGCGAGCAAGACGCCGGGACTCTTGTCTCCCTCGGCGACAAGCTCTTCCTGTGCGAGATTCTTGTGCCGGAACTTGCGGTGAATGTAACGATCAACCAGCCAGCGCACCATTCCGCCGATGAAAATGGGACTTGATGAAGCTAGCGGAAGGTAAACCCCGACGGCGAAAGCGAGGGAAGGAATGCCGCTCATTTCGAGTACGATCGCGATCATGACACCGAGTAGCACCAGCGCCCAAGGCAGTTTATGGCTCAGGATACCCTTGATGATGTAGGACATCAGCGTCGCCTTCGGCGCATCGAACTTCGCCACGGTCGAACCATCCGGCCGGAGCTTGTGTGTGCCGTTAATTCCCGGATCAACCAGATAGGTCACGATGCCCTGCTCGTTGACAAGAAACCGCTGCGCCGGTCCGCCGCTCGGGTCTCCCCGCTGCCAAACGCGATAAGGATTCTGATCGCCCGCGCCTTGAGTTCCATCAAGTCTCTCGGTGGGTCCGAGCTGCGAGGGATCGGCGTGAAGATTAGCGGGGAAATTCCGTTCCAATTTATATGCGACTTTTCCAGCGCCGTTGACGAGATACTCGCCGGCGTCAAGGCCCGCGACCATCGGCCGGGCGCCACTTTGCTGGTTCACCAGTAAACGAAAATCTTCGGGTGCGGGCTTAATGCCTTCGGCAAATGGCGGCAGCGCGGCAGCGTTGACCGCGGGGCCATTCGTGACGCGTGTGAATGTCGTGGCCGGCACGTAAACCGTGTAAGCATCGTTAAGCTTGAGCAGGATCGGCCCGAGCACGAGCGCAGAGGTCAGAGCGCCCACGAGGATCGCGATCTGCTGAAACTTCGGCGTCGAACCGACCAGGAAACCGGTCTTCAGATCCTGCGAAGTTGTCCCTCCATTCGAAGCCGCGATGCAAACAATCCCGCCGATGGATAACGCGGTCACGAAATAGTGCGGTCCGGTCCAGCCGACGGCGAGAAAGACGAGGCAGGTAAGCAGCAGGGTTGCGACCGTCATTCCGGAAATCGGGTTGGAAGAGGAACCGATCTCACCGGTCAAGCGCGACGACACGGTCACGAAGAGAAAACCAAAGGCGACGATGAGAAGCGCGCCGAGAAGGTTCCATTGCAGATGCAGTTGCGGCGCTATCATTATCGCCAGAAGTAGCGCGACCACGCCGCCGATCACGACTTTCATCGAGAGATCGCGATCGGTGCGCGGCGCCTGTGCGCTAGCCGCGTGTCCGTCGCGTAAGTCCGCGAGGCCGCCTTTCAATCCATGCCAGATCGTCGGGAGCGACCGGAAAAGACTGATGATTCCTCCGGCCGCGACTGCGCCCGCTCCAATGTAGAGAACGTAGGCGGCGCGGACATCGTCGGGCGCCATGTCCGAAATCGGCATCGTGCCCGGTGGGACAATCCCGGTTGCGTGTTCGCCGAAAAACTTAATTGCCGGAATCAGCACCAGGTAGGCGAGCACGCCGCCCGCGCACATGATCGATCCAATCCGCGGACCGATGATGTATCCAACGCCGAGAAGCGCAGGTTCGATCGTCGCCGAAATCGAGCCGCCATTGAATGGCGCCGCAAAAATTTTTTGCGGATCGCTCTTCCACGCTTTGAAGGCGCCCATCGCCGATTGGTAAAGAAAGCCAATGCCGAACCCGGTGAAGATTGTCTTGCCACCGCTGGCGGTTTGCTCATCGAGCAACTGCACCGGCCTGCCTTGCGCATCGATCGCCGGCTCCTTTGCGGCGGCGGCTTTCAGCACTTCGGCGCAGGCCGTGCCCTCGGGATATTTCAGCAGGCCATGTTGATCGACAATGAGCGCGCGACGGAGCGGAATCATCATCAGAATCCCGAGCAATCCACCGAGCACGGCGACGAGCATCACGCGCGTGATTTCGAGATCGAAGCCGAGAATCATGATCGCGGGCATCGTCACGCCGAGCCCGAACGCAATTGATTCACCAGCCGAACCAGCTGTTTGCACAATGTTGTTCTCGAGGATCGTGGCGTCGCGCATCCCAAGTTTCGAGAGAAGCCGAAAGATGGTGATTGAAAGAACCGCAACGGGAATCGAGGCGCTGACCGTGAGCCCTACCTTGAGAACCAGGTAAAGAGATGACGCGCCAAACACGATCCCGAGGAGCGTGCCAATGATCAGCGGCACCGGCGTTAGCTCACGCATCCGGACACCTGCGGGGACGAACGGGCGAAAATTCGCAGCGAGCGGGTTTGTTGGTTTCGCGCCGACGATGTCGGGGTACTCGTTAGGCGGATTCGCGGGATCGAGAGTTGGCATCGTGTCCATAATGATTCTCCGCTGGAGTTTTACACCATCTGTTCGAAGAAGAAGAATCTCTCGGCCTTGGAAAGGCAATGCAAAACGGGCGCGCGCATCGGCATTCCCTCTCAAGTGCGGGGTGTTGCGCTCGGGTCGAATGCGTGGATATCCTCCGCGCGATGACATTTACCTCAGACATTGGGCAGAGTGATCCGGCGAAACGCGCCGCGATTGTGGCGGTGTTTTGTCTCGCGCTCGGCGCTGCGGCGCTGGCGCAATTGCCCCCGCGACAAAGCTCCGCTTCGCCTTTCGCATCACCGCCGATTGAGCGCTTCACCGTTGCGGAAATCGCAGCGATGAAGCAAATCCAGGAGGCGGCGCTGGCAAGTGATTACGCCTATCGGCAGGTCGCGCATCTTTCGAACAACATCGGCCCACGGCTCACCGGCTCGGCCCAAGCGCAAAAAGCAGTCGAGGACGTGGCGGGCGAACTGAAAGCGCTTGGCCTCGAAGTTCGGCTCGAAAAAGTGATGGTTCCGCACTGGGTCCGGGGCGAAGAGACAGCGGCGCTCGTGCAGTTTCCCGGTCAGGCTGAGAAGACAACGCAAAAGATCGTGCTCACTGCGCTCGGCGGGAGTAGCGCAACGCCGCCCGACGGGTTCACCGCGGACCTGATCACAGCGCGCGATTTCGAGGAATTACAATCGCTTGGTCGCGAAAAGATCGCCGGCAAGATTGTTCTCTTCGATTATCACTTCGACAAACAGATGGCCGCGGAAGGACGAGGCAGCGAGGCCTACGGCGAAGCGGTGGAATATCGGAGTGACGGTCCGAGCGCAGCGGCTCGTCTCGGCGCAGTCGCCGCGCTGATTCGATCGGTCGGTGGAGCGGAATACCGGCTCCCGCATACGGGCCAGACAAATTATGCAACGGATGCCCCGCAAATCCCAGCGGCCGCTGTTTCGGCCGAAGACAGCGACCTGATCGCTGCGCTCGTGCGGCAGGGGCCGGTGCGGATGCGCCTGGTTCTAACGCCTCAGACGCTGCCCGATGCGCCAAGCTACAACGTAGTCGCCGACTTAAAGGGACGTGAACGTCCGGACGAGATCGTTGTGGTCTCCGGCCATCTCGATTCGTGGGACCTCGGCACCGGTGCGATTGACGACGCCGCGGGCGTGGCGGTCTCGATGGAAACCGCGAACCTGTTGCGTCAGCTTCATCTCCAGCCGCGGCGCACGATTCGTGTCATTGCCTGGATGAATGAAGAGAATGGCCTCGCAGGCGCGCGCGCTTACGCGGAAGCACACGCGGCTGAAATGGAGCAACATTTTGCGGCGATCGAAACCGACGGCGGCGCCGGCCATCCTCTCGGAATCAACTACAACGGAAAGCCGGAGCTGAAGGCGCGCCTGACGCCGGTCGCGAAAGTGCTGCAAGCTTCCGGCGCCGGAACGCTAGCACCCACCGAGCACGCTGGCGCGGACATCGGTCCGCTGGCGGCGGCGGGTGTGCCGACCTTTAGCCCGATCCAGGACAGCCGGTTTTATTTTAACTACCATCACACGGCTGCCGATACGTTCGATAAGATTATCCCTCGGGAGCTGGCGGAGAACGCGGCCGTTGTCGCAGTCACAGCCTTTGCGCTTGCGGAAACCCAGGAGCCGCTGCCGCGTTGATTGGACGCTCGTGAGGGCGGTATTTTGCGTAATCGAGTTCGCGGCGCAAATCCTGGGAGCTACCTGGCTGCCAACTGCCCGACACCGCGTCGGAGCTTTTGAGTCATTTTTGAGAGTGGGAGCATGACTGAAATTCTGCTGCTCTGCGCGTCCGCGGCAGCTGCTGGCTTTGTTGATTCCGTCGTCGGTGGAGGTGGGCTGATTCAGATCCCGGCGCTGCTCATTCTGCTGCCCGGAGTGTCGGTGCCCACGCTCCTCGGAACGAACAAGATGTCGTCACTCGCCGGCACGACGTTTGCCGCCCAACGCTTCGGGCGACAGGTGGAAGTCCCCTGGCACGTCGCCGCGCCGGCAGCTGTGATCGCGGCAATTTTCGCTTTTCTCGGAGCGGTCACGGTCACGCGCCTGAACCCGGCATTTCTGCGACCAATCGTCTTTGCCTTGCTCGTGATCGTGGCGATTTACGTCTTTGCGATCAAAGACCTGGGGCTGATTCATCAGCCGAAACACACAAAGCCAAAGGCTCGCGCCCTCGGCATTCTGGTCGGTGCGGGCCTCGGCTTTTATGATGGATTTTTTGGGCCGGGCACCGGCAGCTTTTTAATCTTCGTCTTCGTCGGACTTTTCGGGTTCGATTTTCTTTCCGCGTCGGCTTCGGCGAAAGCAGTGAACTTGGCGACCAATCTCTCCTGCGTGATTTACTTCGCCGCCACCCACCACATTCTCTATCACGCAGCGTTGCCGATGGCGGCCTGCAACGTCGCCGGTTCCCTCGCGGGGACGCAGCTTGCGATTCTTAAAGGAAGCAATTTTGTGCGGGTGTTTTTTCTCGTTATCGTCGTGGCCCTGATTTTGCGGCTGGGATATCAGCTTTTCTTCGGTTCGCCCGCCGCTTAGGCGCAAGCATGGCGCCGGGCACACGGGTAACCGCATTTGTCGCGCACCGTGCTTAGGAATCCGGGCAGTCGCGCGGCAAAGTGAAAGAGTCTCGGAAGAACCGGAAGGCGTCGGCGTCAATCCTGCGAATGGTGAAGTTTATGTGACGTGCGAAGAGAAAGGTGAGGTGTATGCAATTTCGCCTGACGAAAAGCGCGTTCTGGCCACAATCGAGGTTGGCGGTTGGCGGGCGCCCGCACTCGATTTGCATTTCTGCCTGATGGAACTCGTGCTTACGTCACTTGCGAGACATCGGGGGTTTGCGTCGCCGTTGTTGATACCCCGGCGCACAGTCTTCTCGATAAGACTCAGCCGAAAAAGGATCGCTGCCGACGCTGCGCAGCACAGCCAGAGTGAGGACGTAACGCGACTCTTGTTTGCAATGCGTGCCGGAGAACAAAACGCTGAAGAGATCAATGCCGAGGCGGAGGAAAAGAGCGCGCCCTCCGCGCATGTTGTTTACGAGGCGATCCGCAAGGAGGGCGGGCACGAGCTCGAACGTAAGACTTCGTCGCTTGCCTGGTCCGGTTTGGCTGCTGGAATGTCGATGGGTTTCTCGTTCCTTACGCAGGCCCTGCTCAAGCAGCACCTGCCGGAGGCGAGCTGGGAGCCGCTGATCACAAAGCTGGGTTATAGCGTCGGATTCCTCATCGTCATCCTCGGCCGTCAGCAACTGTTCACGGAGAACACGCTGACTGTGATTCTTCCGTTACTTTTGCAGAAAACCGGACGCGTCTTGATGAACGTAGCGCGACTTTGGGCCGTCGTTTTGGTCGCCAATCTGGCGGGAGCGTTCCTTTTCGCATGGGTGACGGCGCGGACCGGTATCGTTGATCCCGGTTTGCATCAGACGCTGGATCGAATCGGGAACGAAGCGATGTCACAAAGTTTCGGAATTAATCTGCTGCGTGCAGTGTTCGCTGGATGGCTGATCGCATTGATGGTCTGGCTTATACCTGCAGCCGAATCCGCACGCATTTGGGTGATCGTCGCTCTTACCTATGTGATCGGCATTGCTCACTTTCCACACATCATCGCCGGCGCCGTCGAGGTATTTTATCTTGGAATCTCAGGCGTCCGATCGTGGGCGGACATTCTCGGCGGTTATGCGCTTCCGACATTGATCGGCAATACCATCGGCGGGGTCGCGCTCGTCGCCGCTCTCGCTCATGCTCAGATCACCGGGGATAAGAAGAACATCGAAAACGGTACTGAACGCCGTTCGTAGCAGCGCGGACAGTGTTTTGCAGAAGCGCACTTCCAGCGAAGGCGGTTCTTTGTGGCGCAAGTTTCCAACTTGCGTTCCGTATAGCGTCCGCTGTCTCAGCGGAAAGCTCCACGCCAACGGCCACATCTGCTTGGCGCTAAGGATGGCGCACGCTATGAAGCCGCAAGTTCGGAAACTCGCGTCACAAATGCAGCTTGTTTAAACTGCGCTACTCATCTCACTGAGCGGCAAAGGCGGCGGCTGCTGGCGACGCTCTTTTCTTCACGCCGGGCGAAGCCCATTAAAGTCGAACCCCGCCCCCGGCGAACTCACCTACTATGTGGTTGCGAATAACTCGTTAGGAGAATGCTCCTATTATGCGGACAGCGGCAACTGGTTGGTCAGCGACGGCATTAACGAGATGATTGTGAAGGGCGGCGTGTTGATTACTATTAACGGCCCTTTCTTTTTTCCTCGGGACGTAGCGCGCACTCGGTGAGGTGCCGTCCTCAGCGCGCGGCTTCAGAGTGCGGTGATGAGAGCGCAGAATGAGGCGCTGGGTTTCACCGCTCCGTAAAATCGCTCAGCTCCGGTGCCGGTTCGATCACGATGGGCGCCGCCGCGCGATCCCCGTCTGGCGTTACCGGTGAGGGAGCCGATTCTCGCCGGCGCTCCACTCGCGTGGAGAGGAACATCGCCGCAAACAGCAGCACGGCCGCGAAGAACCACGGCGCGCCCGGGACGTGCGTGTTTCGCTTCGGGTCGATGAACCATGCAAAAGTAAACGCGAACAGCGCCGGCCCAATCAACACCGCGACCGAGCGCAAACTGCTGATCGCTCCTTGCAACTCTCCTTGTTCGCGCTCGCTCACCCGGTGCGTCATCATTCCTTGCGCCGCCGGACCGGAAATTCCCCAGATTGAGATCACGGGAATCGACGCCATGTAACCGGCGCCGGTGCGCGCGAGACCGGCCAGCGCCATTCCGATCGCGCCGAAAAACTGACCAATGTAAAGCGTCCTCCGCTCGCCGATGCGCGCGACCATTGTTTTAACAAGGAAGCCGGAAATGAAAATGGAGGTGACGCCGACAAGCGCCAGTGACGCGCCCACGCTGCCAGCCGTCCACGCGTAGCGATACATCGCGTAAAGCGCCCAGATCGTGAAGATTTCGTGCGCGAGATAGCCGAGAAATTGGATCGTAGCCAGCTGGAACAATTCCGGATGCGAGCGGAGGAGCACGAGCGAACCGACGGGATTGGCTCGCCGCAAGGTGAATGCCTGACGCCGGTCGTGCGGGAGCGATTCTGGCACGAAGAAATACCCGTAGAGCGCATTCGTTAGGCTAAGCGCACCTGCGATCCAAAACGGCAGCCGCGGGTCAGAATTGCCGAGCAATCCGCCAACCGCCGGTCCCAGCACGAAACCGACGCCAAACGCGGCCCCGATCATGCCGAAAGCTCCGGCGCGCTTTTCCGGCGCGACCACATCTGAGATGTATGCCATGGCCGTGCCAATGCTGGCGGCGCTAATCCCCGAGATCACGCGACCGATGAACAACCAGCCGATCGAAGGCGCCAACGCCAGGACGATGTAATCGAGACCGAGCCCAAGATTTGACGCGAGGATAATCGGCCGGCGCCCGAATCGGTCCGACAAAACTCCGAGAACCGGGGAAAAGATGAACTGCATGAATGCGAAGACAGTTCCGAAAATCCCGAACCATTTCGCGGCGCTGGTGGCGTCGCCGCCGAGGAACTGCAGAACGAGCTTTGGCACGACCGGCGCGACGAGGCCGAGCGCGAGCATATCCAGTGTTACGGTGACGAGAATGAACGCGACCGCTGCCTTGCGTGCTTTCATGATCTGCTGGTTTCGAATACAGTGGGCATAGGCGGCGCGGATCGGATCAGTGCGGTGTATCCTTTACTCGTATCTCACTCATCATGCGAGAGCCCGCATCCAGCCCCGAACGCTTTCGGGAGAGCCGTAGCGCAGCCCCGACCGGGCGAAGATGCGCACTCCTCCCCGTAATAGACGAACGATAGCGCGACGGGATCCTTCGACTCCGCTACGGTTCGCTCAGGATGACGACCGCAAAAAACGAGAACGATTACGTGCTCGGCACGCACCGGGAGGAGGTCGAACGGCTCGGATTGCAGCACCGCGTCTGGCGTTCGGTTGTGCTCGATTGCTGGCGTCGCGCCGGCATTCGTGCCGGTTCTCGCGTAGTCGATGTTGGGGCTGGACCGGGTTACGCAACAATTGATTTAGCGGAGATTGTCGGACCCACAGGAGAAGTTCTCGCGATCGAGCGCTCGGCTAATTTCCTTGAGATCGCGAAGGAAGCATGTGCGGCGCGCCGCTTGTCGAATGTCCAGTTTCGCAACGTCGATTTGATGCAGGAACGCATTAGCGGCGCATTCGATGCGGCGTGGTGCCGCTGGGTCGCTTCGTTTGTTTCGTCGCCGGCAACTTTAATCAATCACATCGCGGGCGCTTTGCGCGTCGACGGGATGGCGATTTTCCACGAATACAACGACTATCGAACGTGGCGATTGGCGCCGTCGCGGCCGGCGATCGAGAGCTTTGTGCACGAGGTGATGGAGAGCTGGCGCGCGACTGGTGGTGAACCAGACGTTGCGAGCGGATTCCCGCCGCTGCTCCGGACGGCTGGACTGCGGGTGATCGATGTTCGCCCGCGGGTGCTCGTCATTTCGCCCCATGATTACGAATGGCAGTGGCCCGCGAGTTTCATCGAAATTAATCTCACTCGCCTGCGCGAACTCGGGCGCGTCACTTCCGATTGGACGGAGTCGGTCCGGCGCGAGTTTGCCGAAGCGGAAGCCGACCCGACGACCCTGATGACGACACCGATGTTTCTCGAAATCATCGCGCAACGAGAATCGAAGTAGTTGACTCAGGAATCGACAGAGACCGTGAGCATCCGTTCCCGGCGAAAAGGTGTCGCACTTTTCCTTTTGGCTCTCGGCTTGGGCGTACTCTGGCTGCGGAGGTGCAGCACCTTGCCCTCACTCCGAGGTCGCAGCACTTCGACGGCTCTGCTCGACACCGGCAGCACGCGACTGGCAAATCCATTTCTCCACTTGTCGAAGCGCATCCAGGAACCTCCGGCATTTACTCGTTACGCGACGCGCGCGATGCCTTTGCGGCGCGGATGCGACTGGCAGAGGCCGCTGAGCGGACTCTGGATATTCAGTATTACATCTGGCGCAACGACATGACCGGGACTTTGCTGTTCGAGGCCTTGCACGCCGCTGCTGATCGCGGTGTTCGCGTCCGTTTGTTGCTCGACGACAACAACACGTCGGGCCTCGATCGGATCCTCGCAGCACTCGATTCGCACCCGAACATTGAGGTTCGCCTGTTCAATCCGTTTGTGATCGCATACCCCGCGTCGGTTACGTGACCGATTTCTTTCGGGCAAACCGACGCATGCATAACAAGTCGTTCACGGCTGATAACCAGGCCACGATCATCGGCGGCCGCAATGTTGGAGATGAGTACTTCGGTGCCGCTGTTGAGAGTTTCCTGTTTGTCGACCTCGACGTCCTCGCAGTCGGTCCGGTCGTAACTGAGGTGTCGGAGGATTTTAACCGTTACTGGAACAGTCCATCTTCCTATCCCGCCGACCGGTTATTACCGGCCGCCAGCCCAGCTCAGCTGGCCGAAGTGAATTCAGCTGCGATGCGCGTCGAAAAAAATCCCGCTGCCGTCGCCTACATGAACGCGCGGCACAATTCTCCTTTTGTCCATCAACTCATCGAAGGGAGTCTCGATCTGGAATGGGCCGCCACCCGTCTGATCAGCGATGACCCCGCCAAAGGCCTCGGTCTGGCTGCGCCTGAAAGGCTCTTCCCGCAGCAATTGAAAGAGCTCATCGGTGAACCAGCAACTGACCTGGAGCTGGTCGCTGCCTACTTCGTGCCTACGGTTGTGGGCGTTGACTCGTTCGTGTCGCTGGCGAAGCGAGGCGTGAAAGTGAGGATACTAACCAACTCGCTCGAGGCCACAGATGGCCCTTACGTTCACGCGGGCTATGCAAAACGTCGCAAGCCCCTGCTGGAGGCCGGGATTACCCTCTTCGAATTGCGGCGTTTGTCACCGGAGGCAGGGAAAAACAAGAACGCTGGGCCGATGGGCAGCTCCGGTTCAAGCCTGCACGCGGAAACCTTTTCAGTGGATGGTTCGCGCGCCTTTGTTGGCTCATTCAACTTCGACCCGCGTTCGGCAAAGTTAAACACCGAACTCGGCTTCGTGATCGAGAGCCCGCCGCTGGCGCAGAGAATCGAAGAGACGTTCAGTAACACCATTCCCGATAACTCTTACGAAGTGCACCTGTCGGATACGGGAAAGTTGTATTGGACCGGAGTGCCGCAACGGAAAGCTGGTGCGGTATGACACGGAGCCGGGAACGAGCTTTTGGCTTCGCGCCGCCGTCTGGTTCCTGTCGCTGTTACCGATCGAGTGGCTCTTGTAATCTCTGCAAATCGCTCAGTCACTCGAAGAACCGTGACGGTCATCGCGGGGTCCGCTGCGAACGGACAGTGATCGGACCCATAGTAATGGAGCGATGGTGAAGTATTGAACTTTAGCTGCCGGCCACAGTGCTGACGTTACTCCGTTGGCCGGCGCGGTGCTCGCCGACACGGGCGCGCGACGCGCACGCGCTCTCCAGAGCTGTGTTCGGGTAGCTACGAAAACGTCAGCACGATTTTGCCGAAGGTGCGGTTGGATTCGAGATGCTCGTGCGCGGCGCGGATTTCGTCGACATCGTAGATGCATTCGATCACGGGACGAACAAGGCCGCGGACCACGGGCGGGAGGACAGAGGTGGCGAAGCGGCGCGTCGCTTCCGCCTTCTCCGCGATCGAGCGTGCGCGGAGGACGGTGCCGATGATCGAGGCGCGTTTCCGCATCAGCAGTCCGATATTGATCTCTGATTTAGGACCGGCCGTGGTGCCTACGCAGACAAGACGACCGCGCGAAGCGAGCGCCTCGAGATTGATGGGAAAATAAACGCCGCCCACCAAGTCGAGGATGAGGTCGACGCCCACACTGTTCGTCCATGTCTGGACCGCCTTCACAATATTTTCCGGCGCATCACCGACCGTGACGCTCTCATCCATGCCAAGTTTGAGTTCGCGAATCCGGTCAAGCTTGTCCGCGGTGCGCGACGTGCCGCAGACGATCGCGCCCGCCGCGTGCGCCAGTTGCACCGCAGCTGTGCCCACGCCCGAACCGGCGGCATGGATGAGCACGTGTTCGCCCATCATCAATCCGCCACGGGTGAAGAGCGCGTCATGCGCGGTGATAAAAACTTCCGGCATCGCGCCCGCCTGCACCCAATCGAGCTCCTCGGGAATCGGGGCAAGGTTACTCTCCGGGACGACAACGAGCTCGGCCTGCGCACCGCCGGCGGTGATTCCAAACACGCGATCGCCGATTTTCCACGCGCGCACCGCGTCGCCGACCGCTTCCACTTCACCGGCGAATTCGAGACCGGGAATGTTCTCGGGATAACCGGGCGGCGGCGGGTATTTGCCGCGACGTTGTAGGAGGTCGGCGCGGTTGAGTCCCGCCGCATGAACGAGCACGCGGACACGATCAGCACAAGGTAGTGGCAGCGTTTCCACCTCCTGCACATCGATTCCTTCGACTCCGCCGTAAGAGGTGATGACTACCGCGCGCATCGTTGTTGTCTAACTCTCCACGCCATTCAGTTTTGTAGCGAATTCGAGCAAGTTGGAAAGCTGCGCCGGCTACTGGCGCCCCGAAAACTGAGTTGGGTCGAAACAGTCTTCCCCGAAAGCACCGAGAGCGCTGGAGCACTCATGAGGCAGTCCGCCCACACCATCGCTCCATTTTATCCTTAATGGTCGCATTTCCAGCGCGGATCAGGTCGAGTTCTCCTGGACTATAGTTCTCAACTGGGAGCAACTGCTCGACTTTTCCTGCCATAATCACGCGCGCGCCAAAGGGGCCGTAGATGCCGTTCTCGCCGCAGTGTTGATACTGCACGCTCACTTCTACGGCGCGGCCTTGAAGGATCCATACGATCAAATCTAGCACGGCATGAGCGGTGGCGACGATCGTCTTCGCTTCGGTATAGTGAGTTGCGATTGGCTTAAGGGCAACCCGCAATTCGGGAGAGAGCGTGGCAATGAATTCGTAGGCGCGCGCAGGACCGTCCTGTCCGGCCTCTTGAAGCAGCGCAACGAGCCGTTTTGTTTCTTCTGCGAGACGTGCGGGAAACTCTTCGGGAGCGATCGGCTTCAGATTCTTAAGAACGGAACTCCGCTGCTGTTCGGGTATCCCAGCCAGGCGCACGCTGCTCCATAAAGGCACCATCCCCGCGCCGTGCTCGCCGACTACGTAGCCTTGAACACGTTGCCGCCGCACGCCGAGGTCTCCTGCGATTTCAGCACGGAATCTCAGCGAATCGGAGTGAGCGCCCATCCCGATCACGTATTCACGTGGAAGGTGCTGAGAGAAGACGTGGACACCCAGTTCTACCGGGTTGGTGACAATCACGCAGAGCGGGGGTTCGGCGCGATTAACGGCCAGAGCACGGGCAAAACGCTCAAAGACAACAAGGTTATTGGCCGCGAGATCATCGCGCGAGGCATGACCGATTTGCTCTGCGGTCCTCGGAAAGGTTTGCCCCGCCGTCATGACGACGACATCGCCGTTGATGGCCGTGAGGTCCTCCTCGACTTGAATTTCCGGCGCTATCTCCGCGTAGGCATCGAGTAAATCGGCGCGAAGACCTTCGACTAAGTGCGGGTGCGGACTGTGTGGGTCGCCGCCGATAAGCTGCAGAGTCTCGTTGCCCGCGAGGGTGTGATCGCGCACGAGCTGGATCGCAATCTCACGTCCGACGCTGCCGGATGCGCCAATCACGGAAAGGTTCATATTCCGTGAGAATAGCGACGATCGAAGATGCTGGGCAGCCTAAACCTAATGGTTGCCCTTCGATGCTCGCGTGTCAGGACCGAGAGCTTCAAAGGGCGGAGTAGAACAGTTTCACCGGACCGCGGTTCCCGCTTTGAGATTCGACCCATTCGGATCGCCATAGAAGGTTCGGTTAGGGCTGCGTCTGCGCAACGAGCGGGACGAGGGCAGCTTCGATTGCTTCATCGGTCGTGCCCAGCTCCACGTTGCGGAAAAGTTGCCACTGCTCAATGTGATCGAGTGATTCCCCTGGTTCCAGACGCTGCAAAGGCCCGAGCGTCTCTACTTCCATGTAGTTCCCAGCCGTGTAGGTCTCGACGTTTGCGCCGAAATCCGGATAAGTGGCCTGCTCTTCGTAGCTGAAGCGCTTGACGAAGAGCGTCTCGGTTCCTTCGTGGTAGTAGGCGCACCAACATTGCCGATCCGCGGCCCCGATCTTTTGCGGTTCAACCCTTGCGTCATCCGTCCGCAAGCGAAGAAACTTCCGGCCGAGTGTGATCCGTGGATCGGTCAGATCGGTGAAATACCAAAGAACAACGGAGCGCGCGGGCACGAGGCAGTCATCGTGGGAACGGAACGGTTCCTGTGGAATGAGCGTGACGCCACCACCGCGCATGATCGTGATTGCCCAGGGAGCGACACGAAGGGCCGAGTGCGTACGGTTGGTTAAGTGGTGCGAGATCGAGACGCGTGTGCCTTTGCGCCCCAGCTCCACCATCACCTGTTTCTCGAATCCTGCCTGATCGATCGGCTGCACTAGACGGATGCCGTAATCGTTAATGATATCGAACTCGATGGGTCCGTTGTCGGGTGCGTAGCTCCGCGGCATCTCTTCTGGGGCGACCCAGAGCCGGTGACCGCCCCATGGTTTCCAATCGCCGAGCGAGGTGGATGTGCTGAGCTCGGGAACTTCCCCGAGCATGCTTTCCGCGCCGACGAAGCCGTAGCGCAGGACGCGGGGCCCGATATCCGTGGTGACAATCACATCAACACAGCCGTTCGAGAGCCGATAACAGTTCGGCTGGCCGAGGAACGGAATCTTCTCGATCACTGCTTTGAATCTAGAGGATGTCGAGGCGACCACCGTCCACCGCCAAAGTCGTGCCGGTGATGAAACGCGCTTCATTAGCGGCCAGAAAACAGATCGCAGCCGCCAGGTCTTCGGGCTGACCGATTGCGCCGCTGATCTTCTCAGCACCGCTTTTGACGTTCGGATTATTCCGCAACATCGTGGTATCGACGGCACCGGGAGCGACACAGTTGATACGGATTTTCCTGTCCGCCAGCTCTTCGCTGAATCCTCGCGTGAATGCCTCCATGCCGCCTTTGCTCGTCGCGTAAGGGACAACGTTTTTTCGTGGCCTCATGCGCGTGGACGGAGCTGATGTTGACGATCGCGGAGCCGGCAGGCATGTGCGGCACCGCATACTTACAGAAGAGAAAAACCGACCGCAGATTTACGGCCATGACTTTCTCCCAGTCTGCTTCGGGCAGGTCGACGAGCCGCGAGAAGGTCATCATCGCGGCATCATTCACGAGGCACTCTTGGGCGATCATGCGATGACGCTTATAGCGATGCGGGTGGCTGATGGTCCCTTTATACCTGCTGACCGCCTTTTGCACTTACCGGCTTGCAACGATTGCTTTCTCGCGTCGCGTCGGAATTTGGGCAGCTCTGCTGTTACAGCGTTCCCGCCGTTTTTCTTTTGTTCTCTGGAGTATCGCTCCCCGATAACCTGTGGACTCCACTTTGGCTGCTCTGCCTCGTGGTGCTCGCGAGCGGGCCCTTACAAGACGGCGGGCGCTCACGAGCGGGCCTTTGCTTGGATTGTGCTTCGCAGTTTCGATGACGTCGATCCTCTTCGCTATCGCCCTGGGCTACGCGGGACTGACTGCGGGCGTGCTCTTCAAAGCTCGTCTGCCGGTGAGCTTACGCAAGGCTGCGATTAGCTTGGGCATCTTTGTTGTCGTCGCCGGAGCAATCCCGGTGCTGATCGCGAGCGCCTTCGCCATGGTTGGCCTCTGGCCTCAATTCTACTACGGCGTCATCGGTCACAATCTCCTGCCGCATTGCGAGCCCATGAACATCACCTTGGTTCATCAAGGGTTTTATGTGCTTGGCCTCACCGCTGTTCTCATCATCGTTACCAAAGTGCGAGGCAGAGTGCAGACGGTTAGCTGGCCGATCATCGGCACGTGGATCACGCTGCTCTGGGGTTCGTACCTCTTTTCTCTCTTGAGCCTCTGGCGGATGTTGACGCGGCAGGATTACCTGCCGAGCTACCCGCTCGCCGCCGTGCTCGCCAGCGCTGCAATTTTCTACATCACGGAATCATGACGGCGAAAGCCCACCGCCGACACCACGGAGTACGATCGGGGCTTCATTGCGCCCGCTGTCATTTGCGCATGCGGCATAGTCGTATCGGTCGCCATGTCGAATTTCGGTGCGAACGGCACGCGCGCGGAGATTGCGCTTTTGAGAAATGTTTTGCGGCTCACACGCCCTAGAGACTTTGTGGTTGATGCGAAGGGAGAGACGGTCTTCAGACAACGCGCCCCGTTTTTCGTTTATGAATCCGTTACGAACGCGCGCATCCAAACGGCCCTCCTCAGAGACGACCTTCCGGCACGGGCAACAGCTATGCATGCATGTTTCGTGTCGACGTTGATGGCGGACCGGCTGCCGCCCGCCGGTCTTTCGTTCATCCAGCGCAATTACCTGCCGATCAACCACGATGTCAGCGTCGCAGGTTGTCGGATTCCATCTTCGGACGGACAAAACGGTGGGTATTTCGAAACTGTGATTCCGCCGAATACGACATTGTTGCCATCGATCCACCGCTCTCGGGTGAACTCGATGGCAAGCGTTATGATGGCGCGATCTTTTTGCGCCCAGGCGGTCATAGGTTCATCGCCGTGCAACCGCACAAAGCGCTGGCGCTGATTTGGGATCGCGCGATCTCGGCGCAATTCGATCCGTTTCGGTTTATGCCGCACCCGGCCAGGCGTTAATCGGTCGCCGAACTTTTCCTTGCTCTCCTCCATGCTCGTCCGTAATCAGCACCTCTCGATGAACACGAACGACTTTCAACCGTGGTCCCGGCTGCTTGTGATGGCACCGCATCCAGACGACGAATCGCTCGCAACCGCCATTTTGTTGCAACGGGCAGCGGCTGCCGGCGCACAAATCCAGATTGTCTACCTAACGGATGGTGACGACAATCCCTGGCCGCAGCGTTTCGTCGATCGCCAGTGGCGCGTGCGCGCGCTTGATCGAAAGAGATGGGGCGAGCGAAGGCGCAGAGAGGCCGTTGCCGCATTACAGGTTCTCGGAGTGGATGCGGGCGATGCGCGATTTCTTGGGTATCCGGATCAAAAGCTCACCGATCGATTGCGCACTGACGGCCCGGCACTGATCGTCCGATTGCGCGATGTGATATCGGAATACAGTCCGACGCACCTCGCGATGCCCTCCGCTGCGGATGCCCATCCGGACCACAGCGCGCTTGGCGTAATGCTGCGGATTGCATTGTGGCACTGCGGTGAAAGTGCTTCGTCCGTTGTCCAGATGTCTTACGTTGTCCATGGCCGCAGCCTGGCCTTGGGACGCGCCCAACGCAGAGTCGTCACCGGGGCCCCGGCCGAGATTGGACGTAAGCGGATGGCAATAGAATCGCATCGCACTCAGATGATGCTCTCACGCAGGCGCTTTTTAGGGTATGCGGAGCGCCCTGAACGGTTCGTCTGCGACGAGGAGACGATGCCCTTGGTCTCACTTGGGGCGATTCGCGAAGCGCGGATTCTTGATCACGAGTTAGAGATTCAATTGCGCATTTCGATGAAGCCACTGCAGATCGACTCGCCGTCGGTTTCGGTGCTCGCTGCCGACATGACTGGCCGTGTGGCGATGCGATCGATTGATTTGCCGGCGCGCACGACCGCTGTCGCAGTCCGGGATGCTTCCTCTCAGGAGGTAATCGCAACTGCCCGCTACCGGGGCAACGGTTTCCATGGCATTCTGATTGTGCCACTTGCCGGGACATCCGCGATGTCGCGGGTTTTTGTGAAGCTCAATCGCCGCAGCCTCTTCTTCGATGATGCGGGCTGGATCGAGGTGCAATCCGCAAACTCCGTATCTCCCAATCGTTTAAGAAATTCGGTGCCGTCACATGTCCGGCGCAACGTTGGACGCGAGCGCGAACGTGCACTTTCCTGAAAAAAGCCGGAGCAATACGATCACGCTCATAAGACGCGATCGCATCAGCGTGCTTCGCTCAATGGGAAGGGTTGGAGCGACGATTCCACGGCGATTTGATCCTACAGCTGCCGCGCGCTTTCTGGCATTTCCCGCGTGACGCGACCAGGAGCGACACAGCCGCGTCGATTGAACGCGACGATGGTAGACGTGCGCTCGTTCCTTCGTCTGGTTTTCGTGATCGTGCTGATTGCCGCGACCGCGCTCCCGGCGTCGGCCCGCAGGAAAAAAGCACACCGCTCGCCGAGTCCACCGGTGGCGCACAAACGCAGTGATGCGGAGATCGAGGCGGCAACACGGCTCCAGGTGTTTCTCGACCGAGCGAACTTCAGCCCCGGAAAACTCGAGGGACATTACAACGATTTTACTATCAAAGCGCTCGCGCTTTATCGCCAATCACGCGGAGAACCCGCTTCCCCGTCTCTGTCAAATCCTGACACTGCCCCCGAGCTCAACGGCATTGACCTCGCGAGCGTGGGCCCGGCTTTCATTCAATACACAGTCACAGATGCGGACTTGCAGAACGTCGGCCCGGTGCCCGATGGCGTGGCGGAGAAAGCCAAACTGAAAGCACTCCCTTACCGCGATGTGGGCGAGGCAATCGCGGAGAAGTTCCATTGCGATCCAAAATTCCTGGGAGAGCTGAACCCGGGGAAAAACAGCACGCTCAAACCCGGCGAGCAGCTGCGGGTGCCAAATGTGGAGCCGTTCGAGCTGAGTGCGGTCCAGGATTTGAAGGCGGGTAGTGAGATCGCGCCGCAGGTCGCGAACGACATGACGGATGAACCTGACGCGCAAACGCCAGGTCCTCCGAACAACCAATCCGAGCCGTCTGCCGCTGAGACGAATGTAAAGGTGGACGTGAAAATAAACATGCTCGGCGTGTTCGAAGGGAACCGGATTGTCGCGGCCTATCCCGTGACGGTCGGTTCAACGCAGACCGTGACGCCCATCGGCGAGTGGAAGGTGCGAGGAGTGGCAAAGTTGCCGCCGTTCCGCTATGACCAGAAGATGCTAAAGCATGGTGAGCGCAGCAGGAATTTTAAGATGCTGCCGCCCGGTCCGAACAGCCCGGTGGGTGTGGTCTGGATCGCCCTGAACAAGCGAGGTATCGGCATTCACGGCACGGACGATCCGGAGACGATCGGGCAGGCGGCCAGCCATGGCTGTATACGGCTGGCGAACTGGGACATCGTTCGTCTCGCAGGCAAGGTGAAGACGGGAGTGCCGGTGTCGGTGCATTGAGAGTGCATACGCGACAATGATGATAGCAGGTACCGGGATCGTGCCGGAGTTGCTCTGAGGCAACTTTCGCCGACAAGAATTGAATCCGGTGAAAGGAGTGCGGAATGAATGTTTTCGCGGTGAGTCAGCTAGTTCAGACACAGACCGGTGAGCACGCGTCGTTCGTGGCCAGTACGGCAGGATCGCTGCAAGCGTTGTTCAAGACGATCAGCATTTATCTGGCGAGCGGCGTGGAATGTCTCGCGGCGCTCATCATTGGCGCGGCGGCCATCGAGGCAACGGCTGGAGCGTTGATCCTCTTCATCAATCGCAAGGCGCCGCCGGAAGCCAAGGAACAGGTGCGCCTCCGACTCGGCCGCTGGCTTGCGCTCGCGCTGGAATTTGAGCTTGCCGCGGACATTCTGCGCACCGCGATTGCGCCGACCTGGAACGAGATTGGCCAGTTGGCGGCGATCGTGGTGCTGCGGACCGCGCTCAATTATTTCCTGCAACAGGAGATCGACAAGTCGGAGGCGAAACATGCGCACACTTCTCCCGGTTGAGGCAATCGACACTCTCGCGCTCGTGATCGAGGCAGTGGGGAGCGTGTTGATTGCCGGTTATTGCGTCGCGGCAGCGGTGACGCTCCTGCGCAGAGGCGAGAGGCACGCTGCGCAGATCCTCGTCGCCGAAGGTGCGCTCACCGGTTTAAGTTTCAAGGTCTGCGCGACGCTCCTGAAGACAATCATGCTCGTGTCATGGCAACAGATCGGGATGTTTGCGTGTGTGCTCTTGCTGCGGACGCTCATGAAGCGGGTGTTTGCGGCAGAACAACGAAGGCTCGGGTAATAACTGAGGTACTGCTCAACACTGTGCCAATGGCCGTTGACGCCTCCAGCGGCGCCATCCGTATGCTCCGCCGCGTCGCGGGCCGTCGTCATCAGCGGAAGAAAGGCGTCTCGCCTGTCACCAAAGATGAATCTTGCCCATCCTGGGGCGGCAATGCACCAGGCACTCGCCTCTCGCGTCTGACAGGCGGGACGCCTGTCTTCCGACACCGGAAAAAGTGACGCCCGGGCTTGTGTATTGCATCTCGGCATCCACTTTCAGCCACTCGTTAAGGCAGCAATCCATGGACGAGACCACGAGCCCGAAGAGTGGCGCTGCGCCTCCCGAAGTCTTGCGGTTCGGGGTGATCCGCCGATCATCATGGAGTGAGAGACCGCATCGATGCATTCACGAAACAGATTTGTGAGGTCATCGTCGGCAAAACCGACGCCGTCCGGCTCGCGGTCGCGTGCCTGCTCGCGCGCGGGCACCTGCTCATTGAAGATATTCCCGGCGTCGGAAAAACCACACTTTCGCAGGCCCTCGCACGCTCGCTCGGCGTTGGTTTCCAGCGCATCCAATTCACAAGCGATTTGCTGCCTGCGGATATTCTGGGAAACTCGATTTTCAACCGGGACGAGCAACGCTTCGTTTTTCATCGTGGACCACTGTTCTCGCAGCTGGTGTTGATCGACGAAGTGAATCGCGCGACCGCCAAAACGCAAAGTGCGCTGCTCGAAGCAATGGAAGAGCACCGCGTCTCCGCGGACGGCGTAACTTACGATTTGCCGGAACCCTTCTTCGTGATTGCGACGCAGAATCCCCAGCATCAGGTCGGCACTTTCCCGCTTCCGGAATCGCAACTTGATCGTTTCCTGATGCGGATCGAACTGGGAGTGCCGGACCGAGCGAGCGAACGCGCAATGCTCCTCGGAATGGACCGCCGCGAAATGCTGAAAGAATTGAAGCCTGTCTTCAGTGTAGAAACTTTGCGCGAAATTCAGGAAGCCGTGCGCCGGGTCCACGCCGCGCCGGCGTTGCTCGATTATCTCCAGGATCTGCTCGACGCCTCCCGGCAGAGGCATAGCGCCGGCTTGTCGCCGCGCGCCGGACTCGCCTTGCTGCATGCATCGCAGTCGTGGGCACTCATGAATGGCCGTGACATGGTGCTTCCGGAGGACCTTCAGGCGGTGGCGGTTCCGGTGATGGGGCACCGCCTCGGGCACGACATGGAGCAGCCCGGCGAAAGTGGCCGCATGCTCGCAGATAGTCTCCTGCGCAGCGTGCCTGTCCCATGAGCGCATGAGCGGGCGCGGAATTCCATTTCTTTATCCAACCCGGCATCTGGCCGGCCTGCTTTGCCTCCTCGCAGCCATGTGGTACGCGGGCGCAAGCCAGAACAACCCCGCCGCCTATTCGCTCCTGGTCCTGCTGACGGCCGCGTTTCTGGTTTCCATTCCCTACACACTGTTCAATCTGACTGGACTAAAAGTTACGGTCGGATCGGTGAAGCCGGCATTCGCCGGTCAGGAGGTCTCGATTCCGGTCGAGATTATGAATGAAGGCCGGATCGCCCGACACACTGTCGCCATCAGTGTTCCCGAAGCGGGTCCGGCCGCGGAAACAATCGATGAACTTTCCGCGGGCAAAGCGTCCCGCGTGACCGTCCGATTCCCGGCGTCATCCCGGGGCGAACACCGTATCTCGTGGTTGGGCCTAACGACTGTTTATCCTCTTGGATTTCTTCGCGTCGGCAGACGTGTCGGGGTGGAGCGACGTTATTTGGTTTACCCGCAGCCGAAAGGTGATCCAAAACTCCCGACCCACCGGCGGCGCTCCGCGCAATCGGCTCTCGAAATGAGCCTCGGCGAAGGCGATGATTTCGCCGGCGTGCGGCTCTATGTGGCCGGCGAATCGCAGCGGCATATCGACTGGAAGGCGGTCGCTCGCGGGCAGGCGATCATGACGAAGCAGTTCGCGACCGAGTCGCAGGGCCTGCTCTACCTCGATTTTGCCGCCCTCCCCTTCAGCGATCCGGAGCAGCGGCTATCCCAGCTTGCTCTCTGGGTCATCGAGGCTGAACGCGCACGCCGTCCCTACGGATTGCGGCTGCCAGGAACAGAGATCGCACCGTCTGCCGGGGAACCGCATTCTCAGCGGTGCCTGCGGGCACTCGCGCTCTTCAAATGAGTCCAGGTCAACAGGAAACGCGCATTCCTCGCAGGCCGCTGCTTTGGCTGGCCACGGCCCTGCTTTTCACGGTCCCGCCGATGTTCGGCACTCTCGCGCCGTGGGTGCCGCTCACCTTCATGACCGCGCTCGTCGCAAAGTTCTGGATGGAACGCAAAGGGGTGCGGCTGCGTTCCCTTGTCTGGAAGGCGGTTTTCGTGGCCGTCACATTCACGGCCATCATTCTGAGCTACGGCTCTCTCACCGGCATCGAGCCCGGGCTCTCTGTCTTTATCATTTTGATGGCGTTGAAGATTCTGGAAGCGCACACCGCCCGCGAGTTCCGGCGGATGCTCATGTTTGGCTGGATCGTTTGTCTCTCCGGATTTTTCAGCTCCCAGGATCTGACGGTCGCGCTCTGTGAGTTTGCCGCCTTCGCGCTTCTCCTCACGGCCTTGATCCAATTTCATCGCGGCTCGTCCCGCGTCGCTCTTTGGCCGCCGTTGCGCATGGCGGGCAAACTCCTGATCCAGGCTCTCCCGCTCGCCGCGATTCTGTTCCTCCTCTTTCCGCGCACCAGCGGCGTCTTTCGCTTCCGCGTCCCGTTCTCGAACACAACCTCCAGTGGTTTTTCGGACCGGCTTTCGCCCGGCAGTATCGCGTCGATTGCGAGCTCGACCGACGTTGCTTTCCGCGCCGAGTTTCCAGACGGCGCGGCGCCTTCTCTCGGCTCAATGTATTGGCGCGGCGCGGTGCTCTGGCAAGGGAACGGTTTGGAATGGCAGGGCGGCGCGCCAGCAGCTGTGTCCGGCGCCACCCAACTTCCCGCCGGCGAGAGGATCAGGCAACGAATCACAATCGAGCCGCACGGCGAGCGTTGGATGTTCGCGCTCGACCGCCCATTCGAAGCGCCTGCCGGGGCGGTGCTCGCGCCCGGCAATTGCCTGCGGGGCGAGCGCGAACTCGGGAGTTCCCGGCGCTATGAAGTCACGTCTTATCGCGAGATTCACGAAGGCGAACTCCGCGGCGACGAACGCAAGGCCAGCCTCCAGCTGCCTGCTGTCGTCAGTCCTGCGGTGCGGGAGCTCGTACAATCGTGGACTTCTGAAAACGAAGATCCGCGTGCTGTCGTTAAAGCCGCGCTCCAGTTCTTCCGTCGCGGCGGCTTCCGCTATTCGCTTTCACCGGGTGAATACAAGGAGAACGCGCTTGATGAATTCCTTTTCCATCGCCGTTCCGGCTTCTGTGAGCACTACGCCGGCAGCCTTGCCACCTTGCTGCGGCTCGCCGGGATTCCGACCCGAGTCGTAGTGGGCTATCTGGGTGGCGAGTTTAATGATATCGGCCGCTATTTCCTCGTCCGGCAAGCAGACGCCCATGCCTGGTGCGAAGTGTGGCTTCCCGATCGGGGATGGGAACGCGTCGATCCCACCAGCGTCGTCGCGCCCGAGCGCGTGAGCCTCGGGTTCAATTCCTTTCTCGCCATGCAAGCCGCCTCTGGAGAACCGGGCGCGGCCACTGGTCAGGTGGCCGCGCTCGGAAGCTCGACCCAGCGGCAATTCCTGCACGACATTCGCCTTGCCTGGGACTCGGCCAAATACGCGTGGGACACGCGCGTGCTCAGCTTTGATGCGGAAGCCCAGCAGTCATTCTTTACGGAGATCCGAATGGATGACGTCGCGCCCCTCCTGATTGTGGTGCGAACTTTGTTGATCCTTGCCGGCGTAATCGCGATTTACGCTGCCTGGATGCGGCTCCGTTCGAGGCGACGCCCCGATCCGGTGAAGGCGTTGTATGAGCGGTTCTGTCGAAAAATTGCACGGCTCGGCCCCGAACGGATTTCTACGGAAGGTCCGGCCGACTTCGCGGCTCGCGCCGCTCTCTTGCTGCCTAACGAATCCGAACAGATCCGGCAGATCTCGAGTGACTACATCGCCTTGCGATACTCACTCGGTCCCGGCATTCTCCTCGAACATTTCGCCAACGAGGTGAACGCGTTTACTCCTCACGGCCTGCGGACGCCGCTCGCCCCACGTGGTTAACCCGATCACGAGGTCAGCGATTCGATAACTGCTTTCTCCGCTGCGGACCTTCCTGACGTTTTTATCGAGATGTTACGATGGGCACGCAATGCCCGCTTGCTCTGTGCACGCGCACCGTCACCTCTACTCTAGCGAAACTCCAAGCTGTCTCCGTAGACGACCGCCGGAAGAACTTATATGAATTGTTCGTGGACAAAAACGCATCGCCGGTCACTGAAGGAATGAAAGGCGCGGGGTTTTACGACACCCACTCCGAGTATCAGCGCCGGATTGTGGCGGAAGGAACAGCCACCATCGTAAAAATGGTGGATGCGCTTGACCTCCCGACGGTGACCAGTGCGTGCATCATCGCCGATTACGGTTGTGGGACGGGCGCGACCTCGGTGCAATCCGTGGGCGCGGCCGTGCGGCGGCTGCGCGAGCGAAACCGCCAGCTCCCGCTACATTCAATCCACGCCGACCTGTTGACGAACGATTTCAATCAAGTTTTCCGCGACGTGGCGGAGAGCTACGCCGGCGAACCGGGCGGGCCCATCTACGTCAGCGCCGTTGGCGGCTCCTTCTTCGACCAGATTGTGCCCTCGGGAACCATCCATCTCGGGATGTGCTCGAACGCGGCGCACTGGTTCCGGGTGCAGCCGCAGATCGAGGTGCCGGGCGGAATTTACTTCAGCGAGGCCCGCGGTGCCGCCCGGGAAAAACTGGCGCGACAAGCCGCGGATGATTGGCTCAGTTTCCTGCGGGCGCGAGCCAGCGAACTTGTTCCCGGCGGCCGCATGCTGGTGCAGGGAATTGCGACGGTGAAGAACGCCGACGGCGGCGAGAAAGCGTCGGGCGCGAAGTTATTACACCTCATGTGGGAAGTAGCGCAGACGATGGCAGAAGCTGCCTTGCTCGAGCGCTCTGTTCTCCTCCGCTATCTCTTCCCCGTTTATTGCCGCAGCGAGGAGGAGGCGATCGCCCCCATTCTTGCTGGCGGCCTGCTCGAGAAGGAGTTCGAGGTCATCGCCGCGGAGACGAGCGAAGTAGGAAACCCATACTGGGAAGAATGGGAGCGCAGCGGCGATGCCGCCGTCTATGCACGGGACTACACCGCCTTCGTGCGCGCCTTTGCCGAGTCCACCCTTATGAAGAACCTCTTCGCTTCCTCCGAGAAGAGCTCGGAGTTATGCAACGAGTTCTTCACCCGTTTCCAGAGCGCTGTCACCAGGGATCCCGCACGCGGTAAATACGAAGCCTGGATCCTTCGGCTGATCCTCGCCCGGCGGTGATCCCTTGACGCTTCGACTGAGATATCCCGCTGTCAGTGCGCCCACCGCAATCAAAAACAGCAGAGCGCTGCTACCGCTCTCCGGGACAGGCACACTTCCCGGCAATTCTTCCACGAGCACATCATCGAGGTTCAGCTCGCCGGCCGCGGCGAATCCACCGAAGCTCAAGGTGGTCGTAGCGCCCGTCGCGGGGACAATAAATGCGAAACGGGTGTATTCCTGCACGCCCGGGATGAACGCCGGGTCGGTTAACGTCAGAACAGTTGTGCCACCAAAGTTAACTATGAGCGAGCTTAATGTTTTAGTTACCGAGAGCACGAAGAATTCTATGGCATAGTTATGGCCCCGTAACCGTGCCGAGGGTTTGGCTGATGTAGTCCAACTGCGGCCCGGTAGCGCCAAAAGCTCCGCGTGCCCGTGTGTGGCTCGAAGGTCACGACTCCCAACGCGCTGCCATTGACAGCGAGAGTGCTCGTCCAGCCGGTGAGATCACCGGTTTCAAAACCGGGGTTGGTGATGAGATTGGCCGATGCCTGATGTGCGAGCGCGAGACCGACAAGCGACGAGAACCACGGATGCGGGTGTTCATAAGTTGAGGAAACCTGTTGATTTCAAGTGGTGATCTGGCACCCGCGTTTCCACTGCTGGAGCAACACGATCACGCTAAAGGATGCAAACAAAAGCTCGAGAGCACTGCCAGTTTCAGGAACGGCCGCGCCTACTCCACTGATTGTTAACCGGAAAGCGGGCAACAGCACCGGGAAGTCGGTGTTGTTCGGAATCGGTTGCCACGCGAAGTCATCGCGCGTGAAATCAACCGCGCCGGGAGAGGAGAACGATTCGTTCCATATACTCTGGCCCATGTCATCGCCGGGTTTGAGAACAAGCCAGTAAGCCGTCCCGGCGGTGAGCGACACTCCCGTTGGGACGGTGAGCGTGACGACGCTGTCATTGGTGGTGTCGAATTGCCCTGTCGGTGTTACGGATCCAAGCAGAGTCTGGCTGAGGATATTGGGCGTGCCGACGGCATCGCCATACAGGAAGACCTGAACGGGACCGGGCGTATTCTCCCACGTGAGCCCAAGATCTATGGTAGCCAGCTGACCGCTGCCGGCGGCCATGAATCGCGCCGCCTCCTCAAACAACGACGGCGTCCTGGTGACAGCGAAGCCTGCACTCTGATTGTAAGTATCCAACGGTCCGAAGGTGTCGAGGATAACAGTATTCGCTCGTGCCGTGGCCGAGAGAACGCTGAGCGCGAGTATGATTTTAATCGGTAGATTCATGGGATTGATTTCCGCTGCGGTGGGAAGCTATAGATTTAGCCGGCGTTTAGTTATATCTATCGTTTCTATCGGTTCGGCTGTCACGCCTTTTCGCTCGTCGACGTGATTTCCCGAAGAGCAGTCCGGGAGGCGCTAATTACACTGAGTAGCTTTGCTGCGAAGCGAGGACGGCGAGCCGAATCGATCTTCGCGCTTCGTCAGCACGCAGCCGCACCCGTCGCCGGCACGGACGCCCTCCAACCTCGGCGGCAAGTTCTGCCGCCGAATTCTAGGCATGCTGCCGGCTTCCGTAGAAGCCGCGGATAATTTCCTCGCGGACTCTGGCCTGCTCCGCCGGGTCAGCACTGTTCACCATCCGCTCTGCCAATCGAGACAGCTCATTCCCCGTCAGCTGTCGCTCCGCGTCGAGCTGGTAGATAAACCGAATGACCCCGAGCTGTTTTTCGGGAGCCAGCCGTTTAATCTCTTCGATGATCTGACCAGCAGTCACGCTCCAACTTTACAGCTTTGTCGATTTCCGTGCACGAGAAGTTTCCAACGAGATGCGGATGTTCGGCGCGTCCGTGGCGCGTTACGGCGGCAACACTCCGCCCACCGGCGCACCGGTCCTGCCGACATTTCCCACGCCGGTCGCGGTCGTCGCGCCCGGCATCGAAGTGCGCTTCCGCGCGCTCATCAAGCAGATCAAAGCGAGCGCCGATTACAACGCCTCCATCGGCCAGGCCCTCGGCATCGAAGGTTCGCAACAAGCCGGTCCCGATTTCTCCACCTTCGGTCCCGTGCTCGACCTCTCGATCAGCGGCGACCAGGTCTATGTGAACTGGGGTTGGCAAGGCTACGGCGCCTTCCTCGACCAATGCGAACTCCAGGTCGATCGCGCCGACAGCAAAGGCTTCGTCATGCTCGCGATCGACACCACCCCCGGCTACACCGACACCCAACCGTTCCCGAGCGCACCGGCAAAGTGGACCTACCAGGCCATCTACCGCGTCGGCGACAACCGCGTCGGCCAATGGAGCAACCCCGTCAGCATCGCCGTCGGCGTGTGACGGAAGTCAGAAGACAGAAGTCAGCATTTGAAATCAAAGCGGCCGGATGTGCAAACGCCCGGCCGTTTTTTTGTCTGCGTGGCGTCAGGTCAGCGTCATCTCAATGTAATCGCCAGCCTGTACCGCGGCGATCGCGGAAGCGACCTTACCGGCGTGTCGCTCGAGTCTGATCCAACTCGCATAAGGCAGCACCACGACTGCGATTTTGCGGTTCGCGATGTTCTGTTGATACCGCAGTTGCTGATCAGTAGTGACAAGGACATCGAACTGTTCCTCGGCGCGCGCGAGGAGTTCGCCATTCGACAGAGTCGACCAGCCAGCTTCAAAAGCCGTCACGATCTCGTGGGGCGCAAGATGCTTTCGCAGAGGCACCGGTGTGCCTTGATCGAAAAGGATGCGCACGCGCTAGGCAGTCGCGAGGCTCGCTTCGGTGAACTCCAGGACCGCCTGGACTTGTCCGCGTGTCACACCGGGGAACCATTCCAGGAACTGATCAACCGTGGCGCCGTCTTCGAGATTTGCGAACAGTGTTTTCACTGGCACCCGCGTTCCGCGAAACAACCACGCGCCGCTCACCGTGTCCGGCGAGCGTTCGACCATCGTGCAAGCACTCCAATCCAGCATTGGTAAAAGTCTAACCCCCTCGACTCGTATGGGCAATAGGCAGACCTCGTCGGCCAATGGAGCAACCCCGTCAGCATCGCCGTCGGCGTGTAGCAATCCGTCATCCCGAGCGAAGCCGAGAGCCTGCCCTGAGCGAGGCGTAACCGAGTCGAATGGGGATCCCGTGGCCTGACGAAAGACGCTCGCAACCTTAACAAATCGAAGCGGCCGGCCGTGCAAACGTCCGGCCGTTTTCGTTTAATTAAACCTCGTCTGGCGCTCGCCTTAACCGGTGCCCGCCTGCTCAAGAGCTTCTTCGACGGCGTCAGCGCCTCCGACCCGATAACTTTGACGTTCAGCGCGTCCACGCTCCGTCAGAGTAACAGATCAGTTAAGTGTGCTTCAGCGCGATTTGTTTCCGGATGTCGGGCCGAAATGTATCCGTAACGAAGGCGGGTATCTTATCTTTGTCTACTTGCTGCCTGTACTTCCCGCGAACGTTGTCCATCGTCTCAACCAGTGAATCTAGCTGTTTCTTAGGCAACTCTGTTTCATAGGCGAATGTGCGAAGATAACTATAAATGATGAAGTCGCTCGCGCCCGACGCCGACTCACGGAGGAACACGTTAATGCGCTTGAAAGCGGCATCTGGCTTGAGGCGCAACAGGAGCAGAAGGTGAAACAGACGTTCCACGGGATCCATCTCTCCATCTAAAATCTTTTCCACCGACCTAGATAGCTTGGGATTTCCGAGGTGGTCAGTCATGTAGCAAATGACCGATAGCGGAACAATCTGATAAACCAGTCGGTGGCTACCCTCTACGAGCTTCTTCAAGCGCACCTCCTGCTTCTTAGATGGGACTCCTCTGAAGAGAAGCTTGAACATGTCTTCCTCCGGAATTGCGCTTACCAGTTCACGGAACGCCAGCAAAGTTCCCCACATCAGGGTCACATAAGAGCTTACATTATCGCGAAGATTGTCGATCTTCAGGGAGGGGCTAACCTCCCGCGTATTCCTAATCACATCCGAGTGTAGGCTAACCAACTGGCTTAGGTCCTCGCTCTCTTCAGTCGCGTCTACCGTCTGAGGGGTATTGGCATCCGGAAGCAGCGCATCTCGCCGGGCATCGATAGATTCTGATTCGTTTTTCTCTACGATGTCCTTCTCGACGTCGTCAGAGAACTGCGACAGCGCATCGTCGACAGGCCTTCCTTCCAACGATTTGAACGCTTCCTCCATTACCAACGCTTTCAGCGCGTCTACGCTACGCTGCCGAATTTGCTCCAGAAGGTCTGCATCATTCCGCGATAGCCCGGCCTTGTAGGCGAGCGCGGTAGCGTATTTTAGGTAGTCTGTCTGCTTCAAGAGGTAAGCCTTCTTCACTTCATCCTTCTCCATCGCCTTCGCTAAAAAGAAGTGAAACCAAAACTTAAACTTGAAGCTCACTGTTCCATCAACTTCCTGCAGGATTCCCTTTTTGAAGAAATCCTCGAAGATGCGCCCGTCCGGGGCGTCTTCGTCGAGATGTTCGAAATAATCGAGTTTTTCCCGCTCGAAGTCATTACGGCTCCATGAAAAATTCCGCTTCTCAAGCATTCTAAAAGCGATGTTCGCTAAGAAGCTTTCCTTATCGCGAAAGTCTAGTGTGCTGAAAGGGAAGAAAGGGGGACACGAAAACGCTTACGCGTGTCACGATAATTCCAGGTGAAAGGCGTAGCATTTTGATTGTAGCCTTTAATGTAGGCGTCGATCCGGTGGATGAGATCGCGCACCGAATGA
>JBBSIA010000006.1:0-174503 GCA_038232335.1 Chthoniobacterales bacterium
CCAACTCCTCAACCTACCGCGACACCGACACCCACTCCGGAACCAACCGCGACTCCAACGCCAACTCCACAACCTACCGCGACCCCAACGCCGACTCCCGAACCAACCGCGAGTCCAACGCCAACGCCTCAACCAACCGGGACTCCAACGCCAACTCCACAACCTACCGCGACTCCAACACCGACTCCGGAACCAACTGCGACGCCAACGCCAACGCCTCAACCTACCGCGACACCGACACCCACTCCGGAACCAACCGCGACTCCAACGCCAACTCCACAACCTACCGCGACCCCAACGCCGACTCCCGAACCAACCGCGAGTCCAACGCCAACTCCAGAACCCACCGCGACTCCAACACCAACTCCAGAACCAACTGCGAGTCCGACGCCGACTCCGTCTGAGGTTCGCGGCAGCCTTGCCTACATTTCTGCCAAGCTTCCGGTTGGCACGGGCGAGAACGCCCTGAGTAGCGGGTTTGTCATCACGGGCAAGGGCGAAAGTAGTGTTGTCCTAAGAGCTATCGGGCCTTCGTTGGCCGATGCTGGGATGTCCGGCGCAATGGCGGATCCGACACTCGACCTCTATGACTCAACGGGCGCACTCGTTGCTACGAACGACAACTGGCGCGACACGCAGGAGGCCAACTTTATCGAAGGCGGACCCTATGCGATGCTCCGGCCGGCTAACGAATTCGAGGCAGCCCTTGCCGCAAAGCTTCGCCCAGGCGCTTACAGTGCAGTTGTCCGTGGAAAAAACGGAACGACGGGAACCGCATTAGCCGAAGTTTACGACTACTCAGGGGGTGCAAATTCCAAATTCGCGAGTATCAGCGCGCGAGGATTTGTCCAGACGGGCAATGACGTGCTTGTCAGCGGTCTCGGCGTTCAGGGAGAAGGTATTGCAACCTTAATCCTGCGAGCGCTCGGACCTTCGCTCGCCAGCAGCGGAATCGCGAACGTCCTTTCTGACCCGACGTTGGAACTTCGCGATAATGACGGGACTCTTATGGCGTTCGACGACAACTGGAGAGATTCTGCGGATCAGGCTTCCCAAATCGAAGCAACCGGGCTCGCGCCCGCAAGCTTCCTCGAGCCCGCGATCGCGGTCGTGCTGGCGCCGGGAAATTACACGGTGATTGTCCGCGGTAAGAACGATGCCACTGGTATCGTCGCCTTCGAAATTTACGACCTGGGAGCAGAGCGGCGGTAGTAAAAGCTCGCTGGCGCCTTAGTAATGGGCGCAGGCGGGTGACTTCGCGATGACCGGCTGCGACCGATCGAGCGAAAACCGGCTCTCCTTCTTGACCTCGGTGGACGTATTATCCTGATCTCGCGAATGCGCCTATGGACGAACACTCGCTGGAATGGCGGAAACCGCCTTTCCCATTGCTCGACTCTTGCGGCAAAGTCTCGCTGCCGCCGCTAGTAAACAGCCACATAGTAATATCCAGAAACAGCCGGAACTTTGACTTGATTGCTGAGGCCGCTTTCTCCGTATTGGTCATAGGCTCTAGCCACAATATAGTAGTCGGTCGCAGCGCTTAGAATGAGCGAAGACGTAAGGACATTTTTCACATCTTTCGTATTCTGATAATTCCCATCCCCGGTTCCCCAATACAACTTGTAACCAGTGACGGAGGCTGTCGGGGAGGCCGCCCATTTCAATTTTACTGTTCTCGTGGCAGGGGTTGGCGAAGGCGTCGCGGTTGCAGCCAGAGTACTGGCGCCAGACAAGAAAAGACCAACGGCCAGAACGGAATTGGAGAGTGTGTGATGGAGCATTGATTGGAGAAGTTTGAGCGGAGTTTGGGTAGGGCGTCGGCCACCGAGAATGGGAACGCGTTAATTATGTATATTGGTGTGCTAAAATCGAATGCAACGCTTTTTCCGTGCATCCCATAGCGGAAGGTTTTTTCTGCGCGGGGCGTAAGCCCGCCGCCAAGAGCTGCCGTAAACGCGATTCCATGCCTAGAAGCACTATGCGTGCGGTCAAGGGAATCTTTAACAAGCGTCGAATTTTGTTACAGATGACGCAATAATGACAATAGTCATTTGATACTGCTATATTATCGATATTAATATAAACTACTGGAAATGAGAATGTTGTTTTACGGGCGCTGCTGTTCACCCATGTCCGTGGCATGTGATTAGCTATGACTTATCGCTCTCCCCATAAATTCAACGAGCTAACCGAGGTCTTGCAGCCCCGCACTCAAAAAACATGAACATCTCCCGATCTTTCAGCGCCACTTTCCTCGCCACTTCCCTGCTGTTTTGCATCGCTGCACCGCATGCTTTTCCCTTGGAAGTGACGATCACTCTCCACGAAGACGGCGCCGGCACCATCCAAAATAACTTGGGGAACGTATCGCCACTGTTTCACTCGATTACGTCAGACCCGGGACCTGGCGGGCTGTCCAACGCGCTTACTTTCGATCTATTTAATCCGCCTGGTTTGATTGCAGGGGACCTGGTTCTTCTCGACGCAACTGGCGTTATTTCTGACATCATCCGTTTCAATCCCGCCGGGACGGGTTCGCCCAGCTATTTAGGATCCGCCGTCTTCTATTCCTTAGCGGGCGGAGGCGAACTGGGCGATATGGGATTTCCAACTTCACTCTACGCAAACGACCTGCGGGTCACTGAAAACCTGAGAGGGTCGACGACCTACACACCGTCTCTTGGCGAGCCGGGTTACGTCGCGGGGTCAATGAGTTTGGTAAGCTACGTAATCTTCAGCGCCGAGTCCGGCAGCGCCGTGCCTGAAGGCGGAAGCAGCGCACTGCTCATGGGCGTGGCGCTACTCGGGATTGCGCTCGGAAGCAGGCTACTGCACTGGCAGTATCCGCAACTCGTACCGGTTCCGCATCGCGGCCGTTGCGATCGGGTCTGATCGCTGGGTCATTTGGAGTTGCGTGAGTGTCACTCGATGGCTTTGGACAGAGCCAACTCGCGAAAATAGAGCGCGCTGCTCCCCGCCCAGGCAGCATATTGAAGGCCGGTTGTAGGGATAGGCGTCCTGCTTGCCAATCTGCTGATTGGGGGCAACGCGTCTCGCTTGCCTTTGCCGCATCGCAGGCAAGATGTCTGGCCTTCAAATACAGCTTCAGCCGGGCAGTGTGGATTCGTTAGGTCAACATTCGCATCGAGCGTCGCCACGCTCGAACTGAATCGTCGCGTGACAAATGTCGAAGTGATCATGCAGATCGCGGTCGATTCGTGAGAGCAGCTCGTCATCGATTTGCGGATCGGTTTTAACCAGGTGCGCGGTGAGCGCGGTTTCGGTGGTGCTCATTGCCCAGATATGGAGATGATGCACGCCGCAGACGCCCGGCAACTGCGCCAGGTAGTTCGTGACCGCATCTGGATCGATCTCCCGAGGGACCGCGTCGACGGCGAGAGCCCCAGAGTCGCGGAGCAATCCCCATGTCCCAACCAGGATGACGGCCGCCACCATTAAACTAACGGCGGGATCAATCCAGAGCCAACCGGTGAAGCTGATTGCCAGACCCGCGAGCACCACCGCCAGCGAGACGGCAGCATCCGCCGCCATGTGCAGGAAAGCGCTGCGGATGTTGAGATCCTGCTTCCGCCCCGCAACGAAGAGCCACGCGGTGATGCCGTTTATTAAAACTCCGATCCCGGCGACCCATACGATGGTCATGCCTGCGGCTGGCTCGGGGCGAATCAATCGATGAATGGCCTCCCAGATAATCGCGCCGATGGCCACTAGAAGAAGCAATCCGTTGCCGAGCGCAGCCAGAATGGAAGTGCGCCGCAGGCCATAGGTGCGGCGAGGAGTCGGCGCGGCCTTTGCGACGTAAATCGCGCCCCACGAGAGCAGCAGTCCCAGGACATCGCTCACGTTGTGACCCGCATCCGCTAGGAGCGCAAGCGAGCCGGAGACCAGGCCAAACACAACCTCGATCAGGATGTAGGCAACATTCAGCGCTACGCCAATGGCAAAAGCTCGGCTGTGATCGACCCCCAAGTGAGCGTGTGAATGTGGACTCAATGTTATCGTAGCTCGCGATCAGATCCCAGCTCCGCGGTTATTGCTCGTCGCTGGAAGTCCGTCGGCTGCTGCGCGTGCAGCAGCAGCTTCTCGGCCTTCGGTGTGCGTCAGTCATGTCCTTCCAAACTCTAGTAATGGAGTTCAACCCCGTCCCTGGCGTGGTCAATTTCCACTTTCGCCGGTCAAGCTAGAGCTTCAATCTGGTTCATGATTTTGAACATCTCATAACGCTCGGCGATTTCCTCCTGGGTCAGTGTGCGCAGCCGCTCGAGACTGAACGCCTCGACGTTGAAACTCGCGAGAACGCTGCCGTAAATAATCGCCTTGCGCAGCTCTCTGAATGTTGGGCGTTTTTCGGATTGAGCGGCGAGATAGCCTGCAGCGCCTCCCGCAAAGGTGTCGCCCGCGCCGGTCGGATCGTGGATGTCCTCGAGCGGATAGGCGCCGCAACTGAAGAACTCATCCGCCCCGAAAAGCAGCGCCCCGTGCTCCCCTTTTTTGATCGCGACGAATTCAGGGCCGGCTGCGCGGATTTTCCTGCCCGCTTTGATGAGGCTGGTTTCCTTCGTCATCTCGCGAGCTTCGCTGTCGTTAAGAATGAGAAGATCAACTCGCCGTAAGAGGACGTCGAGATCGGCGCGCGCGATCTCGATCCAAAGATCCATGGTGTCCGCGACGACAAAGCGCGGTCGCGCCATCTGATCCAGAACGTGCGACTGCAGAGCGGGTGCAATGTTGGCCAGGAGGACGAAGTCGGTTTCGCGATACGACTGCGGAAGATTGGGCCGAAAATGTTCGAACACATTCAGGGCGATCGAGCGCGTCTCGCGCGTGTTCATGTCCCAGGCATATTCGCCCGACCACCGAAACGTTTTCCCGGGCACGCGCTGGACCCCTTCCGCGTCAATCTTTCGGGATTTCCAGAAGTCGAACTCCGAGGCCGGAAAGTCGTCGCCGACCACGCCGACGAGCTTGACCGGGGAGAAGAAGCTTGCGCCCAGAGCCGCGTAAGAAGCAGAACCGCCTAACAAGTCAGTATGTTCTTCGACCGGGGTTTTAACGGTATCGAGCGCGATTGAACCAACGATGAGAACGGGCATTTGTTCTAAACAGCTTCCAGGAGTTTTCGAGCCGCGCGCGCATACTTTGCGATATCTGGAGCTTGCAGCAATCCCGAAACGATCGCGATACGACGCGCTCCGGCCGCGATCACGGCCGGCAGATTATCGAGCTTGACGCCGCCAATGCAGAAAATCGGTCGTCGCACCAGGCGATGAACCGCCGCGATCTTCTCGAGCCCGATTGGGTTGTAATCCGGCTTTGTTGGTGTGGCAAAGAGCGGACCGAAGCCGATGTAATCGGCGCCTTCGTTCTCCGCAAGCAGCGCCTGTTCGAGGCTGTGCGTTGATTTGCCCACGAAGCATTGCTCTCCGGCGGTGCGTCTGGTTTCGGCGATCGAGACGTCGTCTTGACCGACGTGCACGCCTTCGGCTCCGACGCTTCGCGCAATCCCAGAATGATCATTGATAATCAGCGGCACGTTCCGCGGGACGGTCAATGCGTGCAGTTCCCTGGCAACCCCGGTGATCTCCTCGACGCTGCAATTCTTCGCGCGCAATTGAATCAGATCGACACCGCCTTCGATCATCGCCACCGCCACACGCGGGGCATTTCCGGCTTCGACGTAACCGAGGTCGAGAATGCCGTAAAGCCGGCAGCGGCTCAGATCCACGCGCGTCGCGAAGGTTATTCGTGCAACCGATTTGACGTCGGGTTCAGCACGAAATTATCGGCACTCATGACTCGCTCGACGAAACCGGTATCGTATTTTCCCGCACGGAACTCCGCACTCCGCATGATCGCGCTATGAAACGGCACGGTCGTTTTAATGCCTGTGATGTAATATTCGTCGAGCGCGCGCCGCATCCGATCGATCGCCGCATTGCGTGTCGCGCCGATTGTGATCAGCTTTGCGATCATCGAATCGTAATACGGCGGCACTGTATAGCCAGTGTAAGCATGTGAATCGATCCGCACCCCGCGACCGCCCGGCGCGTAATAAAAAGCAATCCTTCCCGGCGAAGCCTGAAAGTTCTTCTCCGGATCTTCCGCGTTGATCCGGCATTCAATCGCATGGGAGCGAGGAACAGCATTCGCGACGTGCGGCGACAACGGCTCGCCCGCCGCGATCCGAATTTGTTCCTTCACAAGATCGCAACCATAAACCTCCTCGGTGATGGTGTGCTCCACCTGGATGCGCGTATTCATCTCGATGAAATAGTAGTGGCCCTCGTCATCGACCAGGAACTCTATCGTCCCTGCATTTTCGTAGCCGGCCCGTTCCGCGAGCTTGACGGCTGCGGCTCCCATTTTCTTGCGCAATCCGGGTGTCATCAGTGGTGACGGACATTCCTCGATGACTTTCTGATTGCGCCGTTGAATCGAGCAATCGCGTTCACCGAGATGAATCGTATGACCGTGCTGGTCCGCCACGATTTGGAATTCGATGTGATGGGGATTGAGAATTAGCTTCTCAAGATAAACGTCCCCGTTTCCGAAAGCTTTTTCTGCTTCGATCTTCGCGCTCTGAAAAGCGGACGCCAGGCTCGCCTCATTGTGCGATGCACGCATTCCCCGGCCGCCGCCGCCGGCGACGGCTTTGATCATGACCGGGAAACCGACTCTCCTCGCGACCTTCAGCGCCTCCGCTTCACTCTCCACGATGCCGTCGCTCCCCGGGGTCACCGAAATCCCCGCCTTGCGCGCGTAAGCTCGGGCCGAGTTTTTGTCACCCATCGCATGCATCGCACTCGCGGGCGGGCCGATGAATTTAATTTTGCAGCTCTCGCAAACTTCGGCGAAATGCGCGTTCTCGGCGAGAAATCCATAGCCGGGATGGATCGCATCCACATCGCCTACTTCGGCAGCGCTCATGATGCGGTCGATCTTGAGATAACTCTCGGAACTGGGCGGCGCGCCGATGCAGATCGCTTCATCCGCAAATTGAACATGCAACGAATCGACATCCGCTTCGGAGTAAACCGCCAGCGTTCGGATGCCGAGCTCCTTGCAGGCGCGGATCACCCGCAGAGCGATTTCACCGCGGTTCGCGATCAGGATTTTCTCGAACATCAAAAGGAGAGCGGAACAAGAAAGCCAGCTTCGGGAAGCGCGTCAATGACGCAGAGGCGCGCGGCCGCAGGATCGCGGCGTTGACTCGCCTTCTCAACGCACGCGGAAAAGCACCTGACCGAATTGCACCGGCTTGCCGTTCTCCGCCACAATCTCCGCAATCACGCCGCTCGTCTCAGCTTTGATCTCGTTCATCACTTTCATCGCTTCGATGATGCAGACGACCGTCTCTTCGGTAACGGGTTTTCCCATGTCGATGAAAGCAGGCGCTTCGGGCGAGGCTTGGCGGTAAAACGTGCCGACCATCGGCGAAACAATATCCTTCAGCGGCGCGCCTTTTTCCGGTGGCGGCGGCGCAGGTGCCGCTCCTGTCGTGACTCCGGCAAATCCCGGGAGAGGCGCTCCGGGTGCCAACATCGGTTGCGGAAAAATCGTCTGCTCCCCCGCCCCTTTCTGAAGCTTCAGTTTGAAACCATCTTTCTCCATTTCGAAGACCGACAGATCGTTTTTCTTCATCAGATCGATGATGGATTTGATGTCTTTTAATTCCAAAGCGGCTCCCGGGCTTGAGGATTGAGCGTTCAGGTAAGAGTCTTTTTAGAAGGAGGTCAAGCAAACGAATGCAGGCCGAACCAGCGCGCTCATAAAGCCCGTGAACACAGGCATGAATGCCTGTGCGCCGCACAGACTTCAAGTCTGTGTTCCTTGGCTTCCGTTTCTCTCATGGCGCTGTGCGATAGCCGAGCTGCGTTCGAGTTGCCGCTCCCAACAACGGAACCCATTCTAATCGCCAGAGCGGAGATTCACGCTTCTGCTTCGATCGTCGACACACGATTCGCAGTGTCTCTGACTATTCGCCCGTCGCACATCTCCACCCGACGCGATGCGCACCGCGCCACTTCCTCGCTGTGCGTCACGACGATCAACGTCGCGCCGCCTTCATCGCCAATCTCCTTCAGTAGTTGCATCACGGTTGCGGCCGACGCGGAATCGAGATTCCCCGTCGGTTCGTCTGCAATCAGCAACGACGGCCGATGGACCAGCGCGCGCGCAATCGCGGTGCGCTGCTGCTCGCCGCCGCTGAGTTGATGCACGAAGTGCCGCTCGCGATCGGCGAGGCCGACAACGCGCAACACTTCCCGCGCGCGTCTTTCGCTCTCGGACAGGGCCGTGCCTTGGAGGAGCAAAGGAAAAGTGACATTCTCCAGCACATTCATCGTCGGGAGAAGATTAAAAAACTGAAACACGAGGCCGAGTCGCCGGCGGCGATATTCCGTCAGCGCCGCATCGTTCGCGCAATCGAGCTGCAATCCATCTACCGAAATGGCCCCCGAGGTTGGTTTGTCGAGTCCGGCGATCAGGTGCATCATGGTGCTCTTGCCGCACCCACTCGGTCCGCTGATTGCGACGAACTCGTTAGGCCCGATCTCCAGGGAAACATCGTTCAGAGCCTGCACCGGCCGCTCGCCACCCTTATAATAGTGAGTGACGTTTGTGAGCGAGATCATGTCGGAGCCTGCCTTATCCGCCACCGGGCCGAGCCGCGCAAACGTGCGGACCGGATTCGCGATCGTGGCGGAGACCGTGGATTATCTCGTTGTCGAGAAGCCGCCTTTTCTCCTGGTCCATCCGACAAAGCCCGATGGGCCGCGCACACTTTGGGATGAGTTGCGCAATCTGCTCGCGTTCGAGATTACGAACGGCGGGCAGGTCTCGATCGTCAATCGGCTGGATCGAGAGACGAGCGGGCTCATCCTGGTCGCAAAAACCGCGGCGGTCGCGCGACGCTTTGGGCTCTTGATGCAGGAGAGACGAATCGCGAAAGAATATTTGGCGATCGTCTGGGGTTGGCCGGAATGGGATTTAAAGATCGTTGACCAACCCCTCGCGCGGCAAGGGGAGCACGAGTCTTCGCCGATCTGGTTGAAGCAGAAAATTCATCCAGCCGGAGCGGCAGCGAGGACCGAGTTTCGCGTCCAGGAACGATTAGTGGGACTTCACCCGACGCGCGGTAAATTCAGTCTCGTGCGCGCAATTCCGGTAACGGGCCGGACTCATCAGATCCGCGTTCACCTTGCGTCGCTCGGCCACTCCGTTGTGGGCGATAAAATCTACGGCCCGGATGAATCTTCGTATCTGCGGTTCATTGAAGCCGGATGGACCGATGAGCTCGAACGGCTACTGCTTCTGCCGCGGCACGCGCTCCACTGCGCGAAACTGGCGATCGAAGATTTCGGTGCATGGGAATCCCCGCTTCCGTCGGACCTCACGAACTGGCTCGAGAAGACAATTCGGCCAGGCGTGGAGCATAGCCATCCTGGCTGTGGGGCCAGCGGGCAACCTGCCCGCTGACGAGCACGTTCAGGCAGATTCTCGTTAACCTCACATGCGAGACGCCAGTGTTCCGACGCAAAGGCTATCGTTCTGAGCAGGGCGTTGCAGGGCGAGCGGTCCGCTTGCCCCTGCCGCACGGGAGGGAAAGATGCCTCCGTATAACGCGGCAGTTTCCGACGCAGCGCCAGCGCGCTATTTGTCAGCAATAACTTCGACGCCGGTGAAACGAATCATTTTGCCGCCGAAGCGGTGTTCGGTCGCGAGATTGAGGCCGCCGAACTCCTGATATTTGTCCCAGCTCGCGTGCATCCCCTCGCCTCCCTTCGGAATGTAATCCCATGACCGCACCATCTTGCTCTGTGGATCTATATAGAGCATGTACTGATCGCTCGGCGTCAGGCCTACTTGCGCGAAACTTAGGCGCAGCGGCTGGCAAGGAGCGCCGTCCATTTCCCTCATTCCTTCATTCACGACCGTCACACCGCGATCGCGAATCTTCAGCGGCGCCAACAACCAATAGGAGTCATTCACCCAACGCGCATAGGCGGCTTTCGCGTTCTCGTCTTGCTCTGGGTTCGCGAGATTGACGGTCACATCCTTGTCCTTCCACTTCACGTGATCGGTTCCGGCGCCGACGTCCCAATCATGCTGCGCGCTCGCCAGAGTTTTTCCGTCCTGCTCAACCACGAACGTGAACTTGATTTCCTTTACCTTTCCCCAGTTCTCGCCTCCGGCCGCTTTCCAGACTTCCATGGCAGCGGGGTTGTTCGTCGTACTTTCGCCCGCGTTCGCGCCGAGCAGCGGAGCTGATACGATCGCGACTACGCCCACAAAGATTCTCAGATTGTTCATGCTGAATCGTGGCGAAACCGCGAATCGATTGCAATTCATTGAACACGAAATATCGTGAGCCGCCTTTCATGAAACGCCTGCGCCTGACCGCTTTCATCCTCATCGCGTCGCTCGGAATCTTCGTGTCGCAAGCTTCCGCCGGCAGTGATGACCGCGCTGTTTCTCGCTTTGCCGAGGATGACTTCTTTGACGCGCCTTCCTTCGAGCTCGCTTCGGAGAACGCGTACATGCTCGGGGTTTTCGGGAACCCGCATAATTACGAGATTGCAACCCAATCGGTTACCGCGCGGCTCCGCTGGGGCGCAGTGCACAGGCCAGGTTTCATGCGTGGCTACAACCAGGTTTATTTCCAAGCCATCGGAGAACTGTTCGTGCGCGGGATCGAGAATCATTACTTCGGGATCAACGCCGGTTTCCGTTACAACTTTGTGCAACCCGGCCGCCGCTGGACTCCTTACGTTTCGGGCGGTGTGGGACTTGGCGACGTTGACGCAACCCGGGAGTTCACACCCGGGGCGCTCGGCCAGAACTTCACCTTCAACGTCCAAAGTGCGATCGGCGTCTCCTACAAAATGAGCGATCACTGGAAGGCGACCGCCGGCGTCCTCTACCAGCATTTGTCGAATGCCGGCCTCTCGGAGCCGGAGCGACCCAACTCCAGTTTGAACACGCTCGGCCCGCAGTTCGGCGCCACCTACTCTTTCTGAGACGATCTGGTGTGATGGGCCAGCTGAACGAAAACGTCCTCGTCGTCCGGCGCGGCTTGTTCGATCAGCTCGGCAATTTTCACGGGCTCAACTTCGAGCCTCAAAAATACCTCAGCGTCCTGCTCTCGCGCGGTAATAATTTCTTTCTCGCACGCGCCGCGGCTGAAATTGATCCGGGCCACAAACAGATCATCCCCTACGCGCTGATCGCGCACGGCGATCGTGTGCTCCATTACGTCCGCGGAAAAAAGGCCGGCGAACAGCGACTCGTCGCGAAAGGATCGATCGGCATCGGCGGTCACATGAACGATACCGACGAATCGCTCTTTGCGTGGGATGAAAATGCCTACCGCGCCGGAGTCGAACGGGAGGTGAAGGAAGAGATCGAAATCAGCTCGCCTTATGAAGACAAAATCGTCGCGCTCTTAAACGACGACTCGACCGAGGTTGGTCGCGTGCATCTTGGCATCGTTCACGTCTTTCGTCTCGCTGAGCCGAAAGTCGAGAAGCGCGAGTCGATGATCAAGGGATTGGCGTTCCTCTCGCGCACAGAACTGCTCGGCCGCCGTGACAATCTCGAGACCTGGTCGCAGATCTGCGTGGATTCACTCGATCGGCTGCTCGAGTAACGCAGCGCTTTTGGAGCGTAACCGGTCCCGGTTGGGTCAGAATCTCCGCCGAATCGTAAGCATCCACGCACAGAATAATCAAATTTTGAAACCAGGAAGCCATCACGGTCGAAAATCCGAATCAGGAATACAGGAAATAGGAACGGCCAGATAATCCACTCTGGAAGCCAGGATTTTCGGAGATTGATTCAGGAATGGAGCAATGCAGACATCTGCGTACTCTGTGGACGACCTCGTGACCTCTTTTGTAGCGTAACCGTCTCGGTTGCGTCAAAACTGGGAATTATAGATGGGGAAAGCAGGAAAATAGGAAATCGAACTTGGAAACCAGAGGCCCAGCGAGTGCTCGGAGAGTCAATCAGGGAATCTGCGCAATCAGGGACGATCTGCTTCGGCTTTGTAGCGTAACCGTCCCCGGTTGCGTCAGAACTTGGCGCCCGATCGTGAGCGAGCGCTGTCCGTGCAGAATCTCCCGCGCGCGTCAGTAAGCGAATCCGACGCCCTTGATTACTTCGCCATCGCGGATCAGGACACCGTGTTTCTGCATTCCGGTGTAGCTGCCGAACCGATTTCTGGAGTTCACCTTGAAATCAACGCGGTACCCGCGGAGCGGCTTCCCATCCACTCCGGCCATCTCGGCTGGTTTCGGTTCGCCCATCCATTCGACCTTTGCGCTGGACGCGTCGAGCAGCTGCGATCCAAGCCAGCCCACGATAATTTCTTTATAATTCTCCGGGAATTTGCCGTAAACCGCCGAATCGGTCGGAGAGCTTGCCGGCGGCGATGCCGGCGGAGTCTGTGCGCTGAGGGTCGGACTGAGCGAGAATGAAATCGCCAGAGCCATAATCGCGAATTTGATAGCGGACATAGAGATCCTCCCTTATGGAATCGCGCGGCGTGCGTCGAGCGCGCTCCTCACGAATCGATCGCGGGTGGTTTGGGATCGATCAGAGTTGCCGAAGGTCACCCGGTTCATGCACCCTCGGGAGAGTAGGTTCGAAGCATGGAAGTTCGAAGCATCGAGGCGTTAGTCCAAGCCTTAAACTCGGCGGACGTGAGGTATCTAATCGTCGGTGGATTGGCGGTGAACGCGCATGGCTATGAGCGTCTCACCCGCGATGTGGATTTGGTGATCGGATTGGAGCCAGATAACATCGTGCGCGGACTGCGCGCGCTCCTAAACATCGGCTACTGCCTGTCGATTCCCGTCACCCCGGAAGAATTTGCAGATGCAGAAACACGTGAAATGTGGCGACGGGAAAAGGAAATGGTAGTGCTTAAGCTCTGGAGCGATGCACACCGTCGGACGCCGATCGACGTGTTTATTTATGAGCCGTTCGATTTTGCCGAGGAATTTGCGGCCGCTCGATGGGAGGCGGTCGCCGGCGACAGTAAGGCGCCGGTGCTCCAATACTCGCCTCTGCTGGAAATGAAGCGGGCCGCTGGCAGACCCCTTGCCGATATTGCGGAGCTCGAGCAGATTCGAAAACTTCGGGACGCCGAGGCTTCATGACGAAGGAAGAACTATACGCTCACCCGGGGTGGCAGTGGTGCACGTTTGAAGGGGCGCGGAAGCAGGTGCACCTCATCGGCGTTCAGACCACGTTTCGCGAAAAGTTGGAATGGCTCGAGGAGGTTGAAACCTTGACGCTCGCGATGAGAGCTGCGCGCGAACAGGATCGAAGCGGATCTCCACCGCGTTAGCGAACCTGCCCATTTCCTGACTCCCATTCGTGGAACACGAATTAATCATCGAAGCGGGCCGAAGCGAAGGGCAATACTGGCGCGATCTTTTTCGGTATCGGGAACTCTTTTATTTTCTCGCCTGGCGAGACATCCTTGTCCGTTATAAGCAGACTGTCATCGGGATTCTCTGGGCAGTGCTGCGGCCGTTTCTCACGATGGTCGTCTTTGTCCTGGTGTTTAGCCGGATCGCGAAATTACCGGCGGAAGGCGTGCCGTATCCCGTGATGGTCTTCGCGGCGATGCTGCCCTGGCAACTCTTCGCCACTTCGTTTTCAGAGGGGAGCAACTCTCTGATCTCAAACGCGAACCTGATTTCTAAAGTCTATTTTCCGCGGCTCATCATCCCTGCGAGCGCCGTCATCGTCTCCTTCGCCGATTTCGCGATCTCAGCGGTTTTGCTCGCGATCTTGATGATGTTTTATCATGTCTGGCCGACGTGGCATCTGCTGGCTTTGCCTCTTTTCACAGTCATCGCCTTGATAACTTCCACAGGTGCAGGGCTCTGGCTGGCTGCACTAAACGTCCAGTACCGCGACTTTCGTTACGTCGTCCCCTTTCTCGTCCAGTTCGGCCTGTATGTTTCGCCTGTTGGTTTCAGCAGCAGCGTCATCCCAGACCGCTGGAGGCTTCTCTATTCGGTGAACCCAATCGTCGGGGTAATCGACGGGTTTCGATGGGCAGTCAGCGGCGGGCGCGCACCTATCTTCTGGTCTGGCTTTTGGCTCAGTTTGCTTGTCACCTCATTTCTCCTCGCCGGAGGGATCTGGTATTTCCGTCGCACGGAACGCACCTTCGCGGATGTGATTTGATGTTCGCGCGCTGCAAGGTGGCGACGTGGTCTGGCTTCTATGGACTCGACAAGGCCCTCCGTTTTTGCTAGGCGAGAGAGATGCGAGCTGGCGTTCTTTTATTATTCCCTCTCGCGGTCTGCCTGGCTGCACAGATTCTACCTGCGCAATCCCCCTACGAGACGAGCGCCGCTTTTGCCAGATTCGCTCTCCGGATTCGTGCTCTGCCCGAGTCAAAAAAGAGCCGGAAACGCTCGCAACTTGCGCCGAGTGAAGGCACCGGCAGGTATCCGTGGCGGACCAACATTGTCACCACTGTTTTCTGGATCGGCGAGGAACCAACCGAGAATAATCCGGTTCCGAACACGAGAAGCTCGTGGGACATAAACTGGGTCCGTAATTACGGCGGTGTGGATTCGCCCGAGCCCGCGTCGCGGAAAAACTACATCCCTCTCGCCTTCACGCCCCGGGAGAATCCATTCTATTGCGCGTTGCCTTACAACGACGTCACCCAGGAGCGAACGAAGCCCGAGGTTCCATTGGTAGTACCATGGTTCAAGACGGCGTTCAGTCAGGAGCGGCGTTCCATTTGCAAAGGCCGCTGGATTGCAATTCGAAAGGGCACCCGCATCTGTTACGCGCAGTGGGAAGATTGCGGGCCGTTCCGCACCGACCACTGGCAGTACGTCTTCGGTAACGAACGGCCAAAGCCAAATCTGAATCATGGCGCTGGCCTCGATGTTTCCCCAGCCATTCGCGACTTCCTTCAACTTGGATCAACGGATGTGACCGATTGGCAATTCGTCGAGGTAGCGGACGTGCCTCCGGGCCCATGGCGGGCTCTCGGTGCGAACAATCACTTCGTCATCGCCAGGCGGCAATCCGATGGGCGCTTTGTGCAGGAGAACACGACCGCGCGCTAAGGCGGAGTCGACGCGCTCGGATGCCGAAGAGCTGAAACACTGAGATGCCGAAATAAGCTGTCGGACTTCAGCTTTTCAGCGTTTCAGTCCTCACATGTCGTTGATTCTCGGTCTCAATGCTTATCATGGCGATTCGGCGGCCTGTTTGATTCGCGATGGCGGGCTCGTCGCTGCGGCCGAGGAAGAGCGCTTTCGCCGGATTAAACATTGGGCCGGCCTGCCGACCCAGGCGATTGATTACTGCCTCACCGCAGGTGGCGTTTCAATCGACGAGATTGAGCACATCGCGATCAACCGCAAACCGGGTGTCAACAATTGGCGCCGGCTCGGCTTCGTTCTCACCCACCGACCCGACCCGCGCTTGATGCTGCAGAAGGTGCGAAACATTCGCCGCGCTGCTTCGGCCAAGGACGCTCTTGAGTTCGCGTATGGCCGCTCGCTCGAGGCCGAGGTCCACCACGTCGAACATCACCTCGCCCATCTCGCCTCCGCTTTTTTGGTCTCACCTTTCGAAGAAGCCGCCTGCATCTCGATCGACGGATTTGGCGACTTCGCCAGCACCGCCTTTGGTTTCGGAAGTCACGGCCAATTGGAAATCAGCGGCCGCGTCTATTTTCCACACTCGTTAGGGATTTTCTATTCGGCCCTGACCCAATTCATCGGCTTCCCGCACTTTGGTGATGAATACAAAGTCATGGGACTCGCACCCTACGGCGAGTCTGCCTTCCTGCCGCAGATGCGCGAAATCGTCCGCCTCCAGCCAGACGGAACTTTTCGGCTCAACCTCCGGTATTTTCGCCACCACACCGACAACGTCTCCTACAGCTGGAATAACTGCGCCCCCGAAGTCGGCACTCTCTTCACCGCCGCGCTGGCCGGCCTGCTCGGCCCTCCCCGCGCGCCGCAAGATCCGCTCGAACAGCGGCACAAGGATCTCGCGCACTCCATTCAAGCGATCTATGAGGAAGCGTTCTTCGCGCTTCTGACGACGCTGCACGCACGGCATCCCTCCCCTAACCTCGCGCTCTCCGGCGGTTGTGCGATGAACTCGGTCGCGAACGGAAAGGTTTATCTCCGCACGCCGTTCCGGAAAATCTACTTGCCGGCAGCGGCCGGTGACGCTGGCGGCGCGATCGGCGCTGCCGCCTATGTAATGACGAAGTTAAAAGTGGAAAGTAAAACACCAAAAATTTCTACACTCGCAACGTCTCCTGATCCGCATTCCACGGTTTCTACTTCAGCCTTTAGACTTCCTCCTTTGTTTTCCGCCTACAGCGGGCCGGAGTTCAGTGATACTGAAATCGGGAGATTGCTCGACGCGCGCGCCCCGGAGATCGACGCCGCCGAGTGCGAGGTCACGCGGATCACCGACGAGAAGAAATTATTTTCACGCACGTCCGCAGCTATCGCGGCTGGGCTCGTTGTCGGCTGGTTCCAAGGTCGAATGGAATGGGGACCCCGCGCGCTCGGCAATCGCTCCATTCTCGGCGATCCGCGCCGCGCCGACATGAAAGAAATTCTGAACGCCAAAATCAAGCGGCGCGAATCGTTTCGACCCTTCGCCCCCTCGATCCTCCGCGAAGCCGTCGCTGAGTGGTTTGAACAGGACGACGACGTTCCCTTTATGATGGAAGTGTTTCAGATCCGTGCCGAAAAGCGCGCTCTCATCCCGGCGGTCTGCCACGTCGATGGGTCCGGTCGCCTCCAGACCGTCCATCGCGAAACGAACCCGCTCTACCACGAATTAATAACTTCTTTCCGCGAACTCACGGGCGTCCCGCTCGTGCTCAACACTTCCTTTAACGAAAACGAACCAGTCGTCTGTCGCCCCGAGGAAGCGCTCGATTGTTTTCTGCGGACAAAAATGGATTTACTGGTGATGGGAGACTGGTGTGTGGAACGGGAGAAAAAGAGAAAAACTGAAATGGTGAAAAGCTGAAAAACGGAGCCTATCTGCTAGATGTGCGTACGGGTTTTCGTCGCGATTGTTACAAATATCGCGATCAGTTCGTCTGTTTCGTCGAGCAACTCACCGACGGCCATGTTCTTGATGCCGCAATCCTCCCGCAATAACTCCAACCAAAGTTGCGATTCGTCAGCTTCCTGCAACGCACCTTCCAGTTTGGAGCAAAACTCTGCGTCTGAGCGAGCTCGCGAAGCTTCGCGTACGTGAGCTGCGACTGAAGTGCCTGACCGAAGTAGTTGGTGAGCCAAGACCTGAAACTTCGCCGCGGGAACGCGGAAGTTGCGTGTACAGCCTGATAATCTGCGAGGCATAACGCTTGGCCCGTGACCGGAGCTCATTCGTCACTCTCATTTCAGCTTCTCAGTGTTCATTCAGGTTTCAGCGTTTCAGCTTCCTTCCCAAACACGACACACGATGTATTTCCCCAGAACCCCGACGTCAGACAAAGCCCCTTCCGTAGTTTCCGCGAAACGCCCGCGCCCACGCTCAGGCGAATGGGGCAGGCGGGATCCAGCCCGGCACAGTTCGCTGTTCCCGGAATGAATTCATGTCTGACAGCCTGGAGTCCGGTGAGTAGTTGAAAGAGCGCGGAGGCGCCCAGGGTATGACCAGTGACGGCTTTGCTCCCTAACGAGTAAGGCTGGCCGGCGACTTCACCGAATAGATCGCGCACGCACTCGCTTTCCATGCGGTCGTTTAGCTTTGTCCCGGTGCCATGCAGCAGCAGCAGGTCAATGTCCTGTGGACACAAAGAGGTCGCCTCCAGAGCGCGTCGAACAGTCGCCTGCATCCCGCGGGCACTATTTTGCATGCTGCTTCTGAGGTGTGGCTCGCAGCCAGTGGCTACCGCATGAATCTCTCCGTGAATTTCGGCGCCGCGGCTCACCGCACCTTTCTCCATCTCCAAAACCACGAATGCGGCGCCCTCGCCCAGCACTGTGCCGGTGCGGTCCTTATCGAAAGGTCGGAGGGAATCGGCTCCCTCGGCGAGCACGCCGGCAGCCGCGAATTCCTCGATCAGCGAATCTACGAGCGGAGCATCCACGCCGCCCACGAGCGCCACGTCCACCTCGCCCGCGCGGAGCATAAAGAGCGCGTGTTGCAAGGCGAGCGCGCCTGAAACACAGGTCGCGGACAACATCAGCGCGCACTGACCCGCCTCCACCTCCGCCGCGATCACTCCGGCGATCGAAGAAAATGCGGAATAGACGGCACTCACCGCACGAACACGCTGCCCGGAAACGCGCTCATTGATTCCGATGGGACCACGCGAGCTGCCGATGATGGTTCCCACTCTCTCCGGAGGGACCTTAGCCAGGCCGAAACCGGCATCGCCCCATGCCTGTCTCGCGGCCACAAACGCGAGCTTGACCGCTGGTGCCAACCGCTCCGTAGGTGCCCATGCCGGTAACCACAACCCGGTGACTGCCATTAGAGTCGGGAAGGTTCATGGCCACGCCAGTCGCCGATGTCTGGATCCCGCATAGGCTTCCAAAGTAGTCCAGTTAATCGCGCAGCGATCCTGACGGAGCTCCTCCCATAGTTCGGAAGCTAGATGCTGGACCGCTTCCCTGACATTACCGGCTCCCATAATTTTCTGCGGCACCGGTCGCCCGAATCGGATTTCGAATCGGAACCATCCTTTGTTGCGCACCGAAGCGGGCAGGACGAGGGCGTTGCAAAGCAATGCCAGACGGACTGCGCCATCATTCAGCCGGATGTTTCTGCCCATCGAGTAAACGCCGGAGGAAAAATGCCCGTCGAGGGCGACAGTCAGAATTCGGCCGGGCATCAGGAAACGCGCAGTCGAGCGCAGAGCGCCCTGGCCGCGAATGGTGCGCGGCAATGACGCGCCTTGTCCATCTCGCTGGTTCAGCTCTGCATTCAGTGCCAGCACCGGTGGCCGAACTTTTACAAAAGACGCGACATGCAGTCCGGAAGCGCGCAGCCAGTAGCCGAGGAAAACAAAGCTGCCGGTATGCAGATAAGCGACGATCACCGGGCGTTCGCCCCATTCGGGCAATTGGTGAGGAGGAGTGCCGTGAATGGTGATTCTTTTTTGCCACCGCTGCTCGTGCAGTCGATTCGACAACAAGCAGGCGGCAAGGCTTTCCTGCCAGTGCACAATCATGCGCGCGTAGTGCCGAAACGCGCGGCAGTCATTCCAGAAATCACGCGGCAGCAAGGAGCGCAACATTTTCCAATGCCGGTAATCCCTCACCCGTCGCCATCCATCCAGGAGCATCCACGGAACGAGAACAATCGGCACGAGCGCCGCACCCGCCGTCCTATCCGCGAGCCGCACCGCCGCAATCAGGAGTCGATCAGGAATCCTGCGACAATATATCTTGGACCTCACAAGAGCGGTGTCTTCGCGGGGAAGAGCTGGCGGCGCGGCGGGATGTCACTTCCGAATCTGCCTCGCGGTATCAGTGAATGTTCCGCACTCTTCCGCACTCGACGCAATAATGAAAATTAAGGACAGCTCCTCAAATCGAAACATCTGATCGTGCGGCGATGAGTTGATTATGCCAATCAGAGGTGCGCAATTTTCTCAATTGCGCCCGCTCGCTTTTCGAGGTGGCAAATATGCTGATCATGTTTTCACGCCAGGGCGCGTTCACACCAGAGGAATCCGCTCCTCTCATCGACGAGCTTGAAGAACAGAGCCGAATGTTGATCGCTTTCATGGGCCGCCTTCGTCCATAACTCGCTGCTCCAGTCCGCTTTTCTATCCCTGCTCCCTGCTTACAGCTCCCTGCTTACAGCTCCCTGCTCCGTTGGTCCCTGCTCACAGATCTTCCCCGTCATCTCGGTTGAAACCTGGGAACACGCTCTCGTTCGTGATTCGTAGATGCCAGCTTCACTGCTCTGTTGACGTTATCGCTACGCCCTTGATCGAGCACAAGAATGGTGGGATCATCCCACGATGACTTTAACCGCCGACAGTAAAAAACGGGTCGTGCTGCCGTCCGCCGCTCCTGGAGACGTGTTTGTCTGCCGTGAAACATCCGAGGGCATCGTGCTGAAGCGCGTCCACCGCGAAATTACCCAGCGAAAACTTACGAAGGCGCAGGCGCTCAAAGCAATCCGCGGCTGGAAATCCTTGCGTGGAGTAAAATGGGAAGAGCTGCGAGCCACGACTCGTGAGCCGTGACGCTGCTCGATACAAATGTTGTTATTGACGCCCAAAACCACAAGTCGCCATTCTATGCTTGGGCGGGCGGCATCATCCTGGGAGCAATCGCGGCGACCGGAGCTGCGATCAACGCGGTAACTCTGGCCGAGCTCTGTGCCGCAGAGCGCGCGCAGGCAGAGAAAGTCGAAGCCGAAATCGCTTCCGCCGGCGTGCACATCATCGATCTTCCCGTCGCTGCAGCGCCGATCTGCGGGCGCGCTTACATCCGCTATCGTTCCGCGCGCCGACGCTCGCGAGGCGGTGATGCTCCGGTGATGCCCCTCCCCCGACTTCTTTATTGGCGCGCATGCGGAGTTGATGGGTTGGAAGCTTGCGACGCGCGACACAGAACGGTTCCGGCTCTACTTTCCAAACGTGGAACTGCTCGAACCATGATTTGTCAGTCTCACGCCGGCGAGAAAATGCCTTGACCTCACAAGAGCGGTTTTTTTGCGGCGGATTAAATTGAGGGCAGCTCTTGAGATGGATATCACGTGTGATCGCGTGGCGATGGGTTGAATATAAGACGTTAGAGGCGCGAAGAGATCGTGATCAATAGGCCGCTTTTCATCGCTCTGCTCTTACTCGCGCTGAGTGAGAAGCTATCGTTCAGCGTCAGCCCCTCATCGAAGTCAAACTACGGAGCACAATCCGAGACGGAGGAAGGCGTGGGCACCGCCGCCAAAGTCGATGGTTCGCGATCCAGGCCTCCTCTATTCGACGTTCGAAATTACGGCGCGATCGGGGATGACAAAACCGATGACACCGGCGCCATTCAGGCAGCAATAAACGCGGCGGATGCGTCCGGTGGAGGCACTGTTTATCTCCCCGGTGGTTCCTATCGAATCGCGGGTCTAACCCTGGGCATTAACAACACGGGGAACAGCACGAGCTTTATTTCCCTCGTCGGCGACTCCGAGACCGCCACGAAGCTTCGCTACTACGGCCCGAGTTCGGGAATCGCAATCAACTTCAACAAGAACAAATACTCGCACCTGCGTGACCTGCGCATCACCAACTGCACCGGGGCCCGAGCAAGCACCGAGGGCGTGAGGACGGCCGGGTCGAGCCATGGGACCGCAGCAATGGCCACGTGTTTGAGAGCCTTATCATCGAAGGCTTCCACTACGGCTGGCATACATCGAGCAGCGACCGAAAAGCCGACTCAACCTCCTCCGAAATCACGGCCATCAACATCCAGCTGGATAACTGCGATTCCGGATTCAGGAACAACGACTTTAACGGGCTCAATTTCAATTTTATCAACCTCTCCACTTCGGAGTGCGCGATCGGCGTCGATGCGGTTACGGCCGGCGTTTACGTGCACGGAGGTGCGGCCGCGGGCAACGGAACCGACTTTCTATTCGGGAACGGTGGCACTCGCTCCGTCTCCGATTTTCGTTCCGAAACGTGCAGAATTTTTCTGGAATTCCATCCGGGAAGCAACAACGCGCCCATGTCGGTCACTAACTGCCAGGTGACAGCGCCGAAAGGCGATTACGCGATCAACATGACCTACGGCAAGCTCCTGATCGAAAGCTTCCAAACTGAAGGCCCGATCCAAGTCGGCGGAGGTTGCGACATCTCGATCATTAACACAAAGGTCTGCGACCGGGTTCTTTTTCACCCTTCCTCTCCCGGTTACGGAACCCGGTATCACATCGTCGGCAGTTCCACGTGCACTGATATTAACTCCCCTACCCGCGTCCCCGATAGCCAGGGCGTGGTGGACGGCGGATCGATCGATATCAATCCGAAAACCGGCGGCGTCTCCATCGGAAAAAGCAGCGACCCAGGTCCGGGGAGACTTGCGGTGGCGAAGGGAACCATCACCGGATTAAACGGGACTGCCGTCTCCATGCTTCGGCATGGCACAGTTACGCTAACAGCCGGCGTGGCGACCGTGGTAGGGAGCGATGTGACTCCGAACAGCCGGATCTTTCTCCAGCGGCAGATCGACAACGGCACGGTAGGATGCAGCTACTCGATCACGCGAACGCTCGGAGTGAGCTTCACTATCACTGCCAAAGATAGCACAGGCGCTCCAGAAACAGCCGATACTTCTGTCGTCGGATATGAAATAATCGAGCCGTAGGCGGCTCACCCGCACACTTGGATCCTACCCAGGAAGTTGCGTGGAAGACGCTCTTTTTTGTGGCATAATCCACCTCCGATGACCGGCGATTCCATCATCTCCGTCGAAAAGCTCGGGAACAAATACTCCCTGCACCATGGCAACTGGTTGCCCGTTGGAGCTGCGGCATTTTCTCTTGCGCTTCTAATCGCGATGGTTGCCTGGAGCCCTGCTCATTTATGCTTTGACGAAATCGAACACCTTCCGGTCACTCAATTGGTGAAGCAGATCGGATGGCGCGCTGCAATAACGTCGCCAGAGAATCATAGTGCTGCTGGACCACTCTATCCTGCCCTGCACCTGGCAGTGTCACCGCTGACTCGCTTACATGCGCCAGCCGTTCGCTGGGTCAACCTAGCCTGCCTGATCACAATTTTCATGGTGATCGCGATTCAGCTTAAAGCAGTTTCGGTCGTGGAAAAGCTTTCTGCTATGACGCTACTTTCTGTCCCGTTTTTGTGGCCGCCGGCGGGCATGGCATTGACCGAACTACCCGCGTTGCTTTTCTTCACAATCTTCGTAGCAATTTTCGCGGAGATCATCAAGCGTGAAACGTCCCGCGAAGATATTGTACTCGCCGTCTTAGCGGGTTTATCCCTTGGCGTCGCTATCCTCGGTCGTCAAACGTACTTAGTCACAATGCCGGTCATTGCGCTGATGGCAATATGGTTACCTAATAAATGGCCTCTTCTGCTAGCCTGCTTGTCGAGCGCTCTACTCGCCGATGGCTGGTTATTTTGGCTGTGGGGCGGTTTAGCCCCGGCATACTATACCCGATTTTCTCACTCACTTTTTAGTTTAAAGAATGGAATGCTATCACTCGGTTACGCCGCAGGCGCGACCTTATTTATGAGCCCGCGGTGGATGATGCGACCAAGCCCAGGATTGTGGCTGTGGGGCGGTGTGTGTGGAATCGGCCTCGCATTCATCGCGCGTGAGTACGAAAATCCGCCTGCTAAAACTTTGCTGGTGCGCATGCTTGGGCTCCACGTCGCGATGCTTGCAGGATTTGTTGTGGGCTGCGCACTTTCCATAGCCGGCGTGATCTGGGCCTGGAATATTATTTACCGGGCATGGAAATCACGCCGAGATCCTGAGCGGCTATTCTTTCTGCTGACGCTTGTTGCCTTGGTACTGGCACCCATCGGTATGCCTGCCCTATTTTCCAGCCGGTACGTTGTTGGTCTGCTTGGAGTTCTCCTTGTGGTGATCGGCTTGCCGCGCGAAATGCGCGGCTGGTGGGCAGCCCGGACTCTCGTTGGCAGTTTGATAGGCGCAGCGATGCTATGGACTTATTTCTACTGAAGATTCGACGCTTTAACACAGCTATGGTTCGCTTTGGGCTGGACTAGTCATTCTGTTTCAGATGCGCGACGCGATCATCAATATCGACAATCTAGGGAAAAAGTATTCCCTGCGCCATCGGCGCGACGAATCCTATACAACCTTGCGTGACGCCTTGTCTGAGCGCGCTGCTGGTTTGTTTGGTCGCGCCCGTAGCCGTAATGGTGGAGATCCCACGCGCGAAGAATTCTGGGCCTTGAAGGATGTCAGCTTCGAGGTCAGACAGGGGGAGGTTGTCGGGATCATCGGGCGAAATGGTGCCGGCAAATCAACGCTGTTGAAAATCCTGAGCCGCATCACGGAGCCGACGGAAGGGCGCGTTCGCATTAGGGGCCGGGTTGCGAGTCTCCTGGAGGTGGGAACGGGATTTCATCCGGAACTAACCGGGAGAGAAAACATTTTCCTGAACGGGGCCATTCTCGGCATGACCCGCGCCGAAATCCGAGCCAGCTTCGATGAGATCGTTGCGTTTGCCGAAATCGACAGATTCCTCGATACCCCGGTAAAGCGATACTCAAGCGGCATGTACGTGCGCCTTGCGTTCGCCGTCGCGGCGCACCTGGAGCCGGAAATTCTGATTGTGGACGAAGTGTTGGCGGTCGGTGACGCGGAGTTTCAAAAGAAATGCCTCGGAAGAATCTCCGAGGTAGCGACTGATGGTCGGACTGTGCTATTCGTGAGCCATAACATGGCAGCAGTGAAGCGGCTATGCAGTCGAGTAATATACCTTGTCGAAGGGAAGATCGCCTGCGATGACGAGGTCGAAAAGGTAGTTTCCATCTACTTAAACGGAAGCTTGGCGCCGACGGGAGCTGAAGTCTCTCTGGACCATTATGCAGATAGGTCCGGCGATCGGACGGCAAAAATTGTGGCCGCTTCGCTTCGAAATGAGAATGGCAGGCTAACTGAGACCTTTTCGGTGGGCGACGCAATGGTGATTGAGTTTCGAGTGCGCTATGCAATTGAAGCCAGCACTTTTTCGCATAGCATCGAGATCGCGAACAGTGACGGAGTGCCTATCTACCACCTTTGGGACGTGGATGCGCATGAGCAAAAATTGAATAACGTAAAAGAGCGGAAGATTCGTGCCGTCGTTCCCGATGTGAATCTGGCGCCGGACCGTTATTTCGTAACGCTCTGGGTTGGCGACACCAATGGCGCACGCGCCGATCGTGTTCTAAATTGTCTTAGTTTCAACCTCGAACAAGCCAACGCATCGCTCACTCGGCACCTTTCCAAGACCCGAGGCTTGATCTATAAAAGGGCCGAATGGAGTTATCACGACTCGACCAACGGTTGACCTCGTCAGCTTCGCCAACCGCAACCCTCCGTTTGAGATTGATCGACCTAAAGCGAATCGGCAAAGCGGCTTTTCCAGGACTATACAATCGCTATCTCCAGCATCGTTCGGCATCTCGCGAGCGTGCCATCCGCGCAATTGTCTCGCGGGCTGATGCGCCGCGACCTTCCGAGTCTGAAGAACTCTTTAGGGAACTGCAGAGTCGCTATCAGGAAAAAGACGAATATAAATACGATCGCCTAAGCACCTGGCAGCGCGGAGTTGAGCGGGCTGATCGACTTCTTACGTCGGGAGCGCTGGATCGCGAGCAGGCTGACGTCTTGGAGGTCGGTTGTGGAGATGCAATGGTTGGAGCGGCGTTGGCTTTCTACGGTCATTCGGTAACGCTGGCCGATTTCTCAGACTGGCGTGATCCACGCGCTCAGGCACTCCCATTCATCGCCGCAGATCTTTGCTCCTCTTTGCCGCTGACTGAAAACAGTTCCGATTTTGTCATCTCATTTAATACCTTTGAGCATTTGCTCCGCCCAGACGTTGCTTTGAAAGAGCTGGTAAGGGTATGCAAACCCGGCGGCACAATCCATCTAGAATTTGAACCACTCTATGCGAGCGCCTGGGGACTGCACGCGTACCGGACTCTTTACATGCCGTACTCACAGTTTCTGTTTTCCGATGCTTTCAATCGACAGAAACTCGAGCAGCTCGGCATTCGAGATTTGGGAACTAAACGCGCGGAGCTACAGCCGCTCAATCGCTGGCGCCTGGCGCAGTTCGATCAGCTCTGGCAAGACTCCGGATGCACGATTCTATTTCGCGCTGTGAGGGTCGAAGCTGCTCATCTATCTCTTGTGCAGGAATTTCCCGAAGCATTTTCTGGATTGGGATTGAAGTTCGAAGATTTGACCGCCTCGAATATTCACGTTGCGCTGCAGAAGCCCGAAGGTGAGACACGCCGCGCGCTCTCCTTCGGAACCAATGCTCCGAACGATTGATTTCGTCCAGATGCATTGTCGTGTGCTGCCTCCATTAACAATCTTTTACTGTGGTGCTGACCATCCGTGGCGCGAGTTGCAACGAATCGGTTTCAGTCGGCGCAACACCTGTTTACTAGAAGCCTTTACCGGCGCGCAGCGAGTCGAGCGGGTTATTGTCGTTAACTATGTGCTCCGCCCGCGGTTGCTTCCAGCCATCATCCACGGGCTGCGCGGCCGCGATGAAGGAAGCAAGGCATTGGATATCTTCGTCACATCCGTGTTGCCGGAGCGATGGACATGGTTCCCTCTACAAGCCTTGAATCGATGGCTGACGCGACTGCAAATCGGGGCTCAGGGAGGTGGCTTTCAACAGCAGAAGATGGTCACATGGTGCTATTGGCCCGACGGGTATCGAATCGCGCGCCGGCTGCAGCTGCCAGGCCTGCTAGTCTTCGATGCCGACCATGACATACTGCGCGATGAAAATCGGGCCGCGGGAAATCGTGGCGAGCTGCCAGGCTTAATGGAGGAATGCGCGCAGCGGGTCGACCTTATCGTCGGTGGAGCGCGCAGCATTCTGGGGTGGTTCAGCGAGCGTGGAGCGCGCAATGTATTCCGTCTGCGGAATGGGGTGGATCTTTCTCGTTTTCCGCTTGTAACTTCCCGCGAGCAAAACCGACGGCCGCCATTACCGCTGATCGGCTACGTCGGCACGCTTTCGCCCTGGATCGATTACGACCTTTTGCTCGAGCTCGCCGAAAAGCGGCCCAACTGGACCTTTCGTCTCATTGGTTCGCCGTACAAAGGCGCAGGCCTTGCTCCATTGCCCAATGTGGAGCTCGTCGGTAGTCGGACAGCGAAGGAATCAACTGGGGAGTTGCGCCTTTTCGACGTTGCACTGGGCCTGTATCGCAAAGAAGAATGGTTAGACGTAGATAGCATGAAGTTTTTTGAGTATCTCGCCGCCGATGTCCCTATTGTCTCAACGCCCTTTCATCCATATCTCAATGAAGATTTCGACGGTTTGATCGAGCTCGCGCCGGACGCCAACGCTTTTGTTAACGCGATCGAACGCATCCTGGCTTGGAGCGAACCGATGAGGCGAGAGTGGGACCGGCGCCGGGAGGAGTTCATCGCTCGAAATACGTGGGCGGGGCGTGCAGAGGAAGCAATCGATGAGCTTCTGCGACTGCCGTCAAGCAACTGAACGAGATGAACGAGGTTGCCAAAGCTCCGCAGATTTCCGTGGTAAGTTCAAGTTCCAACGGAAGTGTCAGGATTACGGCATGTTTGGCATTTTCTCACAAACGCGGCGGGATAGTATCGAAGTATCGTTATCGACACCCGCGAGGCTAATCAGGAAGTGGTTTGCGACGTGGAAATCAAGGCAGCGCAGGGTGAGTATGCCGCCAACAGATGGTGCACCATTTGCTGCGCTGAAGTAGGTGGCGTGATTGTTACTATGAGGTGTGCAGCCTCCGAGATGAATCAATCTTCGTATTTGATTCTCCAGCCGGTCAACAACGTTCATTAGACTGTATGCACGTTACGTTTCTCGGTGCGCTAACGCGACCAAACGACTGCGGGATTTGGGTCGCCGCTCGTGAAATGATGAAGGCATTGGCACAACACGGCTCGTTTGAGTACACGATGGAGCTCAGCCAATCGCAAGCGGATTTAGCCACTCTTCTTCAATGTCGCCCTGGCGTGAGACTTGTCCCGGAGTTTATCGAACAGGTATCTCGATTCGCCCGTTGGATGGACGGGTCCCACCCGCACTTTCTATCGCTTGATGCGATACGCGACGCTGCATACTTTGCGAGTCTTCCCGGATGGTCAGTTGCCGGCCAATGTTTCCGCTCCCAGCTTCAGAAATCAAAAAGCGACGTCTACCACGCCCCTTTTCAAGAATTGCCCTTCTCGCCGTATGGGAAGGGATTGGTCTATGTTCAACATGCACACGACTTCCAGCCGGAGCATCTGCCTTACTTGCAGACCAAACGGCGGCTTCGTTTTAAACGCGTCGAGTACGCGGGATATCGCCGCGCAAGTGCTCTTCTTGTTCTCGGCGAATCGGTGAAACAAGATGCGATCCGGTTTGCCGGACTCGAGCCGGATCGTGTTTTTGTGACACCGTACGGACCGGTGGAACTCCCGCCCGTCAGCCAGTCGTTCCGCGACAAGGTGCGTGAGACATTTCGGCTGCCCAACTCGTTCATTTTCTACCCGGCTCCGACACGGGTGCATAAGAATCACACCGGGCTAATCCGAGCACTTGCACAATTGAAAAACGAAGGCGTGCTCATTCCCCTGGTAACTACCGGGAAGCAGCAGCCACACTTTGAGGTTGTCCAAGCGTGCATTGCGGAGCTCGGAATGTACAACGATGTAATCTTCACTGATTATACGGACCTGCCGACCCTCAGCGCCTTGTACGACATGGCGCATGGCGTAGTTTTACCAACATTATTCGAAGGAGGGACAGGACTTCCCCTCCTCGAAGCATTCAGCAAGGGCAAGCCAATCGCCGCCGCAGCGGTTTGCGATATACCTGAAGCGGTCGGTAGCAACGGCGCATTGTTTGATCCGTTGTCGGAGAGTGAAATTGTGGCAGCCGTGCGCCATCTGTGGCAAAACAGTTCAAATAGGGAACCCCCAAAAAAAGAAACGATCCCCGGTGTGAATCGACGGACATGGAGCCATTTCGCTCGACAATGCGAGACGGCGTACTCATACGCTTTAGATCACCCGCGCTAGGCGGCGAGCACAACGTCATCCGCTCGTTCTACTGGGATTGTGATCGCGCATGAGTCCTTCCGATACGTTGCCGCTGCACGGGGTTTCTGTTGTAATTTGCTGCCATAACAGCACGGAACGTCTGCCTGAGACGCTAAAGCATCTTTCCCGACAAAGTATGCCGCCCTCCATTCCATGGGAGGTCATTCTGGTCGACAACGCTTCCACCGATTATACGGCAGTAACCGCATCAAGACTTTGGGGGCAACTCGGAACTCCAGTGGTGTTGCGTGTCGTGAACGAATCAACGCCGGGTCAGGCGTGCGCTCGCGAAGCCGGAATCCGAGCATCCAAGCATGACATTCTTGTTTTCGTAGATGACGACAATTGGTTGGCTGCCGATTATCTTCAAGTGGCGTTTGAAACCATGTCGGAACATGCGGAGATCGGGGCGTTGGGGGGCGAAATAACAGCCGCGTTCGAAGTGACTCCCCCCGGCTATTTCCGGGAGTTGCAAGCGGGGTTCGCCGTGGGGCCGCAGGGAAATGCTTCCGGAGACATCACGAATTACAAACCTCATCTTGCGGGCGCAGGGATCGTCCTGCGCAAATCAGCGTACGAGGAACTAACACACCGCAATTTTCAGTTCCTGCTCTCGGGTCGAAAAAAGAATCAACTGAATTCCGGCGAAGATACCGAGTTATGTCTGGCTCTGGTATTGCTCGGTTATCGTATTTGGTACGACTCGCGCTTGCGACTCACTCACTTTATGCCTGTCGCGCGCTTGAGCAGGCGATACATGTTTCGCCTAGCGCGAGGTCTTGAGGCGTCTTCGCCAGTGCTTTCCTGTTACGAAGCGGTTATCCGCGGATCGGGCGACTCGGCTTTCTCGGTCTATCTTCAATGCGCTAGTAAACGCATCGTCTGGACGATCAAAGCGGTCGCGAAGCTTTTCCTGAATCGTTCGAGCCTGACGGCATACACAATTCAGCTCGTATCATTAGGTCACTGCCTCACGTCGCTTCCCGAAGTCCTGCGCGTCTTCAAACGGCATTATCCAGCCATCTCGAAATTAAGAAGGGCGCCCTAGACAGATGAGGCGCGCCGCATTTGCCGTGTCAGTACGTAGAAGCACCTCTCGGTGGAAGAGATGAAGAGGGTCTGCATCGTGACCTCCGTGCACCTGTCCTCGAATCCACGGGTGCTCAAGGAGGCCGATGCTTTGCTAGAAGCCGGATACTACGTGCACGTCGTGGCCACGGAAACATCCGTTCCCTTTGAGCCGCTCGATGAGACCATTTGCGCCGACTTAAGATGGGATCGCACTGTCGTGACACGCGGAACCATTCCGCTCTATGCGTGGAAGACTCTGAAGCAGCGGTACGCGCGCAAACTGATACACCGACGCGGAAAGGCCACGTACAAAGAGGCGGTAATCGCCCATCATCGCCTCACGGAATCGCTCGCCCTGGCAGCATCTCGAATTCGCGCTGACCTCTACCTCGCGCACCACCTGGGGGCTCTCCCAGCCGCAGCGACGGCAGCGAAGATGAACGGTGCGAAGCTGGGCTTTGACGCCGAGGACTTCCACACGGAAGAGGTGACGGTCGAGAAGCAAGATTTCGACGATCAGATTGCACGGCGCGTGATTGAGGAAACGCTCCTCCCGCGCTGTGATTCGTTAACCGCCGCCTCTCCCCTGATCGCTCAGCAGTATCGTCAGACTTACGGCGTTTCCATGAAGCCGATTCTGAATGTTTTCCCGCTCGCAGAAGCGCCAAACGATCCCACCGCCTGGCAGGGCGGGTCTTCGAACGAACACAGCGCGCTGCGTCTTTACTGGTTCTCGCAAACGATCGGAATGGGTCGGGGGCTGGAGGAAATAGCGGAAGCGATGGTATTGATGAGGACACCCGTGGAATTATACCTCCGAGGAAACCCCGATCAGGAATTTGTGGAGAAGCTGCTGCGTGGAGCAGGAGGTGAGGATTCGCGGGAGCGCATCCACATCCTCCCTCTGGTGCCGAACCGGGAACTGATCAGGCAGTCCATCGGTTTCGATCTTGGACTCGCTCTTGAGTTAGATCAGCCTTTAAACAGAAGCTTATGCCTCACGAACAAGATATTCGCCTACTTGCTGGTCGGATTGCCAGTCTTGCTAAGCAAAACTCGAGCACAGGAAGCGATCGCCGAAAAAATGGGCCTGGCGGCGTTGCTGGTCGACATTAACAGGCCTGAAGCTGTCGCGGCCTCTCTGGACGCATTTGCCCTCGATACCGACGGTAGAGCTAAAGCGAGCCAGGTTGCTTGGAAACTGGGTCGGGAACAATTTAATTGGGACATCGAAAAGCTAAAGTTCATCGAATCCGTCGAAAGCCAAATTGGCCGGCCCTGAATGCATCGGCAATGAAAGAGGGCATTTTGAGTCTCGGCAGGCGCTTGCTTCGACGATTCTATTTTGATCTGTTTCTGGCCCCAAGAGGATACGGCAGACCCATAGAAAAAGCGGAATGGGAACGACAGTATGAATCGGGGGCGTGGCGGCATCTCGGCAGCCTGGAGGAACTCGGTCATTATACGGCGATCGTCGGTTACATCCGGAGTGGCCCACGTGAGCCATCGGTTTTGGATGTCGGATGCGGTCATGGGCGGCTTCTCGAGCTGCTGGCGCCGCATTTTGGTACCTATACCGGCATCGACGTCTCCAGTCGCGCAATCAAATCTGCACGACAGCTCGGAATACCGAATGCCGAGTTCATCGTTGGCAGCTTTGAAGACTGGACCTCGACAACCTTGAGTGACTATATCGTCTTCAACGAATCGCTCTCTTATGCGCGCGAGCCGGCGCGCTTACTCTCGAAGTATCTGGACGTGTTGACGCCCGACGGCAGGGTTGTGATTTCATTGTGCGACTATGGCAACCATAAGGTAATCTGGCGTAAGGTGAGTCAAATCGTCCAATTCATTAGCAGTGTTCATATTCGGAACGATCACGGGCAACAATGGGATGTGCGGTTGGGTCAGCGCAAGTAGTGTGATGCACGCACGGGAATAGCACACGGTGAGCCAGTTTAGCGCGCCTTTAGCACAAAGACTTCTATCGAATATAGTGCGACGCTTCTATCCTTATGGCTGCGAGCGGACGATACTTTTGGGACCGTTCAAAGGTTACAGATATGTCGTCGAGCTGGGCCACGGCTTTTCCTACGCCGTAGGAAAAGGCTCATATAACTTCGACTTTCTCGCGCGACACATTCGCGAGGGAATGGTGGTCTATGATATTGGCGCCAATCGTGGACAGGTTACTTTGTTCTTTTCCAAACTTGTCGGAACATGCGGCTTGGTCCACGCGTTCGAACCGGCACCAATCCCGTTCGAATCGTTGCAGCAAAACATTACCCTGAACGGCCTGTCTAATGTGGAGGTATGGCAAGCAATGGTTTCTGACGTTAATGGCTCGGACTCGTTCACCTTCTTTCATGATCGTCCGACCGAGGGAAAGCTCAACCGAGTGATTGCCACGCACGACTTGGATGCGGGAACCTCGTTCCGGGTCGAGTCTGTGAGTCTTGACGATTTCGTTCGACGACAAGAGCGGATGTCCGAGGTTCTGAAAATAGATGTCGAGGGAAGTGCTCGATTGGTGCTGGAAGGAGCGCGCCAGTTAATGGACACTGTCCAGCCTTCGATCTATATCGAGCTGCACAACGTCGAGGAGCAAAGAGCAGTTCGCGACGAACTGCAGACGCGCGGTTATCAGTGTCACACCATGGCGGGCGAGAAAGTAGTTGATCCTGCTTCTGGTTGGGCGCCGTAAATGCGTGACTTGGGATGAATCTGCCGATCTTGATGTATCACGAACTTGAACCGCGTGGACCGATCTCACCCTACGCGGCCTCGGTTCTTCAGTTTGAGCGGCAACTCGACCTTTTGGGGGCAAATGGCTTCAAAACCATCAGCTTTCGCGAGTTGTTGGAGGCGATTGCCACCGGGCGAAAGCTTTCGCGCAAGTCGGTGATCCTTACCTTTGACGATGGCTACCAGAGCTTTCGCGAACTCGCGGTCCCGGCGCTGCGGGCCCGCGGAATGACCGCGACGGTATTCCTCGTCGCCGGAGAGATCGGTGGGTCTAACCGCTGGGAAACCGAACCCGATTTTCCGCGCCGCGCGCTCATGGATGAGGCCGGCATCCGCGACGTTCAGGCCAAAGGCATGGAGCTCGGTTCGCACGGGTGGATGCATCGCGATCTCACCGCTTGCTCGGAGCCGCAAGTGGAGGAGGAGCTGGTGCGGTCGCGGCTGGAATTGCAGCGCCGATTTGGGGTAGAGATCGAAACCTTCGCCTATCCGTATGGCCGGCACGCTCCCGAGCATTTTCCGCGTGTGGCTTGCGCGGGATATCGCGCAGCGGTCAGCATTTTCTCCGATGCGGCGAGTGTAACGGAGAATCCCTACGCCATGCGGCGCGTCTACGTGCACGAAGGCGACACCACTTTGCGTTTCCGGTGCAAGTTATCCTCCGCTTACCTCCGCTTCCTGGCCTGGCGAGGCATCCCTAAGCCCAGGATGAGACCGATCGAATGAAGCGCCGGCCTCACTGTTTCTCCGCATTTCCCGCCCATGAATGCGCCCGATCATCAACGAGTACGGTGTAGCTAGCATACCTAGGGCGCCTTCGGCTGAGAGCATCATTCTGGCGGCGCGGCTTGATGGCCTATCGCGTTTTAGGGAAAAGCTGTCTCACCATACATTGCAATATCTGCTGCGGCGTGGAACTCCTATACAGTAGTGACGGAGACGAGCGAATCTCAACAATGGTCCGAGCGTTTCGAGCTCCCCATTACGCTGCGCATTCTCCAACGCCTCGAGTTTCCCCATAAACTCGGACTCTGCGAGAGGTTGTTTAGCACAAAGCTCGCCTTAAATCGAATTTGTTGGGTGGATACAGCTGCCGGAATTCCGTGGAAACTAGATCTCCGCAATGCGACCCACCGGTGGATTATCTATGGGAAATACGAGGGTGCACCGTTCCTTGACTGGGCGCGCTCGTTCCTGCCGAAGAACGGCATTGTTGTCGATTCCGGAGCGAACATTGGCCAGATGCTGCTTTACCTCGGTCAGTGGGTGCCGCGGGGAAAGGTGATCGCTATCGAGCCAGGAAAACATCAGGTTGATTGGTTGCAAGCATGTCTTCGCGCCAACCCCCACTTACCGGTGGAGGTGATTCAAGTCGGACTTGGATCAACCCGAGGAAGCGCATTCCTCGATCTCGAAAATCCGGGAGCGGTTGATCGGCACGGTAGTTGGAACCGAGTGTCGGCCTCACTCGGCGAGCCCATTGAAATAGTGTCTCTGTGTCAGCTTTTGCAAGAGCGAGGAATCGAGAAAGTCGATCTTTGGAAGCTCGATGTCGAAGGCTACGAAATACCAGCACTTGAGGGAGCGGCTGACTGGCTGGCTGATCATCGGATTCGTGCGCTTTATGTAGAATTACGCGGGGATAACGGCCGCGCTATTCGCGATTTCCTTGTGCCTTTCGGCTACGAGTGCAACCTCTTCTCGAACTCGGGCAGGCTTCACGTGCCGCAGCAACTTCCCGAAGACACAAACGGCTTGTTCCTCATTCGGGGGTAGTAGCTCTTTCGCCGATGCGCAAAGTCCTGATCGTTTCCCCGCATTTTCCGCCCATGAATGCGCCCGATCATCAGCGTGTACGCATGTCGCTGCCGCACTTGCGGGAGTTTGGTTGGGATGCTACGGTACTTGCGGTAAGGCTTCAATCGATCGAAGGCGCGACTGCCGATTCGCACCTCGCGGAAACCATTCCCGCGGATGTGAACGTGGTCCGCGTTGCTGCCCTCCCGATCAAGATAACCCGCCGCTTCGGCGTGGGTAATCTGGCGTTGCGTGTTCTCCCGTTTCTATGGCGCGCAGGGAATCGCGTGCTGGCGACCGGCACCTTCGATCTCGTCTATTTTTCAACCACGCAGTTCCCGACGATGATTCTGGGACCAGTTTGGAAGCGGAGGTTCGGAATACCTTACGTGATCGATCTCCAGGACCCTTGGCTGCACTATTATTACATGGAGACGGGCACGCCCCCTCCCGGGGGGAAGGCGAAGCACGGGTTAAGTCGACGGCTCGCTCATCTGCTCGAGCCACGGGTGATGCGAAATGTCGCTCAGGTGATCTGCGTTTCGCCGGCCTACGTCGAGATGCTAATGCGTCAATACCCGTGTCTCACGCAGAGCCAATTCGAGGTCTTGCCAATTGGAGTGGCAGAAGAAGACTTCCAAATCCTGCCATCGCTGGCGGTCAAACAAACTGTCTTCGACCCCGCGGACGGCAACCTGCACTGGGTGTATGTCGGCGCGGCCGGGCTTATGATGCGACCGGCGCTGCGACTTCTATTCTCCGCGCTGAAGCAAGCTCGACTGCGCGAACCGGAGAAGTGGAACCACGTACGTCTCCATTTCATCGGCACAAGCTATGCTCCCAGTGGTCGTGGAGAAAAAAACGTAGTTCCGATCGCAGAGGAATGCGGAGTATCCGATCTGATCGAGGAACGAACCGACCGAGCGCTCTACTTCGAAGCTTTGCAAGTTCTGGTCGAGAGCGACGGCATTCTGGTGATCGGGTCCGATTCACCGAGCTATAGTCCTTCCAAGCTTTATCCCTGCATGCTGGCGCGGCGGCCGATGCTCTCGATCTTGCACGAAAAAAGCCCCGCCGTGCAGATCCTGCGGAGATGCCGCGCAGGGGAGATAGTTACTTTCGTACCGGATAAGCTCGACGACAAAACAGGCGCAAAGATGGCGTCGGCTTTAGACACCCTGCGGCGCGAATGCGAGAATGGAATTGTGCCGCAGATTGATTGGAACCACTATCAGCAATTCACGGCACGCGAGATGACCCGGAGGCAATGCGCCGTTTTCGACAAGGTGAGCTCCTAAAAGTCGAGACTGAAATGACGACGAGGAGAATCATGAATCCGAAGGCAGAATCATTCGCGTGGCCGAATTAACCGCCACCCGACCCGGGGTCGCGCCGTTCTCCTCACGACGGCGCAAATCGACTCTGCCGACCGTGTTTTGGACCGGCGCAGGCGTTCTGGTGTTGGTGCTCGCGCTGACGGCGCATCCGCAATACGGAGAGAGTGTTCTCGCCGCAGCTCTGATTATTTGCTCAGCCCTTCTTCCATGCTGGCTCTGGATTACCGGCCGGGTCCCGGGCCTGCCGCTCTTTCCGATGTTTGCCCTCACGAATCTGGGCACCTTCGCGTTTCCGCTGCTCTACGAGCACCCGATTGTTTCATTATTCCCACCCGACAATCAGCTTACTGGCGGAATTACCGTGAGCGCTTTCCTGATTGTGGGCACCTTCTTCTGGCAGCAAGTGGGACGTCGCCCAGCACGACCGCTGAGACGATGTCTGGTTCTGAATCCCGCGCGAGCCGACCTGTTTTTTCTGGCGACTCTCGCCTTTGGCACAGCGGTAAATGCTGCCGAAAATGGATCCTGGTTCCAAATCGCACCGGAGGTTTTTACGATTGTTCGAGCGGTCGCAGTCGCGATGGAGGCACTCGGCTGCTTCGTGCTTGGTTTTCGTCTTGGCAGCGGAGCTCTTAGCCCTCAAAAGCGGATCATCTTCAAGATCCTGCTCGCTGCCCTGCTCCTCTCGACGCTTCCCGGTTTGCTTCTCGTCAATGCAATGTCGATCGTTGTGATTGGGACACTGGGGTTCACTTTGGGAGCGCGCCGGTTTCCCTGGATAACGGCTTTGCTTGCCCTGCTGGTTTTCGTTTTTCTGCACGCTGGCAAAGGCGATATGCGGGAGGTTTACTGGAAAGAGGATGAAGATCCGATCATTCAGCCCTCGGCTTACCCTTCTTTCCTGGCGCAATGGGCGACGATTTCCGCGGGTAACATTGCTCACGGAAAGACGCAGGAAGGGGAGGAGAGCCAATCGCTTCTCGAGCGTGCCAGCTTGATGCAGTTACTGCTCTACGTGGAAGCGATGACTCCAAACGAGGTTTCTTATATGAATGGCGAGACCTATGCACTTATTCCGGGTCTTCTGGTTCCGCGCATCATTAATCCGCAAAAATTGACCAGCCATGAGGGAACATATCTGTTAAACATCCATTACGGTTTCCAGACCCGTGAGGCCACCGCACATACCACGATCGGTTTCGGATTGCTGAACGAATCGTTTGCCAATTTTGGCTATGTGGGCGTCGCGCTCCTGGCTGTTTTTCTGGGCGCTTACTATGGCGCGGTCGCACGCTGGGCGCGGGTGGCTCCTGTGCTCTCCTTTCGGTCGCTCTTCGCGATCATTGTCGCGAGCTATGCATTTCAGTCGGAGTTTTCCGCCAGCGTCTATGTCACTGCGATGTTTCAGTCCACCTGCGCGCTCGTCGCGGTAGCTGCTCTGTTCATGTCGAAAGCGGACTGTGCGGCCGGCGGCCGCTCGAGCTTCGAGTGAGTTCTCGAGGCGACGTATCTCCGATTTCCGAAAGGAACTCTAGTTCGCCACGCGATCGCGTGGCGATCGTGACCACCCATCCGATTCAATACCACGCTCCCTGGTTTCGCTGGATGACGGAGCAGAACCGTTTCGATCTACGGGTTTTCTATCTCTGGGATCCAGCCGCTTCTACACTTTATGATTCCGGATTTAACCAAACCGTGAAATGGGACCTGCCGCTGCTGAAGGGATATAAGTATGAATTTGTTCCGAACACGAGCGTAACGCCGGGCACGGGGAACTTCCGAGGTCTGCGCAACCCTGTGTTGCTCGAAAGGTTGCGCCGCTATCAGCCGACGGCTGCGCTCCTCATTGGCTATAAATATCGGAGCTTGATGCAGCTCATTTTCGCATCGGAGCGGAAGCGCGGGTGTCCGTTGTTGTTTCGTGGGGACTCTCACCGGCTGGGGGTAGCCGAAAGTAGGAAGGAGAAAGTAGAAAGTAGGAGCGAGGGAGATCACGGATCAGCGGTCGGAGGTCTGAAATCAGAGATCAGGCGGCGGATTATCAGCGCGATCTATCGGCGGTTTGCTGCGGTTCTTTATGTCGGGCAGGCGAACCGGGAATATTTCCGGCTGCACGGCGTTCCGGAACACAAACTCTTCTTTTCACCACATGCGATCGAGAACGAGCGTTTCCTCCGGGATCGTGACATCCATCGGGAGGAAGGCAGAAAGTGGCGTCGGGAACTCGGGATTCCGGAAACTTCATTGCTCACTCTGTTTGCGGGGAAGTTTCAGGAGAAGAAGCGGCCATTGGATCTGCTGGAAGGGTTCCTGCGGCTGCGGCGCGATGATCACTGTCTCCTTTTTGTCGGGGCGGGAGCGCTCGAAGCCCCATTGCGGGAACGCTCCGCGAGCGCGCAAAATATCTACTTCGCACCTTTCCAGAATCAAACCGCGATGCCACGGACCTATGCGGCGGCGGACCTTTTCGTGCTTCCGAGTTTTGGTGCGGAGGAGAGCTGGGGATTGGCAGTCAACGAAGCTCTTTGTCTGGGGCTGCCAGTGATCGTGAGCACGCATGTCGGCTGCGGGCCAGACCTGGTCCATCCCGGCCAGAACGGCCTCGTCTTCCCGGCCGGCGACGTCGACGCTCTTGCGGGTTGCTTACAGGAGGCATTGAACAACCCTGAGCGCCTGCGCAGATGGGGTGAAGAAGGGCGTAAGATGGTAAGGAATTACAATTTCGAACGAGCGGCGGATGGTCTTGAAAAGGCGCTGCAGAAAGTAAAAAAGAAAAAATAGGAGACAGAGGTCCGACGGGATAGTGACGGAAGTCACCCGGGTGAGCTTGACCGGTTTTTATCGCGACACATATTTATTGCATGAATTCTACGTATTCGGTCACCGATGCGCAGGCTAAACTGCCGGCTCTGGTGAGACATGCCGAAAAAAATATTGTCGCCATCACGCGGCGGCAGAAAACGGTAGCCTACTTGCTTTCTGCGGCACGAATGGAAGCGATCGCCGAAACGCTCGAGATCATGGCTGATCCCAAAGCCATGACGGCCATTCGCAAAGCAAGGACCGGTGCAGGAAAATACTTTTCGTTGCGCGCGCTCGACGTTCGCGATGAAAGTTGAAGTCGAGGAACAGGTCATCACTTTCATACGCTCTCTTGCGCCGGAGGCGCGAAAGGCACTGCGGCGGGCGTTGTCAAAACTGGAGCACGAACAGGGAGACATTCGTCCGCTGGAAGGAGAACTGGAAGACTTTTACCGGCTGCGTGTGGGGCGCTATCGGGTGATTTTCTATTACGATATCGCGAGCCGGCGTCGGACGATCCGCTGCGTGTATGCCGCTTCTCGCAACATAATCTATGAAATCTTCGCGCAACAGATACGCGATTTACTCCCTTGAGACGTAAGACGGAAGTGTAGCCGCGGCTTTATAAGCCGCGTTTGGTCTGTAGAAATCATAGCCGTACGGCCGAGGGAGAAGGATTGTTTAAAGCAGGAAAGCAGGAAAGCAGGAAGGAATGCTTGCGAGCATCTTGCCTATTCATGCTTTCCTGATTCATCTTTTCTACAAGGCAAAAGCCGCGTCATCTTTTTACGCCTCGAGGGGCCTGGTTACAAGAAGAGGGAGTAAAGAAAGCTGGAAGGAGATGGCAGAGAGCAAAGGTCACAATGGAGCTGCCCGGGTGCGTGTGACATGGACGGAGCGGCGGAAGGCGTGCTCTGGACCGTGGCAGAAAGTCGCTGCTTGGCTGCATTAAGCTATGATACTGGCGGTGAGCGGATCTTCAGATCGTCGGGTGATCCACATCTGGGTCCCTGAATTCGAATCCGCAAGCGGAGGGATTCAATCTTTCTCCCGCTTTTTTGTGCGTGCCGTTGGCGAGCTCCTGCCAGATACCGATATCGTCGTGCTTTCTAAAAACGACGCCACCGCACCTCCGGCGATCACTCAATCGCGCAGGTTCCGTTTTGATTGCTGCGGGTGGTGGTCGCAGCGGGATCGCACGGCCGCCTACACCCTGCAATTAATCAGTTATGCTTTGCGCGAACGGCCGGCGCTCATCCTCAGCACTCACGTCAATTTCGTAAGAGTCGCGCGCTGGCTCAAGTTGATCTCGGGGTGCTGCTACGCGGCCGTGGCACATGGCGTTGATGTCTGGGGATTGAAAGATCGGCAGCTTCGTCATGCGCTCCGGTGCGCCGATCGGTTGATTGCGGTCAGCCACTACACGCGTGACCGCATGATCGACGAGCTTTCCTTAGCGCAGGAAAAGGTGGGACTGCTTCCGAACACTGTCGATCCCGCGGCGTTTGAGCCGGCGCCCAAGCCGCACTTCCTTCTCCAGCGCTTTGGGCTTGCCGCGGATCAGCCGGTGATCCTGACCGTGGCCCGGCTTGACAGCCAGGAAAGCTACAAGGGTTACGATCAGGTTCTCCGTGCATTGCCGAAAATACTCCGCGTCGTGCCCAATGTTCGTTATATCATTGGAGGCCGGGGACCCGATCGCGCTCGGATTGAAGCCCTCATTAAACAATTGCGACTGGAGAGTTGCGTTACCCTGGCGGGCTATATTCCCGATCACGAGCTCTCGGGGTTCTACAATCTGTGCGACGTGTTTGCGATGCCGAGCAAAGGAGAGGGTTTCGGAATTGTATTCCTCGAAGCCTTGAGTTGCGGAAAACCGGTCGTCGCCGGAAACAAGGACGGTTCGGTGGATGCGGTTTTGAATGGCAGGCTCGGGGTGCTCGTCGATCCCGATAATGTTGCAGAGATAGAAACCGCGTTGACGCAAATCCTCCAGCGATCCCATCCACTCAAAATCCTCCGGAGCCCCGAAGAGCTGCGACGCGGGGTGCTGGAAGCCTACGGCTATGAGCAGTTCAAGCGCACGGTCGGGGAGAACCTGGAGGAAGTGGGAGGGGGAGGTGGAAAGTAGAAGGTAGAAAGTGGAATTATGGAGAAAGATCTGGAGCAACGAACAAAACGGTTCGCGCTGGCGATCATTCGCTTCTGTTCTCAGCTGCCGCGAGATCGCGCAGTTGATGTCCTGGTAAGACAGCTACTTCGTTCAGGGACTTCCATTGGAGCGAATTACCGGGAAGCAAATCGCGGCGTTTCCCGCGCAGATTTATTCATAAGATTGGAACTGTTCAGAAAGAAGCCGCTGAAACGCAGTACTGGCTTGAACTATTGATCGATTCTGCGCTCGCACGAACGCCCGAATCTGCGAATTTGCACAACGAGGCTTCCGAACTCCTGGCAATCTTTACCGCTGCCGGCAAACAACTGAAACTCCGTGGGGAAAGAGCTGAGGAAGCCAAGCCAAATTAGAAAATGCAAAGTAGAAAGTGAAACGTAGAAAGCAGAAGGTGAGAGTCGTTTACGCTACGAAAAAAGGATTCGGATGATGAAGTTTCTCCCTTTCTCCTTTCGACTTTCTCCTTTCCACTTTCCCCTCCATGTGCGGCATCGCGGGCATTGTTGGCAGTAATCTCGGAGCCGAGGAGATTTCTCGGCGGATGGAGCGGATGCGGGATTGCCTGCGCCATCGCGGGCCTGATGATCGCGGAATCTTCGTGCGAAAGGACGGCGTCGTTGCGCTTGCGAATACCCGACTGGCGATCATCGATCTGAGCGCTGCGGGCCATCAGCCGATGTCATCGGGAGATGGTCGACTGCGGATCGTTTTCAACGGCGAGATTTATAATTTCGCTCAGCTCCGAGCGGAGTTGGAGGAGCAAAGTGAGGTCTTCGTTTCATCGTCGGATACCGAGGTGGTCTTGAAAATGTATCAACGCTATGGGCCCGATTGTGTGCGCGAGCTTGAAGGAATGTTCGCGCTCGCGATTTGGGACGAGCGACTCCAATCCTGTTTTCTCGCGCGGGGTCCCCTGGGGGTAAAGCCGCTCTACTATTCAGAGCAGGACGAAACTCTCGTTTTCGCTTCCGAGGTTCGCGCCCTTCTTAGCTCCGATCTCGTCCCTCGCACCCTGTCTTCGCGCGCGCTCAATGGCTACTTCCTCTTTGGCGCTGTGCCGGAGCCCGACACTTTAATTGAGGACGTCTTCGCCTTACCCCCTGGGCATCATGCGACATGGTCGAAGGGGCGCCTCCGGCTGACACGGTATTGGTCGCTGAACTTCGATTCGGATCCCGTCACGGAAGCGGAATCCGCCGCCATCCTGCGCGATGCCCTGACAGATAGCGTCAGTCGCCACCTCGTCAGTGATGTGCCCGTCGGAATTTTCCTGAGCGGCGGCATCGATTCCACCGCCCTCGTTGCTCTAGCTTCGCAATCGCAGAAATCCTCACTGCGAACTTTTTGCATCTCTTTCGATGATCCCGCATTTGATGAAGGTAAAATCGCGGCGCGAACCGCCGCCCATTTCGGAACCGAGCATTTCGACTGGCGGCTGGATTCGACGATGGCCAAATCTCTGCTCAACGAATTCTTACTTCGTTCGGATCAACCGAGTATCGATGGATTCAATACCTTCTGCGTCGCCCGGCACGCTCACGAACATGAGACCAAAGTCGTGCTCGCCGGCTTGGGCGGGGATGAACTTTTCGGCGGTTATCCCTCTTTCAAAACTGTTCCGCGAATGGTCAGAATCAGTCGCACCTTCAACTTTATCGAGCCGGTGCGGCGCGGTCTCGGATCGTTCCTCGAGCGAAGTTCCCCTTCCCTGCGCGAGCGACGGTTGGGAAGATTTCTACAGGGGCGGCCAACGACGTTTTGTGCTTACCAGGGTATGCGTGGGATTTTCACGCCGCGGGAGTCGTCTGCGCTGATCCGGCATTATCTCCGCGATCAGACGAGCTGGAGCGATGAGCCGGAGGATTTTCACATTCCTTTTCAACCCACCCTCGAAGATGAAGTCAGTTATCTTGAGGTCATGCGCTACATGCGCAATCAGTTGCTGCGCGATACCGACGTCATGAGCATGGCCTGGGGACTGGAGCTGCGAGTGCCATTTGTGGATGCAAAATTGATTTCCTCCATCTCACGCCTGCCCGCCAGAATTCGGCTCGCTCCCGGCAAGCAGTTATTGTTGAGCGCGGTGCCAGAAATTCCGGAATGGGTCCGGAACCGTCCCAAGCGGGGCTTCACCTTTCCATTTCGCAGTTGGATCGCGGGAGAATGGCGGCCGGTCTTCGAGCGAATTGAAGCGCAAAGCCCGATTCGGTTGCAAAGTTGGTACCGGCGCTGGTGTTTGTTTGCTCTCGAGAGCTTTATCGAGCGGAACCAAATCCAGGTCGATGGATTGGCGCGCCCTGCATGAGGGTGCTTCATGTTATTCCCTCTGTCTCACCCGTTCATGGCGGTCCGAGCTTCGCCCTGCCTTTAATGCTGCGTGCTCTCCGGCGCGCCGGTGTTTCCGCGGAGGTGGCGACGACAGACGATGACGGTCCCGGCGTGCGGCTGAAGGTGCCGCTGGAGATACCGGTCGAGCGGGAGGGCGGCCGCTATTTCTTCTTTCGCAAACAGACCGAGTTCTACAAGGTCTCCTTCGGTCTGAGCTCATGGCTCAAGCGAAACGTCCATGCATATGACTTAGTCCATATCCACGCGCTCTTTTCTCATACCAGCATCGCGGCCGCCCGCAGCGCGCGCAGCAAGAAAGTGCCCTATATCATTCGGCCACTGGGCGTGCTGAACAGGTGGGGAATGAAAAGCCGGAGACCACAACTGAAAAAATTATCTTTCCGTCTTATCGAACGGCCTCTCCTCCGCTCCGCGGCTGGTCTGCATTTTACCACCGAGCAGGAGCGGATCGAGACAGAGATGCTCGGCCTGCGCAATCGCTCCTTCGTGCTTCCTCTCGGCGTCGATGCCGATGCCTTTCAAAACGCGGGGCGTTCAACAAGATTTCTCGATCGTTGGCCAGAGCTGCGTTCGCGCGAGATCCTGCTCTTCCTTTCCCGCATTGATCGGACAAAAGGTCTTCCGCTTCTCCTCGAGACGTTGGGGAAAGTTATGCGACGAAGGCCGAATGTCGCGCTTGTGGTCGCGGGTGCCGGCGACGACCGACTGGTCGATGAGCTGACTGCAAAGGTGGAACAGCTGAAACTACACGAGCACGTGGTTTGGGTCGGATATCTCACGGGCGAGGCGAAGCTGGATGCGCTGGCGGCTGCCCGCGTCTTTGTTCTTCCGTCACATTCCGAAAGCTTCGGCATTGCAGTCGTCGAGGCTCTCGCAGCGGGTGTTCCGGCCATCGTCTCAGATGGCGTCGGCATTGCGACGGAGCTGGCCGAAGCGCAGGCCGCCATCGTCGTGCCAGCCCAGACTCAACCGCTGGCAAACGCAATCGTGCGGATTCTGGAGGATGAGGAACTGGCTCGGGGGCTCTCGATCAGAGGTGCAGCCCTGGCGAGGGAGCGATATTCGATTGCCGGGATGGGACAAAAGCTGGTGGCAATGTACCACGACTGCCTCGGCCGTTAGGCAGCTGGAAGCCACGCATCTATCTTAAATACTACTGGCGAATCAGAGGGCGTCCCTCCAGAAGCGGCACGCGTTCCCACGGCGAGGGGCTGTCTCGAAAAACCCTTTTGCATTTACGACATCGGTTCGAGGATTTCCGAACCTCGACTCCATCAGATTCCGAGCGACTCTTCTTGCCGTGATTCGAGTTTTGCGGTCGCATTGGCTCCGGGACCCGGGCTTTACCCTGCCTAAATGATTGAGCTTTGCGCGCTGGTTTTAACGTATGACGAAGCGCCCAATATCGCCCGCTGCCTTTATGCCTTGCGCTGGGTCCCGCGCGTTCTCCTCGTCGACAGCTTCAGTAGCGATGAGACCGCGGCGCTCGCCACAGCCAGCCATCCCAACGTCTCGATTGTGCGACGGGCCTTCGACACCTACGCCGGGCAATGCAACTTCGGACTCACTCAGATCGAGACCGAGTGGGTCTTATCAATCGACGCCGATTACATTTTCCCGCCTGAACTGGGCGGCGAGATTCAGCAGATCGAGCCGGAACCGGCGGTCGCGGGTTACTCGGCGCGATTCCGCTACTGTATTTTCCGTCGCCGGCTGCGTGCCACGATCTATCCACAGAGGACGGTTCTTTATCGAAGGCAAACCGCGCTTTACCGCGATGAAGGTCATGGACACCGCGTCCAGATCGCGGGCCCGATCGTCCCGCTTCGTTTCAAGATCGACCACGACGATCGAAAACCGCTCAGCCGTTGGATTCGGTCTCAGGACCGTTACTCGATCGTCGAAGCCACGCATCTGCTCGCAACCCGGCGCGAGGAGCTCACGGCGGTCGATCGTCTGAGGCTGAGAGTGTTCCTGGCCCCAGTGATCATGCCCGTTTACCTCCTTCTCGGGCGCGGTCTTTGTTTCGATGGCTGGGCGGGATGGTATTACGCGTCGCAGCGAACGATTGCCGAACTGCTCCTCTCGCTGCGCCTGCTCACGATCCGATATGGCCTGGAGGAAGATGCCTAGCTTCGAGATCCCGTCGCTCGCCCGCCGCTCATATAACAACGCATTTCTTATGTGGCGCAAGTTTCCAACTTACGTTCCCGAAGATCGCAACTTTGGAAAGTTGCGCCACATTGTCGAACCCGGCTTCTAAAAGAGCTGACAGTGCTGCACGGTTTGTGCTAAAACTCGGTCGGTCGCTCCATGAAATTGCTGAACGTGAATCGACCAGTCAATATGCCCGCTACCGATCACGTTCTAGAAGCATCGCGTAATGTTCTCGCCAGTGGCGCCAAGTTCGAGCCGCAAATCAGGCGCGAGGTTCGCGGGACCTCGTCGAAACGCGCCGCCTTCGCGACCGCCAAGCGGGAGTGGGCGCCCGCGCTGCTGCTGCTCTTTCTCGATATACTGGTGTGGGTCGGAATCTATGGCCTGACGATTATTGCCCGCGGAGACGCCTTCTACGAATCGCCTTTCCAATTTTTCGTTTTCAATTTCCTTCAGCTGGCTGTCATTCTCGCGGCGCTGGTCGCGATCGGTGGTTACAACCGGAATATCGACATGCGGTCGCTGTCGTACACCGCTGAACACATCCTCGCGGTCATAGCTGCGTTGCTCTTCGGCGCGCTCGTGATCTATTCCGCCGCGGCCTTCAATCGCGCGATAAGACCGAGCCGCGGTGTCTTGCTCGCGAGCTTCGTCGCCTTTCTCCCGATCTCGATTTTCTATCGACGCCTGGTTAGCCGATCAATCTGGAAGATGGCCGCCCGCAACGCCTTTCTCGTCGTCGGAGCCGGCGAGCTGGCGGCTCAATTCTATGATACATATCTTAAGTCCCCTAATCGGCAGCGGCTGGAATTCGTCGATCTGGATCGCCAGCGGATAGGACAACATATCGCCGGCCCTGGGTCGCCGGTGATTGAAGGCGATTTGGCCACCAAGCTGCGTAACCTGACGGAGCGCTATAGCGGCGTTATCCTCGCCGAACAAGTGGATAAACTCTCCCCCCATCTGCTGGAGCAACTTGTTCGCACACAGTTTCTGCAATCACGCGTTTACACGCTGGAGTCTTTTTACGAGGCCCATTGGCGCTTCGTGCCAATGCATTCGATCGATCCTTTCTGGCCGCTGCAAACCGGTTTCCAACTCGCGCAAATGTCGCCCTACCATTACATCAAGCGCGTTGGTGATATTTTTCTCTCCTCCGTCCTCCTTCTCCTGGCGGCTCCATTTTTCGGCGTGATTGCGATCGCCATCTGGATGATCAACGGTAAACCCGCGATCTTTCGTCAGACGCGCGTATCCCGGGATAACAAGCCATTCACTCTCTTCAAATTCCGCACCATGCTCGCGCGGACCGAGGAGGACGCCGGTGACATTTATACCCGGAGCGATGATCCTCGTGTCACCCGACTCGGATGGTACCTGCGCAAGCTGCGACTCGACGAGCTGCCGCAACTTTGGAATGTGCTGAAAGGCGAAATGAGTCTAATCGGTCCGCGCGCCGAGTGGATCAGGTGCGCGGAACGCTACGAGAAGATCATTCCATTTTATCATTTTCGGCACCTCGTAAAGCCTGGCATCACTGGTTGGGCGCAGGTGAATTATCCTTACGGCGAGAGCGAGAACGATGCGATGGAGAAATTGAAATACGACCTTTACTACATCCGTCATTACTCGCTGAAGCTCGATGCGATGATCGTCCTCAAGACGATCTACACGGTCTTGTTCGGCAAGGGGCGGTGAAAGAGAAAGGAGAAATTAGGAAGTAGAAAGTAGGAGACAGAATGAACAAGGACTTGGAGGAACGAACGAAGCGGTTTAGCCTCGCCGTCATCATGCTTTGCGCGCGTTTACCGACGACGCGCGGCCGATGTGCTCGCTCGGCAGCTTCTACGTTCTGCGACTTCAATCGGGGCGAATTATCGCGAAGCAAATCGAGGCGTATCGCGCGCGGACTTCGCGAACAAGATTGGGACCGTGCAAAAGGAAGCTGCGGAAACGCAATATTGGATCGAGCTGCTGATTGATTCTGGCATCTCTGCCAACGCCTCAGCAACGGACCTCCACAAGGAAGCATCCGAATTGTTGGCGATCTTTACCACTATCGGCAAAAAGCTGAAAGAATAGCTTTCTGCTTCTACTTTTAACGAGCGAGCACATGGTCGGTGCGCGTTTCGCGAGTTCTCGGCAAAGCGTTTTCTACTTTCTACTTTCTACTTTCTACTTCGCATTTTCCGCCTGAGTCCATGTAAGGTGCGTCGCTGGTGGACATCACTGCACAAGGTCTCGTTCGTGACGCGGCGCGCTGGCTCTTTCTTGCCGCGCTTATCTATGCGCCGTGGGCCTACGGCTGCACCACGCCTGACACGATTCGAATCTTGAATCGCGTCCTTGCTCTCGTCCTTGTCCTCGCGCTTTCGGCTTTGCTCCTGCGGATTTGCCGTCGGAGAGCCAGCAGATCGGGGAACTCCAGCCGGCCGCCTCGTATTCTGAGCCTGCCTCCGCTCGCTGCTCTCGCCGGCTTGGCACTCGTGCTCTTTGGATGGTGGATGACATGGAATGCCCGCTCCGTTTACGACCCGGATTTCTTCGTCTTCATTCCGTGCAGGCCATGGCTGGAAGCCGGCCCCGGTTCGGTCGATGCCGCAATCAGCAGCGCGTCGATGATCAGGGTGACGTTGCTCCTCGGCGTGCTTTTTTTCGTGAGCAAACTGGCGCAGGATCGTGTCTGGCTCCTGCGGCTTTGGTGGACACTCGCGGCGGTGGGCGCTTCGATCGCCCTTTTGGGGCTGCTGCAGAAAGCGACCGGCGCAGAAGCTTCCTTCTGGAAACAATCCGGCAACTGGCAACCGGCAAGCTTCTTCGCGACTTACTACTACCATGGAAACGCGGGCGCCTATCTGAACCTCGTTCTGCCTCCCGCGGCAACCTTGGTCCTCCGCGGCTTCCAACGAAAAACCGCGCCGCATGTGCGCGCACTCGCAGTGGTGCTCTGCCTTCTGGTTGTAGCAGGCGCGCTCGCCAACACCTCGCGGATGGGACAGGTCCTCACTGCCGCGCTTCTCCTCGCCTTGGGACTGTATTTCCGGAGGATAACGTCGTCCCAGGAGCAAAGGACAAGCCTCTCCAACGCGCTGCTTGTCGCAGGCGTCCTCGGATTAGCGGTGATCGCGATCTTATCCACGAGCCATCTGGATCAATCTCTCGGCCGCTGGCGTGAACTCACCTCCACTGTCATGCACGATGCCCGTTGGATGGCTTCGCGCGCGGCTCTGGCGAGCGTGGGACCGGCCGGGGTGTTTGGCTTTGGGCCGGGAACTTTCCGTGTTGTCTTCCCCTATTTCTCGCAAATCGGAGGCCAGAGCCTTGAGGGTGTCTGGCGTTTTCTCCACGAAGATTACCTGCAAACGCTGAACGAGTGGGGCTGGCTCGGCAGCGCACTTTGGGCGATTCTCTTTTTCGGTGGAATCATCGTTGCCCTGGCCCACTGGCGACGCGAGACAAACTGGCGGCCGCGACAGCGCCTCTTCCTGTTAGCGATGATCCTGGCTCTGCTGGCAACCGCCCTGCACGCGCTAGTCGATTTTCCGCTCCAGATCGCTTCGTTGCAATTGTATGTTGCCACCTATCTGGGCGTCTGCTGGGGCAGTGTGCAATGGAGCGAAAACAAACAGGCTCGTTCTCGCTGAGCGTGGGGCAAGTTTCCTAACTTGCCGGTTTTAACAGCGGCAAAGCTGGCGACGCAGTCAGCGCTTGTAGGGCAAGTTTCCTAACTTGCCGTTCTTAGTGGGCGAAGCCGTCGCAAGCGGGACGTTTGCGCTACGTGCGGCGAGAACCCGCAGGCGTGGCGGACGCATTCCTGTCACGATACCCGCCCGAGTAGGAACCTTCGCCTTTCCCATACCCGGGCGAAGCGTAGTAGTAGTAGTAGCCGACACCACGTCGCTTCGGGAGCCGATTGAGAAGGACACCCGCAGGGCGCCCTCCCGCTCCCATCAGCATTCCGAGGGCGCGTTGCACTGCGTTCCTGGGGGTCCGGTTCGCCCGCACAACCACGCAAACCGTTTGCACCAGCGGGGTCATGAGAAGCGTATCGCTCACCGCCAGGACAGGGGCGCTGTCGATGACGACACGATCGAATGAGCGCGCAGCTTCCGCAATCAATCGACCGAAGGAGGGTCCGCTTAGGAGCTCGGCCGGATTCGGCGCGCGGCGTCCTCCGGGCATGACCGACAACTGGCCCGCGACCGACGTCGATTTTTCCCCGGCGGCGATCTCGAGTCGACCAGCGGAAACATTTTGCACAGCGCTTTGCAGGTCCGTGGCTCCCACCAGATAATCGACGACGCCTTTAACGTTCTCCGGCTTCGCCTCTGAATCGGTCCCTCGAAAAATTTTGTGGAGGCTCGGCCGACGAAGATCGCCGTCAATCAGCAACACCCGATGTCCCTGCTGCGCGAGCGCGAGAGAGTAATTCGCGCTCGAGAAGCTCTTGCCCTCGTTCGGCAGTGCGCTGGTGAAGAGAAAAACCTTGCGCTCCGCTTCGGGACCGAGAAGAGAGAGCGACGCCCGCAGATTTCGGAACGCCTCGGCGGCGGGACCTTCCGGCGCTTCCGCCACCAGGCGGTAACTCGCTCCGGCAGGCGCGGTGTTCGGGTCGGCATCGGCCAAGGCGTCCCCTTTGCCAATCTCCGGCACCGCAGCCAGAACCGGGAGGCCAAGAGTTGCTTCCGCCTGATCAACCGTTTTGATCGAGCGGTCGAGAAGGTCCGCGGCATATACAAACGCGAGCCCGAGCGCCAGACCTCCAAGTAAACCGAGCGTAATCGACTTCTTCGGGTTCGGACTAATCGGAGAGTGAGCAACCGGGGAACGCTCGATGACGCTGACCGCGTTCGTCTTTACATCCTTTGTGAGATTGGTCTCTTTGATCTGGCGCAGGACGCTTTCGTAAAGTGCGCGATCGGTTTCGGCCTGCCGCGCGAGTTCCTGATAACCGATCGCGGCCTTATTCAGCGCGTGCGCTGCTTTTTCCTGTTCTTGCGCGCCGGTGCCCAGATTCGCTTCCGTGGTGTGCGCCTGCGCGAGTATGTTTTTCAGGACCGCTGGCTGAGCGAGAACCTCCCGCTTCAGCGCAGCCCGGGCCTCCGAGAGCGCGGCCCGCGCGGCGAGCATTTTCGGATGCTTTTCCTTGTAACGTTGCGCGAGACTCGCAACCGCAGCTTCTCCTTGGGCCACGTCCCGGCGTCGATCTCCGACAGTTGCGGCTGCCGCGATACTGGGAACGGCTACGAGCGCGTCCACGTTCTCGCCGGCCTCCCGCACCTGCGCGAGCTCGCCTTCGAGGCGTAAACGTTCAGATTTTGCGGCCGCAATTCTGGTGCTTAATTCCTGGAGCTTGTCCTCGACGAGCCCACCGCGGCTTCCACCACTCCCGGCTCCGGCGCCGGTTTGACTGCCAGTCGCGGCGACTCCGCCCCCAAGCTGGAGCGCATCCGGAGTTTTCTCCTTGTACTCCGCGACCGCGGCTTCGCTCTTTTGGAGGTTTACCTTCAGTCGCTCCTCTTCCTCAAGTAAATACCGAAGCGATTCCTGGCTGAAGGAGGCGCGCCGCTCGATCGCACTCCGAATGTATTCGCGCCCGACCGCATCCGCCAGGCGCTGCGCCATCGCCGGGTCGCGATTTACAACGAATAAATCTATCAAGCGCGTGCCGCGCCTGATCACAGGCCGGACCATGCCGGAGAGTGCGCCGGCCAGCCCTTCTTCCGTCGGGGTATAGGAAGCCTGAACCGGTCCGAAGGTCGCAGGGGATGCGCTCGCGGGCGTGGCGGTGCTCTGAGGCTTTGGCGTAGCAGGCTGGCCGGTGCTCCCGAGCAGGGCGCGCCCTCCATCTTCGGCCAGACCTTCCGCCCGAACGACGCGCGCGAGCAGGCTGCGATTCGTCAGGTTTTGTTCGATCGTCCGCATCGCTTCCTGGCTGGCTAGAAAAGCGGTTTGCATTCGTGTCGCGCTATCCTGACCGGTGACGATGCTGGGCTCCTGCACGTCAACTTCCAGCACGATATGCCCTTGATAGAGCTTCGGTGTGCGAGCGAGATAGCCGATCCCTAAAAACAATCCTGCTAACACGCAGACGACGACAACCCAGAGCCGTTCGACGAGAGCTTCCCAAAAACGCCGGAAATCGAACCCGCTCCCGCCAGCGCCCCCGTCGATCGAGGCGCCAGTCGTGGTCGAGAAGATGGGACCAGAGGTCGATGGCGCCAACGATTCGGGTGCTTCCCGCGCGCTTACTGACGTCTCCCCGTTTTTAGCGAAATGGTTCATTAGATATTCTCATGTCCCAGCCGCGAGTCTCGGCCTGCGAATGACTCGCATCGCATGGAAGCTAGTGTCGTGCTGCCCGCCTAGAAAATACTTTCGCCGACGGTGATGGTGTCATCCGGCTGCACGCGAAAGCCTTTCGCCCCCGCTTCGCCGCGTTCCACGCGCTTGGCGTTCACCCGCACGACCTCTTCCGCGCCGCTCCCGATGCGCCGGCGCACACTCACTCGTTCGGGCGCAGCAATCCGTGTATAACCGCCCGCCATTCCAATCGCTTCCATCAGGTCAATCCCACCCGGGCTGGTCTCAGGCATTTCAAAAGTCCCAGGACGATTGACCTGCCCAAGGACCGTAAAGCGACGCTTCGCATATCCTGCCAACAAGACATTGACCTTCGGATTAACGAGATAATCACGCGCGTACAGTTCCGTGACACGCGCGCTCGCCTGCGTCAAGGTGAGACCACCGAGGCGAACCGAACCGATGAGTGGCAGGCTGACGTTGCCTTCCGCGTTCAAACGTCCCGTCGTTCGGAGATCGTCTTCGCCGAACACTTCCACCGAAATCATATCGTTACCACTGAGCTGATAACCGCTCGGTGCGCTAACTGTGGTGGTGGCGGTAGTTGGATTCGCTGGCGCGGCTGGTGGGGCAACCGCGGCAGTCGGGACGGAGACCGCAGCCTTGGGTGGCTCAGCCGTATAGGGACTCTGGCCGTCAACATTCCTGACGACAAACAGGAGCAGCCACGCACAGCTTGATTTGGCGCCGCGACGTGCCAGTCCCACGGCGGAGCGCCGGATGTGGCTCAAGCAAGCGTTGAACAGTTCAGAAGCTAAGCGAGCTCCGGACGCCGACCTGGTTGTCATAAAAGCTAAAGCCATTCAGTGAGCTGTCGTTTTCTCGATAGAGATAGTACAGGCCCGCCGTCCAAAATCGAGTGACTGCGAAGTCAACCGCCGGCTGAACAAAGAAGTAGTCGTCGCTCCGGCTGGCCGAGCCGCCCCCGATGGTAGTAAAGTACTCCGAGTTTTCGTAGCCTGCGGTGACCCCAACAAAGAAGCGCTGCAGGAAACGCTGCCGAGCTCCGAAGATGATGCTGCTCGCCGCATAATCCTGGTTACTGAGCACGGCTGAGGCGAGGGAGCGACGACTGCCGGTGAGGGAAAGCGTCGTGCCATCGAATGGCTGATAAGTCGCACCCAATTCATAAACAGGAGAAGTATATCCGCCACGGGAGCTATCCTGGAATTGTCTGAATTCGACGCCCGCCGATGCGTTCAGGCTGATCTTTCCGGTGGCCTGATAGCTCACGCGCACATTCGCCTGCTCGAATGTTTGATCGGGATTCGGTGAATCCACGTCGGTGTAGCCGCCACTCCCGCCGACCCCGATCACGAGCTTCGGACTGTAGTTGTAATTAATGAAAATGTTGCCGGCGTAATAGCGGGAGCTGATCAAGGTCTCGTAATCCACGTTGGTGTAGGTCAATCCACCCGTCAGAAAGGTCTTCCCGCCCAATTCATAATTCGCATCCAGATGGGTTGTGAAAATATTCACCCGCGTTGGGCTGCTCACGTCCAGATTAACAAAGTTGCCGATGTTTCCGGAGGTTGTCGTCGTACTGAGGTCAGTCCCGTCAAGAAGTTGCACGTCTTGACTGAAGTCGAGCGTAAGACGGCGGAAACGATAGCGCCCATCTAACCGGACCAGGTGCTGCACGGCGTCACGCTCCGAGTGATCGGAATAAATGAAGAAGCTGGGCGCATAGTCGAGGCGCACATAATTCTCCTGCCGGTTGATGACATCGCCAAAGCCAACCGTGATCCCGGGTTCAATCGCGAAGTAATAATCGGAGAGCCGATTGTTCTCCGTCAGGTTGATGTTGTCATCATAAATTCCGCGCAGGGTCAGTCGAAACGAATATTTGAACGGGCGCGCCACCGACGCCTCGCTCCCTCCCCCAGTGACCTCAACACTTGCACGTGAGTCCTCGGGCAACTGTTCTTTCCCATCAACGCTTCCTTCTGGTAACGACTCCTTCGCGTCCATCTGTCCGAACGACAGATTTTCCTTTCCATCCACGCGCGCGACCGAAGCCGGGCTGAGCCGGAAGTCGGGAACTGATTGCGTCCCGGCGTCGGTCAACAGGACTTCCTGGCCGTGCGCGATCCAGGTAGTAAAAAAAATCGCGCTTGCCAGCGTGGAGGCGAGATTCGTGAAGCGGCGAAGATGCACGGAGAAGCGAAGCCAAAAGGAGAAAGCCTTTTGCGACCGACCGAAGCTAGTTGGTGCAGGGACCGAGGTGATCCCCGGGAAAATTCTTACTTAGAATCTTCTCCGCCTCCTGGCGCGGCAAGGTCAGGGTCTGCCCGTTGTGGCAGATCACCACTTCGTCCTGCTCCCCTGAGACAGCCGAATCATGCGATGTGTTGGAGGGGTTGATGCTCCCGACCGAGTTATTGAGGGTGTTGACATTGCCGGCCAGGAGACCAGGGGGAAGGGAATTCAAACTGGCGGTGGACCCGTCCACAAGCGGACCGTTTTGTCCGTTCGCCGTCACTCTGATAAGATCCAGCGTTGCCTGAGGCAGAGGTCCAAAGCCGGTGATGAAAGCGTTGCTCGCCAGATAGGAGGCGACATCGAAGCTGACGGGCGTGCCCAGAGGATCGCTTGCCTTGCCCATAATCATCTGACCGGCTCCCACGCGGACGCATTCATTCGGATGATTCTTTCGGCAAAAGGTCGCCTCGCCTTCCAGGACCATAAATTTGTACCACGCGTCCGCCTTGAAATCCGAATCCGCATGGTAACCAACATCTTTCGGGAAATTGTGCGTCTCGAACACCACTGTCGTTCCTGTGATCGCCGCGGTCACGGCGGCGGTCTTGATCTTTGCGCCGCCTGATTTTTTAGGAACCGTTAGAAGGATTGCGCCGCCACCCAAGTCAATCGTGCGGGTTCCATCGTGAAAGCTGAAGATCGTCTGCGCACCGAGGCGCGTAATCGTGAGATCGGTGAAGGTCAGTTCCGAGCGGGAGTTAACGCCGGTGCGAACTGCTGTGTCCCCCGTAACCGTGTCGCTCACCGCTGCCGGGCGCGGAGCGCTCTGGCCGGGAAGCAATTTCACGTCTTCGATTACTTGGGTGACTTTAGCTTCTTTCAACGGAGCAGCATTCGCCGCAGTTACGGCGAAATTTGCCAGGAGCAAGACTGCGGAGCCAAAGATTGCCGAGAGCGATTTTAATGCAGTATTCATGGTAATTCTCTTTCTGAGCGGCGGTGTAGGCCTGTAAAAGGCAGATTCCGTGCCGATCTTTGCTAAACGCTCGCGATTGTAGAACTCGCATGACACGACGCAAGAATATTAATGCGGCTCGTCTGCCCTCCGGGCGGGCCATCAGAAAGCGCAGATTCTCAGTGCCAGCGGATCGGGGCTGCTCGCATTTCCGCGGCGATTTTTTCAAGAGAACCGGCTGCGTCGTAAATCGCCTCGACCTCGCGCTCGGCGGCCTCATCAAGCTCGGCTCGCACGGCCGTCCCTCGCTCCTGACTCCCGGCGTCCAGATAAAAACCGGGTGCGATGGTCGTCCGCTCCCCGCTCACCGCGTTGTTCCAGTCGACGTTCCCGTTTACACAAACAATCCGCGTGATCTGCTCGGTGACCACGATCGAAAAGAGAGAATTGCGCGTCGCGGCTAACACTCCGGAATTCGTTTGGATGCGCACTTCGCAACGGTGTCGCGCAGCCTTCGGCATCAAGACCCGAATCCGGCCCCGCTCCAGGCGGATCGTGGCGGACCGCGCCTTGACTGCGTCTTCCATCGCGTCGCCATCTTTCCGGATCGCGAGTTGCTCGATACTCAAAACTGTTTGATCTCCGATTTGGAGAAAGATTCCGGGGACCAGCGATATTGCCGCGATGCTTCCGCGCCGGAGTTCCAGTTTGTCGCCCGCCGCGATTAACGAAGCGGTTGAGAGCGGTTCCGCCTCTGTGTGGTGTCGATGCCAGACTGTCCCCTCGCCTTCGAGGCTGGCAATGGTGGCGCGAACTGCCTGGCTATGGCGACTTTCGCACGCCGGCATAGACGCAAACGCAATTATGAGAAGCCATCTCATAAATGGCCCAGTAAGCATGTCATCCCGAGCGAAGTCGAGGAGATCGCGCATCCTTACCCCAAGTTGGACCACGCAAGTCCGGTCTCGACTTTGCTTCGCTGCGCTCAGGATGAGTGGACGCAAGCGAGACGCTCGCGCTACTTTGAGAGCAGGCCAAATATTTTGCACGCTGCCTTAGAACACAACCAAGCACCCGTCGCCGTCCAATTCAGTTGGCTCCGGTCCGTCCTGCTCGCGCTCGGTCTCGTGACGCTTTGGCTCGTTCTTTGCCGGCACCTGAGCGGCGAGTGGTCGATCAACGAGCAATATAACTACGGCTGGTTCGTGCCGTTCTTTGCCCTCTATCTATTCTACCTGCGCTGGGAAGATCGGCCGGTGAAAAGTGAAAGTAGGAAGGGCAAAATAGAAACGAGCATCGCTGGCGCGATCGCAATTTCTTCGCTGTTGCTCATCTTCCCGCTGCGACTGTTCGAAGTCGCGAACCCAGATTGGCGGCCGCTGGGCTGGTTGCACGCAGGTTGCGTCGTAGCCATTACCCTCGCAATCATCTGGCGCGCCGGGGGCACTCCCTGGCTGCGGCATTTCGCGTTTCCAATCCTTTTCTTCCTTGTCGCGGTCCCGTGGGTTTCCGCAATCGAAGAACCGGTCGTCCAGGGGCTGATGCGGATCGTTGCGGCCGTCGCCTCCGAAGCGCTAAACCTGCTCGGAATTCCTGCGCAGTTCGAAGGGAATCTCATTCGTGTAAATAGCGGTGTCGTCGGTGTGAACGAAGCTTGCAGCGGCGTTCGTTCGCTCCAGACCTCGCTCATGATTGGTCTCCTCTTCGGCGAACTCAAGCGCCTTTCCACCGCGCGCAGAATTGTGCTCGTTTTGGCCGCGCTGGTCGTGGCATTTCTCGCGAATTTCGGACGCGCCTTCATTCTGGTTTGGATCGCGGCTGAGGATGGCGTCGAAGCCGTCGATCGCTGGCACGATCTGGCTGGTTATTCGATTGTGGCGGTGGTCTTCGTCGCGTCAATGGTGCTCGCCTGGCGGCTCGGAATTAGAGTAGAAAGTAGAAGATCTAAAGTAGAAATCGCAGATTCACCTTCGACATCTGAACCCCGACCTCTGACCTCTGATCTCCGCTCTCTTTCTTCCACTTTCTACTTTCCGCTTTTCACTTTCTACTTTGCTCTAGCTTGGCTCTTCCTCGTCGAGTGCGGCGTCGAAAGCTGGTATCGGATGCACGAGCGCGCAATGCCGTCCGTGCCGCAGTGGACCGTTCGGTGGCCGGACAACGCCGCCGGATTTCGCGATCTTCATATCGATGAAGGCGTGAAGAATACGCTGCGGTTCGATGAAGGCCAGGAAGTGACATGGAGAGACGGGGCCGTTGGCCGGCCGGCTGAGCGCTGCTTCCTCTCGTTCTTTCGCTGGAACCCCGGCGGAGCAAGCGTGGTCCGGGCCCGGGCGCATCGGCCGGATATTTGTCTACCGAGCCAGGGTTGGCGCCCACTTAGCGATGGCAGCGTTCGCACGCTCGAGGCGGGCGACGGATTCGTGCTCCCGTTTCGCCGAGTCGATTTCGAGACCACGAACGGTCGTGAGCGAGTATTCGCGCAGACGTTTTTCTGTTTGCAGGAGGACCGGCGCACGAACGAAGCCCGGCCCGACCTCGCGCTTCCGCCCGGGGTTCAGCCCGACTGGGCGTTGGCCGGCCGCTGGCGCGCGGTGCGCGACGGCGTCCGCAACATGGGCCAGCAAGTTATGGAGTTGGCGATCATGTCCATGGACCCGGCATCGGCGCAAACTGCCGACGCCGATTTCGCCCGAATGCTCCCGGGATTGATCGAGCGGAAAACGCAAAAATAGCGAGATCGACGTGCTGCGGGATCGGCGCGCTCGTGTCTGCTCCGAGCCCGAAGAACCACTGCGGCGGATGATCGCGAATTAGTTTCCTCACGCTCATTCAACCGTGGCGGCGAGACGAAGCCGGGCGGTTAATCTAATGGAGATATTCCGTTTCCTGGCACTGAACAGGCTCACGCTTCGATGGGTTGGGGAACGACATCCATTGTGGGGGAGATCGGAGTTCCGGGAAGGGCTGAAGGGCCGGAACTCCGATCAGGGTGTCATTGACGTTCGACGACCATTTTTCCTCGTCGGGGGGCGGGGTATAACCAAAGACGCGGCGACACGTGAGATTTAAAAAGGCCGCTTCTCGTTGACGTTCCGTAGTTCAACATACGTCGACTATCGGGCGCGTTCTCGTGTCGGCGCACCTGGTTGAACAGCGCGCGGATTTCTGTGGTGGGTTTAGCCGCGCGCGGCTCGCGCTCTTCGCCCTCGGCAGTTACGCTGAACGCCATGATGCCGCCGAAATCGCGGATTCCGCGTATGCGCACGCGCTCCAGTCATCGCCGAAGATGCGCCCGGCCTACGCCGCGCGGCTGCGTTTGGCGGAAGAGCGCGGCTGAGATCGCACGTGTCTGGCCAGACGATACCGCAGCGCGTCAGGCGGAAGCGTATTTGCGGCTTCTGCTCGGCGCCTCACCGGCGGAAGTGGAAAGCGCGGAACAAGAGGCGCAGACGTTTGTTGCGCAACGACCGGCGGATTGGGATGCGCGAAAGCTTCTTGGTCTGGCGCGGTTGCGCCTGGGCAAAACCGCCGCGGCGCTACAGGCATTCTCTGGTGTGCGGGCGACGGGCGCGGAACCGCCGGGAGCGCTCGCGGTGCGCGCCGCCGCCCTCGATGCCAACGGTTGGAAGGATGGCGCGCGTAACGACGCTCGAAATCTCGCGGCGGCGAATCTGCTGCCAGAAGAGCGGGCGCTGCTCACGCCGATCATCGCCGCAGCCGGGCAGTGAAAATTGTAGGGCTAGCGCTCCCGCTTGCCTGGTTCTGCTCCGGATTATTCTGCGTAATCCGTGGAGCGTTCATTTTGCGGCGGTGGAGGGACGACCTCCGTGTCGTCCATGGATTCGACAGGGCGCATCTCAGAAGATCGCGCTACAAAATGAGTCGCTGTAGGGCAAGCGCTCCCGCTTGCCACCCCGTGAATTCGATCAGGCAAGCGGGAGCGCTTGCCCTACAAATCTGCGGTAAACCTATAGGCACGTCTATTTAGAATCTGTGTCTCATCCGTGGTTGAACCGGGATCTAATTTTCTTGACACTTTTCAACGAGTTTGATCGGATCATTGTCCCCTGCGTCAGTAGGCATCATTGTGAAGACATTCAAAGCTTTCATTCCCCCGGGATCGTCTTGGATTACTAGAATCGATACGTCCGTCGCAAAGTTGGGCAGAGAAAGGAATTTGCCACGCCGGCTTCTGCCTTTGCTCGCTGCGTTAATGGTTCTCTTAGCCACGGGAATCTTTGCCCCTTCTGCACACGGTCAGACGCTGGTGACTTATTTCAACTTCAACGACCAAAACGAAACTGCCGATCTGCCCGGCGCGCAGTTGACTCCGACGAAAGTAAGATTGTTGCTGAATTGATTATTTGGCGGCGGGGGAGGGGCGACCTCCGTGTCGTCCTTGGCGCGACAGCGCGCGTCCCAGAAAATCGCAACCTAAAAGGTCGCGCCACAGGCTGAATTGTAGGGCGGCATTCTTGCCTGCCGCTTCTGCGCCCGGCAACGAGGAATCGTTGCCCTACAAAAATCCGAGAAATGCTCAGAATCGCGCACGATCTGCGGAATGTGTTGACGGTGGTCATCGAATGACGCGCTCCGGAAAACAAATGCATTCCGTCCAAACAGCCGCCTGACCCGAGCTCAAGATGATGGGGAACACGCCACCTCCAGCAGCGGAAAGCGCAAGACGGCCCGCTTGGTGACTTCATCGCTTCATAGGAGGGCGTCGAAAAGTTTCCGGAAGGTGTTCCGAATCTGCGGGAATTGAGGGTGCTGAAAATCTGCGGATAAAAATGGAGAGGAAGCGTCCACAAATTAGACAGATTCACACAGACTGTTCGGGGAGAAAAATCGACGCCTGTTTGTTTCTTTGAATCTGTGGGGATCAAGGGTGCTGAAATCTGCGGATAAAATGCATAAACCCCTCTGGATCGCAGTGCTGATGAAGGAGTGGGTGTCGCTCGCCACCGGCATCATCTCGCTCTCTCCTTCGCCACCAGCCACTGTAAGGTTGGGCTGAGATGCGCGCGAAGCTCGAGACGAAAATTGCGGCGGGCGCGCTTCTTACCCTTCTCGTGATCAGCGCGGTTTGCGCGCTCTCCTACCAGAGGGTCCGTCAGGCGAACGAGACCGCGCGCATGGTCGCTCACACCTATGAAGCCCTCACCCAACTGAATGCAGCGCTCGGCGCTCTGACCGATGCCGAAGCCCGCGTGCGCGGCTATCTCCTCACCGGCGAGAGCAGCTACCTCGAACGGCAAGAAAAGAACTTTATCGACTCGAGTGCATCGCTCCAAAACGTCGCGACCCTGACGCGCGATAACCCGGCCCAGCAGACACGCGTCGCCTCACTCAAGCAGAAGTTCGACCAGAAGATCGCCTTCCTCAAAGAAGCGACACAGCTTCGGCAGTCGGGCGGCGTCGAACCGGCACGAGTTCTGTTTGAAACCGGACGCGGCCGCGAGACTATGAAGGACGTGCGAGAGATCGCGAGCGCGATCGAGGAAACCGAGCGCGGGCTGCTCGAACAGCGGCAGCGCCGCGCCGCGGAGAGCGCCGCGAACATGGTCACGATCGTGCTGGTCGCAGCCCTGCTCGATGGGCTCCTGCTCGCCGTCGCGGTCGTTACGATTCGCCGTGAAATGCACGCACGGCAACGGCTTGAAGAAGAATTGCGACGCGATGCGAAGCGACTCGGCGCGATGGTGAACACGCAAAGTCAGATCATTCGGACAGAGCTCGATTTCGACCGCATCATGCAGATGGGGACGGAGAGCGCGCAAGAGCTGACGGGCGCGACGGGTTCGAGTATTGAGATCGCAGAAGGCGATCGGTTGGTGCTGCGAGCTGCAAGCGGCAGCGCGGCGTCGGGTTCCGATCTGGGGCGAAAGACCCTCGCTCAACTCACGGCGGATTGTTTCCAGCGCGGCGAGGACATTATTTGCGATGATCTCGGCGTTCCCGCCGCCGCCGAATCCGCGGTCCCTGCGAGTGATGCGGCGCGCTCTCCGGGGGCACAACCCCGTAGTGCGATTCTGGTGCCGCTTCGCAGCAGCGACGGCAGAGCCTGCGGCGTGCTGAATGTGTTCTCAGACAAGCCACAGTCGTTCAGCGCCTTAGACGCGAAGACGCTCGAATTGATCGCGGGATTCATCGCGGCTGCGATGAGTAACGCAACCGCTTACGAAAGCCGGCAACAATTGATCGACGATCTCACCGCTGTGAACGAGGAGCTGGAAGCTTTTAGCTATTCCGTGTCTCACGATCTGCGGGCGCCGCTTCGTCATATCAGCGGCTTCGCCGATCTGTTGCGCCAGCAACTTGGCGCTTCCGCCGACGAAAAGGCGCGTCGCTATCTCACGGTAATCGGCGATGCGACCAGGCACATGGGCTTGCTGATCGATCAACTCCTGGCCTTTGCTCGCGTTGGTCGCGCGGAGTTGCAGCGCTCCAAATTCGAGGTCGCACCGCTTGTCGAGGCTGTCATCCACGATCTACAAGCGAGCGTCCACGGCCGCGAAATTGAGTGGCAGATCGGATCACTCCCCACGGTGGAAGCAGACGCAGGCATGCTGCGGCAAGTCTTCACGAACCTGATCGAGAACGCGCTGAAATACACGCGCCCCAAGGCGCGGGCGCTCATCGAGATTGGCAGCAAACCGGACGGTGCCGAGTTAATGTTCTACGTACGCGATAACGGCGTCGGCTTCGACCCCCGGTATGCAGGCAAACTTTTTGGCGTTTTCCAGCGGCTTCATCGAGCGGAGGAATTTGAGGGCACTGGGATCGGGCTTGCGAACGTCCGGAGAGTGATCCAAAAACATGGTGGCCGAACATGGGCTGAGGCGGAACTCGATTCTGGCGCGACATTTTATTTTGCCCTGCCAATACCAAAACCTTCCTGACGTGAACGCGACTCCCACGATCCTGCTTTGCGAAGATAACGAAATCGATGTCGAGTTAACCTTGAACGCGCTCGTGGACTTTCGCGCGACGGGACAGGTCGACGTCGCACGTGACGGAGTCGAAGCGCTTGATTACCTCTATCGCCGCCACGATTATGCCGGGCGCCCTGCTGAAGCGCCGTTGCTCGTCTTGCTCGATTTGAAAATGCCGAGAGTCGACGGCCTCGAAGTTCTCCGCACCGTAAAAACAGATGCGGTGCTCAAGAGCACGCCCGTCGTCATGCTGACATCATCGCGCGAGGAAACAGACTTGATCAAGAGCTACGAAGGCGGCGCAAACGCCTATGTCGTGAAGCCAGTCGATTTCAACAAATTCGCGGAGGCGGTCCGGGAGACCGGCCAATTCTGGACCCGCTTCAACGAGCCCGCGCCAAAAAGTGGCGCAACTCCCTTGTAGTGGCAGCCGTGCCGGCTGCACGCGCGAAAGGATCGGGGAGGGCACGCTTGCAGCGCGCTGGCTGCCGCGACCCCCGCGGCAGCGAACTTTGCCCCGTTCGCTTGGAGTGAGATGACTTGAGCTCTCCCGTCACGGGTCGGAACCTTCGAACTGCACGACCTTTTTCCTTATTCATCCTCTCGCCTCGCAAATCTTCTTCCGTTCACTGCGCGACGTTAAGAGGTTGAAGGCGGCGCCGTCTGCTGCCTCTTCCCGGCTTCCTGGCTTCCAGATTCATCCCTCGGGTTCCCGAATTTTCTTTTGTTCCTCGGTGACGCTCAACCCATCCCCTTCCTGCTTTCCTGCTTTCCTGATTCATGCTTCCGGCTTCGCAGACCCCCTGCTACTTCAGCATTGCAGTCGCAGCACGAATTGCTCTACGATCCATCCCATTAAGGGGGGCAATTGCAGAAAAACAGAAACTTCGTGTCGCAATACTCGTAGAATTCTGTGAGTTCTTGCTCTGCCGCTCGCAAGCTCATTCGACACAACGTAGCGCCCGACCGCGTGAAATCGGCACCGACAGATCATCAGAATGCACCGGGGAAACGCAAGCCGTTGCGGATTTTTTTGGCCGACGATCACGTTCTGTTTCGCGAGTTGATTAATGCACCCCTGGCTGCCGAACCCGGTTTTTATGAAATCGTGGGTGAGGCCGGCACTGCGCAAGCCACCATTGAAGGCTGCCGCGATCTCAAACCCGATCTCCTGATCCTTGACATCAACCTGCCGGGCCAGAGTGGTATCGAGGCGATGCCTGAATTAAAGCGGCTTTCGCCTTCGACCCGTATCCTCCTCTGCTCCGGATCCGTCAACGAACAACAGATCGTGACCGCGTTGCGCACCAGCGCCGATGGTTTCATGGAGAAGACGAGCGATCGGCACGAATTCCTTGCCGCAGTTAAGCGTGTTTCTTCTGGCGAGAACTACTTTTGTGCGCGCAGCAGTCGCCTGCTCTCCGGGGTAGCGCGCGGGCTGCATGCGAGCTCCGGTGATGTCCCCGACATCAGTCCGCGTGAGCGAGAAATTCTTACCCTGATTGCCAGTGGCCGAACCAGCAAGGAAATCGCCAGCGCTCTCTTCATTAGCACCTTCACGGTCGATACACACCGCCGCAATCTCATGGCGAAAATCGGCGCTCACAATGCTGCTGGAGTGATCCGCTACGCCCTCGACCACGGCCTGCTCCACCTTCCCGGGTAGCGCGCGCGTCTCGCGTGCTGGTCGCCGCGTCGCGCGACGACGAACTTTTCGCCGTTCTCTCTATTCGTAGGGCGACGTCTCGCTTGCCGCCTCATGATCCTACGGCAAGCGCTCCCCGCTTGCCACCTTCGTGCAATCGCAACGCAAGCGTTTCGCTTGCCACTGCCTTCGGCGCCGCTTGCCGCTCCAGCTTCCCGAATTTTTCGTTTGCAGATTTACGCACATGGCCCCTACCAGAAACCCGGTAGTCAAAATACCGGGTTTACGTGAATGGCGAATTCTAGGCCGGGAACTCAAACTCGCCCCCGCGAACAAGTCCGCTGTCCATTGGCGACAAGGGTGGCGCGGACCAAAAGCGAAATCCACCCAGGGAAATAGCACATGAAATCGAGCGAACCTGCAACACACAAATCGTCAAGCGTCAGAAGCCTCAGCGCGGCGAAAAGAAAAAAGGTTCATCGAACCAAATCTGAAGCTGGTGTCGCGTCGCGATCGTTCATCGCGTTCCTCGCCGTCAGCACCACGCTCGCAATGGGCATTCTGGCCTGGGCGTCCACTTCCAAGCAGGTCGAGGAACTCGCGCCTCTTGCTGTTCCGCGCACCGCGCACACCGCCACCGTGCTTAAAGATGGCAAGGTCCTCATCACCGGCGGCCGCGACGCCGCCGGCACCGCGATCGCCGACGCCGAAATCTTCGATCCCCAAACCCAGCTCTCCACCCGGATCGGCGCGCTCGTTCACGCCCGTACCGGTCACACTGCCACCCTCCTCCAGGATGGCCGCGTCCTTATCGCCGGCGGCACAAACGCAACCGGCACGCTGTCGTCCGCCGAGGTTTTTGAGCCGTTAGCGTCTTCGTCCGGTTTCCATTTGCTTGATGCGCAGATGGGTGCCCCGCGCACAAGGCACACCGCCACGCTCCTGAACAATGGCAAAATGCTCATCGCCGGCGGCGACGCCGCGGGCAGCGCTGAACTGTTCGATCCCGCGACGGACACCTTCTCGGTAACTCTCGCCTCGATGGCCGAACCGCGCACCGGTCATACCGCCACGCTCTTCTCCAACGACACCGTCCTGCTCGCCGGCGGCCAGACCGATTCGATGGAAACCTTTAACGCCGCCGACCAATCATTCACGCTCGAGTCAGCCCCCATGTCAGTCGCGCGCACCGGCCACGAAGCGATCCCGCTGGCCGATAGCCGACTGCTCTTCTTCGGCGGCGACACCGGCAATACGATCGAAGAACTGAATCTCGCGACCGACCCGCTCACGCTCACCCCAAGGGGCGACATGAACGCGCCCGCCTCCAGCGCCACCCTTCTGGCGAACGGCAACATCCTCGTCCTGCGCCCCGACGTAGCTGGGCTCTATCTACCCGGAGCGGCCGACCCGACCTCCGCTTTTCAGCCATTTGACGAAACATCGGTCCCCGGCAGCAGCGCGCTCCTCGGAAGCGGTCAGACCGCCACCGAACTTTCCGGCGACAGGAGAATTGTGGTGGCCGGCGGCGTGAATGCGAACAACCGGATGATGCCACAGATCACGCTCTTCAATCCCGCGCACATCTGGACCGACAAGAATGATTACCAGCCAGACGAACCGGTTCTGCTCTATGGCTCCGGCTGGAAACCGAGTGAGAACGTCTACTTGTATGCAGTCGACTCCGAGACCGAGCAGTGGACTTACGAGAGCACCGTCAAGGCTGATGCCACCGGCGAATTCGCTATTACTCCGTATTTCATTGTCGAACTGCGACATCTGAATCAGACGTTCGACGTCACCGCTGTCGGCGCTCAGTCGAAGTTGAGTGCCGATGTAGAGTTTACGGACAACACCAGCAAGATCTCGCAGCTAGGATTCGATCCGACGGGCCAGCCAGCGTACTTCACCTCGGGAACGGCAGCTGGTCCTATGCGCGTTCAACTGCAAGACTCGTCAGGGACGGCCCAGTCGCTCACCGGCAATAGCGACTCGGTCACGATTCAACTGAGCAGCAATAGCGGCACTGGCAGCTTCTCCCTGACGAGCGGCGGCACCTACACTTCTACGCTTAGGGAAACGGCGAACAAAGGGGACTCGGGTTTCCCCGAATTTTACTACAAGGACAGCACAGCAGGTCCAGTTGTCTTTACGGCGACCTTGGTGACAAAAACATCGGCCGTGCCCGCCATGACCAACGGCACCTTAACAAAAACGGTGCGCGGGACCACGGTAACGACACTCTCATCGAGTCAGAACCCATCCACCTCGGGACAACCGGTGACATTTACTGCTAACGTATCACCAAAGCCTGGCACTTCACCTGCCTATCTGGTGACTTTTCGTGACGGTACGGCGAGCTTGGGAACGGGTACGGTCAATGGGGGTGGAAATGCAAGCTTTACAACCAGCAGCTTGACCGGCGGTGCCCACACCATCACCGCAGTGTTCAACGAAGCGGACACAGGAAACTACCTTTCTAGCACCAGTGATAGTCTAACCCAGACCGTCAACACCCAGGCCGCTACTTCCGTCTCGGTTAGCTCAGCGACTGGCACCTACGGCGGCACAACCAATCTTACAGCGACTCTCACCTCGGCTGGCTCCGGCGTGAGCGGCAAAACCGTTACCTTTACCCTCAATGGCGCATCCAAAGGCAGCGCGACCACCAACGCCAGCGGTGTTGCTACTGTCTCCAACGTCAGTCTGAGCGGGAACAGCGCCGGGACCTACGCCACCGGCGTCGGCGCAAGCTTCGCGGGCGATGCTTCTTATTCTCCCGCCAGCGGCACTGGGTCGTTGACGGTTAGCAAGGCAAGCGAAACCATTACCTTCGGCGCACTCGCGAACAAGACCTTCGGCGACGGGCCCTTCACCGTTAGCGCGACGGCTACATCAAATCTTGCGGTCAGCTTCAGCATCCTCTCCGGACCAGCTACCATCTCCGGCAGCACGGTGACAATCACTGGCGGCGGCGCAGTTACGGTCCGCGCTTCGCAGGCCGGCGACAGCAACTGGAGCGCGGCGACAAATGTCGACCAATCCTTCAGCGTTGGGAAGAAGTCGGCCACAATCACGTTAACGAACCTGAGCCAGATTTATGATGGCACGGCGAAGTCAGCTGGTGCCACCACCACGCCGGCGAACCTCAGCGTTTCCTTCACCTATAATGGCTCAGCCACCGCTCCTACGAGCGCCGGCAGCTACACGGTCGTCGGCACGATCAATGACACAAACTACACCGGCAGCGCGACGGACACATTTGTCATCGCGAAGGAGGCCGCCACCATTTCCCCGACGAACCTGAGCCAGACGTATGATGGCTCCGCTAAGTCAGTCGGGGCTACCACCACCCCAGCGAATCTGAGCGTCTCCTTTACCTACGATGGCTCGCCCAACGCGCCGACCAGCGCCGGCAGCTATGCCGTCGTTGGAACGATCAGCGACACGAATTACTCCGGTAGCGCCAATGGCACGCTCGTGATCGCGAAGAAAGCCGCGACGATCACGCTCACCAGCCTCGCTCACACCTACGATGGCACGGTCAAGTCTGCCGATGCCACCACCACGCCAGCCAATCTCAACGTCTCGTTCACCTACAGCCAAAACGGCTCACCTGCGACTCCGAAGGACGCCGGGAGCTATGCCGTGGTCGGGACCATTAACGACACCAATTACTCGGGAACCGCCAACGGCACGCTCGTCATCAGTAAAGCAAACGCTGATGTCCAGCTCGCCAGCCTCAGCCACACCTATGATGGCACGGTCAAGTCTGCCGATGCCACCACCACGCCAGCCAATCTCAACGTCTCGTTCACCTACAGCCAAAACGGCTCACCTGCGACTCCGAAGGACGCCGGGAGCTATGCCGTCGTGGGCACGATCAATGACGCGAACTACTCCGGCAGCGCCAACGGCACCATGACCATTGGCAAGGCGACCCCGACGGTGGATGTCACGCCTTACCACGTCACCTATGACGGCAACGCCCATATGGCCACCGGCACGGCCAAAGGCGTAAATAACGAGGCGCTGCTCGGCCTCGATCTCAACGGCACCAGCCACATGGGCGCGGGCACCTACTCCGATACCTGGAGCTTCACCGACGTGACCGGCAACTATAACAACGCCAGCGGCAGCGCCAGCGATAGTATCGGCAAGGCGGACGCCAATGTCTCCGTGCAAGGCTTCACCGGCCCGTACGACGGCACCGCGCATGGCGCGACTGGCACGGCGACGGGCGCCAAGGGCGAGGATCTCGGCAGCTTGCTGAACCTCGGCGCCAAGTTGACCGATGCGCCCGGCGGCACGGCGAACTGGAGCTTCAGCGGCGGCGCGAACTACAACGCGACTTCAGGCACCGCGGCGATCGTGATTACCAAGATTAATGCCATCGTTAGTGTCCAAGGTTACCAGGGCGGCTATGATGGCAACGCCCACGGCGCGACCGGCACTGCCGTTGGCGTGAAGGGCGAGTCGCTGGCCAGCCTGCTGCACCTGGGCAACAGCTTCACCAACGTGCCCGGCGGAACCGCTAGTTGGACCTTCGACGGAAACGGCAACTACAACAGCGACAGCGGGACGGTTGAGATCAAGCTCAGCAAGGTGAACGCCACCGTTGACGTCAAAGGTTACACCGGCACATACGACGGCAGCGCGCATGGCGCGACCGGCACCGCCGTGGGCGTGAAAGGTGAGAGTCTTGCCGGTCTCCTCCATCTCGGCAACACCTTTACCGACGTACCCGGCGGAACAGCTAACTGGGCCTTCGACGGCGACGGCAACTACAACGGGACTTCCGGCTCGGTCGCGATTACCATCGACAAGGCCGACGCCGCCATCACCGTGAATGGTTACACCGGCGTTTACGACGGCGCTGCGCATGGCGCAACCGGAGCGGCTAACGGTGTCAACCGCGAGAACCTGGATTCGCTCCTGGACCTCGGCGCGAAGTACACCAGCGTGCCCGGTGGCACCGCTCACTGGACCTTTGCGGGCAACGGCAACTACAACGGTATTAATGGTGACGTTCAGATCGCGATCAGCAAGGCTGACGCCCACATCAGCGTTACGAGATTTGAGGGCGCTTATGATGGCACAGCTCACGGCGCCACTGGCTCGGCCAGCGGCGTTGAAGCGACTCCTGCTAACCTGAGCGGCCTGTTGAGTTTCGGTGCGACATTCACTAACGTCCCCGGCGGGACTGCCCACTGGAGCTTCGCCGGCAACGGCAACTACAACGGCTCCAGCGGCGACGTGCAGATCAAGATCAATCAGGCCGCCGCGAACATCACCGTGCATGGTTACACCGGCACTTATGATGGCTCCGCTCACGGCGCCACGGGTTCGGCGAGCGGAGTAGAGGCGAGGCCGGTGGACCTGAGCAGCTTGCTGCATCTGGGTGACAGCTTCACCAATGCTCCCGGCGGCGTAGCCCACTGGACGTTCGACGGCAACGGCAACTATCTGCCGGGCAGCGGTGACGTGGACATCACCATCGCCAAAGCCGACGCGCATACAACGGTTAACGGTTACACGGGCGTATGACGGTGACGCGCATGGCGCAACCGGAGCCGCCACCGGCGTAGAAGCGATTCCGGCCAATCTAAGCAGCTTGCTGAGTTTCGGCGCGAGCTACACCAATGCCCCAGGCGGCTCCGCTCACTGGACCTTCGCGGGCAACACCAACTACAACGGTGCCAGCGGTGATGTCGCGATCGCAATCAGCAAAGCCGGTGCGGCGATCACCGTGACGCCCTATCACGTGACTTACAACGGGCAGCCAAACACAGCGTCGGCAACGGCGACTGGTGTGAAAGGTGAAGACCTCGCCGGCTTGCTCAACCTGAACGGCACGACCCATACCAATGCCGGAGCCTACCTCACTGATGCGTGGAGCTTTGCTGGAAACGGCAACTACAACGCTGCCAGCGCGACAGTTAAGGATCAAATTGATAAGGCCAATGCCTCAATCACCGTGAAGGAGTACACCCTGACTTACGACGGTAACCCGCACACAGCGACCGGCTCGGCGACGGGCGTTGGCGGAGCGGCCGACATCCTGGAAGGTCTCGATCTCAGTGGCACCACTCGCACCGCGGCAGCTGATACCACGGATACTTGGACGTTTACGGACGTAACCGGCAATTACAACAATGCCAGCGGCACGGTGCACGACAGCATCGCGAAAGCGAAGGCGACGATTAAGGTGACCGGATACAGTGTTATCTACGATGGTGCCTCACACACCGCGACCGCCACTGCCACGGGTGTCAAAGGCGAAACTCTGACGGGTTTCAACCTCATTGGCACGACGCACACGACGGCAGGCATCTACGCGACCGATACCTGGAGCTTCACCAACGCGAACTACGTCGATGACTCCGGCGCCGTTAGCGACAGCATCGCTAAGGCTGACGCAAAGATCACCGTCTTGGGATACACCGGTGTGTATGACGGCAATCTGCACAGCGGCTCCGGCTCGGCTGTGGGAATAGAGGCACTCCCAGCCGATCTCAATAGCCTGCTGCACTTCGGCACTGCCTTGGTGAATGTTCCCGGCGGCTCGGTGGGTTGGACGTTCGACGGCAACGTGAACTACAACTCCGCCAGCGGCTCAGTCACCATCGTGCTTACCAAAGCGAACGCGACCATCGTGGTGACACCGTATACCGTCACTTACGACGGTGTTACGCATACCGCGCCGAGCTCAGCGACCGGCGTCAAAGGCGAGAACCTGCAAGGTCTGGATGTCAGCAGCACAATGCATCAGGACGCCGGAACCTACAATGGCGACGCGTGGACCTTCACTGACGGGACCGGCAACTACAACAACGCCAGTGGCGCGGTGAACGACAAGATAATTACTGCAGCCCTGAAGGTCGTAGTCTACGACGCCACAACGCAATACTCGGATCCAGTTACGTATCGCGTGGACTACCTCGGCCTTGTAAACAAAGAGCCGAGCAGTGTGCTGGGTGGAACGCTGACGTTTAGCCCGACCGCGGCGAACGCACAGTTCCTTGCTCCGGGCACATACACGATCACGCCTTCGGGCCTAAGCTCAAACAACTATGCGATCAGCTATGTGAACGGCACGTTGACAGTAACCCAGGAAGACGCGCGCGCTGACTACAGCGGCATGCTCTTCGCGTCGACGGCATCCGTCAGCGGCGGCACCGCCACGGTGACGCTAAGCGCGACGATCAGGGATATCACCGCGGTCACGGGCGATGCTGCCTATGACGCGTTTGCTGGAGATATTACTAAGGCGACCGTGACCTTTGTCATTCGCAATGGCACTAGCGACACGATCATCGCGTCAAACGTGCCGGTTTATCTCGTAAGCTCGACAGATAGCAAGACGGGCACCGCAACCATCACTTGGAATCCGAACATCGGGACGGCCCCATCCATGCAGTACACAATCGGTATCATTGTGAACGGTTACTACATTCGGAACGCTTCCACCGAGAACACGGTGGTGACGGTGTCGAAGCTGACTCCTGGTTCGATCAACGGCGGCGGCTACCTCGTGATGCAGAACTCCGCGGGTCAAGTGGCGGGCGGGGTCGGAACCAAGAACAACTTCGGCTTCAACGTGAAGAACGACACCAAGTCGGGGGGAAAAGGCAATATCAACACCATCATCCGCAACGGCGGCAAGGTGTATCAGATCAAGGGCAACGCCATGACCTCGCTCGCGACCAATGTAATTGCTGTTCCGAGCGCGACCACTCCATCCACCGCGACCTTCAACGGCAAGGCGAATATCCAGGATATCACCAACCCGCTTTTGCCGATTAGCCTTGGCGGGAACTGCACACTGCAGGTTACGATGAGCGACGCTGGCGAACCCGGCAAGAGCGACGCGATCGCGATCACGGTGTGGAATAGCGCCGGCGGTGTCTGGTTCTCCAGCAATTGGAACGGCACCAAAACCGCCGAACAGACACTCGGCGGAGGTAATCTGGTAGTGCGCTAGCAATCTTCGGCTCGACTAAGCAACCCCCAGTTAGTCGGGGTCGACGGGGCGTGGCAGGGAGCAATTCCTGCCACGCCTTCTTTCTTGTGGCGCGAGCTTCCAGCTTGCTTGCCGTGGCTCTCAAATTCGGAACCCTTGTAGAGTGGCCGTTGTAGGCTTCCCTCCACCTATCTGAAGGTCCAGTCTTCCCCTGCCGAATCCGAACCTTCAACTTCGATTGGAGCGCTATACGTGATTCACGTATAGGACCGAGAATATCCAGGCTATTACCAATTTGCGTGTTCCAATCAGGGCGGCCGCCCCCGCCTGCCGCGATGGTCCTCTCCTGAGCTTTGTCGATCAGGTTTCCGCCGGCTGAATCCAAATCTACACGTCGCAAGCGGAGCGCTCGCCCTACAAGGCGCGGCTCACCCGAACAGCACTCGCCGCAATGCTATTCGTGACTCACGTATATCCTCCTGCTGATCGGCAAACGTCCCCTGATCAGACGATAATGGCCCGGAGTCGCACTCCCACACTTCTGAATTGGTCCGGAACATTAACCACTTTGATTCGTGCAGTGCTATACGTGATTCACGTATAGCATCCAAAGAACATCCAGGACATTTACCAATTCGCGTCTTCCAATCAGTGTCGGTAACACGGCACGCTACAGATTTGGAGAGCGACCCTCGCGAGCCGAGGGCGAACGATACCATCGCGATCACCGTCTCGAACAAAAGCGGCGGTCTCTGGTTCTCCAGCAACTGAAGCGGCACCCATACGACGGAAAAGATACTCGGCGGCGGTAATCTCCAGGTGCGTTATGAATCTTCGGCTCGACTAAGCAACCCCCAGCTAGTCGGAGTCGGACGGGGCGTGGCAGGGAGCAATTCCTGCCACGCCTTCTTTTTGCGCGAAATCATCCCCGCACGCCTTGTCTCCCGGGCGCTTCGCTACAAGCGCGGGCAGGCGCCCCCGCCCGCCGCGGTAAAATGTACGGCTGGGTTGAGAATACGGGGCAAAGCTGGACCGCTCACCCACGACGCTCCATTACCTGAACTCCGACTCACTGCAATGCGATACGTGATTCACGTATAGCCGCCATGGATCGGCACGACGTCCGTCATCGCACGATAGTGCCCTGGCTCCCGAATTGTGCGCAGCCTACACGTGGCAATCCGGACGGACTTTCAGATGTGGGGAAAAGCGCTACAACGTTGCCCTTCAATGTTCGTGCTCGTGGCTTAAAGATCAACCAGCTACAATGATATACGTGATTCACGTATAACCCGTTGGCTGAGCCGGGCAAACCTCCCCTTATCAGACGATGACGCCCCTGGCGTCTCACTTCTGTTGCTGCTCCTGAATTGACCCGCAACGGTATTTCCAGTTCAATTCCCTGCAGAGCTATACGTGACTCACGTATAGCATCGTGAATATCCCCGTAGGAGTTTGAACGAAGAATAACTTCGGATTCAACGTCAAGAATGCGTCCAACGGGTCGAAGGGAAACATCAATACGATCATTCGTAACGGCAGCAAGGTTTATCAAATCAAGGGAAATGAGATGACATCACTTGCCACAGACTTGACCACGACGCCAACACACCCGTTCGCAACTGCTACCTTCAAGGGCAAGGCGAACATCCAGGACATCACGAATCCGGTGGCTCCGATCAGCGTCGATGGCAACGCCACGCTCCAGGTGCAAATGACCGATAAAGGCGAGCCCGGCCGTGACGACACGATCGCGATTACAGGTCTGGAACAAGAGCGGCGGCCTCTTGTTCTCGAGCAACTGGAGCGGGACCAAGACCATCGAGCAATTACTCGGCGGAGGTAATCTTCAGATACGCTAGCAATCTTCGGCTTGACTAAGCAACCCCCAGTTAGCCGGTCGGGCGGGGCTTGGCAGGGAGCAATTCCTGCCAAGCCTTCTGTTTCTGTGAGAGCGATGCTTCGCACAGCGAAGCGGCTACGGTGTAGCCGCCGCCCTGTGTCTCGGCTGACCGTCGGTCTGACGCGCTGGAAAAGCAATCCGCTCGGACGGCATTCCACAAGTTGCAGGCCTTGCAATTTGGCAGCGCGACTTCAACCGTTGCGCGTAGACGAATACGTGAACGAGGCGGTTGATCGGTTCAGCCGCGGTGACGGGGGACCTTTAAAACACTGCTAACATGATGAGCGCAGGCGGCCGATCGGATGCGGCCTGCTATGGACCCCAGCGCGCGAGCTTCAGGTTGGCGAGAAATGCTCGGAACATTTTTGGACGGGACCACGATCAGGAACCGGCGCGGCGGAGATCGCATCATCCAGGGCGGGCATTACGCCGGCAGTAAACAACGACTGTGCCGAACGCGCAGGACGAATCCAATCAATCGGCAGCGCCGGGCAGTCTTTGGTCGGGCATTGGAGACGCAACGGCCCCAGTTCCCGCGTTCCGCCCACCACTTCAATCTTGCGCCCCGTGATGATCTGTCCGCATTGGATGCACTGGCGTTCGTCGTCGAGAGAATCCCATGTGCGAAATTGGTCGAGCCGGCGGAGGAGGGGCAGCTTGTCCGCGACAGAGACCTTCAGCGCAGCAAGGGAAGTCATGCGCGAAAGATTGGCAGTGATTGCGTTCGCTGCCTATCGGGCACATGGCGCTTCCGAGGCTAGGAAAAATATCTATTCGCGATGTATCGCGAAAAAAGGCGCAACCGGGGCAGACCACAAATGCGTTCCCCTGTTTGAACCGGAGATGCACATGCCGAACAAACCAACAAAATCATGCGACACAGAGCGAACCGCGGAAGCTTTGGCCGAAATGGAAAGATACTGTGAAGAGCATCCGCGCAGTCCGGCGGCGGTGCGCCGCCCGAGGATTATGATTCGCGGCAGCAGCTGCGTGGCGCTCTTAGGCGGCACCCTCCAGGATGGCGTCGCGGGTATTGGCGCGACCGTGCGAGCGGCGCTACGAGCGTTCGATGCTCAGTATCTGAACTCGCTTAAAGCGCGCTCCTGATTTAGATATTTGTTCTCGCGGCGGTGAATTCAGACTCGCGGTAGGGGAGAGCGCGCGCTGCGCTGTCCGCGTCTGTGGAGCCATCTCATAAATAGGGCGTCATTCTCAGCCGTCCTTACTGTGGAGGCAACGCCATCGGTTCGGAGGAAGAGATTCAACAAGGACGTCGAAATCGTTTACCTGAGTCGAATGAATCAGATTCTCGACGTTAGGTTCCGTAGTTCAACATACGTCGACTATCGCGCGCGCCTGAGCCAAACGAGGTTGGGTTGCTGAAGAACGCGGGAATCGTCGCCGCGAGTAATGAAGCGTTCGCCGACCTTATGTCCTCCCGCAACCCGGGCGAGTTGCTCGCCGAACGGCCTTAGCACATTGACCGAGTCGCGGTGCTTCGAGGATGCGGCTCAGGTCGAGCGCTCTACTGTGCATAAGGTAGATCTGGATGACCGTTCCGTTACAGTTCCGAAGGCAGCGCTCAAAAACTTTCGAAAGACCGCCGGATCGCGCAGCCTGTACTTGGCGCGCGATGGCTCGCGACCAATCTTAATCGAGATCAGGTCGGGTACATCCATTTCGAACATGCTCTCGTCGGTCTGGTCATCGCCTGCGCAAAGCACAACCTCATAGCTCGATTCCCGGAGCAGTTGACGGATTGCCCCAGCCTTCGAGACTGCGGCGGAAACTACTTCCACAATCTTTCGACCCTGACGAATCTTCACGGGCTCGTTGGCCATCAACGTGCCAAGTTCATGGGCAAGTTGATTTGCTTTCCAAGTTCCGAACTCCGGATCCGTATTGCGGTAATGCCACACAAGTGAGGTTCGTTTTTCCTCAATCCAACTCCCAGGGGTTGACTCTTGGTAGAGGCGGAAAACTCCTCGGATTTCGTCCTTCCAGCCGTAACTGACATTGCTGTCCGATTGCTGCCAATCGTCACTACCGCAGCGGCGAACCACCGCCCCATGTTCCGCGATGAGCGTCATGTTCGTGATCGGGAACCAGGATTGAAGATCGTCCCGTGTTCGACCGCTGATCACAGCGAGGTCAACGTTCTCGTGTCGGCGCAACTGGTTGAACAGCGCGCGGATTTCTGCGGTGGGTTTAGCCGCGCGCGGCTCGCGCTCTATCTCACGCAAACTGCCATCGTAATCCAGGAATAACGCAACCCGTTTACCGGACGCGACTGAATTTCTTAGCTGCTCAGCGGCCCTTTCCGGATCCTCCGAAGCTACACCCTCTGATCTGTCCAGTGTGGATAGTTGATGGATAAAGGAGCGTGCCCAATGCTGGGCGTCGTACTTCATGACCCGTTCACGCATCGGTTGATTGCACGCGCGCTTCTCCTCGTCCGACATTTCAAGTGCTTCGCCAAGCTTCTGCGCGACAGCGTTTATGTCGTAAGGATTCACGAGAAGCGCGTTCGAAAGCTCCTCCGCTGCGCCGGCAAATTCACTCAGCATGAGCACGCCATCGTGCTCGCGCTGGCACGCGATGTATTCCTTCGCCACCAGGTTCATGCCGTCGATCAGTGGAGTGACCATGGCAACATCAGCCGTGGCATAGAGCGCGCAGAGTTCCGTGAAATTCACGGACGCGTGGATGAAGCGAATCGGGCTGCTGTGGAGCGTCGCGTATCTGCCGTTGATATGGCCTACGCGGGCCTCAGTCTCTTCCCGCAGGTCCTTGTATTCCTCCACTTTTTCCCGCGAGGGTACGCTTACAAAAATGAATTTAATTGACTCCCGCGGCCTTTCGCCGAGTGCCGAGAGGAACTGCTCGACGGCGTCTAGTCGATGCAGAATGCCCTTCGTGTAATCCATGCGTTCAACCGACAAAACGACCCGCATGCCGGCGTTCGCGCTGCCAAATTCATCCCGACGTTGCGCGAACTCGGTCGAGTCGAGCGTCTCTTCAAATCTCCGCGCATTGATCCCGATGGGGAAGACGCCCATCACGCTCGTGTGCCCATCTTGCTTTCGGACGCGCGTGATCTCCGATTCCAGCCCGAGCAGTCGCAGCACCGTGCTGCGGAAGTGCCGCATATAACTGAAGGTGTGAAAGCCGATTAGGTCTGCGCCGAGCATGCCGGCGACAAGTTCGAGGCGCTTCGGATGGCAACGAAAGGTCTCGAACGACGGAAATGGGGTGTGCAGGAAGAACCCGATCTTGAGCCCGGGCATCTGCTCCTTCAGCATTTCGGGAACGAGCAGGAGCTGATAATCGTGCACCCATACGATATCGCCTTCTTTCGCGATCCCGAGCACCTTGTCCGCGAAACGTTGGTTCACCTTGTGGTAGTGATTCCACCACGCGGGATCGTAGCGCATGTAATTCGGCATGTAATGGAGCAGCGGCCAAACGCTGGAGTTGGAAAAGCCTTCGTAATGTCCCACGGCTTCTTCTTCATTGAGGAACACCGGAATACAGCCGTGCTCCTGCACCAGTACCCGCTCGAGATCTTGTTGACTCCCAGCATCCGTCACGCCTCCGGGCCAACCGATCCACTTCAGATTGTACTCCTTCGCGGACAGGCCCTCGATCGCTGCGACCAATCCCCCAGAGGATTTCGTGATCTTTTCGCCGACGGTGACCGGAAGGCGATTCGAAACGTTAATTAAGTTGGTTCCCATCACATTTCGGTCAGGTATCCATGGCACTCATCTTCACACTGGACCTTTAGCGTCAAACCGATGCCACGTCACCAACAGCCCCACCAAGAAAAACAGCAAGCTCCTTGGTAAAGAGCAAAAACATTCACGCTTATGGGAGGACAGCTTAGCTCGGAATGCGACCGCTACAGGCCACGATCAATGACACCACACGTGGCCGTTGCGCCGGAGAAGGCGCTCGCCAGTTAGGGCCGCCTTACAGAAATTCACGGCTGATCCACTCGGCGTGCGACGATCGTATAATGAAACCTGATAATACGATGTCAGCCCAGACCTCTCCGGGGATCCTCCCGGTGACAACGCAATAGCCTCGGACACGACTTACGATCGGGGCGAGCGCGACGAACATCAAATTATGGCTGGATCGGCTTGCTTGGCCTGACGGGTCTCGCAGGCCTGATGCCCAACAAAGACGATCGTCTGATTGAAGATGATTTGCTCATCTCCGCACGTCATCCCGAGCGGAGTCGAGGGATCCCGTCGCATTACCTTTAGTTTCCGCCACGGAATCGAGAGGCCCTGCCCGTCGACTGCGTCGGCGAGGTTATGGCTTCGCTCTGCTGTGCTGCGGTTAACGAGAGTGCAGATTTTTGCAACCAGCATTGATTCGCGCGGCGAATCGTTGTGGCCCCGCAATCGCTCGAGGCTCAGCTGATGCCAGTAAACCATTAACTCATTCCTTCATTCTATGTATCATCACATCAAAAAACTCATGTTCACCGTCCGCGTCGGTCAGCCGGAGCCCCGCTTCGGCAATATGCTGCTCGAGCAATTCGGCGGAGCGAACGGCGAGCTTGCCGCGGCAATGCAATATTCGATCCAAGGGATCAATTGTGAAGACATGGCCTCCAAAGACCTGCTCATGGACATCGGCACTGAAGAGCTGAGCCATCTCGAAATTGTCGGCACGCTCGCTCGGATGCACCTCAAGCCCATGAAGACGGATGCCGACGCCGCGGAGCACGATCCGCTGATCGCCATTGCCGGCGGCGGGGGCGTAGCCTTGTGTAACTCGATGGGCGACGCGTGGACTGCGGACTATCTGAAGGTTACCGGTGAACTGGACGTCGACCTTCGCAGTAACATCGCCGCCGAGGCGCGCGCGAAGATCGTCTATGAACGCCTAATCAACTTCTGCGACGATCCGGGGACAAAGGAAGCGTTGCAATTCCTGATGACGCGGGAGATCACCCACATGCGTGCTTTCATGCAAGCTCTCGAGAGCCTCGGGAAAGCCCCGCTCTCCGTGGGCCTTATCCCGCCCACTCCGGGGATCGTGGATCAATACTACAATGACTCGACTGGCGAGGGGGATCAGGGCGAAGTGGATACCACTGGTCCTTGGAATACCGGCGATGGAATCGAGGTGGTTGAAGCGCCGGCGCTCGCAGAGTTCCAAGTCGTCAAAGCGACGCCAAAAGCGGGCCGCACGACACTCGACGGCAGCGGGAAGAGCGCTTCCCGTCCAGGCTTTGCAAAGACGAAGGCGAACCGCCGTCGCTAGCGGCAGCAAGGGATTGCAGAAGGCGCGATACTGCGTCGTGCAGCGGCGGTTTGCACGTCACGATCAGTGACACCAGTGAGGTCGTTGCGCCAGGGAAGGCGCTCGCTATTTAGGCCTAATTGCAAAATTCACGGCGAATACAAACGGCTCGCGCGATTATCGTATAATGAAACCCACTACCAACCTACGTGCGCTCGCGGTCTTGTGTATCGCGTTTGCGCTCTCACCAATTGCAATGCCAGCCCAGACATCTCCGGGGACCACCCCGGCCACGACGACGACCTCGGACACGACTTACGACCGGGGCGAGCGCGAGGAACACCATAATTATGGCTGGATCGGCCTGCTCGGCCTCGCCGGTCTCGCAGGGCTGATGCGCAAAAAAGACGACGATCGCCGTTACGACACGACCGCAGGTCGGACTGACGTCCGAAAGTAAGCGAGGGCGCGCCCGTAACACGGTTACGGGCGCCCGGTCGCTACTCCGATCGAGGTGTGGTGTCGCAGGAAATCTGCGGACGGGCAAAGCAGAACGCCCTTAGAATCACTCGGCCGGGATCGTGGCGCGCATTCACAACGCGAGTTGGATTTCTTAAGACTTCGGCCGCTTCAGCGCGCGATTAGCTTGTGTGTTCGGTTTCTTCTCAAATCGTCTTGGCTGCCTCGGCTCGCTTCTGGTCTCGATCGTTGGAACTGTGCTCCTGATCGTTTTGATGCGCGGATGCGGCGCCGCGCACTGGTAAACATCGACGATGGCAGGAAACGCTCTCAATGACCGCCCTCCCGTAAATGTGCCCGCCGACTAGACGGGCGCGCTTCGATTGCAATAGCGATGTGAACGTCATGGTGGGCCGGGTACCGCAGCGGCCGGCGGTTAGCTGCATCGCGCCTGCAGGCGCTCGGGTAGAACAGTTCTAACGTAGGAGCGAGATGAGGAAAAGGACGATGCCGGTTAGAACCATGTTAAGAAACAACACTGAGCGCACCAGCCCGAGGCCGGCCGCGGCCGCCAGCGCGTAGCCCACGAGGCCAAACCGATCGCAGGTCCTTTGCCAGCCAGCCTCGCGTTGCGGGACTTGGTCGGGCGAGTGGGCATAGCCGTGATAGGCCATGAAAGTGAGAGAGAGCTTGTTCTCCGCATCGCCCCAGTTCCAGCGGAGAAAGCCATTGTAGCGGATGGCATTTTGATTGACCACGTAGGGACCGTCGTAGCGCCCGTACTCAAACGCAGCCATCAGTGTTCCCCATTGTGTCTTTACGCTATCGGCCAGGACGAGGCGGTAAAAATTGTTTTCACCAATGCTGATCAAAGCGATCCCTTTCGGCAGCTCGGGAAAGAGCTGAAACTGCGCAGCGCCGGCCGATGAAAAATCACCGACTTCGGCAAAGAAGGGTCCTGTGCTGTAGTCGATCCCGCGCACCAATTCCGGAATGATGAAGTTGGTATCGGCGTAAACCTTGGCCGTGGGCGTGGGTGCGCATATTGATGGGCATGTCGTCCACCGAAAGCGCGAAGTCCGTACCATGATCAAGATTGAATCCGCGCAGGTAATACTGGTTCGCTTTTGCTTCGCCGCTATGCTGCGTGATGATCACGCTGTGGTCTCAACCTTTTTTGATGCGGGTAAGAACACCGTGAATTGGATCGGATCACTCGCCACCCCTTACAGATTGCCGTCCACGGCCTGGACGATGATCTGCATCTGTCGCCCTGGCGCTCCGGCCGGGATGCGGCTCATAGGGTCGCTCGTGCTCGCGACGAGCCGGTAATCAGAGTCAGCTCCCAGGACCATGACGCGCCAGCGGTAACGCCTCGCCAGCGGGACGGGGTCACATCGCGCGAAGATCCTGTCGGTGCTGTCCGCCTGCGCGATCCACGTTCACCGGCTGGCCGGGAGTCGTGACCGCAGAGGGCATGTGTAAGCCAAAGGCCATCCAGCACGGGTCGTCGTCCTCCAGGATGGCGGCGAGAATTTTCATCAACAGCCGCATCGTATTCGTGAGGGTGGCGAACGTCGCGCTGTCCGCATCGCCATTGCTTTTCAACGCCACGTTGGCGGTCGCCACCACCTGTTGCGCGGCCATGGCGGTGTTGCGCAATGCGGCGGCCTCCGCCGCGGTCACGCCCATGGAAGCAACTTCTTAACTCGGGTGCGTGGCGAAGAACAGGCGCGCAGCAATTTTGTGACGCCGCATGCTGCATACCGTCCGAGTTCGACCACTCAGGCGGCTTGTAAAAGCCTGACACCGTCCCGGGTTGTACGCTCCTCGGCCGGCAATTCATGTCGCAATGTGAGTAGCCCGCGACGGATTCGCGCCTTGATCGTGCCGAGGGGGACCTGACACTTTTGGGAGATCTCCACATGGGTCATCCCGTCAAAGAACGCCAGCTCGATCGCCTCCCGTTTCCTGCGCGAAAGCAATGCCAATGCAACGAGAAGGCGATTGCGCTCGTCCGCTTCCACGAGACTGGTGTCAGGGAACTTTTCGAATTGCGGTTCTTCCGCCGATCCGTCCGCGGTCATGACCTCCCAAATCCGCTGGTGGCGTCGTGCGCGTCGCAAGCGGTCAAGTGCCTTGTGGCGAGCTATTGTCACTGCCCAAGAGAAAAGCGTTCCGCGCGCCGGATCAAAACGCGACGAACTTTTCCACATCTGCATAAAGGCATCCTGCAGCGCGTCCTCAGCTTCTTGCGCATCCCACAGGATGTGGCGGATGGAGAAGAAAAGGGCGGTCGACAAACGTTCGTGAAAGACGGCGAATCCCGCATCACCGCCCGAAACAAGCTCGCGGAATAACTCCGTGTCCGACATGAGCCTTACCGTCGCTGGATTCAGGCTTTGCGGATGAACGGCTGCGTGGCGCGGAGGATCTGCTCCTTCGTCGCGGGCTCGTCGAAGGCGCCCGTCCAGGACTTCTCTCCGCGCAGGTGCCGAATCTCCGCCGTATGGCGCGCCTCCACGGAATGAATGCGCAAAGCCGCCGTCAGAAGGCTGTTGCTCGTGATTAAATTCCCCGCCTGTCCCTTGTAAGCTTTCACCCCGTTCTCCTCGAACATCTGCGCTACTTCCAAAAACGTGCGGTAATTCCGGAACACGCCCGGATATTTCCCTCCGCCGGTGAAGTCGAATTGCGGCGCAGGCTGCGGCGAACCGCCGATCCCGGTAAGACCGGTGTTGAGGAACGTCACATGCGCGCCTTCGTGCTTGCTGATCTGCTCGATCACGACGCGATCCGACGGGGGAATCAACCCTGGCGCCGCCAATGCTTGCACGTAGAATGCGTGTTCGAGTTCTTCGAGCAGAATGGCGAACGCGAGCGTTTGCTTTGCCAGCCCGGTGTCCGGTGCGATCGCGGGGCCGATCAGCGCGCAACTCGCCAGCAGCGGTGTCGCCGCCGCCAGTGCGAGCTTCGTACCATGTTTCGCGAGTTGTTGAAAGGCGGCGCGGCGTGTGCCGGAATTTCCTTCGGCATCGAAGTTCCCAATTGAATCAAAAATTTGGGTGTTCATTTGAATAGTCCCTAGGCTTTCGGCAGGCCAGCAGAGTTGATCGGCGTCCGAATGAATGGAGCGACCGTTTGCATGATTTTGCCGGGCGGCTCGACCGCGCCAAGTCCAAAGGCATCGACCACATCATCGCCGGCAAACGCGGCCGTGCGGGGCGCGAGAAGATCGCGCAGGACCGCGGCGTGACGCGCTTCCACGGAAACGATGCGGCCGGCTGCGAGGAGATGATTCGGATCGCGAAGGAGTTGACCCGCGCCGTTGTAAGCGGCGACACCGGTATCTTCGAAAGTCCGGGCCGTTGTCAGCACGCTCTGCCGGTCACGGAAATTGACGCTCTCAAAATTGAATTCGAGGTCGGGGATGGCCGACGCTCCGATGGTACGCTTGAAGAAATCGCGGTGGGCGACTTCGTGCTCGCGGATGTCGCTCAAGACCTGCCGCTCCCGACTACTCGCGCCGGAGTAGAATGAACTCGTTACCCTGATGTAAAAGGCTGCCTCCAGTTGCTCCAGCGCGTACGCGAAATTCAAGACTGCGATATCACCAGTGCCAAGATTCACGCCGTTACCCTGTGCTTGCGCCATCATTCGACGCGGCAGAAGACCTGCAGCTGTTGTTGCCAGAATCGTGGCGCCGGCGAATTTCAGGAACGAGCGCCCCCTGACGGCGGGCGCGTTTGCGTCGCGCGCTGCGACACGTGGCGGTGTGGCTTCGACTTGGGGCATAATCCAAAATCGTATTCGCCGCGCCATGAGGTCGTAAAATGTTTTGCTGAAACCGCCCTGTATGTGCGCTGCCGTACAAAGTCGGAGAACTGAGATGAGCACGTGCCTGCAGCCGCTCCGCTGTGTAAAGCGCGGTGGAGCTGGCCACGCGTGCCTCGATTGTCGACAGGCGCGACTGCAACTCTGTCCGAACCGTACACAAGCTGAAAGGCGCAGCCGTGGCAAGCTCGTCTTATCTGGCGGCCAAATGCACACACTCTCACGCGACAGTTCGAAGTAATCTAAGATGACGCTCCGCTCCAGGCCGAAGAACGGCTTCCGCAACCGCCTCTTGCGAAGCCTCCCGCCGCCTGCGCTCCGACGCTTACGCACGCACCTGAAGGAGGTAACACTTTCGCAGCGAGATTCCCTGCACGAGTCGGGCAAGCCGTTCCGCTACGTTTACTTCCCAGAGACGGCGATGGCTTCGCTCCTCACCGTGATGAAGGACGGGACGCAGACCGAAGTCGCATCGATCGGGTGCGAAGGGATGGTGGGACTCCCCGCTTTTCTCGGCGCCAAGAGAAGCGCGCGCCGGGCATTTTGCCAGATGCCGGGAAAAGCGTGGCGTCTGAGCGCGGCGGAATTGGTGTGGCAGACGCGCCGTGGCGGCCCGTTATCCGAGATTCTTCGTCGCTATTCCCAGGCTTTGTTCACGCAGGTGGCGCAACTCGCCACCTGCAATCGACTGCACACGATTGAGCAGCGTTGCTGTTGCTGGCTCCTGATGACGCACGATCGCGTGGAGGGCGACGAATTCTACGTCACGCACGAGTTCCTTTCCGAAATGCTCGGTGCGCGTCGATCGGGTATAACCGTGATCGCGGGCACGTTGCAGCGCACCGGGCTGATCAGTTACACGCGCGGACGGACCACGATCCTCAATCGTCGCGGTTTGGAGAAGGCGGCGTGCGAATGCTACGGGGTTGTGCGCGGAGAATTCGATCGCCTGGTTCGCGCGTAATGTACTGCATCCAGAGAAATGAGACCGGGTGGGGCCGCGGCGAGTGCAGTTTGCTGTAACAAACCCAAAACTGGGCGACGCAGTTCGACAGCGCAGTGTGTTGGGGCAGGATGCGTTCCGCAAGAGATATTGCAAAGCCTCTCCGCAGGTCGGGAAACCTCGACGCGATGTCGCCAAAAGGTTTCAAGAATACGCAAAGCCCACCGTTCCATCGCATAATGAAACCGCCGACCGCTTCGCGTTCGCTCCAGAAACCGGCTCCGCTCCCGGTCAATTCAAACACCTTCCACCCGATCCCCTTCGGCTGCAGCTCAATGATTGCTTAGCGGGCAATGGTCGAAGCACCCGCCATCAACTCTTCGAGTGCTCGCTGCAGTTGCGCGAAATCGATCGGCTTGGTCAGGTGCGCGCCGAAGCCCGCTTCCCGCGAGCGGCGCAGATCTTCGTCCATGCCGTAGCCACTCAAAGCAATTCCGCGCAGGCCGTGCCTGGCGCGTAGTTTTTCCATTAATTCGAAGCCAGTGCCATCGGGGAGGCCGAGGTCGCTGATTACCGCGTCGAACTTTTCCACCGCGGCCGCGGCGAGAGCCTCGCGCAAGCTCTTCGCGCACGTGAGGTGATGGCCACTCCGCTGGAGCAGGCGTGCCAGCACCGCAAGGGTGGCTTCATGATCGTCCACTACGAGGAGTCGCAGTGCGCGCCGCAGTGGAGGCGGCGTGCTTTTCGCGGAATCCAAAAATAGGGGCGTATCCACCGTCGCGAGCGTGACCGTGAAAGTCGCGCCGCGGCCGACACCATCGCTTTCCGCGCGAATCTCACCGCCATGAAGCTCGACGATGGCCCGGGAGATCGCCAGCCCCAGCCCCAACCCGCCGAAGCGCTGCTGAAAAGTGATCTCGCCCTGCTCGAAGGCCTCGAAGATCTGCGAGAGCGCTTCGAAGCGGATGCCGACCCCGGTATCGGTGACACTGACGATGATCTTTCCCACCTCGTCGTTGCGGGTGCTGATTGTCACGCTCCCGCCCGCGGGCGTGAATTTGAGCGCGTTCTTGATAATGTTCCAAAAAACCTGCTGGAGGCGGGCGGGATCGCCCATCGCGTGATGCCGGGCGGCCTCGAACGCGAAATGGAGGCGAACTTGTTTGTCCGCGACGTCGCTGCTGATGATTTCTCCCGTTTGCTGGAGGAGCTGGTGGAGGTCGGCAATGGCCGGCTGAATTTGAAGCTTTCCCTTGCTGATGCGGGTGAGGTCGAGCAGGTCGTCGATCAGACGCGCCTCTAGTTCAACATTCCGCCGCATCATCCCGAGCTGGTCGCGCAAGTCATGTGGCAGCGCAGTATCCCCTTCGAGCGCCGCCGCCATCAGGAGTACCGGCGTGAGGGGCGTGCGCAGCTCGTGCGAGAGCGCCGCCAGGAAGTCGTCCTTCGCGCGCGAGGCGGCCTCTGCCTGCTCTTTCGCGGCGCGCAGGTTTTCGACCGCCACGCGCTGTGCGGTCATGTCGCGAAATGTCCAGACCCAGCCGAAGCGCGATCCGCCTACGTGAACCGGCGAGCCCCAGCGTTCGTAGACGCGTCCATCTTTCATGAGCACTTCTTCACGCACCTGCTGGTCCGGCGTTTGATAGACCGCTGCGACGCGGGCGAGAAAGGCCGCCGGATCCGCGGTTTGGTCAGCCGCCCACTGCAAGGCGGCTTCATCTGATTTCGACGCGACGACCTCGGGCGGAAAATTCCAGATCTTAAGGAATTGCTGATTGAAATGAATGATCCGTCCTTCCGAGGACACAATCATGATTCCATCGAGGACGCTCTCGACCAGAGCCTCGAGCAATTGCTTCTGCGAGGCGACAACGTCCTGCGTCTGTTTGCGCTCGCTGACATCGCTCGCGGCGCCAAACCATTCGACGATTTCGCCCTCTGCATTCAGCAGCGGGATGGCACGCGACGAAGTCCAGCCCACCGCGCCGTCCATCTGCATCACCCGATGCTCCAACTCGAATATAGTTTTGGTCTGGATCGCGTGGTCGATGATCGCCCTGACGTGCGCCTGATCCTCTTCAGGAATGTAATCCTGAAACCAGGTGCGAGTCGGCCCCGGCGTGGAGACAATGAAATTGCGGCCATCGAGCTGTTGCATCTCAGTCCAATCCGCATTCACGCGATACACCACATCGGAACTCGCGGTGACGAGGGCGCGGAAGCGTTCTTCGCTCTGGCGCAGCGCCTCCTCCACTTGCTTGCGCTCGGCGATCTCGGCCTGCAGTTGGGCGTTCAGCGCCTCAGCCGCTTCCTTGCGTTCATGCTGGCGCAGGCCGGAGATGAGCAAGGCTTCGTTGATGGCGGCGGTCTTCTCGCGAAAGTTCGCGGCCTTGGTTAATTGGATGATGACTCCGACGGGAGACCCGTCTGCATCGAGCGTCGGCCACATCGCATATAACCAGTGCGCGCGTTCGGCCTCGTCCTCGTGCACATGCGTGACGGTCTCGCCCTTTTCATAAACGCTCTCCAAGATCGGGACGCACCAATCGCCACCAGGTATGATCTGGGCAAAAGAATTTCCGAGCAGTTCCTCCTTTGTTTTCCCAAGCAGATGACAAAAAGCGGAATTCACGTAGGCGACGCTGTGTTCCGCGCCCTGCACTTCGACCATGGGCAAGGGGGCGTGCTCGATGATCGGTGCGGAGAGGCTTCGCCGGTTGAGGGGCGCGTCCGTCTTGCCAGGTGTTGCTTTCGCCCGCATAAAACTTCTCGTAGCCAGCTATGCCACGGTTCGCCAAACGTGGCTATCCTTCTATGCTTTCGCTTTCGCTTTCGGTTCCGGCGCCGACTCGTGGGGCAACTGGCCGATTCGCTGCGGAAGCCCGCTGGTCAACTGCGTGTACTCGGTATGGCGCGGGCCGATCACGACCACGCCTTTGTCGGTGATGACATACTCGCGGATATCTTTGCTGTGGTTGCCACCGCGCATTTTGACCACGACCATGATTTTGCGCAGCTGACCATCGATCTCGACATAGCGCAGCCGGATGATGTCATCGGTCAAAAACGAAATCGCGTACTGGCTGAATTGGAACGAGGTGAAGGAGTCCTCGATTTCGACCGTGGTGAAAATCGTCACTCCGGCGCCGGTCAGGGCCACGATCATGCGGTAGAGCGATTCACGAAAGTCCTCGCGAAATCCGGGCGCGAGTGCCATCTCAAAGCCGACCAGTGAATCAAGCACTAACCGCTTCGCTGTGGTTCGTTCGACCGCGTCGAGGATTTCCTGCATCGTTTCATCCACCGAAAGGTCGAGCGGGCGCAGATAAAGAACCTCCAGCACGCCGTCCCTCTGCGGTTTATCGAAGTCCATTCCGAGGTCGCCAGCTCGGGCAGAATACCCCTGCGGGCGTTCTTCGAAGATCGCCGCGATTCCCGGTTCGCCCTGGCGCAGACCTTCAGCGAGAAATTGGGTCGCGAGAGCGGATTTGCCCGTGCCGGAAGGCCCGGCCACGAGCACGCTATCGCCTTCGCGAATGCCGCCGCCCATCATCTTATCCAGTTCGGGAATACCGATGGAAAGGCGACGCGAGCGCGCGTTCTTTTTCTTTTTTCCGACCAGACCGAAAGTGCGGGAGAAGGCTTGAACCCCGTCGCTGGTGATCCGGATGGTGTGCAGTCCCGGCACCGAATCCTGCCCGCGCACTTTGACGATTTGCAATTTCCGCACGACGGAATTCCGCTCCACATTTTGGGTGAGCCAGAAAAGGCCATCGGCCACGGTGAAGACGGGATCGTCGCGCACTTCGCCCGGCGAATACTCCCCGACCAGAAACGTGGTCGCCTGCCAGCCAGTCAGCATTAGGGCAAGACGCTGGACGAATGCTTGCAATTCCATTTCGCCTACCGTGCTCAGGGCCTTCCGCACGACGGTCCGGAAGGAGTCCACCACGACGATGCCGGGACTGTGCGCGGCGACTTCCTTCACGATCGCCTCCAGCACTCCGCCCAAATCCGTTTCCAGCACCACCTCGCTCAGATTGATCAGCCGGACGGCCTTGTTCAACTTGGCGGGATCGAAGAAGGAATATTGCTGCTGGTAGCGCAGCATTTTCAGGGTGGGTTCGCCGAGGACGTTGAAGTAAAGCGCGGGCTTTTGGTTGGTCGCGTTGGCAAAGATGATTTGATTCGCCAGGGTGGTTTTTCCGGAGCCGGGCGCGCCCGCGATGATGTTGAATGAGTATTCCGGGAGGCCGCCGCCCAGGATCTCATCGAGCCCGCGCACTCCAGTTGGCAGTTGTCGAATTTTTACCCGCTCGGGCGTTTTCGTTTTTTCCGCCGGCTTCTTCGATGGAGGGTTGTTCTTCTTCATAAAGTTTTCGATTCGGCGATGTCGATCGTCCAGTCCGGCCAAATATCGTGCAGCAGTCCTAGCGTTAAAGCTGGGCCGATAAAGGTGACCAAGAGGGCGAGTAAATGCCCCACGAGGACGGCTTCGCCCTCTGCGACTTGACGCGAGTCTAGCTTCGCCTCCAGTCCGTCCAAGCCCGCCAGGGAGCCGTTCTGCTCGACTTGCAGAGCGCACAGCCAAGGCACGTCCGCGCAGGCCAGCGCCAGAGCGCGAGACAGGAGCGAGGAAAAACCGCCAACGCCCATGGTTTTGCCGAGCGGGCCAAGCAGTTTCCCGCAAATGCCAAAGGCCGCGGAACCCTTTATCTCAGCGGGTTTGCCCGACGCCGCTTCGTATGCCAGAAGCTGCCGGGCAAATTCTTTCGGTATCGGTGTAGCGCTGTTCGACATTTCGTTAAATACTTATCGATTGAGGACTCGCTGCTGGTGGGCGGAAAGTCTCAACAATTCCCGCGCAATGGCCATGGTCGTCTTGGGCGGGATGACATAAACGAGATGCGCTCGACCTATCCATTATTCCTGAGCTCGCACCGACATGGAAAGTGACCATGGCCCGCGCTAGAAGATGTGTCAGCAGGTCTCGTGCTGCGGGTCGAGATGCTGCCTCAGCAGAAAGCCCTTCCTCATAGCCGCCATGGCAAATGTGTGAGTAACTGCGCGAACGCTTCCAAATCCAACGGCCGACGCCATGCCCACCATGCGAAACGAATCGTGGCGAAACTTTCCGCAATTTTTCGTCTATCTCGACCAGGAGCTCTGGCGCCCGGATAAACTGGTGGTCGAGCAGCTCATCTTTTAGCAGAATTGAGGTTGCGCCGAACGATAGAAACACCGCCGCCTTCTATCTTGATACCGGACTTAGTTCAAGGGAATGCTCGCGAGAAGACGCTCGGCACGGGATGTAGTTGCGCGCAGCCAGCCCTATCCTTGTCAAACATTCGCAGGACCCGATCCCACGCATAACGAGGCGGCGCTGGATCAACCTGCTAAGCGGTTTCAGCGATCGCGCATAACGAGCTTCGATAGAGTAACGCGATGGACGTCCTGAGCCAGACCTGAATTTCACGAAAGCGAAAAACGACCGACGCAGAGCAGCGGGCCGCTGATTCGAACAGCGCGGAGCGTAGTCGGTTTCCATTTCTGATCCCTGGTAAGATCCTTCTGCTCTGCGGCATCGTGGTTGCGAGAATGGAAGGGCCGAGCTTCATCCGGCCAACCGCTTGCGCGGCGGCGTTCTCCTTATAACGGTGCCCGGACCGACATTGCATGAGATGTGTCTCGGGCGACGGTGTCTGACGCAAACCATGCCCATTGATCCTCTTCTCGACGCAGCTGCGATCGACGCAGCGAGCGCGAACGAGCGGCACGACATGGCCGAGCGGACGCCAGTGGAAGAAGCGCTGCGCGAATCCGAGGCGCGCTTCCGTGCGATTTTCGAGCAGGCGAATGTCGGCATTGCGCTGGTTGCCCAGAACGGACGACCGCTCTCCTTTAATCCTGGCTTTTGCGCTTTCGTCGGCTATTCGGAGAAGGAGTTGCTTCAGATGACAATCGCCGAGGTCACCCACCCTGAGGATCTCGCGCGCGAGCAAGAGTTGACCCGGAAACTGATTGCAGCCGAAATTCGCGATTACACAATCGAGAAGCGCTACTTACGGAAAGACGGCAGCGTTGTCTGGGGAAGCATGACGGCGACGCTGGTGCGCAGTGCGTCGGGCGAGGCGATGTACACGCTCGCGATCATCCAGGCGATCGAAGAGCGCAAACAGGCGGAAGAGCAATTGCGCGAGAGCGAAGAGCGCTTCCGGGAATTTGCGGAGAACTCGGCAGACGTGATCTGGATCGTCGATGCCCATCGCCAGCGACTGGAATACCTGAGCCCTGCCTTCGAGCGAATGTGGGGCGAATCCCGCGAGCCGCTGCTGTGCGACCTCACACATTGGGACGAGCTGGTTCATCCCGACGATGTCGAGAAGGCGTCGACGCTGCTCCCACGTTTGCTGGCGGGTGAGCCTGCCGTCGTGGTTCAATACCGGATCGTGCGGCCGGATGATGGGGCGGTGCGGTGGATTCGCGACGCTGGTTTTCCGATCCGAGACAAAGACGGCGCCATCCGCCGCGTCGGCGGTGTCGCGCAGGATGTAACCGAAGACAAAGAACGGACCGCCGCCTTACACCTTAGCGAAGAACGTTTTCGCGTGCTCGTGGAAGGCGCGAATGATTACGCGATGTTCCTGCTCGATCCCGCTCACATGGTCACTTTCTGGAGCCAGGGCGCGGAGCGCGTCTTCGGATGGACGGAGGAAGAAGCCGTTGGCCAGAACGGAGAGTTTGTTTTCACGCCGGAAGATCGCCGTAAGGGGGAAGTGCAAAAGGAAATCGACACCGCTTTGCGCGAAGGCCGCGCGCCCGAACGTCGGTGGCATCTGCGGAAAGATGGATCCCGCTTCTGGGCGGACGGCGTCCTGATGCGCCTGGACGATGACTCGGGCGAAGGCGTGCGCGGGTTTGCAAAAGTGGCAAGGGACGCGAGCGATCACCGGCGCATCGAGGAGCAACTGATGCACGCGCGCGATGAACTGGAACAGCGGGTCATCGAACGCACGGCCGATCTGATGGCGACGAACAACGAACTCGAGCGGACGATGGCGCAGCGCGAGCAGCTCGAAAGGGAACTGCTCGAAATCAGCGAACGCGAGAAGCGCCGGATCGGCGAGGACTTGCACGACATGGTCTGTCAGGAACTCACGGCGACCGCGCTATTCCTGAAGACGGCTGCGACGAAACTGGCCGACGAAAGCCCGGCCGCAGCCGAGACGTTGAACGAGTCGGCGCAGATCGTAAACCGCAACGTCGGCCTGGCGCGAGATCTCGCGCGCGGTCTCCAGCCGGCGGAGCTAAGCGCCTCTGGGTTGAAAGACGCGCTTCGGGCACTCGCGGCGCACGCCTGTGAGAACAGTGAGATAACCTGCCATTTCAAAGCAGCGCGTGGTGTGCGGGTGACCGACGACTCCGTCGCACTCCACTTGTATCGGATTGCGCAGGAGGCAGTGAACAACGCCGTGAAGCATTCCGGCGCGAAGAACATACTCGTCACCCTCGACCGCAATCGCGAACACATCTGCATCTCGGTGCAGGACGACGGCAAGGGCTTCTCGCTTCGTCGGCGAAGCAAGGGTCTCGGACTTCACATCATGCGTTATCGCGCGAACGCGCTTGGTGGCGAGCTGAAGATTGAAAAGCGCCGCCGCGGAGGAATGGATATCACCTGTGTGATCCCTGCGAAGCGATGACGTCGAAAACAACCGCAGGCGCGGGCCGCAGCGCGGTTCGTTCGGCCGTGGACGGAACGCACTCTGGTGGCACCGCCCGCGAGCCGGCAGTTCGAGGAGAAACTTCGCCCAAGCGACGCGGCATCATCGTTGTCGATGATCACCCGCTTTTCCGTAAAGGGGTTGTGCAAATGTTAGCCCAGGAGGCGGACTTGGAAGTCCGGGGCGAGGCGGAGAGCGCGCCGGCTGCGCTCGACCTGATGCGCCGCACGCCCGTGGATCTGGCGATCATCGATATCGGCTTGCACGGCAGCAGCAACGGGATCGACTTGACGAAATCGATTAAAGCCGAGCACCCGCACTTGCCGGTGCTCGTGCTTTCGATGCACGACGAAGCGCTTTATGCGGACCGCGCTCTGCGCGCCGGCGCGCGCGGCTATCTCATGAAACGAGAGGCTCTCGACTCCGTCCTCATTGCCGTGCGCTCGGTGCTCGACGGTGAAATTTATCTGAGTCCGGCAATGTCGAAGCGCATGATTTTCGAGCACATCCACGGACCGCCGGAAGCGAAATCAGCGATCGAGAAGTTGAGCGACCGCGAGCTGGAAGTGCTGCAGCTGATCGGGCAAGGGCACGAAATTCGGGAGATCGCAAAGGAGCTCCACCTGAGCCCGAAAACGGTGGAAGCGCATCGCGCGAACATCAAAGAAAAGCTGAATCTGTCGAATGCGCGGGAGGTTGTCCGTTTCGCCGTCCAGTGGGTGGGGCAGCAACAATAATCGCCTTGGAAGTGGCGATCGGGGTCATCTCGAGCGCAGTCGAGAGATCCCGTCGCGACACCTTAAAGCTCCAGCCACGGTATTCCTCGACTGCGCTGCGCTCCGCTCGGTATGACGGCAAGGACAGTAGCACTACCTGGCTTTTGCCCGACTCGTGAAGGCCAACGCCCACTACCCCGCTACACTTTTCCTCGCAGCGGCCGGACGCCACTCGTCAGCTTGCGCAGGCCCAACTCCAGGCGCGTTTTCACGGTGCCGAGTGGAGTGCGCGTATGCGCCGCGATTTCACGGTGACTGAGCCCACCGAAAAACGAGAGCTCGATCGCCTCGCGCTGGTAGGTCGGCAGTTGGATAATGTGCTGGTGAAGAAAGTGGCGAATATCCGCGCTGGATGTGTCCGCCTCGGTCCGGTCGCGCAACCATGAGCGCGGCTCATGTTCGACATAGCCGACGAAACGTTCCTTGGCTTTCGAGTAAGCACGCCGTCGTCGCATCCGATCGATCGCGCGGCGTCGCGCGATCGTGAGCAGCCAGCCGAGTGGCCTTCCGCAATTTGCGGCATAACGAGACGCCTCGCGCCAAACCTGCATCAGACATTCCTGGAGGACGTCGTCCGTCTCTGCCTCATCGCGGAGGACTTGGAAGATCACCTTTTTTAAAGTCTGACCGTGGCGCTGATACAAGGAACCGATCGCCGCATGATGCCCATCAGTGATGGCTTGCATCAATTCCTCATCGCTCGCTGGAGCGGAGGACGAAATCTCCTGGTCAAGAGCAGGCGCAATCATGATTGCGCCGCCATCAGGTTGGCGTGGTTTACCGCGCGCAACTGTGGCCCGTCATCGCAGCCTGCGAGGGTGACCGACCAATTGGCCCAAGCCTGTTCCGAAATCAATGGATTACCTGGATAAACCCAGTGCTCGGGAGTGCTGACGCAGTTTTCGCTCGGGCACCCCAATTGGATCGCGCCGCCTCGTGCTTTAATGATCCGGACTTGCCGGCCAGAAAAGTTTCTGTCGCAAAGGATACAAACGCGACGGTCGTCGAGCGACTCCCATTCGCGAAAAGCATCCCCATTTCGAAGCGCTGCGAGCTTGTCGTCGCTGCGGAATAGTTTGTGCATCTGTCGCGACCATGGCGGTGCGGGTGCGGGCTCACAATTGGGCAACCGCCGGGAAATCCGTTAGGTCAAACACTTAGCGGGCGGCGGTTACGCTGCTTCGCACTCAAGGAGCGTAGCTATAGCGCACGGCTGATACGCTCAACCTCACGCGTCAACGACTACAACACGCGAGTCTGCTGCGCGCGGACAACGATCACGTTCTGCCGGAAACGCGCTTCGAGTTCGCGTCGATACCCACTCCACCAATCCGCGTCCAGCTCCTGCGCCATGATTTCGAAAATTACAATTTCGTCGAGGCTCGTCTGATTCTCGTTTTGTCTCCAGAGTCCTTCGGCCGGCGCGCGGGTGTAAACCGTGAGGCCGCCAAAGCGCTCCGTAAGCTCCCCACGAACACGCGCATATTCCTCATGCGGAAACGCCTGCTCGGCATTGTCATGCAGCGGCAGGAGAATTTGAATAAGGTGCGTCGATTCTGAATTCAGTTCGCCGGTGCGAGCATCGCGGAATTCTGCCGCGTTCATGCCGAGATGATCTCCCCCATAACCTCGCCGAACCCGACACGGTAGTCCGCGCCTTCGCACCAGCCGCTGATCGCGATCGAATCACCATCTTCCAGCCACTTACGCGTCTCGCCGTTCGGCAACTGCAACGGGTTGGCGCCGCGCCAGGTGAGCTCGAGCATGCAACCGCGCGAATTTTCGGTCGGTCCACTGATCGTGCCACTCGCGAGCAAGTCCCCGGGCTGGAGGTTGCAGCCGTTGACCGTGTGATGTGCAAGCTGCTGGGCGATGCTCCAGTAAAGGTTTTGGAAATTGCTGCGCGTGATTACGTGTGGCGGGCCTCCTCTGTCGGTGCGGAGGCTCGCCTGAAGCTGAATGTCGAACGTGAAATCATGAGCGCGTCGGAGATACGGCAGCGGCTCGGGATCTTGCGCTGGTAGCGACTTACGAAATGGTTCGAGGGCGTCGAGCGTTACGACCCATGGCGAAATGCTCGTGCAGAAGTTTTTTGCGAGGAATGGACCGAGCGGCTGGTACTCCCAGGTTTGCAGATCGCGGGCACTCCAGTCGTTCATCAAAATCAAGCCGAAGATATGTTCTTCCGCTTGGTCAATCGGCACCGGCTGGCCTAACGAGTTGCCGCGACCGATCAGGAATGCGGTTTCGAGTTCAAAATCGAAACTCCGCGACGCACTGAAGATGGGGCTCTCCGCATCCGGCGGCTTGATCTGCCCGTGCGGACGACGCACCGGCGTTCCGCTCGGGACGACTGAGCTGGCGCGGCCGTGATACGCCACCGGCAGCCATTTCCAATTCGGCATGAGCGCATTCTCGGCGCCACGCAGCATCGTGCCGACGTTGTGCGCGTGGTGAAATGACGAGTAGAAATCGGTGTAATCGCCAATGTGCACCGGCAGCTGCATGGCAACGTCCGATTGTTTATGAAAAACGCGATCGCGCAAAAGCGCGTCATCACGCAAAACCGCCGTTTCTGCGCTGAGGAGATTCTGAATGATCGCGCGAGCTTTGCGCCACGCGGGCCGGCCGAGCGCCAAAAATGCGTTCAGCGAATCCTGGGCAAAGACGTTATTGTCTCCGAACTCTGCGGAACGGAAGTGCCCGATTTCTTCGAGCCCCGAAAGATCCAGGACGAAGTCACCGATGGCGACGCCGGCGCGCGCCTTTCCGTGCACCGGCTTGAACACGCCAAAAGGAATATTTTCGAGTGGAAAATGCGAGTCGCGCGTGACGTTGATGAAAGATTCGAGAGCCATGTTAGAAGAGACCGAGCGTGCGGAGATCGTCGCGCGGTTCGTCGAAGCTACAGCTTCCGAGCGACGTGATCAGGGAACGGCGCGCTTGGATTTGTTCGGTCGTAATACTCCAATCGCGCCAGCGAAACGAAGCGTCGTCAAAAGCGAAGGAATCCGCGCTCTCGTCTTTCAACATCGCTGCCGCTTGTTGCACGTCCCATTTGTGTTCGACGCCAAGCACACCCGCGCCGAGCACATTCAGAAAGCCGTGCATGATCGCCTGGACGCTGGAGTGAAATCGGCGCACTGGGTGGTGCAAACCGGCCGTGAACTTGATTGGCACGCGATGCTTCGCCGCCGCGACCAGCGCGCGCGCAATTTGGACGGACGAGGGAAAAGCCGACGCAATCACGCCACCGGTCCGGAGTTTAAAACCATGGGTGCCACCGGCTGCCGCGTTCTGCTCCGCCAGCAGCGCGATCGTTTGTTCCGCCGCGTCTACGGGAGCTTCCCAAAAGGTCGCGAGCTGCAACTCCGCGAGCAGAGCATGCACCTGCGTGAGCATGCCGGCGCCGACCTCTGCCGGGAGCAGCATTTCGAATTGCTCAATCGCGGCTGACGCGCCGTGCTGTCGATTGAAAAGCTCGATCGCTTTTTTCGTCGTCTGACTTGCGCTCATGAAATCCGCGGCATTCTCGGTCTTTTGGCCGAGTGCCGAAACCCGCACGCGATGCTCGAGATCAAACTGCGACAGACCCGGCGCCGCGTCGTTGAACTTGGCTAGCGGCAAGATAAATGCGCCGAGCATCCACGCGTCGGGTGTGCGGACATACTCAGCGTGATTTCGAAGCGCCGGCTCCAGCGTCAAACTCGCCGGGGGAAAGAGGCCGGCGTAATCGATGGAATGCGCGAGCAAGGCGCGCAGAGAAGCCGCTGGCATGATGCGAACTCAACGGTGCAAACGGGCCTTTCGTCAACCGTGGCAACGGCTTCCAGCCAATGTTTGTCTTCGCCACGACCTGAAATACGCGATCGGTGGCATCGGCCTCCAGCGGATGTCTGTCTTACCTGCGCTTGGAATGGCTGTGAAGCGCGTTCACGATAGATTCGCAATGTCTGATTTGGGCGCGCCCGGCGCGATCCTGTTCATGATCTTGCTCCTGCTCACGATCTTTGGGGAAGGGATAATGATCAGGATTAGGAGCAGGAACGGCTGCGACCGGTTCACACGGCTGGAAGCAGCTGGCAGGATCGAAAAGCCAAACATCGGCCGGGAAGCCGATGCCACGCACACCGCCACGTCAGGAGTTTCCGAGCTGCGGCGCGATCACGAAGCTGGCTTCCAGTGTGCCGCCGGGCGCGATCCGCTGGATGCCTTCCTTGTCTTGGAACGCACGCTGGTCGTGGTGATCCGTCAATCCCCAGCACGGCTCAACGCAAAGGAAAACGCCGCCGTCCGACCACAGCGTTAGATAAGGCGCGGAGCCGGTGTCGAGGAAGACGGAGCGGCCACTCGGCGGATCGTCGAATGCAAAATCGCGGCCATCAGTTTGCAGCAATTCCAAGATGAAGGAGTCCGGAAGTTTCGCGCGATCGAATGGCATTTCTCCACCGGGAAAATCGATATCTTCGGTTTCGCCGCTGAGGTAATTGCCCGGGGAGAAGTGCCTCCGATATAATCCAGGAGGCATTCGGAAATGAAAGCTGTCGAATGAGGTCGCCGCGAAACCAGGGTGAAGACCGAACTCCAGATGTGCCGTCAATTCCGGCTCCGCGTTCGTAAACCGGAATGTCGTCCGCATGGCAGAATCGATGATTTCGTAGGTAAGATCCAGGCTGACGTTGAGCGGATATTCCGTGGACGTGAAATTAGTTGATGTGAGTCGATAGGTGAGCGCGCCGGCGTTCAGATTTGCGCCAGCCAACTGCCAGGTTTTCCTGCGCAGAAAACCATGGGTGGCGCCGTGAATTTCGTGGCCTCGATAGCGTGAACGTTCGTCCTTTAGCCGATGGAGAAAATATCCCATGACGGTGGCGTGATTTGCCCAACCGCTCGCCGGCGCCGAGAGATCGTTGTCGCGGTTTAGGAACCCGATCCAGACTCCGCTTGCATTCCGACGCGCGATGCTGATCAACTCCGCGCCAAGTCGAGAAACGATGACGCGAAGCCCGTTCGTCTCGTCGGTCAGGATATCGAGCAACCGATTCTCGCGCGTCTCTTCGTGATGCGAGAATCTCATTCCCAATTACGGGAACAAACCGCGGGCGTGCTTCGCTTTCACGACGCGCTCGACGCCGATCGCCATCGCCGCCGTCCGATGTGAAACCTTGTGTTCTCGGGCGCGTTTGATCACCTGAATGAACGAGGATTCGAGGATGCGGAAAAGCTTGTCTGTGACCTCACTCTCCGTCCAAAGGAAACTCTGTAGTCCCTGGACCCATTCAAAGTAGGAAACGATCACGCCGCCCGCATTGCAGAGAATATCCGGGATTACGAAGATCTCGTCGTGCCGTTTGTTGAGCAGCAAGTCCGCCTCCGGCGTGGTCGGCCCGTTCGCACCTTCCGCAAGGATGCGACACTGGAGTTTATCCGCGTTCTTCTCATTGATCACGCGATCGACAGCTGAGGGAACGAGGACATCGCACTTCATTTCCAGCATCTCCTTCGGATCAATCTGATCCCCCTCGCCCCAGCCTTTGAGGGAACCATTCTTCATCAGGTATCGTTCCGCTGCTTTCATATCCAGGCCCTTGGGATTGTAGAAGGCGCCGGCCGCGTCGCTGATTCCAATCACTTTTAGACCGCTTTTGAGCGCGAGCGAAAGAGCGGCAACGGATCCGACGTTGCCGAAACCCTGAACAATGGCAGTGCATTTCTCGGGGTCCATTTTCAGGATGTCCATCGCGCGTTCGATCAGATAAACCACGCCGCGCCCGGTCGCTTCGCGACGTCCCTCGGTGCCGCCGATCGAAACCGGTTTGCCGGTGACGATCTCGCTCACGGCATAACCTTGATAGACCGAATAAGTGTCCATGAACCATGCCATGATTTGCTCATTCGTTCCCATGTCGGGACCCATGATGTCGGTATGCGGACCGACGAACGGAATCATTTCCTGCATGTAGCGGCGGGAGACGCCTTCGAGTTCCGGACGCGAAAGTTTCGTTGGATCACAGGCAATCCCCCCTTTGGCGCCGCCGTAGGGCAGATTAGCGAGCGCGCATTTCCAGCTCATCCACATCGCCAGCGCCGCGGTCTCGCCCATCGAAAGCGATGGCGCAAAGCGAGTGCCGCCTTTGGTTGGACCGAGCGTGAGGTGATGCTGGACCCGATAGCCTTGGAAGGTCTGCGTGGTCCCGTCGTCCATGTGAATCGGAAGCGTGACCGCGATTGCACGCTTCGGATACATGAGACGGTCACGGTCGTTCTGATCGATATTGAGGTAGTCGGCGATGACGTGAAACTGATCGCAAGCCATCTGAAACACGTCGTCCTGGTAAATGTTCATAAGCGGAAGCCGGCAAGATAGAACGCCGAGCCGGGAGATTCAGGTGCTATTTGCGCTTGGGGAACGGATGCGTCAAATCCATTTGCCATGCAGTAGAGCGGGATTGCGCGCGGCGGCGGCGCGGACGTAATCTGCGGCCGTGAGCGACTGCGCGGCTGATTCTTCGTCGAAATGGAAAATTGAAACCATCGCGGTGCACGCCGGACACGCGGTCGATCCGGGGACCGGCGCCGTCTCGGCGTCGATTCATCTTTCCACCACATTCGAGCGCGCGGCGGACGGGAGCTACGCCAGCGGTTACGTCTATTCGCGGAGCAAAAATCCGAATCGCGATGCGCTGGAATGTGCCTTGGCGGCGATCGAGGGCGGAACCGAGGCTGCTGCCTTTGCCTCCGGAGTGGGCGCGGCCATGGCGGTTTTTCAGGCTCTCCAGCCGGGGGACCACGTCGTCATGCCCGCGGATGCTTATCACGGCGTGACCAAGCTCGTCCGCGACGTCTTTCTGCGGTGGGCGCTCGACGCAACTTTCGTGGACATGAGCAATCTCGCCGCCTTGCGTGAAGCGCTTCGTCCGAAGACGAAACTCGTCTGGATCGAGACGCCCTCGAATCCTCTGGTGAAAATCACCGACATCGCGGCGACCGCGGGGCTGGCGCACGCAGCCGGTGCGATCTGCGTTTGCGACAACAGCTGGGCGCCGATCATCCAGCGGCCTCTCGATCTCGGCTTCGATCTCGTGGTTCACTCTACGACAAAATATATTGGCGGGCATTGCGATGTTACCGGCGGCGCCGTAATCGCGAAGAAAGCGTCGGGACTTTTCGAGCGGATCCGGGAAATCCAAGGCACGGCCGGCGGCGTCCCCTCGCCTTTCGATTGCTGGCTGGTGCTGCGGGGAATGCGGACGCTGCCGTGGCGAATGCGCGCACATAGCGAGAACGCGCAGGAGATCGCGACTTTTCTCAATCAACATTCTGGCATCGAACGCGTTCACTACCCAAGTCTGCTATCTCATCCCGGGCACGAGATTGCGATTCGGCAGATGAGTTCCTCCGGCGGAATGCTCGCGTTCGAAGTGCAAGGCGGTCGCGACGCCGCCATGCGCGCCGCCGCGAAAACGAAAATTTTTATTCGCGCGACCAGTCTCGGCGGCTTCGAGAGTTTGATCGAACACCGCGCCTCGATTGCAGGCGAGGACCCGCGGACTCCGCAAGGTCTTTTGCGGTTGTCGGTCGGTCTCGAACATCCCGACGACCTCATCGCCGACCTTGATCAGGCGCTCGGCTGAATTGGTTTCAATTTGCCGGGCTATCGGGCGGCAACTGGAACACAGCCATTCTGGCTGTGTGGCCAGCGGGCATTCTTGCCCGCTGTGTGTTGCGCTAAACATTCAGCATTCTTCGCTCGGCTGCGTAAGCGCTTTACACAGTAAACAGGTAGAAGCCTGTGTTCCGCGGAACTAGCGGCGAAGCCGCCGTCGCGCCAATTCGACGACGTCGTGCAATTCCTCGACGTGCAGCAGATAAGCGACGCCGAAGAATGCCGCCGCCGCGGCCCAGATCGTGACGGTGATCTCGATCGCTTTCTGCCAGACGCGCAATTCGTTGAGTGATCGGAAGAACAGCCACCAGCCACCCAGGCACACGGCTCCGAGAACCGCTCCGGCGATCAGAATTTTTACGAAAGTCTTCAGCATCTGGCCGGTCTCGAGACGACCGGCGTAATGCCGCATCATCAGATAAAGAAGAAGAAAATTCGTGATCGCCACGACACTCGTGGAAAGCGCCAGTCCGCGGTGGCCAAGGTGCAGATGGAAGGTAAAAAACCAATTCAGGCAGAAGTTCACACCGATCGAAAACAAGCTCACGAGCATTGGCAGGTGACGCTTGTCGAGCGCGTAGAACGCGGGCGCGAGCACTTTCACGGCGGAGTATCCCGCCAGGCCGATGGCGTAGAAACGGAGCGCTCCAGCGGTTTGCGCGGTGGCGAACGCGGTGAATCGTCCGTGTTCATAAATCAAGCTGATGATCGGTTCGGCCAGAATCATGAGACCGATCGCCGAAGGAATCGTCAGGAGCATGACGAGCCGAAGCGCATGCGCAAGCGCGCCACGAAATTCCTCCTTGTTCCCGACCGCAGCGCTGCGCGAGATCAGCGGAAGAGTGACGGTCGCGATTGCAACGCCGAAGATTCCGAGCGGCAATTGCATGAGGCGAAAAGCGATGTTGAGCCACGTCATCGGGCCATCTCCCAGCCCGGAGGCGAAGCCGCTGTTCACCGCGACGTTCACCTGCACGGCGCTCGCGGCGATCGTCGCCGGGCCCATAAGCGTGAGGATGGTGCGAACGCCGGGATCGCGCCAGCGGAAGTCAGGCCAGAAACGGAATCCGACACGACCGACGGCGGGGAGTTGCACCGCGAGCTGAAGAAATCCACCGATCAATGTGGCGATCGAGAGACCGATCAACCCGCGCTCGCCGAAGCGCGGATGACGCCAGTCCGCCTGCGGATCAAGCGCATAGCAAAGGATCACGCCCCCGATAATCGATCCGAGATTGAAGAAGCTCGAAGCCATCGCCGGGACGCCGAAAACGTGCTTCGCGTTGAGCATTCCCATAACGAGCGCCGCGAGTGACACGAGCAGGATGAACGGGAACATGATGCGCGTGAGTTCCACGGTGAGAGCTGACTTTTCGAGCGGAAATCCAGGCGCGAGCACCTTGATCAGAAATGGTGCAAAGATGATGCCCAGCAGCGTCATTACGCTCATGAAAACGACCGTGAGGGTCGCGACCTTGCTAGCCAATCGCCACGCGGATTGATCTCCTTCAGTCGCGATCCGTCGCGAGAATGTCGTCACAAACGCGGTGGAGAGCGCACCTTCGGCGAAGAGATCCCGGAGCATGTTTGGAGCGCGAAACGCGGTCAGGAATGCATCCATGTTGCGCGTGGCGCCGAACAGCGACGCGATCACCACCTCCCGGATAAGACCGAGCACACGGCTGCAGAGGACCGCGATGCCGACAACGCTGGTTGCCCGCGTGCTAATTCGCTGGTTTTCCGGCGCAGACATGGCGTTCAAGCAACAGCGGACTCCTTCGCAGTGAAAGCGGAAACTTGGCAGGTGCTCCCGCGCGCGAGATCAGCGGCGCCGCCAACGAGAATGGGCGGCATTTCGCAGAACCGATTTCACAAAGAGCCTGTCATCCCGAGGGAAGCCGAGGGATTCCCGTGGCACTACCGCGAGTCTCGCCACGGGAAAGCCCCGCCCCGCCAATTGCTTCCGCCTTCCTACGTGCGCTGCGCTCAATCCGCGCCGATTAGTAATGATCTAAAGTTATCTCAAGATTGGCGCCGTCATTCTGACTTCGATTCGCTTCATTCAGGAAGAACCCAGTGGTGGGACCTCAAGGATGATGCTACGGGATCTCTCGACTCGCTCGGGATGACATGCTTGCGCTGTCGAGAAGCCTACTTTGGAACACGGGCTTTCAGCCTGTGCGGCAGACGGGCATTCCTGCCTGTCATTTTTTAACGCTTTGTGCAACGGGCAAATGCCCGTTGGCCGCACAGTCAGGAATGGCTGTGCTCCAAGCTTTTCAACGATGCTAGCTGCCTTTGTAACTCCCGCAGCAAAGAAAATTAAAGACCAGTAGGATTGTCGATGAACTCCCACGGCAGACCGAAGCGATCACTCAAATGCGCAGCGAGCGCCTTCACCCCAAAAGTCTCAGTCGCGTAATGGCCACCGAGCAGAAGGTTGATCCGAAGTTCTTCGGCCGCGACCGCCGCCCAGTGCGGCGCTTCCCCGGTGATGAAGGTATCGACTCTGTCGCGCGCGACGCCGTAGACCTCGCCGCCCGCGCCTCCGGTGATCACGCCGACAACTCGCGGTTCCGCCGGTCCGGTGGCAAAGACCTTCACGGCTGTGCCTAACGAGCCCTGAAGTTTCCGAACGAGATCGTCGCGCGAGCTGCGAACGTGGCCGCGGAGCCCGATCGGCTGTCCTTTCATGATAAAAAACGGCTCCGGGTTCTCCAGCCCAAGACTTGCGACGAGCTGCGCGTTATTGCCGACAATCGGATGAACATCCAGGGGCAAATGCGCGCCGTAGATCGCGAGATTGTGCTCGATGGCAAGGCAGAGCTGCTGGCGCACGGGGCCGACGATCGGCCGCAATCCCGGCCAAAACATCCCGTGATGAACAATTAGAAAATCGGCGCCGAGTTTTACTGCCGCTGCAATCGTCCGACCGGACGCATCAACGGCGGCGCCGATTTTTGTGACGGTGCCGGAATTCTCCAGCTGCAACCCATTAAGCGCATTGTCGTAATCCCCGATGCTGCCGATACGGAGGTACTCGTTCGTGTAATCGACCAGCGCCTTCAGCGTCGGCATCTCCGTGCGCACCGGCGTCATCTGTTGCCAGAGCCGGGCTTGGCGATTGCGATGATGAATGCAAGCATTCCAATCCCGAAGAGCACGTGAAAGTAATCGACACTCTTACCGTGCGCGATTCGCAAGGTTTCCGCGCAAACCATGAGAATAAATGCGAGGCCGGCGAGAGCCATCGCGATTCTCGATTTCGTAGAGCTGTTCATCCTCGCATCATTTTCGCCGCGCAGCAGCACGACAAGCGCAAAACCTCACCCGTTGGCCAACTTTGCTTGACGAATTCCGCGGCTGTGGTGACGCTTGAGCTCGAAGCTCCACTTGTCGAAAGGAGACCAGTTGGAATACACAGACGCACCATTACCAGCACCGGCAGACGCGCCGCCGCAACTCACGCCTCACCAGAGTACTCCCGACACCGCCGAGGGCCAGGCGAGCGACGCCGTTGCCGTGATGTTGAGCGTGATCCCGGGACTCGGGCACGTTTACAAAGGCTACAAGTTGCTCGGTCTCGTTTTCGTCATCGGGGCGGTCGTCGCGGTTTTGCTCAGCGCCCTGGCTGCGACCGCGACTGCCGGTTTTGGGCTCGCCTTGATTCCGATCTACTGGTTCGCAGTCATGTTCCATGTTTACGGGATCGAAGATCGAATTTCCGAAAAGCCGGACGAAGGGGAACAATACTAAAGCTTGCAATAAAGCACCTACAACGAGGTGTCATGCTGCGCCCCGAAAGTTTCGGAGTCGAAGCCGTAACGCAGCCCCGACAGGGCGAGGCCGGGGCTTTCCATCTCGTGATGGGATTTCAGGGTGACGCCAACGGGTCCCTCCCCGAAAGCGTTCGGGGCTCGGGATGACATGTTTGCGTCGTGAGGTTGCTTCTACCAACTTCGAAACTGCTTCTGGCCAATTTACTCGTTAGGCCCGGAGCGCGCTCGGAGTGCTCGCGCTCATGGCCGCGTGAATCTCCTCGAGAATTTCGTGCAGGCCGTACCGGAATTTCCATTCCGGATAATGCGCCTGAAACTTCCGCACGTCGCTGATCCACCAGATGTGGTCGCCGATTCGGTTGTCCTCCTTGTAATTCCAGGTTAAACGCCGACCGCTGATTTCTTCGCAGAGTTTGATCGCCTCCAGCATTGAGCAATTGCTGTGGCGGCTGCCGCCGATATTGTAAACCTCCGCGACCCGTGGCGCGTTGATAAAGGCGACGAACGCTTCCACGAGATCGAAGCTGTGGATGTTATCGCGCACCTGCTTGCCTCTGTAGCCAAAGACGCGGTAGCGGTTCCCATTCACGGTGCACTTCATCAGGTAAGAGAGAAATCCGTGTAGCTCGGTCCCGGCGTGCGCGGGGCCCGTCAGGCAGCCGCCGCGGAAGCAAACCGTCGGCATTCCAAAGTAGCGGCCATACTCCTGGACAAGAATGTCAGCCGCAGCTTTCGAGGCACCGAAGAGCGAGTGCTTCGTCTGATCGATGCTCATCGTTTCCGAAATGCCCGGTTCGTATTCGTGAGCCGGCTCAATTTCCCACCGCATCTCCAGCTCCCGCAGCGGAAGACGGTTGGGCGTATCGCCATAAACTTTGTTTGTGGAAGTGAAAACAAACGGCGTTTCCGGGCACGACTGTCGCGCTGCTTCCAGAAGATTTAAGGTGCCGGTCGCATTCACGCCGAAATCCATTTGCGGATCGCGCGCCGCCCAATCGTGCGACGGCTGAGCGGCCGTGTGGATGACCGCCGTGATCTCGCTTCGATGGTGCGCAAATAGCTTCGTCACCGCCGCGGCATCGCGAATGTCGAGGTCGTGATGTTGGTACTGTGGCACCGTCGCCACGAGCTGGTCGCGCGTTCTCCGAGTTGAAGCTTCGGCGCCGAAGAAGCGGCTCCGCATATCATTATCAATCCCCACGACACGGAAGCCGTCCTGCGCAAATCGCTCTACTGTTTCCGAGCCAATGAGTCCGGCGGAGCCGGTGACGATAACGGTGCGCACGTTAGAAGATTGTAATCAGGCGGCAATTATCCAAGTCACGCGTGCATTCGTTGATTCAACCCGTGCAGCCGGAAATTCCTGATCGCCCTTTAGAACACGCTCGATCAATTCAGCGTTCTTGGCGCTGTTCACAAGAAAGCAAATCTCGCGTGCGGCGCGGATCAAGGGAAACGTAAATGTCAGGCGCCAGGCCTCGAGTTTCGGAACGAAATTCGCGACGACGTTCCGGGTTATTTCGTCGAGCGCACCGGTGCCAGGAAAAAGAGATGCGGTATGCCCGTCATCGCCCACGCCGAGCAGAATCAGGTCGTGACGATAGATGATTTCCCCGCGTTGCGTGGCCAGCAAAGCGAGCTGGTCCTCGTATTCCTGAGCCGCCAGTTGCGGATCGATCTCGCCCCGCAATCGCAGGACTGATGTCTCCGGAATCGAAGCAGGAATTAAGAGGGACTCGCGCGCCATTCGATAGTTGCTCTGCTCGTCCTCGGGAGGCACGCACCGCTCGTCGCTAAAGGTAATCAGCGCGTGATCCCAGGGGAGTTCGCGCCCGAGTCGGGCGAGCTCCGCGTAAACGGGCCGGGGCGTATTTCCTCCGGAAAGTGCGATCCGAAATTCATCGCGCTTTGCCAGCGCAGTCCTCACATGCTGCAAAAGGAATTGGGCCGCGTCCTCGACAAAATTCGCCGTGCGGATGATTTCGCGATTCATCGATACATAGCGGGAGCGGCCTCAGTGCCGCGAATCTCCGAGGCGTTGGCCCCCCTCCCCGCAGGTGGTTTCAAATCGCGCAGTGCGTCATTCCGCGTTTTTCCAGGTAACGCTGATGATATTCTTCTGCTCGATAAAACGTGGGCGCCTTTTCAATTTGCGTCACGATTGGCCGGCGAAAACGCCCGCTTTTCTCCTGCTCTGCTTTTGACTCTTCCGCCTCGGCGCGTTGCTGTGGCGAGTGGTAGAAAATGACTGACCGGTATTGATCGCCGACGTCGGGACCCTGGCGGTTCAGGGTCGTGGGATCGTGATTGGCCCAGAATGTCTCGAGCAGTTTCTTGTAGCTGATCCGCGCAGGATCGAACTCCACTTCCACGACCTCAGCATGACCGGTGTCATGGCCGCAGACGTCACCATAAGTTGGATTCTCGGTGGTCCCGCCAGCATAGCCGGAAACGGCATCGATCACACCATCGAGACTGCGAAACGTTGCTTCCACGCCCCAAAAACATCCGGCCCCAAAAGTCGCTTTTTCCGTCGTCATTTCTTACGATCAGACGGGAAGCGTCGCCGCGCAAGGCAGGATGGCGCGAGTTACACCCGCTCTTTTGCTTGTCATTCCGAGCCCCGAATGTTTTCGGGGTCGAGGCCGGGCTTCGATCCCGTGGCGGGACCTTAAGATGCCGCAACGGGATCTCTCGACTGCGCTCGAGATGACGGGATTGAGCTACATCGCCATTCCGCCATCCACTGCCAGAACCTGGCCGGTGATGTACTTCGCTTCGACCGAGGCAAGAAACGCGACCGCGCTTGCGATGTCATCGGGCGTCCCGAAATTTCCGAGTGGAATTTTCCCAAGAATATTTTTTCGCAACTCCTCTGAAAGGACGGACGTCATGTCGGTTTCGATCAGTCCCGGCGCAATCGCGTTTACGGTGATTCCTCGGCTCGCGAGTTCGCGTGCGAGCGACTTGGTTAATCCGATTAATCCCGCCTTGCTGGCGGCGTAATTCGCCTGGCCCGCATTCCCGATCAGACCAATCACGGAGCTAATATTGATGATGCATCCACTCCGCTGTTTGACCATCGAGCGCATCACAGATTGCGCGAAGTTGAACGCTCCTTTCAGATTCGTGTCGATCACCGTGTCCCAGTCCTCCGGCGACATGCGAATGCTCAAACCGTCTCGCGTGACTCCGGCGTTATTGATCAGAATGTCGACCCGACCAAACTCTTCCAGAATGCTCGCGCCGACCCGCTGCACGGCCGCATGGTCGGCGACATCAACGGCGTAAGCCTTCGCGGTGCCGGCGCCGGCTTGATTGATTTCGTCCGCAGTTTTCTGCGCGTTCGCTTCGGTGCGGCTAACCGACGCGACGCGCGCACCCTCGCCCGCCAGCCGGACCGCGATCGCATGTCCAATCCCCCGCCCCGCGCCGGTGACGATCGCGACCTGATTTTCAAATCTCATAGCAGCATCACACTCTTATCCATTGCCTGATTCGCGCGCTCTCCGCGATGGCGTCGAGCACGCGCTGGGTTTGCAAGCCATCGGCGAAATCGGGCTCGGCGCGTTTCCGCTTCACGACTGCGTCCACGAAATCGACGATCGTATGCACGAAGGTGTGTTCATATCCGAGGAGATGGCCGGGCGGCCACCAGTTTTCGATGAAGGGATGCGCGGCTTCAGTCACAAGAATGTCGCGAAAACCGCGGCGCATCTCATTGTCATCACAACTGTAGAACCGCAAACGATTCATCCCTTCCAGATCAAACGCGAGCGAGCCACCGCTGCCGTTGATTTCCAGCGTGATGCTGTTTTTCCGACCCGGCGCGAAACGGGTGGCTTCAAGATTTGCCAACGCGCCACCGCGAAACCGGCCAATCGTGGTGACCGCGTCGTCCACCATCACCTTCGCTTTTCGCCGCGCCCCAGCTCTCACCGGACGCTCCTTCACGAATGTCTCGAAGGTTGCGCAAACCTCACGGAATTCGCCCACGAGAAAACGTGCGAGATCGACAAGATGAGCGTTGATATCGCCATGCGCGCCCGAGCCGGCGATTTTTGACTGTAGCCTCCAAACGAGCGGAAAGCTTGGGTCCGCGATCCAGTCCTGTGCGTATCTGGCGCGGAAGTGATAAAGCCGATCGCCGAGCTCGCCGCCTGCAATCATCTGTTGCGCGAGCGCGATCGCCGGAATGCGCCGGTAATTGTGACAGACCATGTGGACGACGCGCGCCTTCCTCGCGGCCGCGAACATCTTCTCGCATTCAACAACGCTGCGCCCGAGCGGTTTTTCGCAAAGAATCGCCTTGCCCGCGCCTGCCGCTGCGATCGCGATCTCGGCATGTGAATCGTTAGGCGTGCAGATGTCGACGATGTCGATCTCGTCATCTGCAACAACGGCGCGCCAATCCGTCGCCGAGGTTTCCCACCCGAGCCGCGTGGCCGCGCGCTTCACGCCCGCGGCGTTGCGGCCGCAGATCGTCTTCATACGAATTTCCGCCGGCAACGGGAAGAAACGAGGCGCCTGGCGCCAGGCATTCGAATGCGCTTTGCCCATAAAATTCCAGCCAATAAGACCGACAGTAAGGGTCCGTCTGGGCAGCATGGACTTAGAAAGAGAAGATTCGGAGAAATGCCGCTTCGATCGCGAGCGCTTCCTGAATGTTGCGGCCGAGTTGATCGCGAAGTTCTTCCACGCGGCGAATCCGGCGAAGGATTTCCGGAGTCGTTAGGCGCGCCGCCACGGCGCTGGCTTGCTCGCGCGCTGAAGAGATCTCGGCGCGAACGATCCCCTCCTTTGCGCGCAACACCTCTGACCACCAGCTGAGCAATGTCTCAATCAAAATCGCGCGCCGCTGAAGATAAAGGCTCTCGTTGAGTGCCTTGTAATGCTGTTCGCGCTCGTCGAGCCACGCGCCGTCGGTGGTGTTTTTGTAGCGCGTCTCCTCCCCCTTCAACGCCGCTGCCGTCTCTGCCTGAATCTTTTCGCGCGCACGTGCGAGCAGTCTTTGAAAACCCTGCGTCAGGCGATAGGCGAGTTGCACTCCGCTCGCCTGCTGGCCGGCGGCTGTTCCAAGAATCTCAATCAGTTCGGCCTCTTCCGCGGAAGGTGAGGCGTTCACCGGCTGCGCCAGCGGGATCGCGATGCAACGGGACAAAATCGTATCAGGCAGCGCCTCGGGCAGCGCGCTCAGCAGCAGCAAAAGCGAATCCTTGGGCGGCTCCTCCAGCGTTTTTAGAAATGCATTCGCGGCCTGCGGCTGCAAGCGATCCGCGTCTGAAATGATCGCGACTTTTCTACGTCCCTCGACCGCGCGAAATTGCAGGGCCTGCTCGAGTTCTCTGATTTGATCGACCACGATCCGTCGCGATTTCGATTCGGGTTCGGCGAGTAAAACGCCCGATCCATTCGGCGCGAAAACCGAATTCGGGTCAACGCCATTGACGAGCTGAGTCAATTCCGCCGCCAGCGCGCGTTTGCCACTTCCCGCCGCACCGGAGATCAAATAGGCATGCGCCAGCCGGCCTTGTTCGTGCGCGCGGCGAAGATAACCGATCGCGGCGTTGCGGGAGAATGCCATCTCGTTAGAGGGACGCGCCCGCCGCCGCTCCCGCTCGGTTCACCAGGGACGGGAACTTCACTTCGCACTCGCGCCAGATATCTCGCTCCACTTCATCTGCGGAGCGCGTGCCGTCGATTAACCGCATGCGCGAGCTGTGCTGTTGAGTCAGCTCGCGATAGGCAAGACAGACGCGCTCATAAAATTCAGCCGGCTCTTGTTCCATCCGGTCGCGCATCCCGGCAGGCCGGACCCGGCGCAGCATTCGCGTCCGCGCGGTGGCGACGTCAATATCCAGCACGAACGTCAGGTCCGGTTGCGCGTCGCCGATCGCGAAGGCATTGAGTATTGCGACCGTCTCCGAATTCAGCCCCCGCGCCGCGCCTTGATAGACTGTGGTGGAATCATAAAAGCGGTCAGAAATGACGACCAGGCCGTCGCGCAACGCCGGCGCGATCACTTCGCGCACCAGCTGGTTCCGGCTCGCGACAAAAAGCAGCAATTCAGTCTCCGGCGTGATCGCCGCGCTCTCCGGCGCGAATTGCACTAAATCGCGAATCTTCTCGCCGATCGCTGTGCCGCCCGGTTCGCGCGTGACGAGCACCGGCAACCCCGCTTTCTCGAGGCGAGCGGCGAGCCTTTTCACCTGGGTGGACTTGCCGCAGCCTTCCGAGCCTTCGAACGTGATGAAGGCGCCGCGCTGCATGAGGCGAGTGTGAAACAGAGCGCACCGCTTGTCGAATCCCGGCGCGGCGCTTATTGACTGAACAGTGAAACAATACTGGCTCGTGAAACAGGAACCCTCGGCTTACTCATGGAGCGACCTCGTGCGTGACGGGCGCACGAGTTGGACCGGCGTCCGCAATTTTACGGCGCGGAATAACCTGCGCGGGATGCGGGAAGGTGACGAGGTGCTGTTTTATCACAGCGTTGCGGACAAAGCGATTGTCGGTGTCGCGAGTGTTGCGCGAACCGCCTACCCCGATCCGACCGCGAAGGAAGGCGACTGGAGCGCGGTCGATCTGGAACCAAAGCGAGCGCTCCGAACGCCTGTGACCCTGGAGCAGGTCAAAGCCGAGAAGCGATTGCGGAACACGGCATTGCTCCGGCTCTCGCGCTTGTCGGTGCAGCCGCTGACCGCGGCGGAGTTCCGCGTAATTCTCGCACTCGGGCAGTAACGGCGGCGGCTTTGCGCTTGTCGGCGACGCGTTTACGGAGACCTTTTGCACCGTGAACGGCGCCTTCGCGACTTCGATTTCGCCGATCCTCGCGGGTGCCGCGGAAGCGGAGCGAGACGCGCTCGTCGTTTCGATTCACGACGTTGCGCCGGCGAACATCGCACCTGTCCGGAAAATTCTCGCGGAGCTTTCGCCTCGTGGCGTCGCGAAAACATCCGTTCTCGTGGTGCCCGATTACCATCATGAAGGCGAGTCGATGAAGAACGTCGAGTTCGTCCGCTGGATGCGCGACCTGGAGCGTGACGGTCACGAGGTCGTGATCCACGGATATTTTCACGAGCGCCCGCGGCGTTCGCATGAAACTCTCCGGGATAAATTCCTGACCCGTTTCTACACGCAGGATGAGGGGGAATTCCACGACCTCAGCTATGAAGAGGCATTCGAGCGAATCAGCCGCGCGCGGAGCGAGTTCGCAGCCGCGGGATTAAGACCGCACGGATTCATCGCTCCGGCCTGGTTACTTTCGCGCGACGCTGAGCGAGCGGCCGCCGATTCCGAGATGGAATACACCACGCGTCTCAACACCGTTCGCGATCTGCGCACTGGAGTGGATTTCACCAGCCGGTCGCTCGTTTACAGCGTGCGAAACGGATGGCGCCGAATGGCAAGTCTCGGCTGGAACAAGGCGCTGCTCGCGGCGATGAACGGAAGACCGCTGCTGCGGCTGAGCATTCATCCGAGCGATTGCGAGCACGCGGAGGTCTGGCGACAAATCATGCGCTTCGTCGATCAGTTGGCAGCCGAGCGGCAGGCGACAACCTACCGGGATTGGGTCTCTGAACAGAGAATGCGAAACTCCGCAGACCAGTCAGGCTCATGAGCCGGTGCGACCTCCACGTTCACTCCCGCTATAGTTCCAGATCGGAAGAATGGCTGTTCCGGCGTTTCGATTTTCCCGACAGCTACTCGGAGCCGACCGAGCTGCACAGCCAACTCCGCGGCTGCGGGATGGACTTCATGACGATCACGGACCACGACACCATTGAAGGTTGTTTGCGGCTACAGCAGTTTCCGGATTCTTTCATCAGTGAGCAGGTTACGGTCTATTTTCCGCACGATGCGTGCAAAATTCACTTGCTGATTTGGGGCATTTCCGAAGGCCAGCACGGTGATGTTGCCGGCTTGCGTGGGAATATTTTTGAGCTGCAAAAATATCTGCAATCTGAGCAGATTGCCCACGCGGTCGCGCACCCGCTTTACAGCATCAATGGCAAGCTCGACGCTTCGCATCTCGAGCGGCTGATCCTGCTCTTCAAACATTTCGAAGGCATCAATGGGCTCCGCGATGCCCTCCTGAGCGATCTCGTGCGGCAACTCTTATCCACCCTGGATGCTGCGAAAATTGAGGAGTACGCGAACCGGCACGATCTCGCCCCAACCCATGCCAAACCATGGAAGAAAATATTCATCGGCGGCTCGGACGACCATGGCGGCCAATTTTTAGCCTCGGCCTACACCGAAACGCCGGCAGCCCGCACACCCGGTGAGTTTCTTGCGCACGTGCGAGCTGGATCGTGTACCGCGCATGGCCATGGTGGCACCCCGCTCGTCCTCTCCCACGGATTTTACAACACCATCTCCTGCTTTATTCAGGATCGGTTCACGGAACGTCTCGGGCCGACCGCGCCTCTGCTCGAAACGATGTTTTCGCGCTTCATGGAGGGACGCGACCCGACGGAATTCACGCTTCGGCAGAAAGCCGGCTTTATCGCGCAGGGTATTCTTTCGGGAAAGATTTTCGAAATCGCCCGACCGGCGAACGTCTCCCTCTGGAAAGAGCTCTCACGCTATTTCGCCCGGCCGGAAGTGAAAGCGATGCTGGCGCGCGAGACCGACGCCGTCGGCGAGCCGGAGCGGCGCACGTTTTTGATGGCGAACCTCGTCTGCGAACAGCTCGCGTTTCGTCTCTTCGAGAAATTCGTGAAGCAGATCCGTGCCGGCAATGTCATCGAAAGCATGCAGGCGTTGGGCGGGATCGCGCCCATCCTGGTCGTGCTCGCGCCTTACATCTACGCGTTCAGCAGTCAGGCGCCCTCGCGGAGGTGGCTGCGAGAACTGTTCCAGCGCATGACCGGCAGCATTCCCGCTGCTCTTCAGAATCGGAAACGCGCCTGGTTTACCGACACCCTCGAAGACGTCAACGGCGTCGCGACCACGATTCGCAAGATGGCAACGGCCGCCGCCGCGGCGGGTGAGGAACTGGTCGTGGTCACCTCCCGCCGAGACCTTCAGATCGACAACATTCCGATCAAGAACTTCCGGCCGATCGGCGAATTCGAGCTGCCTGAATACGAGCTGCAAAAGCTCAGTTTCCCGCCGATTCTCCAAATTCTCGATTACATCCAGCGAGAACAATTCAGCGAGCTCATCATCAGCACGCCGGGACCGGTCGGACTCACCGCTTTACTGGCGGCGAAGATGTTGAATCTGCGGACGAGCGGCATCTATCACACCGATTTTCCGCAGTATATCCGCATCCTTACCGACGATCGCTTTCTCGAAAGTCTGGCCTGGAGTTATATGCATTGGTTTTATGGTCAGGCCGACACTGTGTTTGTGAACTCCGACCAGTACCGGCAAAGCTGGATCGACCGCGGATTTGAGCCGGAAAAACTGAAGATCCTGCCGCGAGGACTCGATACTGAGTTGTTCCATCCTTCTCGCCGTGCCGCTGATTTCTGGCCGCGGCTCGGTGCCAACGGCAGTGAAGTTCGGTTGCTCTACGTCGGCCGGATTTCGAAGGAGAAAGATCTCGACGTTCTCGCGATCGCATATCGTCAACTGCGCGACGCGCGCGTGCCGGTGAAGCTTTGCCTGGTCGGCGACGGACCGTATTCCAAAATCTTAAGCGAGACGCTCCCGGATGCGATTTTTACCGGCTACATGACGGGCGAAGAACTCGCGACCGCGTATGCGTCGGCCGATCTCTTCATGTTTCCGAGCACGACGGACACTTTCGGGAATGTCGTGATCGAAGCGCTCGCGTGTGGTCTTCCCGTGGTCGTCTCAGATGAAGGCGGACCGCAGGAGTTAGTTGAAAATGGTGTCACCGGCATCGTCACGAAAGCGCGTGACTCCGAGAGTTTTGCGGCAGCGATCCGCACACTCGTCGAAGATCCTTGCCTGCGGAGGAAAATGGGCGAACAAGGTCGCCAGGCAGTCCTCGACCGGAGTTGGCCGGCGGCATTCCGCAAATTCTGGGCTGCCACAGAAACGAGCGATGTCTGATTCGCATCGTGGGACCGGCGCCTCGACTCAGTTGCGGAATGCGCTGCGAAAATTCGGCCTGCCGCGCCGCACGATCAATCGATTGTAGCGTCCGCTGTCCCCAGCGGACCCGAGTCCCGCCCTCAGCAAACCACGTCGCTGCGAACTCATCGAGGTCAATACGACTCGGCTGACGACCAGGCCATCTTCTACCTAACGAACACCGCGTAAAGAGCTCCATTTGGATTCAGCAGCTCGCGTTTGTGCTGCGAGACCGCGACGTAAACCTGGAGAAACCAGAGCGAAAGCAGAAGCACGGCAGCTGTGACGGCAAACCGGCGCGTCAAGTGCACCGGCCTAACAAGTGCCACAACCTGACGCTGGAGAATTAACTCAATTACGAAGAGCGCGGCAATCAAACTAACGAGTCCGACTACAGGGAAAGCGAGCCAGTTAAAATAGAGTGCGCGTTCGAAATTACCGTTGAGCAGATGATGCAGTGCTCGTGTCATGCCACAAAAGATGCACGGCAGGCCAGTCACCGCTCCACACGATGCCGGCAACACACCCAGTCTAAGATTTTCCGGCTTCACAAACTGCAACGCGATCAGTCCAATTACTCCGCTCGCCAGAAACGCTGCCCGAACCAGCAAATCGCGGAGGCCAAGACTTCGCGGCTGTTTCGCCTCATCAATCATCACGTCGGCAGTGGCGGCGGTTCCGGACTAAGCGGTGGGCGAAGTGGCGGAGGCTCGGCCGGCGCGAGATTCGCCCAGACGTCATACTCTGGTCCGAACTGCCGCAGAAAATAGAGCGTGAACGCCCGCAGCCAGACAAACGCCGGCAGCAGGAGTACGGTGCTGACATAGGGCAATGCGCCGATGCAGCAAGTCGCGCACGCGACGATTGTGCCGATGATCGCGAGCGCCATCCACAACACCACACAAAAAAGCGCGTAGAGAAGGAAAACACCGGGCCGTCGCAATACCAGGCGCGAAAGATCGGCAAATGCCTCGGTCGCGGTGCAACGCCGGCGATACATCACCGGAACGATGAAATTCAAGATGAGGCCGAAGTAGATGCAGGCCGCGATCCAGATCAGAGACAGCAACACCAGCAGGAAGATAATGCCGGGACCGAATCCCGCGGCAATCTGGCGGTGCAGACCCGTCATTCCCGAATAGATACCGAGCGGGAGTGCGACGGCGGCGAAGACTGCGATGGCAATGATGAACACCAACACTCCCAGTGCGACGGTGAACAGAAAGTAGCTGTTACCTTCACGGCGGAATTCGCGCCAAGGCGCGACAATCGCCCCACGATTTCGAACGACACAATCGGTGAAAACAAAACGGCCCCGTGAAACGATCCACATCAGGCCGAGAGCTATGACAGCACCGATAGCAAACAATCCGATCATCGCGGGCCAGAACCAACTCGGGAATTGGTGCGTGACGTTCCCCGTATTCCCGGTCGCGGAACGCGCGTATGTATTGAAACTCTTGCCGACTGGATTGAATCCAAAACCGCCGCCCCACGCGCCGGAGAGGAATGCGGCGAAGCCGATGATGAACCACTTCCCGATGTCGAATGGGCGGAACAGAATCCGCTTCATCGCTTCGTAGGCTGCGCCAAACGGCTCGAAAATTTCGACTTTGCGTGCACTCACTTCCATTACGGCATTTGAATCTGTTTCATTTGGGCAATGCAAGCCTCACTCATGCGCTGTCTCAGCCCCATCGCTGTTTCCGCCAACGAACTCCCGAACCAGCCTGTTGATGGTGGACGCCTTGGTCATTCGAAGCCCCGCATGCTTTCGGGACGGCGGCTGTAACGCACGCCTACCATTTGCCGCCGGTTTTTCCGGCAGGAGAGCGCCTGCTCGACAATCTCTCATCCGCGATGCTATCTCCGACAGCTCTTAAGGTTGGCGACCTGCGGCGTAGTGCTGTGAAAATCGCGATCGTCGGCGGCGGGCCCGCGGGACTGCGGGCTGCGGAAGTCGCTGCTGCCGGCGGCGCATCGGTAACGGTTTTCGATGGTAAGCCTTCCGTCGGCCGAAAGTTCCTCGTCGCGGGGCGCGGCGGATTGAATCTCACAAACGCAGAATCGCGGGAGCAATTAGCGCAACGCTACGGAGAGCCTAACGAGCGTTGGAATTCGCTGCTGGCGGAGTTCGACTCCGAGGCTCTGCGCGCCTGGGCCGCAACGCTCGGAGTCGAAACTTTTGTCGCGAAGACTGGCCGCGTCTATCCGCGCGAGATGAAATCCGCGCCATTGTTGCGTTGCTGGGTACAGCGACTGCGTGAAGCTGGAGTGCAGTTTGCCATGAATCATCACTGGATCGGACTGCGGCGCGACGATCAATTCGCATTGGATTTCGAAACTGCGAATGGCCGCGCGACCGCAGAGGTTAATGCTGTCGTGCTCGCGCTCGGCGGAGGTTCATGGCCGCAGACCGGTTCCGACGCCAGCTGGGTTGGAATCTTATCGCATCTCGGTGTTCGAGTTGCTCAATTGCAGTCCGCCAATTGCGGATGGGAGACGGAATGGCCCGAGCCAGTCCTCGCTCTCGCCGAAGGCAAGCCGCTAAAGAACATCGTCGCGCGCGCGGGACGAGCCCAGGCGATCGGAGAACTACTCGTGACGAAATACGGGCTCGAAGGCGGCGCGATTTACCAACTCGGTCCTGCCCTTCGCGAAATAGCGGAGCCGATGCTCACGATCGACTTTAAGCCGTCGTTCACGATTGAGCAGCTCGCGGCTAAGCTTGGTCCCATTCGCCGGAACTTCGTGCGCGAAGCCCGAGTGCGGTGGAGGTTGAGTGATGCGGCGTTCGCGATCATCCGCGCTTCGGGCGACGAACGATCGTTCACCTCAGGCACTGACATCGCAGCAGTAACGAAAAACTGCGTTGTTCGTCTGTCACGACCGCGGCCACTCGCGGAGGCGATTTCCAGTGCGGGCGGCGTTTTTTGGAACGAACTGAATGACGCACTCATGCTTCGCCGAATGCCCGGTGTTTTCGTGGCCGGCGAAATGATCGACTGGGAAGCGCCGACAGGCGGCTATCTCATGCAAGGATGTTTCGCCACCAGCACCCGCGCCGGTCGCGGGGCGCTCGAGTGGACACGTTCGCACTCGTGAGGGAGTGCGGGTCACTTGATTGCTCAACGCAGCCGATCGTATTTTTTTAAAGCTTCCCGCAGTTGATCGTGCGGCAGCGCATCCACGTGGTGGCCATCGCGACCCGTCATGCTTTGATTATCAACCAACGCATTCACGATTGCTTCTTCGACTGATTGGACGGTCGCGTCAAAAAGCGGATCCATTCGGTCGTTAGGCACAGTTTCGATCGAATGGGTCACCAAAGCGGGATCAGCCGCGTGCGGATTGGCGGTCGAGAACGCAAGGAAGAGATCACCAGAACCGTTCCCAGAGACGCTGCCGGTGCGGGCGAGGCCCATACTGGCGCGGCGGGCGAGACGTTTGAGTTGGGTCGGCAAGAGAGGCGCGTCCGTCGCGATGGCGATGATAATCGACCCGGTATCCTGACTGTAAACGGCGTTTTCCGTTATCTCCTTCCCGACCGGAACACCCGCAATCATCAGATTGCGCCGGCGTCCGCAGTTCGCCTGGACGAAGGCCGCAACCGTGTAAGACGAAGCCGCTGGCGCAGCCTTGTCTTTCATCTCGACAATGCGCGAGGCGCTGCCGTTTCCCCCTTTGAATTCATAGCAAATCATCCCGGTGCCACCACCGACGCTCCCCTCAGGGACTGGGCCGCTTTTGGCGGTATCGAGCGAGTGGAACACGTCTTCCGCTTTTACATGAAAGCCATTGATGTCGTTGAGATAGCCGTCCCAGGTTTCGGCGACCACCGGCAGACTCCAGGAAAATCCGGTGGGATCGGGCGGCCCATGCGCAATCCGCCACGCGATGACGGCGTCGCGCGCAATCCCGACGCTGTGTGTATTCGTGATCACGACCGGACCTTCGAGAAATCCGCTTTCCTCCAGCCAGGCGGTGCCGGTCATTTCGCCGTTCCCGTTCAAGCTGAAGTAGCCGGCGTAAACCGGATCATCGAACGACTTTGGGCCGCGCGGTAGAATCGCGGTCACGCCGGTTCGCACCGGGCCTTTGCCGGCCTCGAGCTTGCCCTCGCCACTGATGAGCGTGGTGTATCCCACTTCCACACCCGCGACATCCGTGATCGCATTGAACTTGCCCGGGGTGCCTTCAAATGGAATTCCGAGATCGCGTGCGCGAACGCTTTGCGTTGGCGGCGGGGGGATCGGCTCGCGGGCGTTCAGCAGCGGCGGCAGCGTCAAAAGCAAAAAAAGCGCGGCAGAAATTTTCATGTGCTCGCCACAGGATTTAGCAGCATTGCGTCCGATGAAAAGAGCAGGTGCAACATTTGCGTCCCCACATGCGACCTGAGCAATTTTCTGTAGCTCGTACGCCGCTCTTGCGCAAAAGCGGTCTCTTTGGAAGCACACGCGCATTCGCCTTGCCGGCGAATCCAAAAGTATTCGCGAGTAAGATTAGAATCAAAACTAGACGCAGGAAGAGCGCGAATAGCCTGCGGGCGACTGCGTAAAAATATTCGGGCGCGAGCTTGTCCGCCAGTATTCCTCTATGCCGAAGCGTCGTATTTCTCCACGAGATGATCTATGTACGCACTGTAGGTCTCGGCGAGCGCGGCGCTCTCGATAAAGAGAATGTTCTCGGCGTTGAACTGCGCACTACGGGAAAAATTATACGAGCCGGTGATCACCGCATCGTCGATCACCAGAATTTTATTGTGCATGAAATCGTGCCGGCCGGTAGGCGTATAAGGCGTTGATTTCTTTCCGACAAGTCCGGCACGCGCGATGACGTCTCGCAGCGCCGGAATCTTCCAGCGGTTCTGCGGCACCTCCTGCCATTGCCGAAAAACGTCGGCCATCTGGGTCTGGTCGTAGATCCCGTCCACCGCCACACGCCCGACGTTCAGCAAATCCGTCAGCGCAGAAATTAGCGTGCCGGAATTGATCAAGAGACTGCAAATCCGAACCCGCCGCTGGGCCCCATGCACCCGCCGCGCGACCTCGGCGTCAATTTCCAAACCGCACCCGGGCGAGAACATCACGCGCGCGCTGGCAGGGTGATCGGCGAATGTCAGCGACACCGGCGCGGTTTTGATCTCACCCGTATTCTCGAAGTTTGCTTTCTCCCAAAGCTGTTCAAAAACCTGAGAATACGATACCACGAGTGTCGGCGAATCGATTTCGACAACGTTGTTCTCCATCAACGTGAAGGCGTCATCGGTGAGGTTGAGCGAGCCTGTCCAGACCACGCGGCGATCGCGAATCATGAACTTGTTGTGCATCAGCTTCATTCCCCCGATCCGTCGCCAGGGATAACCTAACGACTGAACCATTGCGCTGGTCCCAGGCGGCGCCGGATCCTGCCCGGCGGCAAGGTTCGGGTTCACCGGTTTATCGCCGTCGTAGCAAATCCGAATCTTCACCCCGGCAGTCGCGCGCTGCTGCAATGCAAAGACCAGCTGCTCTCTCAGCCCTTCGCTCAACCGCATGTCGTAGAGCGCGAATTCGAGCGATCGCGTGGCGGCGGCAATGAATGTCGTTAGCCGCGCCATCACCGACTCGGCGGTTTGCTCGTCCTGCGAAAGAAAGAAAGCCGAGAGCGAGTTGGCGGAGCTTTCGGGTAACATGCGCATGAATGCTCCTTTAGGTCGGAGTCACAGGTCAGAGGTCAGAGTTAGATGCCTGCCTGCTCCTGTAGTGTAGTGGCAGCCATTTCGCCTGCGGATCGCGGCCAAACGATGCTGCGCGTCTCCGACGAAATTCCTCGCCCGATCGGCCCGCCGAGTCGCCTCCGCCGCACCTGGCTCTCAGCCCGAATTCGCGATGTCTAATTTCGGCCAATTACCTCGCGGTTCGCGATTTCCTGAATAATCGCATCAAGCTTGTTCAAATCCACGGGCTTGATGAGGTGTTCATGAAAACCGACATCCTGACTCCGCCGGATATCATCTTCCATTCCGAAACCGGTCAGCGCGATTCCAACCATCTCGCGCTCGTTCTTGAGTTTTGCCATGAGCTCGATCCCCGTCCCGTCGGGCAAGCCGATATCGCTGACCAGAATGTCAAAGTCCTCGTTGGCTGCACACTGCAGTGCCGAGCGCAGGCTGTTCGCAGATTGCACCTGATAACCGCGACGCCGGAGAAGATTCGTGAGCGAGCGGTTCGTGTCCTCGTGATCTTCCACGAGTAGAATTCTCATCCTTTTTCTCTCTCCGTTTATGAAAGGAGTGCTCGCCGCAGCCTCCTTAGGCGCGCCTGCGGCGGTGGGGAAAAAAACGGTAAACGTAGCGCCTTTGCCACGTCCTTCGCTCTCGGCACTGATGCGCCCGTGATGCGTCTCGACCAGCGCCTTACTGATCGCCAGGCCCAGCCCCAGCCCTCCAAGACGGGATCGCTCGCCCTGTTCAAACGCCTTGAAGATTTTCGGAAGCGAATCGGCATCGATCCCGAGGCCACTGTCGCTGACCGAAACCCGAAGCTGCCCCTCAACGTCATTTGAAGTGCTTAGCGCGAGATGTCCGCCGTCGGGCGTGAATTTCACCGCGTTCTTGAGCAGGTTCCAAAATATTTGCTGCAGACGAGCCGGATCTGCCAGCAGATCGACCTTCGTCGCCGCAAGATCAAGATTGAGCGCGAGATTTTTGCCACGGATTTCGCCCTGGCAAATTTCGAGGGCATTATGCAAGAGCAGATGCGCGTCAACCAGTTCGAGGCTGAGTTGCACTTTGCCTTTGCTGATCCGAGTGAGATCGAGCAGATCGTCGATCAGCCGGGCTTCGAGTTCCACATTGCGCCGGATCATTTGCAAAGATGCACGCGTCTCTTCGGAAAGGTCATCCCCGCCCTCGATCGCAAGCACCGAAGTGAGCACCGGCGTCAAGGGCGTTCGTAATTCATGGCTGAGCATCGCGAGGAAGCGGTCTTTCGCGAGGTTTGCTCGTTCGGATTCCGTCCTGGCTTCCTGCGCTGCCTTGTACAATCCGGCGTTATCGAGGGCAAGGGCGGCCCGCTGCGCAAGCTCTTCCGCAAGGGAGAGCTCATGCGGACCGCAGGGCCGATCGGCAGTGATGTTGACCATAGTGATCGCCCCTAGAATCCGATCACGCGCGCGAAGCGGGACCGCGATGTAAGACGATGGCGCGAGCCGCCGGAGTAACTCGCGATCTTCTACGCGTTCGAACATCTCGGTGAGCACCTTCTCGTCCACATTGCAGCGAATCTCGGATTTCCCGGTCTGGAACACGCGGGTCCCCCCGTGTCGCGCCGTTGTGTTTGAAGGGTATTGGGCCGCGAGCTCGTGAAGCTTCAATTCCTGAGAGGGATCCCGGTGTGCAACTGCAACCTGTCGCAACGTGCCGTTTTCTTCCGCAATATCGATGATGCAAAAGTCCGCGAGCCGGGGAACGACCAGATGCGCCAGATTATGAAAAGTCTCTTCGAGTTCCAGCGATCCGGCAAGCACGTTGCTCGCTTCCGCGAGAAATGCCAGCCGCTCCTCGCGTGCTTCTGCTTCGGCCCGCGCGGCCTGTTCGCGAACTAATTTCGCGCGCTCCTCGGCCTGGCGCTTGACCTGTTCCGTTTTCTTGAAGAGATCCACGAACACCGCGATTTTCGCGCGCAAGATTTCAGGCACGACCGGCGTGAGAATATAATCGACCGCGCCTAACGAGTAACCGCGTGAGACATGGTTTTCCGTGTCATTGACGGCGCTAATGAAGATGATCGGCGTGGTTTCGGAACGCTGCCGCTGCCGAATCAGCGAAGCCGTTTCAAAGCCGTCCATCCCCGGCATATTGACGTCGAGCAGAATGACGGCGAAGTCCTGCTGCAAGAGGCATCGCAAAGCTTCCTTCCCCGAACGCGCACGGACGAGATTTTGGTCCAACTCAGCGAGCACGGTCTCGTGCGCCAGCAATTTGTCCGGGCGGTCGTCGACGATAAGGATGCTCACCTTTTCGTCTGCCGGTTCTTTGGCGATGAGATCCGCGACCATTCTTTACCGGTGAAGCCAGTTCCGAAGCAGAGTCAGAAGGCGCTCGGTATCGACGGGCTTCGCGATGTAGTCGCTCGCGCCAGCATCGATGCACTTCTCCCGGTCTCCCTTCATTGCCTTCGCGGTCAAGGCAATAATCGGAAGCTGCTCGAAACCATACATCTTGCGAATTGTGCGCATCGTTTCATAGCCATCCATCTCGGGCAGCATGATATCCATGAGGACGAGATCGATCCCGGGATTACTTTGCAGCGCCTCGATCGCTTCCTTCCCGGTTTCGGCCGAGAGGACATCCATCCTGTAACGCTCGAGCATACTCGTCATCGCGAAAATATTTCGAATGTCGTCGTCCACGATCAGCACTTTTTTGCCCGATAAGACCGCATCGGGATCATGGAGCCGCCGTAGGATCTCGCGTTTATCCTCGGGCAAATGCGCCGCTTCCCGGTGCAACCAAAGCGCGGTTTGATCGAACAGCCGCTCCGGGCTGCGAACATCCTTAACGATCGTGGTCTGCGCGATCCGGTTCAGCTTTTCCTCTTCGTCATCGGAAAGGTCCTTGCCGGTGTAAACGATGATCGGCAAATTACCGTCGACGTTCCGAATCTCATCGATGAGCGCGAAACCGGACATATCAGGCAACATTAAATCGAGCACGACGCAGTCGAAGCGCTCGCTGCGAACCGCCTTGAGCGCGTCTTGCGCATTGGCCGCGTCGATCACGCGGGCGGTTTCATTTCCGATCAACTCTCTGATGCTGTTGCGCTGATTCTCATCGTCCTCAATCACAAGCAGCTTCTTGGCGGTGGACTCGCCCATCTCGCGAATCTTCGCGAAAATTTTGTCTATGTCGGATTCGTCGATCGGTTTGGTGAGGAATCGGAGCGCGCCGAGCTTAAGCGCATTTTCTGGCTCCTCGTTCGCAGAGATGACGAATGCTGGAATATGCCGCGTCGTTAAATCGGATTTCAGCCGATCCAGAATTTGCCAGCCATTTAGATCCGGCAGGCTGATGTCGATCGTAATTGCTGAGGGCGCGAACTCGCGGACCAAAGCGAGGCCACTTTTCCCGCGTGCGGTCACGATTGCTTTGAACCCGTTTTTGCGCGCAACATCGAGCAGCCATTGGGCAAAATCGCGGTCGTCCTCGATGATGAGAACTGTCTTCTCGCCGGGCAAAACATTCAGCCGATCGTCTGCGAGAACGAAATCGCCTCGGACTGCCGGGGTGCTGCCGTGGACTGGCGTCTCATGCTGCGTCAATTCCGGCATCGAGGTGACGGCCGTGCGATCTGCCGGAGCACCCGTGTAGTTCTGCGGCAGGAACAAGGTGAACGTGCTACCGCGACCTTCCGAGCTTTCCACGCGTATTTCGCCCCCGAGCACCCGAGCCAGCTCTCGACTGATGGCGAGGCCCAGGCCGGTGCCGCCGTATCGCCGGCTCGTGCTGCCGTCCGCCTGCTGGAAAGCTTCGAAGATCGTGCCCTGTTTGTCGCCCGGAATTCCGATACCGCTGTCGGTCACGGCGAAGGCAAAAACGCTGTCGGCGCGGTCGAGATTCGCATGTCCCGCTGTCCAGCCCTCAGTCACCGGGGTCACCCGCAAATTCACGTAGCCGCGCTCGGTGAACTTAAAGGCGTTCGACAATAAATTTTTCAGGACTTGATCGAGTCGCTGCGCATCGGTGCGCACGTCTTCAGGCATATTCGCGTCGATCTCGATTTTGAAGCCGAGCTCTTTGCCTTCAGCGACATGCCGAAAGGTGCGCTCCATCGTCTGACGCATTTCCTCGAAGCGCACTTCGCCGACGTCGATCGTGACCGTGCCCGATTCAATCTTCGACAGATCAAGAATGTCGTTGATGAGCTTGAGCAGGTCTTTGCCGAAACCGCGAATCGTCCGCGCAAACTCCACCTGCTTGGGCGTCAGATTGCCGTCCGGATTCGAGGAGAGCTGATCCGCGAGAATGAGCAGACTGTTGAGTGGCGTCCGCAACTCGTGCGACATGTTGGCGAGAAACTCGGACTTATAACGCGAGGTCAGCGAAAGCTGCTGCGCTTTGCCTTCGAGCGCCTGGCGAGCTTGTTCGACTTCGCGGTTCTTGTGTTCCACTTCTTCGTTCTGCTCGAATAACTGGCGCGCTTTTTCTTGCAGCTCCTGATTGGTCTGCTGCAATTCTTCCTGCCGGCTTTGCAGCTCGCTCGCGAGAGACTGGGATTGCACGAGAAGGTCTTCGGTGCGCGAGTTCGCTTCAATCGTGTTGAGCACGATGCCAATGCTTTCCGTCAGTTGATCCAGGAACGCCTGATGCGTGGTGTTGAAACGCTCGAGTGACGAAAGTTCCATCACGGCTTTGACCTGGCCCTCAAACACGATCGGCAACACGACGATATTCGTCGGTGCGGATTCGCCGAGCCCGGAACTGATCTGCACGTAATCCCCCGGCACAGTCGTGAGTAAGATGCGCTCCTTTTCCAGAGCGGCCTGGCCAACGAGACCTTCGCCGAGTTTGAAGCGATTGTTCACACCCTTGCGCTCGCGATAGGCGTAACTCGCCAGCAGCTTCAACTCGGGCTCGCTCTGCGACGCGTCCATCATATAGAAGACGCCTTGCTGCGCGGAAACAACCGGGGCCAACTCGGACAAAATCAGACGGCCGACTGTGAGCAAATCTTTTTGCCCCTGCAGCATGCGCGTGAACTTCGCGAGATTCGTTTTCAACCAATCCTGCTCGTCGTTCCGCAAGGTCGTGTCCTTTAAATTGCGGATCATCTCGTTGATGTTGTCTTTGACGAACGCAACCTCGCCTTGCGCATCGACTTGAATCGATCGCGTGAGATCGCCCTTCGTCACCGCGGTCGCGACGTCGGCGATCGCCCGCAGCTGCGAGGTCAGATTACCCGCAAGCTGATTGACGTTGTCCGTTAGGTCCCGCCATGTGCCCGCTGCACCCGGCACGCTCGCCTGGCCGCCGAGCTTCCCTTCCACGCCCACTTCGCGCGCCACCGTCGTCGTCTGGTCGGCGAAGATCGCAAGCGTATCGGTCATGCCATTGATGGTGTCCGCGAGCGCCGCGATTTCGCCTTTTGCTTCCACCAAAAGCTTCTGTTTGAGATCGCCGTTTGCCACCGCGGTCACAACCTTCGCGATGCCGCGGACCTGATCGGTCAGATTGCCGGCCATGAAGTTCACGCTATCGGTGAGATCCTTCCAAGTCCCAGCGACACCCTTGACTACAGCCTGACCGCCAAGCTTTCCTTCGGTGCCCACTTCGCGCGCCACGCGGGTCACTTCCGAGGCGAAGGAATTCAACTGATCGACCATCGTGTTGACGGTGTTCTTCAGTTCAAGAATCTCGCCTTTTACGTCTACTGTGATCTTCTTCGAGAGATCGCCCGTTGCCACCGCCGTCGTGACCGCCGCGATGTTTCGTACCTGAGTCGTTAGGTTACTCGCCATGAAATTCACCGAGTCGGTGAGATCCTTCCATGTACCGGAAACGCCTTCGACGCGCGCCTGACCGCCGAGTGCTCCTTCCGATCCGACCTCGCGCGCCACACGCGTTACTTCCGAAGCAAACGAGCGCAGCTGATCGACCATCGTGTTGATTGTATCTTTGAGTTGCAGAATCTCGCCGCGCACGTCGACGGTGATCTTCTTCGACAGATCGCCATTCGCGACCGCCGTCGTCACCTCCGCAATGTTACGCACCTGACCGGTGAGATTGCCGGCCATGAAGTTCACGCTGTCCGTCAAATCTTTCCACGTCCCAGCGACGCCTTCGACATCCGCCTGGCCGCCCAATCTTCCGTCGGTACCCACTTCGCGTGCCACTCGGGTCACTTCCGCCGCGAAGGAGCTCAGCTGATCAACCATCACGTTGATCGTGTTCTTCAACTCCAGAATCTCGCCTTTAACGTCGACCGTAATTTTCTTCGAGAGATCCCCCCGGGCGACCGCGGTCGTCACGTCAGCGATATTGCGGACCTGGCCGGTTAGATTTCCGGCCATTGAATTCACCGAGTCGGTCAAATCCTTCCACGTGCCGGCAACTCCGCGGACGTCCGCCTGACCGCCGAGTTTTCCTTCGCTGCCGACCTCCCGAGCGACGCGCGTGACTTCGGATGCAAACGATCGCAGCTGATCCACCATCGTGTTGATAGTGTCTTTGAGTTGCAGAATTTCGCCGCGGACATCGACCGTGATCTTCTTCGATAGATCGCCGTTCGCGACCGCGGTCGTGACTTCAGCGATGTTGCGCACCTGGCCAGTCAGGTTTCCCGCCATCGAATTCACGCTGTCGGTCAAATCTTTCCAGGTGCCGGCAACTCCGCGGACTTCGGCCTGCCCGCCGAGCCGGCCTTCGGTTCCAACTTCACGCGCCACGCGCGTGACCTCCGCGGCGAACGAGCTGAGCTGATCGACCATCGTGTTGATCGTGTTTTTCAGCTCCCGGATTTCGCCCTTCACATCGACCGTAATTTTCTTTGAAAGATCACCAGTCGCCACTGCGGTGGTGACCTCCGCAATGTTGCGGACCTGGCCGGTGAGATTTCCCGCCATTGAATTCACCGAGTCGGTCAAATCCTTCCACGTGCCGGCAACTCCGCGTACGTCCGCCTGCCCGCCGAGCTTTCCCTCGCTCCCGACTTCGCGAGCGACACGCGTGACTTCCGCCGCGAACGAGCTGAGCTGATCGACCATGGTATTGATCGTGATTTTCAGTTCGAGAATTTCGCCTTTGACATCGACCGTGATTTTCTTCGAAAGATCGCCGGTTGCGACCGCGGTGGTGACTTCCGCGATGTTGCGCACCTGACCGGTCAGGTTGCCCGCCATCGAATTCACACTGTCGGTCAAATCCTTCCAGGTTCCGGCAACTCCGCGCACCTCGGCTTGTCCGCCAAGAATTCCTTCCGAGCCCACCTCCCTCGCCACGCGTGTCACTTCCGACGCAAAGGAGCTGAGCTGATCGACCATCGTGTTGACGGTGTTCTTCAGCTCCGCGATTTCTCCCTTCACATCGACCGTGATCTTTTTGGAAAGATCGCCATTCGCGACCGCCGTCGTCACCAGCGCAATGTTGCGCACCTGCGCCGTCAGATTGCCGGCCATGAAGTTCACTGAATCCGTTAGGTCTTTCCACGTGCCGGAAACGCCGCGCACCTCGGCTTGACCGCCGAGAATTCCCTCCGATCCCACTTCTCGCGCCACGCGCGTGACTTCCGAAGCGAACGAACTCAACCGATCAACCAGCGTGTTGATCGTGTTCTTCATTTCCAGAATCTCGCCCTTCACATCCACGGTAATCTTGCGGGAGAGATCGCCGTTCGCGATCGCTGTCGTGACCTCCGCGATGTTGCGCACCTGACCGGTCAGATTGCCGGCCATCATGTTGACGTTATCGGTCAAATCCTTCCAGGTGCCGGCCACGCCGCGGACATCCGCCTGGCCGCCGAGCGCGCCTTCGGAACCGACCTCGCGCGCCACTCGCGTAACTTCCGATGCGAAGGATCGAAGCTGATCGACCATCGTGTTGATCGTATCTTTCAGTTCCAAAATTTCACCGCGCACATCGACGGTGATTTTCTTCGAAAGATCGCCGTTCGCGACTGCGGTCGTGACGTCGGCAATGTTGCGCACCTGTCCAGTGAGATTGCCGGCCATCGAATTCACGGAATCGGTCAGATCTTTCCAGGTTCCGGCGACGCCCTTCACGTCCGCCTGCCCGCCCAGTTTTCCTTCCGTGCCGACTTCACGGGCAACGCGCGTTACTTCCGACGCGAACGAGCTCAGCTGATCAACCATCGTGTTGATCGTGTTCTTCAACTCGAGGATCTCGCCTTTGACATTGACTGTGATCTTCTTCGAGAGATCACCGGTTGCGACCGCCGTCGTCACCTCTGCGATGTTACGAACCTGACCCGTCAGATTTCGGGCCATGAAATTAACCGAATCGGTCAAGTCTTTCCAGGTTCCGGAAACACCTTCGACGCGTGCCTGACCGCCGAGGATTCCTTCCGAACCGACCTCACGCGCGACACGTGTCACCTCCGACGCAAACGATCGCAGCTGATCCACCATCACGTTAACGGTGTCCTTGAGTTCGAGGAACTCGCCTTTGACATCCACGGTGATCTTCTTCGTCAAGTCGCCGTTGGCGACCGCGGTCGTGACCGTGGCAATGTTACGAACCTGCGCGGTGAGGTTACCGGCCATCAGGTTCACGTTCTCCGTCAAATCTTTCCATGTCCCGGCGACACCTTTCACCTTCGCCTGGCCACCCAATTTGCCTTGCGTGCCGACCTCGCGCGCGACTCGCGTGACCTCTGACGCGAACGCGCCAAGCTGGTCGACCATCGTGTTCACCGTCTTCGCGGTGCGCAGAAACTCACCCTGGAGCGGACGCCCTTCGATGTCTGTCTCCATCGTTTTTGATAAGTCGCCCTTCGCGACCGCGCCGATCACACGAGCCATCTCATTCGTCGGTTGCACGAGATCGCCGATCAGCGCGTTGACTGAGCCGATCGACTCCGCCCAGGAATTCGAGACGTCACCGAGCGAAGCGCGTTGCGAGATTCGTCCCTCCTTTCCAACCACTCTACCAATCCGGTCCAATTCCTCAGACATCTTCTGATTCGTCGCGATCACATCATTGAATGTATCAGCCACCTTGCCTGCTACCCCCGTCCAATCGCTGGGCAGCCTGATGGTAAAGTCACCGCGCTTGAACGACGTCAGTGCGGAAAGGAGCTGTTTCAGATCGACGGCGTCTCCGTTGCGGCGTGCGCCATTTCGTCGTTCCTGCAAAGGAGGAGAGGTGGTTTTCTTCATGAAAAGCTTGCTGATTCTGGAGAAGGCTGGTTATGGATCGCGTGCGCGCCAGACGGCGTCTTCGGCTCGCTGGGAGAACAAACTGATTGATCGCACCAGAGGTTGGCATCGACAAGGCGGCGCCTGCGATTTGCGGCAGACCTGCCCGAGATTACAATCTTCGTGAGGCACGGCGATCTGGTTGAAGCAAGAAGTGTACTGTGCCAATCGAACTGCTGGACGACCCTCGCTACTTCATGGCGAAGCTGAAGGAGAAAATCAAGATCGGCCTGGACGAAGACCGGATGCTGGTACTCGTCGTGCAGGTGCTGCTTGGCTTCGAATGCAAGGCTGCTTTTGAGACCGGGTTCGACCGGCTGCCGGTCGCCGCGCAATATCTGAAGCTCGGCTCCTTCGGTATCCTCCTGGTCGCGCTCGCTCTGCTGCTCACCGTTCCCGCCTATCACCGGATCGCCCAAGAGGGTGAAAACACGCCCGAATTCGCGTCCCTGCTTCGGAACCTGATGTGGCTCGCACTCTTTCCATTCGCGCTCGCGCTCGGCATCGACCTCGGCATTGTCGGCGATAAACTATTCGGGGCAATCGGAGGAGTTGTCACTGGCCTTGTCGGCGTGAGCGTGGCGTTCTTCTTTTGGTATGGCATCGGAGCTTTGCATCAGCGAAATCGAGGAGATCACAAAATGGAACTGGAACCACGCGAACCAACTTCGCTGAGTGAAAAGATCGACAGCTATTGACTGAAGCGCACATCGTTCTGCCCGGCGCCCAGGCGCTGCTCGGTTTCCAGTTCATTTCGTTTCTGACGGACGGCTTCGACAAACTTTCGCGCACCTCGCAAATCCTGCACTTTGTCGCGCTCGCTCTGGTCGCTCTGTGCGCGATCCTTCTGATGGCAGTGCCCGCCTATCACCGTATTGTCGAGAAAGGCGAAGACACCGAGCACTTCCAGAAACTCGCAAGCCGGTTCGTGTGCAGCGCGATGATTCCGCTCGCGCTCGGAATCACCATCGATTTTTACGTCGTCCTGGAGAAGGTCACGAAATCACAACCGCTCGCTTTGCTGCTCGCCTCGGTCGCACTCGCGATGTTTTTGGGACTTTGGTTTGTCTTCCCGATGGTGCGTGCTCGCCGCAATTCGCGTAGGGAATTGATCGTGTCACCCGCGTCCTGAGCCCCGCGGCGGACTGTCTTCCAGCGCAGTAACGCAGTCGCACTCCGGACGAGGCCGGGCTTTCAATGAGTACCATCCGCCCGCGTACGTCGCGCTAGCGCACGCTTAACAAAAGCAGCAGCTTCTCATAGTGCTGCGACCAGGCACGCGCAGCCAGAGCTTCTGCAAGTCGCCATCTATTAATCAGAAGGCTTTAGGGACTGGGTTAGGGCGTGGGCGCAGGAGAAGCGGTCTCTATCGGGGTGGGGCTTGGAGTCGGCGCCCGATGCGGATTGTGTCTGCCTCGCTCCCAGCCAAAATGATTTCCGGACGGAGTCGAGGTCGGATTCGTTCCCTGTGGTCCGTGTCCACGGCCGCCGCCATTCCCATGTCCGCCGCCATGTCCACCTGCCATTACGTAAGCAGAGACCGAGAAGGTCGCTGCGACAATGGCGATTACTGGCCTTATTTTCCTGGATGATTTCATTGCGGACTAATGAGCAGTTCTCCTGCCACGGCTATAATTACCATAATCGCCGCGAAAACCGCCCCGCCTGCTCGACCATAACGGCGACTTCCTGAGTTTGCGCTCTTTTTGGCCCGGCAAAGGTTGGAAACTTCTTCCACGAAGCCGCGTGCTTATTTCGCACCCGCGGCTTGAAGAGCGACGCGGAGGTCCGCCACGAAAAGTGCATACTCCCGCGCGCGCGATTCTTCATCGGGCTGCCGTAGAAGCGATGACGGATGAACCGTCGCCACCACCTGCGCCGCAAATTCTGATTTAAGCACCACGCCCCGTTGCTTGGTGACGCGAAACGAAGGACCGAAAATCGCCTGCGCCGCGGTCGACCCGAGGCAAACGAGCACCTTTGGCTTTACCAGCCGCAACTCCGCTTCCATCCACGGGCGGCACGCTGCGATCTCGCGGGAATTTGGTTTCTGGTGGATGCGGCGCTTCCCACGCGGCTCCCATTAAAGTGTTTGACTGTATTTGTGACGTAAACTTGCGTGCGATCGATTCCGCCGTCGTCGAGAGCACGGTCGAGCAGCTTTCCCGCAGGCCCGACGAACGGCTTTCCTGCAAGATCTTCCTGGTCGCCAGGTTGTTCGCCAACCAGCATGATGGGCGCGCGCTTCGGACCTTCGCCAAAAACCGTCTGCGTTCCGCGCTTGTAGAGGTGACAGGCAGTGCAAGCTTTCGCGGCACTCTCGACTTCGCGCAAACTGGAGGTGTCAGGAACAGGCGCGGGTCGCCAATCCTCTTCGGTGGTTATCTCTGTTTTCGTTATGCTTTTTCTCACCGCGACATCAAATCCTCATGCGGGTCAGGAGAACCGATCTTCGGTCCACGGATCAGCGGTGTTGCTGTAGCCACGCACCTCCCAGAATCCGAGGCGGTCTTCGGCGGAAAATTCAATCTGGCGCACAAACTTTGCGCCTTTCCATGCATACAATTTCGGGATGATCACGCGGGCGGGGCCACCGTGCTCGCGCGTGATCGGTTTGTCATCGAAGCGGGTGGCGATGAGGACGTCGTCGTCCATGCAATCCTCCAACCGAACGTTCGTGGTGTAGCCGTCGTAGCTGGTGAAGAGAACATGCTTCACCTCCGGCTTAAGCCGGACGATTTCGGCGAGCGTGAAGAACGTCACGCCGCTCCAGCGACAATCGAATTTGCTCCAGGTGGTGACGCAATGGAAATCGCTGACGTCTTCAAATTGCGGGAGCCCGTTCCATTCCTCCCACGTGAAGCTCTTCGGATCGTCAACGAGCCCGCTGATTTGCAGGCGCCATTGATTGAGCGGCACGTCGGGACGCAGCCCAAGATCGAGCACGGGAAAACCGGGCGTGAGATGTTGACCGGGCGGCAATCGATCCTCCGAGCGCACCGCGGGTTTCGCTTTCCCGCTCATCTTGCGGGCCCAGCGTTCTTTCCGCTCGATGAATGTCGGATTGGGCGTGCTCACCGGGAAGTCTATCGGCAGGTTAACGCAGATACGCGAATTGTAATCCCAAAGCGGTCGTCAGACCTCAAACCGGCGAATGCTGCTTTGAGCGCTGGCGCGCTACCCGCTATGGCAACGGCGCGTACGAGAAAATCTGCCTCGATTTAGCTGCGCGTGGTCAGGAGCTTGATCGCATCGCGTAACTCGGCGGCACGCTCATAAAGCTCGCTCGCAATCGCAACTTCCATTTCGCGCTGCATCACTTCCAGTTTCGAGAGCGGGCGTTTTGAGCTGACTTCCTCCAGCCATTCTTCGAGAAACGCGAGCTCGGAGCTTTTGCCGGAAAGCTCCGGAAAGGGCGAAGCTTGAAAAAATTCCTGGATCGCGTCGCGCCCGCGCTCGATTTCGCGCATCGCTTCCGCGAACTTACCGTCGCCGAGCAGGATGGAAGCTTTGGCGCGCGTGTTCATCATCAGGACGTAAGGGCGAAACTGCTGGAAGCTCCAGCCAAGCTCGTCTCGCTCGGTATGCTCGGCGACGAACGCGAAAAGATCGAGATTCCGCTGAGTGTCGCGGATCACGCTCAGGAAGTCGTTGATTTGAAACAGACTGAGATAGCGATGGTAATACTGGATGCCTTCCTGCTGCAGCTCGTTGCATTCGTCGGTATCAAGCGCGTACTCTTCTCCGCGGGCTTCGGCGCGCGCGGCGCGGCGCTGGTGATAGACAAGCAATGATTCGCAATTGTGCGGGCGATGGCCGTCGGGCCGGCCGTGCATTTCCATCTGGAGAATGCCGAGATCGATGCGCAACTGCAGCTTCTCTGCTCCATCCAGACCGATTATCTTGCGGACCTTAATGATGCCCGGTTCGTGGGGCCAATCCTTCAGGAGGGTATTCAGATCGAGGCTCATGGTTGCTTAAGGGTCGGACACTCACTCTCTCCTTGTCAATCGTCACGCAACACTTCGCGCGATGCGTCTGATATTTGTGAGACGCCTTACAAGCAGATACGAGTGCATTTGAGACGATCCCAAGTGCGCTCTTGTTCAATGTTGCCGCCGCACCCTCTGAAAATTTGGCGCTGCGTGTCCGTACGGCTGTTAGTGTGGAGGCAGACGTGTCGCCTGCGTTCCCGTGAAAGCTACCCGTCTCCCCACGCAAACCCTTACCAAAAGAGGAATCACACCACACGCGTGAGAGACGGAAGCCGTGCCGCACCTGCTGATGCGTGGCGCGCCTGCGACGTTGCTTACGCCTTCCCTTTCGGAGAAGCTTCCGCGCGTGGAACAGGAGATCGATACCTTCATTCGCTTTCTCGCCGTCGAACGCGGTTTGTCCGATAACTATCAGCTCTCGACCCGCCGTTCGCTCACTGAATTTGCAGCCTGGTGTTCATCGGCGCGTCAGATCACTGAGGCGCGCGCGGTCACGCAACTACTGATCAGCGACTATCTCGGCTATCGTAAGCGCGGTGGGCTGGCGGCTTCCTCGATCAAGCTCATTGTCGTCGCGCTCAAAATTTTCTTCCGCTTCCTCGCGGGCAAAGGCGGCCTCGAACGCGATCCGACCGAGACATTGTCGCTGCCGCGGATCGAGCGCTATCTGCCGGAGACGCTGAATGAGCTGCAGGTCGAGCAGTTGATCGAAAGCATCAACACCACGCACCCGCTCGGCTTGCGCGATCGTGCGATCGTGGAGCTGCTCTATGCGAGTGGATTACGAATCTCGGAACTCGCAAATGCGCGGCTGGAAAATCTCGACTTCGAAGAGCGAATTGTGCGCGTGACTGGCAAGGGCAACAAAATGCGGTTGGTCCCGGTGGGACGGAAAGCGTGCGAAGCGGTTGCGGCGTACGTTGCAACGGAGCGGCCGAAGCTGGTAAAGCGCCGGAGTCGGAGCGAGATTTTTCTTTCCTCTCGCGGCACAAAACTGACGACGGTGCGGATCTGGCAAATTGTGAAAAAGCGGGCGCAGCTCGGCGGACTCGAGGCAAATATTTACCCGCATCTCCTGCGGCATAGCTTCGCCACGCACCTGCTGAGCAATGGCGCCGATCTGCGCATCATCCAGGAGATGCTCGGACATGCAGATATTTCGACGACTCAAATCTACACCCACGTGGATCAGCAACGATTAAAAGCCGTACACCGAAAATTTCATCCGCGGGCCTGATCGTGATATGCCTGCTTTGTATCTATGAAACGGCTTCTATTCACTGACTTCGGGACGTCATCCCTCGACATCGCTCGGAATGACTGCGCGAGTTCTGAGATGACTTATTGTTCATTTTGCCGGCACGTTCCTCTACTCAGAGAGATTTTGGGATAAATGATAAATTCTAATCTGTGGAAGGAGTTCCTTTCACGATGAAACGATTTTTGTTCCTGGTGATCGGCGCGGCGGTCGCGGCGTTGGCAATCTGGTATGGTCTTCGTGGACAGCGCGCAGGATCGAGCGCCACCGTCGCCGCACTGCTACCTCGTGATACGATTCTGCTCGCTGACTTGCCGGAGTTTGCTCAGACGCGGTCGCATTGGCATGGGACCGATATCTATCAAATCTGGCGCGAACCAGCCGTCCAGGCGTTTCTGCAAAAGCCGCTGGCGAACATGCAGGCGCGCGGAGCCACGGGCGCGACGCTGCAGGATCTAGAGTCGCTCGACGTCAAGGACGCGTTCATCGCCGTAACCTCTATTGAGTCCAGCGCTTGGAGAACCGTGAGCGGGTTTCGGTTCAAAGGAAGTTCCGACGACGCGGAGAAAGTGATCGCCCGCTGGCGGGTCAGATTACTTGCGGGACATGAGGACGCGAAGCAGGAAACGGTCGAATTCGAGAACCATCAGATTCGGGTGGATTCCGCCGGCCTTTTAACTGTGTCGAGCTGTTATGATGGAAACTGGTTTGTGGCCGCAAACGACATCGCCCAACTGAAAGCGCTGCTCGATCGGATCGACGGACGACAGACGGGTCGGACGCAGAATCTGGCCGAGGACGAGACCTTCAAAGCAGCGCAGAAGCACATGCCTGCGGCTTTCGCGACGCTACTTTATGCGCGCGTCGATCGTCTGCTTGCGGGGCTGTTGCCGCATCAACCGAGTGCCGAAGCGGCGGCCGCCGAACAACCAGTTTACCGGCAGATCCGCAGTTTTTGCGGCGCGCTCGCCTTCGACGGTGGAAAGGTTCGTGACGTATTATTCGTGGGAATGCCGAAACTTGCCGGCACGGGCGAGTTATCGCGCGAGTCGCTTGCGCTCGCCTCGAAAGACGCGTTCTGGTACGCTGCCGGATTTCTCAACTTGCCCCAAACGGCAGCTCCCAGAGCTGCCTCGTCCGGTGCAATTCTACCTGGTGTGCTCAGAAATTTCAGCGCTCCCCTCGCAGCGAGTGGCGTCAGCCCAACCGACTGGAACAACGCATTTGGCTCACAATTTGGATTAATCGGGGAATGGGCAGCAGCCTCCCATTTACCGGCATTCGTCGCGACACTGCCGGTGAAGGATCGCGCCAAAGCGACCCAGGTTCTTACTGCACTGACCGCAGCCGACGCGACTCGCACCTGGACGCAGAGCGATCGGGATGGCACGCATTTTTTCTCCAGCCAGGCTGGAAATCTTTTTGTGCCGCTGACTCCGACGATCGCACTCTCGGCGAAGCTGATGGTCGCTGGGTTGGATATGGATTCAGTCGCAGCGGCAACAGCACACGCGGAAATGGGTGTTTCGGAATTGGCGACGACGCAGACTTTTCGAGCCGCAGAACGTGAGGTGCCAGCAGGCAAGCAAGGATTCGCTTACCTCGACGCGGCGCTTCTTTACACCCGCCTCGACGCGGCGCTCCGGCCAATGCTGTTCATGGGAGCGGCCTTCGCGCCGCAAATCAGCGAGCAGGTCGATCTCCGGAAGCTGCCGCCAGCGCATGCAATTACGCGTCATCTTACTCCGATCGTGATGTCGCAGCGCTATGAGAGTGACGGGTACGTTTCGGAGTCGATCGGGCCAGTAACGATGAACCAGACGCTCGTCGCTTTGGGGGCTGGTCTCTTCGCTGGATTGGCAGCCTATCAGCACCGAGTGCACGACGGGTTGCCATCCCTGGGGCTCCCCGCTCAATTACCGCCAGCTGGATATTCCGCATCGCCAGTCCCCTCGCTTCCAATTTCGGCTGCGCCCGGCGCAACGCCCTAACGGCTCGAGCACCGCGAATGCCTCAATCCGAGTAGTTTATTTTGATTCCAGAGGAGAAAACTGGTGCTGAAACGTCAAAATGTGTTAATCTAGCCGATCTATGGCCATTCTTAAGAAGAACGCATTTTCACGTCGAGTTCCGGATCTGGTGACCGAGGAATTAGTCGCGGTGCTTTCACGGCGTGCGTCGTTCGAGTTCAAGCAACTCTTCGACATCGTGCACGAGAATCTCCGCGCTCGAAATGCCGCAAGCGGCGGCGAGGAAATGCTGCGTCTGCGCGCCTACGAAAAACTCCAAAATCTGGTTTCCCGTGGTGCCGTCAAGAAAACGGGCAAAAAATATAAGGGGTTACCCTCGGCCTTGGCCGCAGCCATCGCCCCTCAGAACGGACATATTCCTGCACAAGCTGCGGCAGCGGCTGCTCAGGCTGCAGCTGCGGCGGCGGCTTCAAAGTAGAACCGTCTCGTCCGATCAGCTAAAGGCAGAGAACGCGCCATGCTGAGCGAATATCTCCCGGTTTTGCTCCACATCCTGGTCGCGATCGGGTTTGCCCTCTCCGCGCTTTTAGTCAGCGTCTTGCTCGGGAAGGCCGGGAAGCGAAACCCGCTCAAGGACACTGCCTACGAATGCGGAATGGTTCCGCAGGGCGAAGCGCAACCGCGTTTCAGCGTGAAGTTTTATCTCGTCGCGATGCTCTTCATCCTCTTCGATCTCGAGATTGTGTTCATGTATCCTTGGGCCGTCGTTTATCGCGAGTCCATCGTTGGCAGCAAAACGATTCTTTGGAGCATGCTGAGCTTCGTTTCCATCCTCATGGTCGGCTACGTTTACGCGCTCAAAAAGGGCGCGCTCGACTGGAAAAAGTAGCCTCGCGCGACCCCCAATCCGGAGCGAACTCCGGCGTCAGGTTTCGCGCTTGCGCGGTCTGGTGTCCGCGCCTAAACCTTACCGGCGATGGTCCATCACATCATTCTCTGCAAACTCAAACCGGAAGTCACCCCGGCACGAATTGAAGAGATGATGATGAACACGCGAATGCAACTTCTCAAAATTCCGGAGGTGCTCAGCATCAAATGCGGAAAGCGTATTAACTCCGAGATGTCGTGGCCCTTTTTCATCGCAATCGATTTCGAGTCGATGGACAAACAGGAAATCTACCGCGAAGACGCGATTCACGTGAAATTCGTTGAGGAAGTGATCAAGCCGAACGTGGCTGAATCTCTCGAACTGGATTTCGAAGGCGACCCGGGCAAAGACGTTCGCTTTTCGTAAGCGCCATTTCTCTTTGTAGCGCGAGCGTCTCGCTTGCGGCCGCCTGTAGCGCGAGCATCTCTGCGACGCGCTGCGGTGCGCGTTGCTATTTCGGCGCCATCACCTGATCATCGCGCGCAGGCTCATGCGACTGGCTTACTTGTACTCACGCTACCCGGTTCTCTCGCAGACATTTTGCGACACGGAAATGATCGAGCTCGAAAGCCAGGGCTTTTCGCTTCTGATCGGTTCGATTCATCCGCCGTTGACTAGCATGCGGCACGCGCACGCCGGCCAGCTCGCCGCTCCCATTCACTACGCTCCACCCCCAGTGATTCTGCGGATATGGGAGGAAAAAACGAAACTCTCTGACCGCTGGCCAGCTGCATTGGTTGAATCGCACAATCGAAAGTACGGCGGGCGCGCCAAGGCCGAATTACGCGCACGCAACGCGTGCTACTTCGCGGATCTCTTCACGCGGGAGGGTGCGGAGCACTTTCATGTCCACTTTGCGAATCGCGCGGCGCACACGGCCCTTTTCCTGAAGCAAATCTCCGGCTTGCCTTTCAGCATCACTGCGCATGGGCAGGACTTCATGGCCGATCTCGGAAACGACGATTTGCTTCGGGAAATCTGCGCCGCCGCCGAATTCGTTGCCGTCGAAACCGACTACAGCCGCGACCTTCTCGCGAAACGGTGTCCGGAATCGGCGGAGAAAATTCATCGTGTCTATAACGGGATGGAATTGACCAATTTTCCTGACCCAACCATGCCGGACGCGAAGGATGAAGTCCGTATCCTTAGTATCGGCCGTCTCGTCCCCTTCAAGGGATTTCAGCATCTGATATCCGCCTGCGCGAAGCTCCGCGCGCGAGGCTTAAAATTTACCTGTGAGATCGTCGGCGACGGAGCTCTGCGCGAATCGCTGCAAACAAAGATTTGCGGACGCAATCTCTCTGATGCCGTCACGTTGACCGGTGCTTTGCCACAGGAAGAGGTGATGGCAAAGCTGCGCGCATGCGACATCTTCGCGCTCGCGGCGACAACGGATGAACTCGGCGCCAGCGATATTTTCCCGACTGTAATCCTGGAAGCCATGGCCTCTGGCAAGCCGGTCGTCTCCACCCATCTCGCCGGAATTCCGGAATCGGTCGCGCACGGAAAAACCGGCGTGCTCGTGCCAGCAACCGATGAAGCGTCACTCGCCGATGCGCTTGCCGAGTTGATTCAAAATCACGAATTGCGTCGGAGCTATGGATCCGCTGGGCGAGGGCGAGTCGAGGAGCAATTTCAAATTCGGACGACGGTCGCGCCGCTCGCTCGTTTGTACAAATCGCTTCCGCATCCTGCTCCGGCGCAGGTAGGACGCCCCGCCAAGTTGGTTCCGAGCTGGATCGCATATTTGATCGACGTCTGGCCGGACGACACACTGCCGCTGCTGGAAGAAGAACTGTCTGAATTGGAAAGGCGGAACCTGCCCATCGTGCCGTTCGTCTTTCGAGTCGCCGCAGCTCCGTCCTTCAATCCAGCGCAAAAGCGCGTCGCGACACGCTTAGAATTTCTTCCGGATGCGCTTGTGATTGAAGCGCAATGGCAGAGCAATTCGCCTCTGATCGCGCAATTTGAGACGGATCGTGCGAATCAGGAGCAGCGGGCGCCGTCCGCCATCTTCCTGAGCCAGGCACGCTACGCGATCGCGACGCGGAAGGTGTTTCGAGAGCGCAGAATTTCGCATGTCCACGCCACCAGCTCGCGGACGCTTTTGTCGGCCTTGATGCTGAACCGCCTGACCGGCGCGACCGTGAGTATCGCGCTTGAACGTGCCCCGGAGCTGGCGGCCGCATTTATTCGGCAAGCCCTGAAGCAATGTGCGGGCGGACGCCTGCCAGACAAAAAGATGATGGAAGAATTGAGCAGTTCTTTTCTCTTCGACTCCACGGCTTCCGGCAATTTCGCGTCGGGTGCCGCACGGCGCACGCAAGCAATCACCGGGTTCGATTTGACGGGACGCGCTCGGCTTTGGCAGGAATGGTCACAGCAGCTTCGGCATTGGAATCGCGAGGATACATGCGAACAACGGAATGAATAAGAAAGCAATTCTTCTGGCCGGCGGCGCCGGCACACGGCTCTATCCGCTGACGAAAATCGTCTGCAAGCAGCTCCTTCCGGTTTACGACAAGCCGATGATTTGTTATCCGCTCGCGACGCTGATGCTCGGCGGTCTGCGGGAAGTGTTGATCATCTCCACGCCGAAGGACCTGCCCATGCTGGAGGATTATCTGGGCGACGGTTCCCGCCTCGGAATCCGAATCGCTTATGCGGCGCAACCGAAGCCCGAAGGGATCGCCCAGGCGTTCCTGATTGGAGCAGAGTTCATTCGCAATTCCGGAGCATCGCTGATCCTGGGTGACAACATTTTCTACGGCAAACTCGACTTCTATCGCGAGGCCCTGGCGATCGAGCGCGGCGCCTGCATTTTCGGATATCAGGTTCGCGATCCCGAACGTTACGGCGTCGTTGAATTTGGGCCGGATGGTCGAGCGTTGAGTCTCGAAGAAAAACCGAAGCAGCCGAAGAGCCATTTCGCGGTCCCCGGTCTCTATGTCTACGACGAACGCGTGCTTGAATTGTGTCGTGCACTCCGACCTTCTGCGCGCGGAGAGCTGGAGATCACGGATCTAAATTCCATTTACCTGAGAGAAAATGAACTGCACGTGAGAGCGCTCAGCCGCGGCATGGCTTGGCTCGATACTGGCACACAGACGAGCTTGCTCGAAGCCGGAAATTACATCGCGACCATCGAGCACCGGCAAGCCTTGAAAATTGCTTGTCTCGAGGAGGTCGCCTTTCGGATGGGATTCATCGACCAGCTGGCGCTGACAACTACAATCGATCGGTTGCCAAAGGGAGAATACCGCGACTATCTCCGGCTGGTTTGTGCAGAAGGCCCGACCGCCTTCCAAGTGGCGCGCGCAGGATGAAACCGATTACTTCGGCTGCTCGCGCAAAAGGTGGCTCGTGTCCGCAAGTAGCTTCGTAATCGTGTCGGGTTCGAGCGCATCATAATAGCCGCGGATTGCGCCATGCCGATCCACAAGCACCATCCGCGTGCTGTGCACCGGTATCCCCTGCTCCTCCGCGCCAGCTGAAATGCCGAGTTTGAAGGTGTTGCGCGAGAGATCGTAAATCGCTGGCTTACTCCCCGTCAGAAAATCCCAGCGACCGGGCTGCGCATGTAAACGTTCAGCATAACTTCGCAAGACGTCGGGCGTGTCCTTCCCCGGATCCACCGTCACCGAAACCAAATGCACGTCAGATTTTTCGAGCGGCTTTTGCAGTTCGCTCATCCGGCTGCTGATCATCGGGCATGGACCCGGACAGGTGGTGTAAACGAAATCCGCGATCCAGATTTTGCCGGCAAGATCAGCGGACCCGAAGTGGCGGCCATCCTGATTCGTCAGTGTGAAAGCGGACACCTGGCCGTAGGACCCGAGGTCGCGATTCGCGAGATGGTTCTTCTGCGTCTGCCAAACCCAGAAGAGAACCGCGGCGGTGATAATTGGGATGAGGATCAGGCTCGCGTTCCACACCAGTGCGGATTTTGTCGGTGACACGGCCACCGTCTCGCTTGCAGCGTTCATGTTTTTGTCAGGACGAGGGCCAAGAGAACGATCGGAAGATAAACGATCGAGCCGATAAAGAGTGCCCGCGCCTCGGCGACTCGGCGGTTTCTTGAGAATCGCAGCGCAAGACCAAGGAAGAGAACGCCAGCGATCAATGCAGTCGGGACATAAAGCAGGGACGTAATTCCGACAGTCCAAGGCAAAACACTGACACCGAGGAGAAGCGCTGCGAAGAAGACACTTTGATATCCGACGCGAGCGCCGTTCAGATCACTACCCGAGAGCATTCGAAATCCAGCGCGCGCATAATCATCCCGATACATCCAGGCGATTGCGAAAAAATGCGGCATTTGCCAGCAGAACAGAATCGCAAATAAACACCATGCGGGTAAGCCGAGATTCCCCCGGGCGGCCGCCCAGCCAATCATCGGCGGCAGTGCTCCGGGAATGGCGCCGACGAGCGTGTTCGCGGTGCTGATCCGCTTCAGCGGCGTGTAGGCGAAGATATAGACGCCGATCGTGACCGCGGCGAGGAACGCGCTGAGAAGATTGCAGACGACGGCAAGATAAATTACCCCGGCGAGCCCGAGGAAGCCGCCGATGATCAGGGCGTCGCGCGGCAGCATTCGGCCGGCCGGCACAGGTCTGGACTTCGTCCGCTTCATCAGTGCATCGAGACGGCGTTCCCACCATTGGTTCAATGCCGCGGCGCCGGCAGCCGCGAGCGCAGTGCCGAAAACAGCATGAAAAAGCGCGACGTAACTGATGGGCCCCTCCGCGCCAAGATAAAAACCAACTGCGGTCGTGAGAAGAACGAGCAGTGTGAGCCGCGCTTTGATCAACTCCGCAAAATCCGCTACCGGCCGGCTCCGCGCGGCCTTGTTCGCCGTAGATCTCTCGTCGAGCGGAGCGATCGACTCTATGGTCGCGGTCTTCATGTAACTCCCGCAGAGGCTCTGGTGATTTGCTCCGGGGTTTCAAAAAACGTTGTCGCCGGTTGTGACATCCGCCACGAAATCGCTGAGAGGATGACGCCCATCGCGAGCATTGATGCCCCGACTGCGACATGCGCGGTCGCGATATCGGCTGCCTTGTTGCTCCAGATTGTCCAGGCTCCCAAAGTGATCTGGGCGAGCACCAGGAAAAGCCACGCGGTCGACAGACTGCGCAAAACCGTCGAGTCAGACGCATCGCGCCGCACCTTGATCCAAAAGCCGATCACGGCCGCCGTGATTGCGAGAGCAACAAACCGATGAGCCATTTGCAGCCAGATCTGAAATGCCGTCACATCTGAAAACGCATGCGCATCGCGCCAGGCGTTGACCCTGGCAAGCGCGCCGGCGCTGATATCGGGAATCCAACTCCGGTAGGCCGTCGGAAAATCGAGAATCGCGAGATCGCGATGTTCATGCCGCATGGTCGCACCGAGCGCCAGCTGGCCGTAAATCAAACCGTTGGTGAGAAGCGCCAATGCCGTCAGCCATGGTGTGGTGGTAATTCGAGAAAATCGATTCCACGAGGAAGAGGTGGCGAGGGCAAGGAGCACGAGGATCCCAAGAAATGCCTGCGCCAGGCAGGCGTGAAAAATGCCGATTTCATCCTTCAACAACGTGACCCGCAGTCCGCCCAGCACGCCTTGGAGGACGACGGCGCCCAATGCCACGAAACCGAGATTGCGCACCCATCTGCGAGGCTCTCGTTGCCATAGCCAGACCGCAAGAATGATCGTCATGAAACCGACAGTCGAAGCGATGAGACGGTGAACGTGTTCGAAGAAAATTCCGCCGACCCATTTCGAGATCGGGAAGAGAAACATGTTGTAGCCAAAGGTGGTCGGCCAATCTGGGACGGCGAGCCCAACGCCCTTGCTCGTGACCATGCCGCCACTGCAGATCAGGAAGAGAGTGGCGCCAGCCGTCAGCCAGATGAAGCGGGCAAGCCACGGGTTTGCTGGAGCAGGACGGGTGCGCATTTCCATGAGGAAGCCGGCTGAGAAATCGCCGGTCGCCTCCTTATCCGCCGTCCGGTTTCGCTTTGTTCGGTTCTGCTGCCGAAGGCAAAGGATTGGGAGTCGGCGCGCCGGTTGCATTTTCCGTCTTCGGTGCCCCTGGTGGTGCGACTGTTCCCGGCGTCGGTCCGGGCGGCGGTTCGCCCGGCGGTCGCTGCAACGGCGGCGGGGCGACCTGAGTCCCAGCCAGCTCGGTGCGCTCCTTGAGCCAGGCCTGATAATCAGCCGGCGAATCCACCACCAACATTCCCTTCATCCCGTAATGACCGAGGCCGCAGAGCTGTCCACAAATGATTTCATACGAACCGGCGCGGATGGGCTTGAACCACATCGGAATGATCTGCCCCGGGATCGCATCCTGCGCGCTGCGCATGTGCGGCAGTGCGAAATTGTGAATCACGTCTTTGGATGAAAGCTCGATGATCACCGGGCGATCGATCGGGACGTGAAGTTCGCCAAGCACGACGAGATCGTCCTTTGCAGCTTGGTCGTGGCTGTCGAGTCCGAGCGGATTCGAATTACTCACGAGATCGATATCGCGCCTTCCAAACTGCCCGTCTGGACCGGGAAGGTGAAAGTTCCAGTTAAACTGCTGGCCGACCGCGTGCACGAGGATCGCGTCCTTCGTCTGCGGGAACTCATTCACGCGTTTCGCCCAAAGTGGGATGGCGAAACCAACGAGCAAAACCGCTTCGATGAGAACGACCGCAAATTCGAGGTGCGTTGAAATACCACTCTTGACGCCTTCGTGGTCGGCGACTGGATGGCGGCCTTTGCGAAAACGCAGCAGGACGTAAATAAAAAAAGCCAGCCAGCCGACGAAAAGCACCGCCATAAACCAGTGACTGAACTCGAGAATATGATCAATCTGGAAGCCGTGCTCGGAAGCGTTCGGCGGCTGCCCCAGCAGCTGGTTGATGAAGCCGAGCCTATTCATAAGGCTTCAGATCCTCTTCGGTCAGCTGCTGATGGGGTTCGAGAGGCATGTTGGCATGACGCCAGAGATGAACGCCGAAAGCGCCCACTCCACCGAGCACAGACATGACCGCCGCCAGCATTACCCAGATCGCGACCGCCATATGCTCCGTCGATTTGGCGTCGCGCGCGCCGAAACAAACTGAACAGGCGAGTGCCTCGCCGGCCTGCGAGCTCAAGAACGCCGCGATCAGCAGAATCAGCTTCGTCTTCACGTGATAATCTGTAGCCGTTTCATCTTCCGGTAAAACCAAATGCCGTAGACGACGAGCGCAACAGCCGCGCCGAATGATCCGATTGCGCCCGCGAGATAGATCGGCACGCCTTCGACGAGATTGACCCAGATGCACCACGCGCCGACACCCAGCGCGAGCAGCGTCGAGAAGGTGATGAAAACAATGTGAAATCCCTTGAGTGACATTTAGCGAACGACGGGATCGTACCAGGCCAGGTAGGTGAGCCAGAAGAGACCGAGCACAAAAAACCCGGTGAAAATCAGGATGCGATAAATCAGCTTCTTTTCGGATGAAAGATGCATGAAGATCGCGGCCACCAGACCGGCTTTGAAAGTCGCGACGAGGAGTGCGACCGCGACGTTTGCCTTCTGCGTGCCGAAGTTGATGTAGGAGAGAAAGACGGTGAGGGCGGTGAACGCGAGGAGCGTGCCGCCGACGATCAGATAACCGCGGACGTGCTTGCTGACATCATGCGCATACGCCTCTGTCTCGTGTTCGGAGGGCGAAATGTCCGGCGGGTTATTCATCGCTTACAAAAGGTAAAAGAGCGGGAAGACAAAGATCCAGACGAGATCAACAAAGTGCCAGAACAAGCCCGCGACTTCAACCCGGTTGGCAAGGTGCTCCGGGTTTCGTTTGTAAAGATTTGCTCCGACCGGCAGCCAGAAATAGACGAAGACGATGACGCCGGCGAGCACGTGCAGACCGTGTAAGCCGGTAATAGTAAAATACGTTGCGAAGTAGGAACTGTGTTTCGGAAGAAACATGTTCGCGTAATCGACGTCCGCTTTCTCGACCTTCACAATTTTGTCCGTTGGCGGAACATAGAAGAAGTGCGGGCGATCCATCGCCGGATTGGAGGGATCGGCATTCACAGGATCGACCGCGATTTCGTATTCCTTGATATTTGGGTCGTGCAACGCCTCGTGATTGTGCAAATGCCCGCTGATCTCCCGACGGGGCGGGAGCCCCTTCTCGGCGAGGTGATGGTTGCCCAGGTAAGGCTCATATTTCTCCATCTCGCTCTCTTTAATAAAAGCGCCGAAGTGATCGAACTTCTGCGGCCACTCATAGGCGAGCTTCACGACGAGGAAGAGAATTCCGCAAAGGATTGTGATCCCCATGTAGATTTTGTAGCGTCCGAATTGGCGCATTTTCAGTGACGCCCACGCCAGCACGACCGTGACTGACGACGCAATCAGGATCGCGGTGTTCATCGTGCCGACGGGAACGTTCAACAATCCGTGCGGCCACTTGCCGGGCTCCGCATCGAGACGCAGAAAGATGTAGGCGGAGAAAAGTCCGCCGAAAAGCATGATCTCCGACGCGAGAAAGAGCCAGATGCCGATCTTCGCATTCCACAACCCAGTGTCGGGCCGGGCGGCGGTCGTGTAGGGAATTTCCATGCGCGATTCGTTAGGCGCTAATGCGCGACCACGGCCGCGCGTTCATAAGCAAGTCGATCGCTTTCGCGCATCGGCTCGTTCTGCATCGTGAAATCCTTCTCCCGACCTGGCAGGCTGTATTCGTAGGGCCCGCGATAAGCGACCGGAGCGACTGGGAAATTCCCGTGCGGCGGCGGAGAGGGCGCGGTCCATTCCAAGGTCGTCGCTTCCCACGGATTATCGTTCACTTTCCGGCCGTACTTCATGCTCCAGAAGAAATTGATAATGAATGGAATTTGCGCCAGACCCATGATCCAGGCGGCCGACGAGATCCAGGTGTTCCACTGGAAGCCGGTCTGGCCCCAGACGGTTTCGTTCGCCACGTTCCAGCCCTGTCCGCCATCGTACCACCTGCGGTGCATGCCGAGCATTCCCTGCAGGAACATCGGCAAAAAGATCACGTTCATGCAGATGAGCGAGGGCCAGAAATGCACTTTGCCCCAGAACTCGTTCATCATTTTCCCGGTCGCTTTCGGAAACCAGTAATAAATGCCCGCGAAGAGCGCGAAGATCGTCCCTGGCGCGACGATGTAATGGAAATGCGCGATCACGTAATAGGTGTCGTGCAGGTAAAGATCGGCGGAGTTGAAGGCGAGCGGGATACCGGTGAGACCGCCAATTCCGAACATCGGCAGAAAGGCAGTCGCAAACAGCATCGGCACATTGAATCGGATCGAACCGCCCCAGAGTGAAATGAAGAACGCGCTCAGGATGATGACCGACGGAATCGAAATAATCATCGTGGTAGTCTGGAAGAACGCACTCACGACCGTGCCCATCCCGGTCAGCCACATGTGATGGGCCCAGACGATGAAGGAAAGGAATCCGAGCACGAGCGTGGCGAAGACGAGCGACTTGTAACCCCAGAGCGGCTTGCGCGTGTTGTTCGCGATCACTTCGGCGACGATGCCCATGCCCGGCAGGATGAGCACGTAAACCTCGGGATGGCCAAGAAACCAGAAGAGATGCTGCCAGAGGAGCGGGCTGCCGCCGCCGCTGATATGGAGGGGCGCGCCGTTCACAACCAGGCCGCTTGGCAGGAAGAAGCTGGTGGAGGCGAGGCGATCCATCAATTGCATCACGATGGCGGCTTCGAGCGGCGGAAAGGCGAGCAGGAGCAGGAATGCCGTGACAAATTGCGCCCACACGAAGAACGGAAGCCGCATCCAGGTCATGCCTTTGGCGCGGAGCTGGATAATGGTGGCGATGAAGTTTACCGCGCCCAGGAGCGACGAAGTGATGAGCAGGATGAAGGCGACCAGCCAGAGCGTCTGGCCGTTAAAAAACCAATTATACGTGGGCCCTTTGTCCGCCAGAATTGCGAGTGGCGTGTAGGAAGTCCAGCCGCCTTTGGCCGCGCCGCCCGGCACGAAGAAACTGACCAGCATGATGATTCCCCCGACGAAGAACGCCTGGTAACTCGCCATGTTGATTTTCGGGAACGTCATGTCAGGCGCGCCGATTTGGAGCGGGACCACGAAATTACCGAAAGCCGCGAAGGCCACCGGCACGATCCCGAGGAAGATCATGATCGTGCCGTGCATCGCGCCTAACGAGTTATAGAACTCCGGAGTCATCTTGCCGTCGGGCATGCTGCCCGGCCCGAAGAAATGGCCGAGCGCAGTCCCGATCACCGGGAGAGCCCTGCCGGGGAACGCCAGTTGCCAGCGCATCAGCATCATCAGGGAAAAGCCGAAAAAGAGAAAAATCAGGCCGGTGATTCCGTACTGAATTCCGATCACCTTGTGATCGGTCGAGATGATGTATTTTCGCCAGAACGGAAGCTCATGGTGATCGTGGCCCGCTTCGTGAGCATGGGCGTGGCGGGCATGTGAGTGGGAGGCAAGATCAGTGGAAGCATCCATAGTGGGAAAGACCTGAACCTGAATATTGGAGTGAAGTTTTCAAGAGGAAAGCGGCTTTTTGTCGAAGATGCCGCAAAACGATCCTTCTTGCGTCATCCTGAGCGGAGTGCAACGAAGTCGAAGGATCCCCTGGCGGTACTCTCCGTGGCAACACGGGATTGAAAGCCCGCCGCCCGGGCTGCGGTTACGGCACCGGCTGCGCCAGAATAACAACATGGGACGCGCGAGGGGCAGGGCGTACAAACGAGGGCGAGCGAATTGGTTGGGTGAGACTCCGTCGAGCCTTAATACCGCATCTGGCAGGGAAACGCACAAGAAGGCGATTTGAATTCAGATCCCGCGGCCCCAAGTTGATTGAGAATGTTGACCTCGGCCGAACTGCGCGATCTCCCTAAACCCGAGCTGTATGCAGAACTCGCGACGCAGCTTCGAGCGCTGCTCGATGGCGAGGAAGATCCAATCGCCAATCTCGCGAATTGCGCCGCCCTTTTATTTCACTCCTTGCCGAACCTGAACTGGGCTGGCTTCTATCTGCTGCGCAAAAATGAGCTTGTGCTGGGGCCGTTCCAAGGGCGAGCAGCCTGCGTTCGAATCCCGCTCGGGCGCGGCGTCTGCGGAACCGCCGCCGCGGAGCGAAGGACGTTGCGGGTGCCCGATGTGAATGCATTCCCGGGGCACATCGCCTGCGACAGCGCGTCGAGATCTGAAATCGTCCTCCCGCTCATTTCTGCTGCTGCGCAACTGCTTGGCGTCCTCGATCTCGACAGTCCGCACCTGAACCGCTTCGACGAAACCGATGAAGCTGGCCTGGCACGCATCGCCGCGATCATCGCCGCAAAAATCGAGTGAGACCTCCGCCGAATGGCGCCGTCAACTCTGCTCGGGAACGGTTTGCTCTTCGCGGAGCTGCACTTCACGGAACCTGCAAAGTGAGTGGTTCTTCAAGCTCTCCTCGAACGCGTCACGATTGATGGCCGTGGGCAGCCGCCGCCCCCTGCCCCGCCGCGATAATCATCTGGCAATTCGCGGGGGTGACACAACCGGCCGCATAAAACCGCGGCACCGTCGTCCGCATGCAATGATCGACTTCAATTTGCCCTTCCTCATCGATCCGCGCCCCGAGCTGCTGCGCCAGCTCTGTGTGGAAAATATCACCGCGGGTCGTGAAAATATAATCGATCTCGACTCGCTCATCGCCGTCGAGCCGGAGGGCGAGAATCTGGCGATCACGATGTTCGACGTCGCGGGTTTTCTCGCGCTGGATGGGAATCTCATATTCCTTCAGCCATTCGGTGTGGCGCGGGCTCCAGCGGATTTTCTCCCCATTAGTCACGACGATCACACACACGGAATAGTGCAGCATGCCGAGCTACTCGACGGCCTCGTTGTTGCTGCCGCAGATCGCGATCCGCTTTTAGCGGACACGGTAACCGTCGCAGTCTTTGCAAAAAAACATGCTATGTCCGAGGCATTCCTTAACGCCCGCAATGTCGGGCGGCAGGTGGAAAATTCCCGTCGCCAGAAGCAGGCGATGGCGCGGTGAGTATCTTTGCGACCGCCCACCACGAAGACCGAATCCTCCGCCGTCAGCTCCTCAATTTCATCCTCCGCGAATTCAACTTCGTGCCGCTCAGCTTGCATGCTGCCCTGCCGGAGCAGCTCTTCCCCTCCGACGCCATCGGCAAAGCCGAGATAGTTTTCGACCACTGGCTGCCATTTCGCCATCGAATGACCGGAATCAATCACAAGGGTGTCGCGTTGCGCGCGACCGAGGTAGATCGCCGCCGACAATCCCGCGATTCCGCCGCCGATGATGATGACCTCGCGGCATTCAGGAGACGTCGTGTCTTTATGAGCGATCATGCCGAACTATACGCAATCGATGGAGGCAGCGGACGCCCTTTTCCAGCCGTTCCCAGCGGGATTGCCACGCCGCTCCACTCCTTCTAGGGAGCAGCGCCAGTGCCTGCCTCCAATCGCGACGACGGTCAACAGCAAAACGCTCTCAGACCACGGCAACGCCATGAAGATTTCTGCAAAGTATCTGAAATGCTTAGGATAATCTAAACCCTCGATCACCGACATTTCTGGCCAAAGCTCATCCGGGCAACACGCCTAAAGGATTTAACTCCACTCGACTGCTTCCATTCCGTATGCCAGCATTCCAGCACCTGACCGTCCTTCTGCGATATGACGATGTGGAACACTCCACCATTTCCCCAAAACTCCCCGCTGCCGGGACCAGGGAATGATCCGTTGATCATCCACTTTCCGTCCTTCAACGATACATCATAGGGTCGTTGGCTCGTGAGTCTCTTTTCCCCGAATTTGTGCGAAATTATCGCTTCGGCCAGCTTAGCCACCGTGTCACGGTCAAGCTGCAGATCGACCCCGATACGCGATTTCAATGCTCAGACTCAGGAGCCGCGGCTGGTTCTCCTGCGACAACGCTCCAATGGGCGCCGTTTAGGATGAGAAACAGTGCGATACACACACAGCGTTTGGTAAGTGCATGCCTGCGGAGTTGCCTATTCGTAAACTCAACGGCCGGAGAAGGAGCTTAGAAGCGGTTTTGCCTCTGTTGAAACATAATGATCAAATCGGTGACCCTAACGATTAAGGGTGTAAGCCAGAACTCGGACGGCCGCTTCCTTGAGAAGGTTGCCGTCTGTGCGAGCGGCGAGCGCCGAGCCAGTGGTTCGTTTGAGTCCGCTAATGAAGCTTTCGATCTGCCAGCGCTGGCAATAGGCGCGTTACTGGAGGTGTGCTGGAGTCATGGCGCTGCGCCAGGTGCCACCAAGGGTGCCGTCCTTCTTGTGGCGGGCGGGTTTGATGATGCTTTCCACTTTCCATTCTCCTCGGCACAACTCATGGATCCAGTCGGCGTCGTCGCCCGGCATCGGCATACAAAAGCGGTCGTCCCCAGCTCCCGGAAGGAGGAAAGCTCTTCTCCAGCAAAGCAAAAGCCTGGCATTTGTCATTGCTCGGCCCAAAGTCCATGACCAAGCCCAAGGGCAAGAGGCTACGCAAACCACCGGAGGGAGAGTTTCGCCCAGCGTCGGCGGGTGTGTCCCGCGCGGGTGGCAAAGTGGGCGCTCGCGGTGGTGGTCTCCATGCCCGTGGCATCCATCGCCACCGCCGCTCTTTTTCCCTGCCGCCTCTGCTGGCTAAGAGACCACTGCCCGATCTGAGCGATCATGGCATCAGCTATTTTCCAAGACTTCACTTCGGGCACTGGACTTTTGCAAGGTGGTAAAGTGGGGCAGCTTCTCTTCCAGCCCAAGAGTAATGCGCAGGCGACTGTGGCCCGCCAGAAGATCAAGCAGTCCGCGGTAAGTCGTCTTCAAGCAGGCGCGCAGAATCAAACAAGCCATCAACTGGCGCTCTCGTGAAGTCATGCCGGCTGCGCACCGCCCCGTAATCGGCCAGGTGTCGCTGTCCCAGACCCATCGCTAAAGATGCTACTCGCTCTACCTTGCTTACCATTCCCTCTCTTTCTCAAATCAATCTGGAAAAGGCAAGAAGGTTTCTACACAGCAAAGCGGGTTCAAAAGTGTCTGAGAGTTAAGATGAGGCAAGCTAAGTGAAAGAAGCCTTGGCAAAGACAAAGGTGTCGTTCGTGACGAATGAGGAGACGGCGGAAATTGCCCAAAGGGGCGAAGGTGCGCTCGATCTTCCAGCGTTTGCGATAGCGACGCAAAGGGCGTCCATCTTGCAAGGCGGGGCGGCGGCGGCCGTGGCGATGGGGACAAATCAATTGGATGCCGCGTGCGGCCAGCCTCTCGCGGAAGGGTTGGGAGTCGTAAGCGCGATCACAGATGAGCCGCTTTGGACGGGAGCGGGGTCGCCCCGCTCCTGCGCGCGGCACTTGCACAGTGCTCAAGGTTTCTTCTGCGAGGGTAACCTCCGCAGGCGAGGCGCTAAAGAGTCGGCTTCCCAAAGGTATACCTTGGCCGTCTGCCACCACCATCCACTTCGTACCTTTGCCACGTTTGGTTTTACCCACGCAGAGCCCCAGCCCTCGTACTCCGCGAGTGCCAAGCCTTGTTCTGCTTGGGCGTCACGTAGATCACGGTCTTGTCCGTTATTACCAAAGGTATCGTATTCCCAGTTTCATAATTAGGCTGCTTTGGCATCTCTAAATTGTAAGTTCGACCTAGATCGCAAAACCTGCCGAACAGAATGACGCAGAGTATCGCAAGAAAAAACTCCAAACGTGTCGCCTTCAAATTTCTGGATCTCCTCATCCTTGCGCTCGCGTCTTATAGAAGACCGGTTTGGCCTTGCAGGTTCTCGGATATTCATCGAGGCGTCCAAACAATCCTCTCATTGGATTGCACCGGTCGTCGTTACCCTAACATCTCCACCGCTGTTTTTACGCCCCTGTGCGCCACAGTTTGTCGCACCGACAACAACGCCCTACCGCCGTTCGCTGCAGGAGCAGCCCAGGGGAAAGTTCGTTTCGGCGAGCCGCCGCCGTAACGCAGCGCTAATGCGCGAGGCGGGGCTTCTAACCAGGACGCGAGTCGCGTGCAATCCCCAAAAGCGCCCTCGCTTGTTCGGCTATAAAATGCCTCAAGCCTGATGCGCGCGCGAAGCGAAACAACTTATGGCTTCGGAGGTGCCGCTCCAGCGTCTGGTTTGGGCGGCTGCCCCGCAGGCGGTGCACCCGCTGGTGCTCCTCCTGGCAGCTCCGCCGTTTCGGGCACTGCCTTCAAATCGGGTTCTGTGAAAGACTCTGCGCGTCCCGCTAGTTCTTTGCGCAAAGCGGCAATGCCTTCAGGCGGGACTGGTCCGCCGGTGTTTCCCCACTCCTGCCGGACATAAGTCAAAACATCCGCGATCTTCTGGTCGGTGAGGGTCTTGTCCCAGGGTTGCATGACAGCTGAACCGTAATGACCGCCTTTCACCTCGAGCGGACCTTGCAGACCTTTCAGCAAAATCATCCCCAAACGGCGAGTGCCACCATTCACAAACTCGGAACCGGCCAGCGGCGGATACTGGCCCGCAACGCCAGTGCCGCTGGCCTGGTGACACGTGGCGCAATTCGCAGAAAATATTTTTTTGCCGCGCTCGGCGGAGGTGAGCTCGGTTGCCTGCGCCGCTCCGCCACCCGGGCCGGTGCTCGTTACCTTAGTTGCTCGGGGCGCGCCGCCGAGCGGGTCCAAACCCTCGCCAGTAAAGTTGCCAGCGTAGCGGCCGAGATAAGCGCCTCCAAAGAAGATGGCGAGGCCGTAAACCGCAATCAGCCAAATCGAGAGCGGCTCGAGACCGAGACGCGGCTCGTGTTTCTCGCGACTGATCGCAGCGTGCACGTTCTGGACGTCCTCGGTCTCGCCATAGTCCATCCCCTGGCGAACGCGATGCTGTGGATCCGGAGCGTTCATTTCGCCGCCTTTCCTGGCGCCGGCGGTGAGGGAGGGGTCACCGATTTCACTTCATTCAAGGCATGCGACTGGTCGCGTGACATGAGATAGGCGACCAGACAACGCGCATCGTATGTGGGCACAATCTCCCATCCGTCGCGGGCTGAGTCGTGACCTACGAGCTGGACCGCGTCGGCTGCGCGCTGCCCGCTGACCTTGCGTTTGTCGTAGAGAAAGCGAAACGCGGGCATGATGGAATCGGGATTGATGCTGCGTGGATCATAGAGATGCTGGTGATGCCACGCGGCGGAATACTGCAGCGGTCCGCCCGTGGCTGGCGCAGCGTCCAGACTGGTCGCGGCGTTGGCGGCAGGATTTGCAGCCGCGGGAGCTGACGGTGCCGGAGACGTGCCCGCACTCGCAACTGCGGGCGAAGGAGCGGTGGCCGGGGGTGAAGTTGTAATCATGGAAGCTGATGCCGCTGGCGAAGTACCCGCGGTCGCGACTGCGGGCGAAGAAGCGGCGGTCGCCGCTGAAGTTGCAGGCGAGCTGCCCGCGCTCGCAACTGCGGCAGAAGGAGCAGCGCTTGCCGCGGGAGAATTACCCACAGCAGCAACGTCGGCTGGAGGCGAGGCGCCGGCGACCGGTAGATTCGCGACCGCCGTAGCCGATGGGGAAGGCGACGCATTTCCAGCGGCAGCAGCCGCGACCGCAGCTGGCGACAGCGAACTTCCAGCCGCGGGCGAGGAACCACCGCGCGCGGCGCTCGCGGCTGGCGCCGAAGCAGAAGCGGGCGTGGGAGAGTTCACCGCGGCCGGAGCGGCGTTCTGATCTTCAGCCGGAGCACGCTTGCCGATGTTCGCCAAATCGGGGCCGGTGCGCATTTTGCCGAGGAGCACGGGACGATCGAAAATATAATCGCGCGGCGCGCTGCGTCGTTCACCCCACTTGCGATCGATGTCCGAACCGGCGTAATCGGCGCGCACTTGCTGGGTGTGACAATAGACGCAGCCATTCGCGACATAGACTTTTCTGCCACGCTCCACCATGCCCGATTGCGGCAGCGGATAGGCGTCGTTTCCTTCCTCGTCCATTTGCGGCTCGAGGTGACCGATTTGGACATTCGGAATCAGCGTCAGCCCCGCCCAGGAAAAGAACAGGGTGCCGGCAATTCCGAGCAGCAGCGGCATCAGGTCTTTCATCAGTGCGTGTTTTGCGCCTCCTGCTGCGGATTAAGAAATGTCGGCACCCTGTCTGTGCGACCGAGGCCGAAGAGCATCAATCCAAAGTGAAATGCAAAAACGAAGTGCGCCACCGTCAGGAGAATGCCAGAAACGCTTCGGCCCCGAAGATATGGCAGGACCGATTGTGTGCTTTCCGAGAAGGAGAGCGCGGGATTGTCCATGCTGATGCCCTGCACGAGTCCACCGACGAGCAGCATCAGAATCATAAGGCTAACACCGTAGGTGGAGGCCCAAAAGTGCAACTTGATGAGCGATGCGTAACGCCATTCACGTCCAACCAAGCGGGGCACGATGTAATACATCGAGCCGAACATGACCATGGTGTAAAACGCGTAGAGACCGAGATGCGAAAACCCGATGCTCGCCTGAGTGAAGTGGGTGTAGCGAGCGAGCGACCGGAGCGAGATCAGCACGCCAACCGCGCTAAAAACCGTGTAGGCGATGGCGCCGAAAACGGTGAAGCGCAAAGTGGGGCTGTAGCGCATGAGCGGGAAATAGCCGCGCATCGTCATGTGGTGATTCAGACCGACGGTCGCGACTGGAATAATCGTGAAAATCAGGGCGGCGATGCTCGCCGTCACCATCCATGCCGGGAAAGGTCCATCCACCTGCCGTTGCATGCCGGTCCAGCTGGCGAAGAAAGCGTAAGTCCAGAATCCGATAGCCGCGAGATGGTAGCTATAAACCGGACGGCCGATCACTTTCGGGATCATATAATAAGCGGTGCCGAGCGCGATGGAACCGAACCAGAGAAACATCAGATTGTTCGCAAACCACCAGTTGACCGCCGCCTGCATGACGCCTTGAACAGGCGCGAAGAAGAGCATCACTTGCGCAGCGCCATAGAGCCATGGAAACCAGAGAAAGGCCGCGATCAAATACCATTGGGTGACGTAAACCGGACCTGCACGCCGAAACCGGAACATCATGAATGCCCACGAGATAATGAGCGTGTAGGCAACGAAAAGAACGACCGCGGCATAGCGAGGGAACTCGAGCCATTGATATCCTGTGCTGCCGCCAGCGAGAATTCCACCCACGCCGAGCAGCACCCCCAGATTCCAAAGCGCTGCTCCGCCCACCAGCAGCAGCGGATGCCGGAGAGTGGTCCGGCAAAGGCGCGCCATCAACCAAATCGCGGTGCCGATTCCTACCATCGATGCCCAGCCGAATACCATCACGTTCATGTGCGCCGGACGAATGCGGCCCCATGTGAGGAAGGCAATCCCGGAGAACATATCCGGCATGTGGAGGCGGAAGGACGTGAAACCGCCGAGCAAGGTGCCGATCAGCAGCCACACAATCGCGGAGGTGTAGAACATCAACACCGGGACCCGCGTGGAAGCATCGATCAACGCGCGCTCGACATTCTCGACCTCGCCAGCAGTGACTTCTGCACTTGACTGCGCAAGCGCCGCGGACCTGCCCGGATGGCTTAATGGAAGCTCTGTCGGAGTCATGATTGCGTCTGGTTTTGCGGAACCGGTGTGCGCTTTGCGGGCGTGTTAAACTGGCGACGGAACCAGCGTTTTCGCGGCATGACCAAATCCATGGCCGCGCCGATCGGCTCTTCGTCGTCGAAGATAATCTCGGCGGATTTCTGGAAATGCCGCATGCGCTCTTTCAACTCGGAAAGCGTCATGGCGTTGCCCCGGCGACCGGCAGAGGTGTGCCGGCAGGTTCTTGCATCGGAGTCGTTGACGCCGATGGAGCGACGTTTGGCTGGGCGGCGCCCGCTGGCGGCGACGCTGCGGGGGTGGCGTTTGCACCTGGCTGGGTCCCAGGCTGCGCGTTCGGCGGATTCGCAGCCGCTGCCGGTTGGCCTCGATTCTCTGATTTCGGTCCTGCAATTGAGGACGCTTTCGGCGTCGCGCTGGCACCGGGCTGCGGCGTCGAAATCGATGCGGGAGACGCTGCCGCAGCGCCGGTTTGCGTTGCTGTGCTTGGACCAGCTGGAGAGGCGATCGGATTTGCCGGCGCCGGCTTCTTCTGCGCGAGTTCGGCCATCGTCAATTGCATCGCACGATTGATGGGCACGTGCACGACGCCTTTGGCTTTGTCGACATACCCATAGGTAGTCAACGCCGCCGTCGCTTCGTCGCGCGTTGTCGTTAACTTCTCCGTCCGCGCCTTTGCGCGTTTCTCTTCGTAGTTGTCAGTGCGTGGACTGACTCCCATGACCACCCAGACGAAGAGCCCAAAGACCACGAAGAGCAGTACCACTCCGATCCAGGCGGAGAATACCGGGCGCGGCGCTTCGACGATATCGTGATCAGCGGGCGCCATGATCAGTTCTGGGTCCGGAGTGATTCCAGCAGCCGCGGATCGCGGACGGGAAATAATGATGTTTGGCCGATGATTCGAAGAAAAAAGAATCCGAGGGTGCCGCCAATTCCGACGAGCGGGAGAAAATCAAGGATGCTCAACTGGAGCCCGGTGTGATGCAGGGCCGGCAGGATTACGATGTAGAGATCCACGAGCTGCATGAAAACGATCCAGCCCGCGATCAGGCAGAGTTGCCGTGGCTTCTTTTTCGGACCCCGGAGCAGGAGCAGCGCGAAGGGCACGAAAAAGCGCCCGATGACGAGGAACAAGCTCATCAGATTCCACGACTCGGTGTTCCGCTGGATGAAATATTGCGTCTCCTCGGGAATATTCGCGTACCAGATGAGCATGTACTGGCTGAAGCCGATGTAGGCCCAAAAAACGGAGAACGAGAGCATCCACTTTCCCATAATGTGGTAGTGCTCGACGGTGACGACCTTCAAATAACCAGCGCTCTGCAGCGCCGCGATCACGAGGACGAGAAGCGACATCGAGCTGCCCGCAGCGCCCGCAAAGATATAGACTCCCCACATGGTCGAGAACCACGCGTAATTCAGGCTCATCAGCCAATCGAACGCGCCAAAAGTCAGCGAGAGCGCGAAGAGCGGGAGGCTGATGAACGACACTTTCCGCATCAGGATTGTGAACCGCGGATTGCCGTCCTTGTCCTGCCGCACAGAGAAGCGGCGCAGGAGAAAGGCCGCGCCGATGAAGATCGCAAAATAGAGGATGCTGCGGATCAAGAAGAAATTGAAGTTCAGGTAAGCGCGCTTGGAATCGAGGGCTGCTTCGCGGCCCGGCGGAATATTCAGCCACTCATAGAGATGATGCCGCATCAGCAACACCGGCAGGAAGAAAAGCGCCATCAGCGGTAGGAGCATCGCGATATTTTCCAGCTGGCGACGGACGACCACGGACCACTCCGCATCCGTGACGTGATGAACGATCGTCCAGAAGAGGCAACCGCCGAGTAGCGTAAAGAAAAAGGCGAAGGCGAAGAGCCAGGAATAGCTGAATTGGACGGGCGAGATCAGCGCTCCGATCAGACTCAGGATGAGACCAACGACGCCCGCGATCGCAAGGACGAGGGAAAGGCCGGCAAACCGGTTCTTCTCGAAGAACTCGCCTTCCGGTGCCGGCACGACGTGAGAGCGCTCGCTCATTTTTTCGCTGCCCCCACAGGTGTAGGCGCAGGTTTGTTCAACTCCGCCTGATCTTGCGGCGGCACGTCCGCGGTGGTTGCATTCTGACTACGCTGGAGCGCTCGGAGATACGTGATGATGGCCCAGCGATCATCGACCGTGACGTTCGGTCCGTAAGACATCATCGTGTTTTTGCCGTTCGTGATCGTGTTGAAAATCTCACCATCCGCCATCGAGCGAATGCGCGCGTCCTGCAGCGTGGCGACCGTGGTGAGGCCGTACTGTTTGGTCACTCCGTTTCCAGCCGCGGTTGCCCCGTGACAGACTGCGCAGTTGATGTTGAAGCGCTCTTGGCCCCGCTGCATCAGCTCAGCCGTTACCGGAATCGGAATGCCCGTTCCCCAATTCGTGCCCATTTTCCCGGTGTTAAAATAATCCATGCCTTCGCTGAAGGCGAGGTGCGCGCGTCCCATGGGCGCGCCGGTCACCGGTGATGTGCCCGGGCTCGCCGCGACGCCGGGCTTCGGCATCTCGTAACCGATGGGAACCGTCCCTGTCACCGGCACACGCGATCCGCGGCCATCCGCAAAAAAGCCGAGCGGCGCCTGCGCCCGCACTTTCGGTTGTCGCACCATGTCGGGGAAAAGCTCGATCGGCGAGCCGGTGCTTTTCTCGCCACGGAAACCAAGAAACGCGACCATCGCGAGGCCGAGCATCAGGAAGATAAAGAAAAACGCGCGCAGCATATCACTCTTCGTGGATGACGGTGAGATGCTGGCCGCCGGTTTGCTCGAGCAGTTCGCGCGTGCCGTTCTCGTTGAAGCGCGGATCGCGCGCTTCGATCACAAGGAAGAATCCGTCGTTGGTGACGCGGCTGAATCGGTCCCAATTAAAGATCGGATGATACCAGCGCGGCAGTCCGTTCATGATCAGCATCGCGGACAACGCGCTAAAGGCCGAAAACAAAATCGTGAGCTCGAACATGATCGGGAAAAATGCCGGCACCGTTTTCCAGTTCACAGGTTTTCCGTGGACCACGAGGGGATACAGAAATGACGATGGGCCGAATTCGAGAATGACCGCCGTGAGCAGACCAGTGATGCCACCCACGAGCACGGCGGCGCTGAGCCATGATTTCCCGAGTCCCATGGCGTCATCCATTCCATGGATCGGAAAAGGCGAGTGGACATCCCAACGCTTGAATCCCGCATCGCGCACGCGTTTGGCCGCTTCGTAAAGCGCGGCCGCGCTCGGATATTCCGCGCCCATCCCATAAACCTTGTGGCCGGATGGTGTGATCATGTGCGCTCCTTTCCGCCGGCCGCGACCGGGTGATGTTCACCGGGCGTCGCGTAATGCGGATCCGCATCCGGGAGCACAATCTTCACTTCCGACATCGCGATCATCGGGAGGTAGCGAATGAAAAGGAGGAAGAGAGAGAGGAAAATTCCGAACGTGCCGGTGAACGTCCAGATATCGACCCAAGTTGGGTAAAACATCCCCCAGGAGGAAGGCAGAAAATCGCGGTGCAATCCGCCGACGATGATGATGAAACGTTCGAACCACATGCCGGCGTTCACGCACATGCAAACGAAGTAAACCACGTAGATATTGCGGCGGCAGGCTTTGAACCAGAAGAGCTGCGGCGAAAGGCAATTGCAGAAAAGCATGCCCACCCACCAGTACCACCAGTAGGGACCGAGAATGCGGTTATAAAACGCGAACCGTTCGTATTGGTTACCGCTGTACCAGGCGACGAAAAACTCCATCGTATAGGCGTAGGCGACAATCGAGCCGGTGAGCAAAATGATCTTCGCCATTTTGTCCACGTGCTGTGGCGTGATGATGTCGTGCAACTTGTAAATCGCGCGCGCTGGGATCAGCAGCGTCAGCACCATCGCGAATCCGCCGAAGATGGCGCCGGCGACGAAATACGGGGGAAAGATGGTGGTATGCCACGTCGGGATTACGGAGGTCGCGAAGTCGAATGAAACGACGCTGTGGACCGAGAGCACGAGCGGAGTCGAGAGACCGGCGAGAAGGAGATACGCCATTTCGTAGTGGCGCCAATGGCGGTTCGAACCACGCCAGCCGAGCGCGAAGACTCCGTAAAAAAACTTTTTGATTTTCGTGGCCGCGCGGTCGCGCAGGGTGGCGAGATCAGGAATTAATCCCGTGTACCAAAAGAGCACCGAAACCGTGAAGTAAGTGGAGACCGCAAACACGTCCCAGAGCAGTGGGCTGCGGAAGTTCGGCCAGATCCCGTAGTTATTCGGAAGCGGCGCGAGATACCACGCCATCCAGACCCGTCCGACGTGGACACCCGGAAAGATCGCGGCGCAGATCACCGCGAACAGCGTCATTGCCTCCGCCGAGCGGTTGATCGAGGTGCGCCACTTTTGCCGCAGCAGAAACAGAATCGCGGAGATCAGCGTGCCCGCATGACCGATACCAATCCAGAAAACGAAGTTCGTAATATCCCACGCCCAACCGACCGGGTGATTCAATCCCCACGTTCCGACACCCGTCGAAATCTGGTAACCGAGACAGAACAAACCGATTGCCGCGACCATGGAAGTGATCGCGAACGACACCCACCACCAGCGCGGCGCCGCGCCTTCGATCACGCCCGAAATCCGGTCCGTGATCCAGCCGAAGTTCCGCTTGTTGAGGACCAGCGGAACACGCGCGAGCGGCTTCTCGACCGAAGCCGAAGCTTCGCCGCGAATCACCTCCGGAACTGCCGTCGCGCCGTCCATTTAGGATGTAGTCATGCTGAACCTGTCGAAGCATCCCGTGGAGTTACCCACACTTCGTACTCGGAAGTCATAAAGTATGTTCACGGGATCCTTCGACTCCACTTTGCTCCGCTCAGGATGACCGCTGGTCGATCGCCACCGGAAGATGATCACGGTCTTCCCTCCGGATTCAATGTCCCTTTGTCGTGTTCCTCGAAATCGTGTTTGCCCTCGCCGGGTCCCGCCGCGTGCTCGTTCGGACTCGCCACCGCGATCTGTCCGGCATCGGGCATTTTCGGGTTCGGGTTGCGCAAGCGCGCGAGATAACTCGTCCGTGTGTTCACATTCAGATAGGCGAGCAATCGATAATTCCGATCTTGCTGCTTTAACTTCGAGACCCGGCTCTCCGGATCGGCGATGTCGCCGAAGACGATCGCTTCCGTCGGGCACGCCTGCGCGCACGCGCTCGTGAATGAGTCGCGCGGGATCGCGGTCTTGTTCGACGCGCCGGCGCGTACATGCGCCGCGATCTTCGCCTCTTCGATCCGCTGCACGCAAAACGTGCACTTCTCCATCACCCCTCGCATGCGCACAGTGACGTTCGGGTTCTTCTGGAGCTTGATTGAATCGGGCGCTCCCTTTGTCGTTAGCGGTCCCAGGTATTCCTCGTAAACGCCGAGCGCGCCGGCGATTTTCTTTTTCCCAACTGGCCGCTGGTTGTAGTCGAAAAAGTTGAATCGGCGCACCTTGAAAGGACAATTGTTGGCGCAATACCGGGTGCCGATGCAGCGGTTGTAAGCCATCACGTTCAGACCATCTTCGCTATGGACGGTGGCATTCACCGGACAGACGGTTTCGCAGGGCGCGTTCTCGCAATGCTGGCACATCATCGGTTCGTGCACGATCTCCGGATTGTCCGGGTATTCACCGCGGTCCTGGTTGAAATGCTGCGCGCTCGCGTAGTAACGATCAAGGCGCAGCCAATGCATCGCGCGGCCGTGCGACACCTGGAGTTTTCCGACGATCGGAATGTTATTCTCGCTTTGGCACGCGATCACGCAGGCGCTGCAACCCGTGCAGACGTTCAGGTCAACCGACATGCCCCACTGCTGGGGCGCGCCGAGCGCCGGATGCGAGTAAAGCGTCGGAAGTTTCGGCGGCAGTTCCTCGTCGCCCGCAATTTTTTCCACGAACCTGTTGTCCTCGCGATAATGGTCGAGCGTCGCTTCGCGCACGAGGCCGCGCCCTTCGATGCTCCAGTGGTCCTGCGTGATCGCGAGCGGATAAGTGGCGCCGGTTTTGGTCACGTTGACCGACGTAATCCCTTTGCCATCCGCGACAATGAAGTGGGGGTTGCTGCTGGTGCGGAGCAGGTAGCCATTGAAGCCAATGTCTTCGCCGCCGGCAGAAGCTTTAACCGGTGCACCGCCAGAGTACGGCAATCGCCCGTCACCCATCATCCTGCGGCCATAGCCGAGGGAAATCGTGAGCGAGTTGTCGACATGGCCGGGCGAGATTAGCGCCGGAATGACCAGCTGCCGTTTCATCGGCTTCTGCTGCGCATCGAGCATAGACTCCGTCACGGTAATTTGCATGAGATCACCGGTCTTTACCTTTAACCTGCGAGCCATCGAGGGACTCAACTGGGCCGCGTTATCCCAAGTCAGTTTCGTAATCGGATCCGGCAGCTCCTGGAGCCAGCCGTTGTTGATGTAGCGGCCATCGTCGATCGCGTAGCTGCGGACGAGCACGATTTCCGGATTCTCCGCGGTCGGCGCCGGGGTGGGAGACCAGAGAGTGTGCGCGACGCCGCCAGCTGAGTTTCCATTAAAGGCAGGCGGCTTGTCCCGCAGCGGAATGTGCGCCGCGAATCCGTCCCGGAGCAGGTTCGACCAGGCGGCCGCAAAATCGCCCGGCGGCCCGGTCGTGCGGAATGTCTCCTGCACAAGCTCGGGACCTTCGAGGCGCGGCCCGCCTAACAACTCATTCAGGAGTTCGATTTCCGAAAGCCCACTGTAGAGCGGCAGAATCATTGGCTGGATCGCAAGGTATCCGCCCTCCGAAGTCAGCGCGTCGCCCCAGGATTCAAGGTAGTGCGTCGCCGGCACATGCCAGCGGCTCAACGCGGCCGTCGCGTCTTCATAATAACCGAGACGCACGACGTCCGGCACTTTCTTCTGGAGATCGGCCCAATCGAGCGGTTGCTTCGAGGCGCGATCCTGCGTCAGCGCCCGCGGCGCATTGTAAGCCGGATCGCCGCCGAAGATGAAAAGCTGTTTCACGCGCCCGGCATCTATTTCCGAAGCGAGCTGGAGAATGCTGTTCGTGCGCGGGTTGCGCGGAAAATCGCGAACCACGACCGTGCTGCCGATATTCTTCAGCGCCGAATTCATCGCATAGACCATGAGCTGGACGACAACCGGCTGATGCGGACCTGCAATCACCAAACTCGCGCCTGCTTTCGAGATCAGATCGTTCGCCGCTTCGCTCACCCATCGATCGTCGAACTTCACTGCGTCCGATGGCGCCGTGAGCGTGGCGATGGTTGATCCGAGACCGGCGTCCTTCGTGGAGGTTGCAATTTTGAGCGCCAGCGCGTGCGTGAAAGCCGAAATCTGGCTCGCCGGAACGCGCAGCCGGTGGTCCGCCATCGCGCCCGTGAGCGTGTAACGATTTTCGACGACGTAGAGCCGGTTCATTGTGTCCTTTGCCGAGGTCACCCGCCGGCGGGAAGTGAAGCCGCGGATCGCGCCGAGATCGCCTTCACCGCAATCGAGAAAATCGCTGTCGAGCGCGAGAATCACGTCGGCGCGTTCCAGCCGCGGAATGAGGCGCGAATTGTCGCCGAAACTGATCTGCGTGCCGAAGCTTTGCGCTTCGCTGAGCAACGGATCATAAACGCACCAGCGCATTTTCGGAAAGGTCTTCTCGAGTTGCGCGCGGAGGCGCTCCCGCGTTGGCGAATGCATTTCCTCCACCAGAAATGCGAGACCAGCGCCACCATCGGCAGCGGATTTTGTCCGCAGCTGCGCGATATAGGCATCAAAGGCGGCGCGGTCGCTGCTCTTCCCTTTTTCAACAAACCGTTTCGAACGCGCAGGGTCATAGAGATCGAGGATGGACGCCTGCGCGAAAGCGTCCGTCGCGCCGCCGCTCGCCGGATGGAGTGGATTGCCGTCAATCTTAATCGGCCGTCCATCCACCGTGGTCGCGACTAGCGGCATTGCACCGGTGCGGCGCGGCATTGCAGTCGCGTAGTAAACAGGCTTGCCGGGAATCGTCCATTCGACGCTTTTTGTGAACGGAACCAGGTGCGACTCAGGCCGGCGGCAACTGCTGAGCCCGAAACCGGCGAGCGCCATCGAGGCACCCATCATTTTCAGGAACCCCCGCCGCGACCATTCGTCGCCTTCGAGCTGCGCCGCGCCTGCGGGAAATTCCCGCTCCATCCATGCGCGGAATTCGGGCGTGTCGCTCAGCTCGCCGAGGCTGCGCCAGTAGCGCTTTCCAGTTTGCGCCTCGGGCGGATGTTCAAAAACGCGTTTCATAGGAGCACCGGCATTCTGCCTGTGTGGATGACGGGCGTCTCGCCTGTCGAATCAAAGAACGAAACCACAGGCGAGACGCCCGCGGGCCGCACAGGCAGGATGCCCGTGTTCCGAAACTCAGCGCTCCTCGAAACACGCTTCATCGATGGCATCCCTGGCAATTCAGCGGCGGCTGCACGTTCCACTTTTCCTTCAAAGTCTGACCGATCTCGCGCTGGCTCAGCGTTTGTTTCTTCGACCAATCATCCGTCACACCATCTGGTTGTCCGTATTTCGCGACGAACTCGGCCGGCTTCACGTCCTCGGGTTTCCAGTCGAGATTGAAAACCTGTTCGTTAGGCCGGAGGAAATTTTCTGGATGGCGATGGCACTCCAGACACCACGCCATGCTGTGCGGCTTCGCGTGATAGACAACGGGCATGTGATTGACCTGCCCGTGACAAACGGCGCAGCTGATCCCGCGATTAACGTGCGCGGCGTGATTGTAGAAAACATAATCCGGCGTTCGGTGGATCTGAATCCACGAGACCGGCTCCCCCGTTTTCCAGCTCGCGCGCACCGGCTCGAGCTTTGGATTGTCCTTCTGCACCTGCTGGTGACAGGCCATGCAGGTTTGCGTGTTCGGGAGATTCGAATGCGCCGCGACGTCGACGAAACTGTGACAATACCGGCAATCCATCCCGAGCTGGGAAACGTGCAGATCGTGCGGAAAAGGCACCGGCTGCACCGGTTGATAACCAATCCGGGTGTATTTCGGCGTCACGTAATACCAGGTCGCCGCGGTCAGCCCCATCACCGTCACAATCCCGCAAATCGTGATTTTTAACGGCAGCCAGTTCGACCATTTCGGAAAGAAATTCGCCATACGCGATAATTAGCCCAAGGCGCTCCGCAGCGGATGTCGCCACCCTGCAAATGCGGGCGAAGGATCGTGAGGATGTGCGGCGCTCAGATTGAAAAGGGTTAAGGCTCGAGGTTGGCGGCGAGAGGCGAGAACTCTATGAATCAGCATCATGTTGGCAAAACTAAAATTCGCGTCACGCAAACTGTTTTCCGCGTCGGACAGATCTCCCGTTACAAAGAAGCGCGAGTTAAGCAAAAACGATAACGTCAAAACCGCGGCAGAGCGTCAAGGCAAAGCCGGCGTGGGCTGCTGGCTGCGATCGCGACTCGACCGGTGCTTACCGCTGCGAGTTGGTTTTCGACACTTCTAGTCGCCGCAGAATTTCGCCGAGCAGCAATTCGTTCTTCAGATTCACCTGATAATCCAAATCCGCGCGCAGCCGGTCCTTGGACGCCTGCCGATTTTGTGACATCATAATGATTGGCGCCTGCAGACTCGTGATCATGCCTAGGACGAGGTTAAGGAGCACGTAAGGGAACGGATCAAAACCCCGGTCGAAGAGCAGCCAGCTGTTCAACCCGATCCAGCACACGAGAAGAAATCCGGCCGAGCCGATGAATTTCCAGCTGCCTCCGAACTCGGCGATTACGTCTGCGGCGCGATCCGCGATCGTTAAGCGCGCGCGGTAGGCTTCATTCGCATTCCGCGACACCCGATGGCGCAAAAGCTCATCGGTCCGCCGCAATCGCTGCGTCATGGCCGCCAACATTTGCAGCGCAACGTGCGGACGCGTCTGGACGAAAGTCAGAAAATCCTCGCGCGCGAGCACCGCGAGGCGGGCTTCCCCAACGACGGCGGCATCAGCGGAGCGCGATTGTCCGTCGAGCACGGCCATCTCGCCGAAAAAGTCGCCCTGTCCGAATTCAGCAAGCGTGACGTCGCAGCCGTCAGCATCTTTGACGCTGATGCGCACTCGTCCCGCCTCCACGAAATACATCGCATCGCCTGCGTCTCCGGCGCGAAACAAAACCGTGCCATTGGCGCAATCGCGCACCTCGAGCAAACAGCACAATTCCCACGAAGCCTCGTCATCGAGGGAAGCAAAAAGCGCCGCCGAGCGGAGTGAATCCAGCTCGATCGAGGGCGCGAAGGAAGGCTTGCTCGGGATGGTTTCAGACTGTGCTGGCATAAACAGAACATGAACACCGACTAAAGACACTTAATCGCACTCTGCGCCGCGCGAAAAGCGAAAACACTCCCGCCACTCGAGCGATTATCCAACGAATCTGAATGCGAAACCGGCAGCCGTGCCGCAGGAAGACTCCGTCCCGAATGTCACGATGGGGTCTTTACGCTCTCCCGTCTCATTCTCAGGGGCGAGACCGTCCGCTCAACTGATTGACCGAACAGAGACGTGCAAACCACGCCGAAGAGCTGTTAAACAAACATCGGTCCCGCTTAGCGGCGTCGACCAAAATGCATCCTCTGCGCTTCGACGTCAACGCGACCACAGTCCTGTCTGGCCTCACCTCGACAAGATCGCGCTGGATTCTATACTGCTGAAGCGTGCCGCGGAAGCGGTGCGAGACTGGCCGCTCGAAGCGAATGCCCGCGCACGCGCTGCCGCTGTCGCGCCCGTCGATTGCGCCGCGACCAACAGCGTAGCGCGAGCGTCCCGCTTGCGTCTGTGGGAGCATCGCAGCCTGGGGTTCGCGCTGCTAAACAGAAAACCCCCGCCGGATTTCTCCAGCGGGGGCTCCGTTTAGCGAAATCGCGCTTACTTGGCGCAGCAGCCCAGATGGGCCATGCAGCAGGCGCCGCCGCCGCAGCAATCAGCCGACGACGAGGTCGCCGTCGCTGAGCCGACGAGCGCGAGAGCTGCAATAACAATCAATAGGTATTTCATAGAAGTCTCCTGTTGAATTTCCCTTCCCTCGCCCGCGAAACCGCAGGCGAGCCGACGCAATCAAATTGCTGAGAAGCGCGGCGGTGGAACGGCAGGTCGATCCGAGCGGAAGTGCTCTCCGACGGTGAAGCTCGCGAAAGATTCCCTGGATGCCGAGGGTCCAATGAACCGAGAAGAGTTGCCGATGAACATAGCGAGCCCAATCGCGCACGCGGCGCAGCATCGCTGTTCCTGTTTCGAATTTGGTGCTTGCTTGCCACAATCATCCTGTTGCTGGTCCATCTTCATCTTTGCGCAGCAACTCGCGCGTTCCGACGGGGACACACCCCCTCGAAGCGGCATCACTGCCATTGCAATAACCAACGACAGCAAAGCACACATCGCAGCTCGAACGGCAAACCACATAGAATCAAACTAGAGCAAGACGTCTAGAGAAGCAATCGGGCGGGAGAGCGTCGTCTTGTGGATTGCTCACGCGGTCGTCATGTCTAAGCTTCCCGAATCTCCTCTGCGACCAAGCGCAAATTCCTGAAATATCTGCTTCCCCCGATGAACGCTCCTCCCGCGCATCTTTACGAGTTCGGCGATTACGTACTGGACACGGCGAAGCGGCACTCGCAGCCGACACGACTGCCACTACACTTCCGCATTCCGCGGCAAGCGTCTCACTTCCGTTCGATTGATTCGCAACCTGGAGGCATGCGCTCTTAGTTCAGAGCGTACACTTCGACCAGCGCCACTCCGGTTGTGTTATTCACGCCGTGCACAATTGCAGTATATTTCCCCGGCACGAGGGTTGCCACGATTGCCGATTCGAGATCGTTGGTCGGCGGGACGGTCGTCGCAATAATCTCCGCCTCCTGCGTGCTGCGCCAGTTGTCATTCGAAGTGATGAGAGCGCCGTTAGCATCATGCAACTCCAGCACCGGATCGGCCAGTTTGCCGGCCACCAGTAGCGCTTTGGCTTACGCCGCCACTGCTCAACACGGCGGTACCTGCCGCGTTCGTCCCGATGTAGTTGCCTTGAATGGTGGTCCCGGACGAGGCGTTTCCGTTAACAAAAATTTGGGTATTATTGCCAGCGATGACGTTGCGCGCGGCAGGCGTCGTGCCGCCGATGGTGTTGCTGGGCGAGCTTTCAATGTCGATGCCGAAGTCGCGGTTACGGGCCGCGGCGGTGCCGTCCGCAGTGAGGCCGAGGAAACAACCCACCACAGTGTTGCCGCCGTTGGTTTGCAGGGTGATGGCAATATCGCTGCCGTTGCCAATGAAGTTATTGATGACCAGACCGCGCACGGTGCTGTTGCCAGCGGTGATATTCAGGGCGTGAAGAGCCGCGCCGTTGCCGTTCAGTTCGATGAGGTGGTTCGAATTGTTGCCCACTGCCAGAGCGTTCGCGCTTGATCCGGGCTGCGTGTAGCCGTCGATCATAACCGGATCGGTGATCGTCGGCAGGATGCTTAAGGGGGTGATGCTGTGAAGACCAGCTCCAGGAATGGCGAAGCTGATCGTGTCCGGCACGCCCACCGAAGCGTTCGAGGTTGTGATGGCCTGTCGCAGTGAACCCGCTTCGGTGTCGTTGGTGTTAGTGACGACGATCGTGGCTGCGTTAGCCGAGGCGATCATGACCGCGGCTGCGGTCGCGAGTAGCAGTTGTGAGTATTTCATAGAAAGGAATTCTGGAGCAGGCGAACAGGCGCTTTACGCCAAAAACTCGGATGCACAATGGAACGCTTTTGGTCGCTGAGATCAAACCGAAAGCCCCGCCAACTTTCTCCTCTGTTTAGCGGAAGCCGCGCTTAGTTCGCGCAGCAAGAATTAAGGACCGCCGGTGTGAAGTTCAGTTACTCCCACTCGATCGTGCTTGGCGGCTTGCTCGAGATGTCATAGACGACGCGATTGACTCCCTGGACTTCATTGCTGATCCGGCTCGAAATTCGCGCCAGCAGATCGTAGGGCATTCGCACCCAATCAGCGGTCATGCCGTCCTGGCTTTCTACAATTCGAAGCGCGATCGTGTTTTCATAGGTCCGCTGATCGCCCATGACGCCGACACTGCGCACAGGCAGCAGGACCGCAAATGATTGCCAGACGCGGTAGTACCACTCCGCCGCTTCCATTTCGCTCGTAACGATGGTGTCGGCATCGCGGAGAATTCGGAGCCGCTCGGGCGTGACTTCACCCAGAATTCGAACTGCGAGCCCTGGTCCAGGGAACGGCTGCCGGTAAACCACTTCTTTCGGAAGGCCGAGCTGCAATCCAGCCTGGCGCACCTCGTCTTTGAAAAGCTGCCGCACCGGTTCCACAAGCTCGAAATGCATCTTCTCGGGGAGACCGCCGACGTTGTGATGGCTCTTAATCAACGACGCTGGATTATCGCCGATCGCGATACTCTCGATCACATCAGGATAGAGCGTACCTTGTGCAAGGAAGTGGTAGCCGGCATGCTCGCGACCACCGTTCGCGCGATCTTCGTCCAGCAATTCCTGGGTGGCATGCTCGAAGACGTTAATGAATTCCTTCCCGATCACCTTTCTCTTCTCCTCGGGATCGGTCACACCTTCGAGCAGCCTCAAAAAGCGCTTTGAAGCATCGACATATTTCAGTCGCACGTGGAAGTTTTCGACGAAGACGCGCTGGACGACTTCCTCTTCCCGCGCACGGAGAAGACCGTTGTTGACGAAGATGCAGGTCAACTGATCGCCGATCGCTTTGTGCAAGAGCGCCGCGACGACAGATGAATCAACGCCGCCGCTCAAGCCGAGCACGACTTTGTGATCGCCGACCTGCTCGCGCACGCGGTTGCAGGCGTCGTCGAGGAACCGTCCCATCGTCCAATCCATCGAGCAGTGGCAAATGTGATAGACAAAATTCTGTAGAATCTCTTTGCCGCGCGGCGTGTGTGCGACTTCGGGATGGAACTGCAAACCAAAAAGCTTTCGCTGCGAATCTTCGATCGCGGCGAAGGCGGAGTTTTCCGTGCGCGCGGCCGCGCGGAATCCAACGGGACAGCCAGTGACTTCATCACCGTGGCTGTTCCAGACGTCGATCTGGGCGCCCATGCCGTCAAAGAGTTCCGAGCCATTCGTGACGTGGAGAATGCCGGCGCCGTATTCACTGCGTCCGCTGAATTCGACCCGACCGCCGAGATGCTGCGCCATCAGCATCATGCCGTAACAAATTCCGAGCACCGGAATTCCGAGCGCGAAGATTTCAGGATCGATCTGCGGTGCCGATTGGTCGTAGACACTGGCCGGTCCGCCAGAAAGGACGATGCCGTTGGGGCCGAGGCGCGCGATTTCAGCGGCCGGCGTGTCGAAGCGCACGATCTCCGAGTAAACCTGGCATTCCCGAATCCGCCGGGCGATGACCTGCGTGTACTGAGAGCCGAAGTCGAGGATCAGTATCTTCGAGTGCGCGGAAGGCGCAGCGGCTGCGGTCCCGCTATTGTTGCTGGGGGTCTCCGTTTCGCGGTTTGACGTAAGGGTCATCAGTGCGATCGCGAGGGCCGAGTTGGCCTTCGCCGGTGATGCCGCGCTGGAACTTGTTCGGCACATCGTTCACCGTCTGCTGCTCGATTTCGTCGGCGCAGCCGCCGGTCAGCAACGCTCCGCCGAGAACGATGGCGGTGAAAGCGCGTGTCACCCGTTTAGATTACGGGCGCAGCGCGTCATTGCAAGAAAATCGACTCGGAGGCGAAGTGCTGCCGGCAAATCAGGTAAGTGCCCGGTCAATGGCAGATCGTGAGCACTTGGAAAGTGCCACGGTTTTACATTCAAGCTTCGCGCTTCGACATTCGCCCTTCGCATGATCGAACCTGAGGTGTTGCTGCGCGGGTATGCGCTCGGCGTCTTCCCGATGGCGATGGAGGATGGCGAGATCGAATGGTTTTCGCCGAACCCGCGGGCGATTCTGCCGCTCGATGCATTTCACGCCTCCCACAGTCTGCGGCAGGCGTGGCGCCGAGGCGGATTCGAAGTGCGGATCGACACTCGATTTGCCGAGGTCATGGAAGCGTGCGCCGCGCGTGAGGAGACCTGGATCAATCAGGAAATTATCGCCAGCTACGCCCGGCTTCATGAACTGGGACACGCGCACTCGATTGAAACGTGGCAGGAAGGGGAGCTGGCCGGGGGCCTTTACGGCGTCTCGTTAGGCGCAGCGTTCTTTGGTGAATCGATGTTTCATCGCGCCACGAACGCGTCGAAAGTCGCACTTCTCGCGCTGGTCGAGCGGATGCGTGCGCGCAAATTCACACTCCTCGATTCACAATGGATGACGCCACATTTGCGGCAGTTCGGCGCCATCGAAATCCCGCGCCATCACTATCTGCACCTGCTCAATCGCGCCACGCAATTGGGGCGGAGTTTTGTCGATTGAATGACGCGGAGCGCGCGTGGCGGGTCTCAAGAGCCGCCCGCCTGAGTTGGTTCTCCTTGCTCCGCTCTCGAATTTTTGCATAGTGAGCGCGCCCCGGCTGAGGATGCGTTCATCGCGACCCAGCCGGTCAGGGCTGGGTAGCTCAGTTGGTAGAGCAGAGGACTGAAAATCCTCGTGTCGGGGGTTCAATTCCCTCCCCAGCCACATCTGGCTCTCTATGAGGCAATTCCGCGAGGAATAATTGGTCGAGTCATAACAAAACAGGCGCAGAGTCATAACCTGTTACCGAGGCAATAGGTGTTTTAGACGGTCGCCGAAAGCCTTCGCGTTGCCCCTATTCTGGGAGATAGCTTCCGCATATTCTCGACACCGGACATAGGCTCGACGCTCGTGATGCTAAGCGCTGCAGTGTTTGGCCTCGCGGTCGTCCGGCGCAAAATGTTGTTGGCTCGATCATCAGCGTAGTGTGACGTAGAACGCTTGCTCACTACAAAGCAACGTTCAACAAACAAAAAACTCAAAGATAGACCTGCGCGGCTACGACTCGTCCCCGTCGACTGGTAGCCCCTCCAGAGCTCCGCGTCCTAGCCCTACGCGACCTTTTTTGATGCAGCCACGCGCGCGAGAAACTCATGGAAAGCACGCCTGATCGCACGCGTGGCGAGCGCGGACGACTGGCGAGCATCAGCGTTTCTCCTTGAGCGCCAGTTCCCGGATGAGTACGGCGTCAGTTGCGCTGACGCTGATGAAGCGGAGCCGCCGCAAGTTGTCTATCTGAGCGCGCCGACCACGACGGTCACGTGGAACGACAAGCTGCGGCTGCCGCAATATGCGTTGGATTACATCGCGAGCCTGCAGGAGAAACAGGCATGAAAACCGGGACAAGCGCGGCGAAGAAGTTTCGATTTCCCTTACGATGCAGCAGGACGTGACGACCACGCTATTGTCAGCCTACCAGCAAGCGTGCGAGCGGGCCCAGCGCGAGGGAAGCCCGCCGCCTCCCATCCCAGAGCTTCCTGCACCGGGAGAAGACGACGTAATTGGCGAGATTCGGCAGCTCATCCGGATTCCGCGGTGAACCGCAGCCGCGCAGATTGAGCTGGGTGAATTTCCGCGCAAAAAGGCGCGAAAACCCCCCAAGAGCGCGTGCGCCCAAGCACTTGAGCACGCCGATAGTGACCGCCTCAACGCGCGCGCGCGTTGTGTCACGGTTGCTGCGAGTCCGGCGCTTTCTTTTGCGGCAGGATCATCCAGTCGTCTTGCCACTTCGGATCGCAGATCACGAATACCATTCTGCACGGCAAGGGCATCCAGAAGCGCATCGCAGCGGACGCGCGGCCAAGCCGAAGATCATGCTCCCATGGGACGGGGCTAACGAGAAAAGATCCGCCCCCAGTGGCGAGGGCGATCTGGATTGCGATGTAAATGCTTCATAGAGCGAGACGACGCGATACGCCGCCGGCAGCAACGATCAGCGTTAATCGCATCGCGTAAAAATCTAACGAGTTGGACTGAGCGATCGGCGAGGCGGAGACAAGGGCGAACTCACCTATCACTCAACCCTCCTAGTCGGTTCGCTCCCGTTGCCGGGTTAGACCACGAAGGACCCTGAAACGGACCGAGCCGCTCAGTGGCGCGAGTCACGCTTGCCCTGAGCCCGTTGATTCGATGCCTTCAGGTGACCCCGCACTCGTGTTAACTGGCCAGTTTGTTTCAGTCGATCCTTTTTGTTCCGCGCGTTGAGCTCGGTTTGCGCTGTCTGCGAGGTTCTTTTTGTACGAGGCTTTTTCATGGCTGTTTCAAAGTCTGGGTGTTCTCGGCTTGAGAGCTCGAACTACCTGGTGAGTCGCTATTCACAAAAGCGGGCGTGTCGGCGCGTCGACTTGCCGGTGCGATCGCGCAAGTTGACGCGTGGCGGCTCTTCATTGAGCAAAATCGTTATTGCGTGATCCGGGAATAATCCAAATTCGTGCGGTATCGAGAACTCGTTTTCAACGACTCCGAATTCGAGCCGATGGCGGCGTCGTGGGGGGGCCCCCTGGTCCGGCGGCGATTTCATCAGCTGTGTCGAAACTGAGCGAACTTGCTTTGGTAGTACTCCCATTTTTTCCGTTCGATCCCCATGATCTAACGGAAGCGCGAATCATGTCGGACACTATCGAGGCTCGGATCCTTGTCAAACATCGGATAGCAGTTAAGCCCGTCTCCAGTTGCCTTTTCAAACCACTCGACCGACTTATCTGTTTTGTTCATCAGGGCATAGGCGCACGCGATGTTGTATTCGACTTGGTGAAAATGGCCATGGTCGACTTCAGTCCGCTTGCTCCCGGCTTGAGCTACCAGGTGTGGCTGGTCGGGGTCAACTCCCGCGGCGAAGGACCTATCAGCAATAAGACCGCCTTCACCGCCTAACCGGTGGCCCAAATTGTTCTGGGGGGAATGAGAAGCCGCCCTGTTTCCGGCGGCTTCTTCTCTTTAAGGCTTTACAGCTCAGGGACGTTGCGGAATATTTCCGCCCAATACTCGTTAGGCCGCAACGCATATAAGTTCCAGATTGCGAGCCCGGAGTATTTACAATGACGAAGCGCTTACTGTTGATCCTTCTACGATTGCTACTAGGCCTCATCGCCTTGATCGCAATCTTCTCGCAACTCGCGATCCAGATTCACAACGGTTTCAGCATTCTTAACTTTTTTAGCTACTTCACAAATCTGTCAAATCTCTTCGCTGCTGCCGTCCTTCTATGTGTCGCGAGCAGAGTTTTCTTTCGTCGCCATACGTCCGATCTGAGCGATCAAGCACGTTATGTCTCCGTCGTAAATATGGCCGTGGTCGGTGTCGTTTTTACAGTGTTGCTCCGTGGCGTGGATCTGGGCTCTCTCTTGCCGTGGATCAATGTCATGCTGCATTACGTCATGCCGTGCGCGGTTGTGCTTGACTGGCTCCTACAGCCACCCCGAATAAAGTTGGGCATAAAGCAGATACTTATATGCCAAGTCTTTCCCGCGCTCTACCTTGTGTATGTGCTCTGTCGCGGACACAACATCGGGTGGTATCCGTACCCCTTCCTGAATCCTGACAAAGGCGGCTACGGGGGTGTTGCAATGTATGTCGCCGGCATAGCAGTGGCCTTCTTTTCCGCTAGTTGGCTCTTATTGACAGTGGGCCAGACCTTAAGCAGGCGCGCCGCAGTAGCTCACCATTGACCAATCCATGGCTCAACAGCTGCCGCCTAACAAATCATTTGATCGAGCACGCCTCCGAGCGCGCGGACATTCCGCGATTCTCTTACGAGCAAGTTGCGGCCTAACCCGGCGTTGCAGCGGACCTTAGTCCCACGGCAAATGAAGAAAGAAACAGAGAACCGACCGCCGGGAATCTCCGTCAGCCTCCGGACCGAGGATCGGCTTCCGCTATTTTTTCGCCATCTGGTCCTTGATGAGACCGACGATAGCCATGAGAATCGCGCCCCCAACCCCGCCACCGCCGGCGTTGGCCAGGATGCTTTGCAAGTCCATTCCTCCGCCACCGGCAGCGGCGGAACCCATCACGGCCTGGAAGATCGCGCCGCCAAGCCCACCGCCGACAATTCCCGCGAGCGAATTTCCGATCGCGACCAAACTTTTTCTTTCATCGCAGCTCCAGCGACATTGCCTCCGACCGCGCCGCTGACTGCATCAACAATCAAACTGGTGATATCCATTGTTATCTTTCTTGGTTTGTTTTCTGTATTGCTCCCAAGGCTGCCCTGTAAAAA
>JBBSIA010000007.1:0-165150 GCA_038232335.1 Chthoniobacterales bacterium
TGCGCGATGAGTGCTTGAACCGTGAGCTCTTTGGCACGCTGGCCGAAGCACGCGTTATCCTGGAGAGCTGGCGCGTGGAATATAACGAGCGGCGACCGCACAGTGCGCTCGATTACCAGACACCAGGGGAGTTTGCGCGCCCGCAGCAAATTTGGCCTCCTCCCGGCCTCCGGCCTCCTTCCGTCCAAACTTGCAAAGATCAATCGAACCAGATTTTATCCGATCAACCAACCAGCAGAACTACACTCATAACCTATCCAGCCTTTGGGGTCAGGCCACTCGCACATCGACAACTCCCTTCTGAACGTACGGGCTGAAGACGTATCCGAGTTTGCTGGGAACGGGTTCGGCGTACGGATAGCGCTGTAATGGCTCCTCACCACGCAACAGACTTGCCGTCGCAAAAAGAAGCAACCCGGTAACCGCGATCTGCTTCATGTCATCTAGTCGTCGCCCCAGTCATCATCTGCTGTATCAGGCTTGCGATCGACTCCGGCAGAAAACAAGTCATAACTATCGCGGTGATGAATACCTGGGCAGCGGTAAACGTAATCGTTCAACCCCGGATCTTTCGGCGCAGTCGTGAGCCCCTCAATCCTAGCTCACTGGTAGGATACTGTCCATTTAGGCTCTTATAGTGGACCAACTTAGTGCCAAGCGCACGACTATCCGCAGTGAGACGAGCGTGTCGCTCGCGTTCGAGTCTCAGCCCCCGCCGCATGACAATTGGCGGAACTGACAGCGCGCAAATCGCCGCCAGAACAAATAATGCCAGCTTGATCGATGGACCGCGCATTTCGGGCTGCATGCTGCGAGACCTTACGAAGCAAGCTCCGCCTTGCCTGGGTGGTCTGTTAGCAATTGCCGGGTGCGAGCCTGAACCTACACCCGACAATATGAATAATGACACTAAGTCAGAGTTGTCCTCACACGAGGGAATCCGCTTCGAGCTTAACCTGAGCAAGGCGATCAACCTTGGCGCCTTGGAACTGCTCCTAAAAAGCGCCTCTTTTCCAGGCGAAATAAACGGGCACGCCCGTCAGCACGAGAAGGTAGCCAATGCCTGATGTCGCCGGAGCGAGATAGGCGAGATCGGCAATCAACACGGTCGCGAGGAATATCGAAACGAGCGGCACGGCGGGGTATCCCCAGGTCCGATACGGGCGGTGGCTCTCAGGCGCCTTGCTACGCAGAACAATCACGCCGAGCACCAGTAAGACATAAAAGACCAGGTCGGCAGAGACGATGTATTCCAAGAGTTGCGTGTAAACATTGCGGTAGTTGGTCACCCCACTTGCCGGATCGATCGCGACAGTGCGAGGCAAAGTAAGCGCGCCGGCCCAGACTCCCTGCGCAATGAGCGCGGCAGCCGGCACGTGCCGCCGGTTCGTCGTTCCAATCATTCGGAAAAAGAGGCGATCCCGCGCCATCGCGTAGTAAACGCGCGCGCCGGCAAGGATGAGACCGTTGTTACAGCCAAACGTGGAGACGACAATTGCCGCAGCCATAAGGAGCGCGCCGGGTTTGCCAAAAACCGCGTTCATCGATGCTACTGCCACGCGATTCTGCGGCGCGTGCGCGATGCCTCCGAGAGGCAAAGTCGCGATATAGGCGACGTTCGCGAGCACGTAAAGGACGACGACGATCGCGCAGCCACCAAGCAGCGCGCGCGCCAGGTTGCGGCCGGGATCACGCACTTCGCCGCCGATGAAAGTGACATTGGTCCACGCGGTCTGCGCAAAGAGCGGACCGACCATCGCTTTTCCAAACAAGAGGACGAGAGCGAGCGTCCCACCGATGACGAACCCCGGTTGCGCCGATTGCGGAGTCCAGCCGTTCGCCGAGGAATCCCACCAGGTCGCGGAAAGCGCGGCGCTGCTGGAATGCCAGCCTAACGAGAATCCGATCAGAATCAACGCTGCGAGCGCCGCGGTTTTCGCAAACGTAAATGTGTTTTGAATCAGCTTTCCGGTTTCAAGCCCACGCGTATTTGTCCACGTGAGAAACGCGATCAGAAGGACCGCGATGAATTGCTCGCTCGACAAGCTGATCGCGTAGCCACCGAAGAGCTGGACGGGAGCGACCAAATAGCGATCGGCCGCGACCGCCGGGGCAAAGACGCCCACGAATTTCGCGAATGCGATTGCGACCGCCGCAATGGTGCCGGTTTGCACGACAAGAAAGAGAGTCCATCCAAACAGAAAACCGATCGACGGCCCGTAAGCCTCGCGCAGAAAAACATAAACGCCGCCCGCGCGCGGCATCATCGTCGCCAGCTCTGAACAACAAAGCGCTCCTGTGATCGTCATTAAACCCGCGATGATCCAGGCCAGGAGCAACCAACCGGGCGCGCCGACCAGCCGCGTCGATTCGGCTGAGGTGATGAAGATACCCGACCCGATCATCGAGCCGATCACGATCATGGTCGCATCGAGCGGACCGAGTGCGCGCCGCAGGTTCGTTTGCGCATTACCGGCCTGATCAAAGCGCGGTGTGTTCATCGTCATGTCGAGCGAAGTCGAGACATCCCGTGAAACACCTATCGACCATGCCGCGAAATGGAAAGCCCGGCCTCGCCGGGCTGCGTTACCCCGAAAGCGTTCGGGGCTCGGGATGACCACGTCAATTCACTCTCGAGATTGCGGTGGTGAGATCTTGACACCGTGTCCTAGCAACGCGGCGCGCAAGGCACTAGCAAATGCAACCGCGCCCGGTGTGTCGCCGTGAACACACACGGTGCCGGCACAAACCGTGGTGTCAGTTCCATCGACCGCGCGCACTTTGCGCTCCCGGACCATTCGGATGACACGATCGGCGGCTTCGATCGGATCGTGAAGCAGTGCGTCTGGGCGCGACCGCGGCACGAGCGAACCGTCCGGCATGTAATTACGATCGGCAAAGACTTCGGATACAGTCCGCAAATCCACCTCTTCCGACGAGAACAACAGCTCGCCTCCAGATTGCCCGAAGACGATCAACTTCCGATCAATCGCCAGAACGGCGTGCGCAATGGCGTCGGCTAATGCTTTATCGCGGCTGGCGATGTTGTAGAGTGCGCCGTGAGGCTTCACATGATGAATTTCTGCGCCCGCGGCGCGCGCCAGCGCCTGCAACGCGCCGACCTGATACGTGACGAGCGCGAACACTTCCGCCGGCCTGCTTTTGATTTCTGTGCGCCCGAAGTTTGCGCGGTCCTCGAAACTCGGATGGGCGCCAATAGCCACACCGTGTTTCCGAGCGAGACGAATAGTGGCAAGAATTGATTGCGGATCGCCGGCATGGAAACCACAGGCAATGTTCGCTGACGTGACGAGGCGGAGAATTTCTTCGTCGAATCCCGCTCCTTCACCGAGATCGGAATTCAAATCGATGACCGCATTCATGCCAGGAGCGCTTCGGCTCCAATCCGGAAACGCGCGATCTCCTCTTCACGGCGAATGAGCAGGCGGTACGCTTCAGCCAAAGAGACTTCCTTGAAATGCACCAGCTCGCGTGCTCGAAGCTGCGCGGCAATTGGTAAATCAACCGTGATCACGTGCGCGATTTTCGGATATCCGCCAACAGTTTGGCAATCTCCGAGCAGGAGAATCGGATTCCCGGATGGCGGCACCTGAATCGTGCCCGGAGCGACTGCTGACGAGAGGAGATCGTACGATTGCGGTGATTCCAATGCCAGACCTTCGAACCGAACACCCATTCGATCGGATTCAGAGGCGACGCGAAATGCGTCCCACGTCAGCGCTTTCAGGGCGCCCGGTTCGAATCGGTCCCATTCCGGTCCACGCACAAAACGGAGCAATCCAGGGGCGCGACCGACTGTCGTCCATTCCGGAGGTGCGCTCCACGTCGCGATCCTGGATTCACCGGTTTTGCGAACGACGCGAATCGTCGCTTCTGATTGCGGGCCGAGCGGGAGGACGTCGTTGTCCTTTAACGTTCTTCCGTGGAATCCGCCGAAGGCGCCGCGCGTATCCGTCGACCTGCTTCCAAGAACTGATGGCACTTCGATGCCTCCGCTGATCGCGAGCCAGGCGCGGCATCCGAAAGCGGCAGCGCCGATGATAAGTTCATCTCCTGCCCGCAGCGCCGCGGCACGGCCAGAAAGCAATTGTCGATCGCCGATCTGAACCGGAAAGCCACCACCGCACCAGGCGACGACGCAATCGTTGTCAAATTTGAGCCGAGCGTTACCGAACGTGAACTCGATTCCAGCGCTGTGCTCCTCATTGCCGGCGAGGAGGTTCGCGATCCGCAGTGCGTTTGTGTCGAGCGCGCCGCCGATTGAGACACCGATGTGGCGGTAACCGACGCGGCCGAAATCCTGGACCGTGGCCAGAAAGCCCGCGCGCAGGAGCGTCACGGTCATTTCGACAGCTCGTCAAACTCTGCGCGCGTGATGGTGCGAAAGCGGACGCCATCTCCGATGGAGAACAGGCAGCTCGGGTTGCGCTGGACATCGAACAATCGAAGTGGAGTTCGCCCGATCACATTCCAACCGCCTGGCGAGTCGCGCGGATAGACACCGGCCTGCGCCCCGCCGATTGCAACCGAGCCCGCGAGCACGTTTGTTCGTGGGGTGGCGCGGCGTGGCATCGCGAGTTGTTGCGGCAAGCCGCTCAGGTAAGGAAATCCTGGCGTAAACCCGATACAACTGACGCGGTAATCCGCGCCGGCGTGGAGACGCACGACATCGTCGACGGAGAGGTGAACGCGGCTGGCAAGCTCCGCGAGGTCCGGCGCGAATTCGCGATCGTAGCAGGTTGGAATTGAAACCTTCGATGGCGCCGGAGTGAACGCCGGCTCGGTCGAGGCGCGGGAAAGCGCGGCGACAATTTCACGCTTCAACCCCGCGAGCGCATCATCGGCTGCAGCGTCGCTGCGTACCCAGGTTTTGAGGTCGAAAAATATGGTGAGCGTGTTGTATGCGGGCAAAAGGTCAATCACTCCCCGAACACCGGCCATCCTGATGGCGCTGATCGCACGCCGAGCCCGCTGCACCGCGGCATCCGACTGCGGCGCATCATTGAAACGCAAGACGAGCGCCGAATCTCCGAGCAAGGTGATTTCCATTAGGAAGGTTCGCGCCACGAAAGATGCCTGACAAAGACGCTTGGTCGGACGCCGCGCTTACTTCCCTGGCGCACTCTCAGCTCCGACCGCCTCAGCCACACCTTCCACCGACTCTTTGATGGATCCGACGACGGGGTGCACGTCGCGGATGAGATCGTGTTCGATCTTTGACAAGCGCTCGATTCGGCTGGTCACCTCGTGCAACTCTTTCAACATCGTTTCTTGTCGTGCGGACAGCCGGTGCATCCACCAAAAGCATACGGCCCAGCACCCCGTTCCGACCCACGCGAGGATCATGCTGGTATTTCCAAGCTCTTTCATATGCTGGTGAAAGGACTAAACGAAAGCATTAACCATGTCCCGCAGTTCGAATTAAGATTATTCCTTTACCGTAGCAAGCGCGCGGTATACCAAGAACCGTGAGCGTCCCGGCCGCCACTCGGATAAATTCGTTCGGATCTTCAAATCACTGCATGGAGCACGATTACACGTCCACCGAACTAGCTTGGACCGGGGAGAGATTGGTCTCTGGTTGCGGGCGGCAAATGACGTATGAACACGTGCACCGCTACGCCATTGCGACGAGGCTGGCGACCGGGAAAAGGGTGCTCGACGTCGCGTGCGGTGAAGGTTATGGATCGAATTTGCTCGCCGGCGTCGCTTTAACTGTCGTTGGAGTTGACATCGATGCACCCACAATCGAGCACGCGCAACGCAAATATAGCCATCAGAATCTCCGGTTTCTTGTGGGCGACGGGGCCGAGCTGCCTCTCGAAAGCAACAGCGCTGATGTGATTGTCAGTTTTGAGACAATCGAACACCTGGAGGAGCAAGAGCGGTTTCTTAGTGAGATCAAAAGGGTCTTGAGCCCGGACGGGATCCTGGTCATCTCCAGTCCAGATAGAAAAGAGTACAGCGAGACCAACGGGGCCAGGAACCCGTTCCATAAGTCGGAACTTTATCATCGCGATTTTGTCGGCCTTCTAAGGTCTCGTTTCAAGGAATGCCTTATCGGCCAGCAGCGACCCGTTGTCGGTTCGTGGATTGCGCCCGATTCGCCTTCTCCAAACGTTTCTTTTGGCACCTTTCGAGGCGGTTTGGACTCCGTCGATTTCACCAACGGAGTTTATCAGGGACTGTATTCGATCGGCGTCTGTTCAGATGCGCTTTTGCCCGCAATTAGCTTCGGCATTTTTGAAAACAAGAATGAGAGCGCTGACATCTGGAATCTTTTCGAGACATACGACCGTCCGGAAGACATTTCCAATCTCATTTCCGATCTTCATCGCCAGCGAGATTTGAACGCCCAGCTGATTGCCCAGCTCCAGCTGGAGGGGGAACAGAAGTCGCGACAGGCGGTTCAGCTCCAAGAGGCCGCCGAAGCGCGCCGAACGGAACTGGAGAGATTGCAGGTGCAATTTAACGAGCAATCGACCCATCTCGAGCGCTCCACTGAAGATCTCGCCCTGGCGCGCGAGCGCTTCGCACGCATAAACCAAGAGCTCCACGCCAAGGCTATCAGTCTGGCCGGGAACGAAGCGCGTGTCCGGGAGCTGACGGAGCGGTTACGAGCCCAGCTCTCGGCCACCAAAAAACTCTCCTATCTGCTTGTTGATGTAGAAGAGGCGGCAGCGCGTCTTCGCTCGTCGCGCCGGTGGAAACTCGCGAATCCCGTCGCCGCTCTGCGCGCTGTGTCAACCCACGACAGCGGCTTTCTCGGCTACGGACATCTGGACAAGATCGTTTTTGCCTATCGACGATGGCGCAAAACCCGCCCGGAAATGGACAAGCTGGACGACCAAATCGAAGGTTTGAAGCACCGGCCGGTTGTCGTTCCGCAGTGGCCAGCCACGCCACTCGGCAACGGGAGCGACGAGTACACGCAGGCGCGCAACTGGTCGCTGTCTGATGCGACGCAAAGCTCAACTTTCGACCAGATCATCCCCCTTGATCCAATTCGTTTCCCTGTTTTCAAAAAAGTCGAAGCCTCGATCATCATACCTGTTTTTAATCAGTTCCATTTCACACAAGCCTGCCTCGCGTCTTTGCAGCAACATCTCGATGAGCATGCGCTGGAAGTCATTGTCGTCGACGATGGCTCGACCGACGAAACATCCGATCTCGTCCCGCGCATTGAGGGCGTCCTATATCTCAGTAACCCGACCAACGCCGGCTTTATCGCATCGTGCAATCTGGGAGCAGCCAAAGCACGCGGTGATTACCTCGTTTTTTTAAATAATGACACATTGGTGACTGAAGGATGGCTTTCGACCTTGCTCGAGACCTTCCAAAACGAACCACAGGCAGGTCTCGTCGGATCCAAGCTGGTTTTCCCAAATGGACGACTTCAGGAAGCAGGCGGCATCATTTGGAACGATGGCTCCGGGTGGAACTTTGGGAACTTCGATGATCCCGGAAAGCCGGAATACAATTATCTTCGTGAGGTCGATTACTGCTCTGCGGCCTGTGCGATGATCCCGAAGTCGATTTTCGAAAGCCTAGGCGGTTTCGACACGCGGTATTCACCGGCCTATTACGAGGACACGGATCTGGCGTTCAAGCTACGGCAGAAGGGCTACAAAGTCTTTTACCAGCCGTTGAGCGAAGTCATTCATTTCGAAGGCGCGACCGCCGGGACCGATATCTCCACCGGGGCCAAGCGCCATCAGGAGCTGAATCGGACCACGTTCGCCCTCACTTGGGCCCACGCCCTGGCCGCCAGGCCGGCGAATGGAGATCTGGCAGGTTACTTCCGGCGTCAGCCGGGGCAGAAACACATCCTCGTGATCGACCATCACCTGCCGATGCCGGATAAGGACTCGGGCTCGCTCCGGATGTTTCAGATCCTGACAATCGTTCACAGCCTCGGCCACCGCGTTACCTTCATTCCAGATGACCTCGCCGATACTCGCCCATATGCCGACAAACTCAGGAAACGAGGCGTCGAAGTTTTCTCTTATCCATATATCAAGAGCGTTCGCGAACATCTACAGGAACGGGGAAGCGCCTACGATGTGATCGTCCTTAGCCGTCGCGATTTCGCTCGCAAACACATTGATGATGTCCGGCTCTACGCACCAATAAGTCGAATCGTATTCGACACTGTCGATCTTCATTTCCTCCGCGACAGTCGCGAAGCCGAGCTGACCCAGGATCCGCAAGTCCGGCTCAAGGCGGAAGAAAAAAAGGAACACGAATACGCGCTGATCGATGCAGCGGACGAGACATGGGTAGTAAGTAACGTTGAGCAGCAAATGCTGCAGAAGCATCGGCCAGAAAAACGAATCGAGGTCGTCACGAACATCGTAGATGTGCCGGGATCAGCGACGCCATTCTCATTGCGCCGCGATTGGCTTTTCATCGGCAGCTTTCAGCACACGCCGAATGTCGACGCCGTGATCTACTTCGTGCAGGAGATCTACCCACTACTGCACGATCGACTTAGCCGGGCGAAGTTTTACGTCATCGGAGATAAGGCACCTCCGTCCGTCGTCGGATTAGCGAGCGAAAACGTGATTATTACGGGGTTGCAGCCCGACGTTCGAATGTACTTCGAGAGCGTGAGACTATCGATCGCGCCGCTGCGATGGGGTGCCGGGGTCAAGGGCAAGATCAATCAGAGTATGAGTTTCGGGGTGCCGGTCGTCGCGACGTCAATGGCCGTTGAAGGAATGGCTCTGAAAGACCGCGAAGACGTGATGGTCGCGGACGACCCGGCAGCATTCGCCCGCGCCCTCGTGGAGGTTTACGAATCTGAACAACTCTGGAACCGGCTCTCGCAAAACGCGATCGAAAAGACAAGGTCACTCTATTCGGTCGAGGCAGCTCGTAAGAAGTTAATGCGGCTCTTCGGGGAGCATCTTAGCGCACCGAGCGTCGCTTCGCCGAACACGGCGGACCGTCACCTGATGCTTTCTTACGCCGACAATCGCAATGGCGCTCGACGATGAAGCAATCGTCAGCGCAAGGCGCTGCCATTGGGAAAATCACGGCGACGCCCAATCCGATACCTTTTGAGGCGGGCCCTCGAACAACAATCGCTTGGGAGACCACTGATCCTTTTGGAGGTGAGATATGCGTTCGCAGCCCGGAAGGAGGCGAGCAACTGGTTTGTCGAGGTCTGAACGGATCAGTAGACATCGATTGGGTTCAGTCGGGAGCAGCATATTTGTTCCGGCTATTTACGTCGTCCGAACCAAGGAAAGTCTTGGATGAAGTCATTGTCACTCGCGCCGAAGATCCTGGATGCCCAGCCTCCGATCATCTTTTAGGCGAAAACTTTTTGGCAAAAGAGAATGTGCACCAGCTCGCTCATCTGGTGGCGAAAATAATTCCGGCCTGCATCAATCATGCGGATTTTCGGTGGTTCTTTCGCCAGTGGGAGGGACAGGGCTTTCACGTCACCCCGGTGCACTTCTATCAACCAATCCCGGAAATACAAACGTTAGACGAGCAGATTTTTAAGCGGGCCAGCGAGCTTGCCGGAGTCGATATGAACGATTCCGTCCAGCTCGATTTGATTCGAAATGTGTTTCCGAAATTCCAAAAAGAATATGATCAAATTCCATTAAGAAGCGGCGGCAGGGCCAATCGATTTCATCTGGGAAACGAGTCATTCGCTGGGATGGACGCACTCGTAGCCTATTGCATGGTACGGCACCATCAGCCGCAGCTTATTATTGAAGTAGGGAGCGGCTATTCTTCGCTAATTTCTACTCAGGCGATCGCGAGCAACGGTAACGGCTCGTTGATTTGTATTGAGCCTTATCCACGCGATTTCCTCGTCGCGGGTCTTACACACCTGGGCTCTCTTGTGCGGAAGAAAGTCGAGGAAGTAGAGTTGGATTTATTCTCACAACTGAAGGCCGGCGATATTCTGTTTATTGATAGTTCGCACACGGTGAAAATAGGTGGAGACGTCAACTACCTGTTTTTGGAGGTAATTCCTCGGTTGAATCCTGGTGTAATTGTTCACGTGCATGATATTTCATTTCCATTCGACTATCGAAGCGAGTGGGTGAAGAACGAACTGCGTTTTTGGACCGAGCAATATCTGCTCCAAGCTTTTCTCGCGTTCAATTCGGACTTCGAAGTTCTACTGTGCAACAGCTATCTCGCTTCCAACTACCTCGATGATCTCAAAGCCACCTTTCCGCGGTCTCCGTGGTGGGGTGGCGGAAGCTTCTGGATGCAAAGGAAGGTCGGCCAGGGAAAGAAACGTGCGGAGAGGGTTTTCATCGATGAAGCGCGCCGACAGGATTGAACGAACCTTATGACTCGGATATGACGCTCTCTTTTGGCAAAAGATCAGTCGATACAAAGGCGGCTGGCGCACTCGAATGAGCGTCGTTCGCGCTTCAGGCTCGATCCCGCTGTCGAGGAGTGGCAAGGTGGTCCTCGCCTGCGCAGTGGCCGTAGCTTATGCAAACTTTGCGGCCTGTCACCATCCGAAAAATCCGTCCGCGGCTACCTCTGATGCCTGGCGAGATTATCCCTGGCTTGCCGCTTCTCCTAACCCAGTCCCCGCCGGTCTGCCGGAGGAGGAATTAGGCACTACGGTTATTACTTGGAATTCAGGGGGCGCTTCAACAGCGCAAGTTTGTGTGAAGGTAAACCGTTCTCCGGAAGTCCGGCTGACGGAAGGGGCAAGCGGTTCGATTGAAGTCCCATGGATTGGATTCGACTCTCTCTACGAGTTCCGCCTCTATTCCGGAGGGCGCCCCTCTCGTCTTCTCTCCAAGGTCGAGGTGGTGCGGGGCGAATGAGTATTGACGCTCGCTGGCGAGAGCGAATGATGTGGCCCGGTTTGTTGAGAAAAGTATTTAAATTCCGGACTATCTACCGATCCAAGCACGCCTTTTATTGAATGTGATGGCGGAATGACCAGAGCCTGATTATGCGAGAGGAACTCTACGCTGAGATCTTCGTCATGGAGAAAGAGCACTGGTGGTTTGCGGCAAGGCATCAGATTGTTCTCGATCTACTCCGGCGCTATTTGCCGCCACAGAACGGGGAGCGGCAAAAGGTCGCAGACTTGGGTTGTGGCTGCGGAATGATGCTACAGCGGCTGTCGCGGAACTACGATCCGATGGGTCTGGACGGCTCCCCTCACGCGATAGATTTCTCCTCTCACCGTAAAGTAAAGGCGAAACTAGGTTCCCTCCCGGAAGATGTCCCGCTAGAGCGAGAGGCTTACGATGCCGTCCTGTTACTCGACGTCCTGGAGCATCTAAAATGCGACCATGCTTCCGTCGAAATCGCCGCCAGCCTACTAAAGAAAGGTGGAATCCTGATCTGCACTGTGCCTGCCCACATGTGGCTCTGGAGTGCGCGCGACGCGCACCACCATCACTTTCGGCGTTACTCCAGAAGTCAGTTTTCGGCGCTCTTCGCACGGCCTTCGCTTCATCTCGAATTGTTCAGCCATTTGAATGCTATTCTCTTCGCACCGGCCGCTGTTTGGCGCCTCGTTGCAGGCGCGTTCGAACAAAATGGTGTTACTGACCTGAAGCTCCCCAACCCGAAACTCAACTCCGTTCTTCGGAAGATTTTTGCCTTCGAACGCAAGATGTTGGGCAAGGTGCCGATGCCATTTGGCTTGAGTTTCATTGCCCTCGCTCGAAAACGGTGACCGTTGTCGCAGACTTATCGATTGATGAGAATGGTAATCGATTTTCACGAATTAAGAATCGCTTTGGACCATCGGACCCGGTCGTTGCGGCCATGATGAAACGCTTTGCTAACAGGTATCGCGAATGCAATTCCGGGGCGGGGTTAGACGACGAACAGGCCAACGTTTCTAGAACAAAGCAGGCTGCAAAGACACGGTTTTTTATGTGTTAGTATTCCGATTCGCCCCCTGATCTCGCCTCTCTTGAAAACTGACAGCTACGCCGGCCTCGATGGGCTCTATTGAAACACAAGTAGCGAAGCAGAGGACGGCCCGGGAGAAGCTTCTCGTCCTTCTATTCTACAGTTTGCTCATGGTGGCAATCAGCTACCCGATCATTCCTCATCTGCAGGATCACGTGATTGACGCTTATGCGGAGGACAATCTTCATTTTGTCTGGGAACTCTGGTATCCGGCGCACGCTCTCTTCGATTTGCACAAGTCTCCCTTTTTTGATCCCGACGTCTACTATCCTTACGGGTTCAGCCTGATAAAGAATCAGGATCTTTCGCCTGCCACGGTCCTTTTGTTTGCTCCTTTGACGCGACTTATCGGCGAAGTGGCAACCTTTAATGCGCTCATGCTGGCATCGTTTGTCCTGACTGCGTTTGGTGCTTACCTTTTGGCCTTCGAGTTATGGGGTAGTCGGGCCGGGGCGCTTCTGGCTGGACTGATCATCGGCTTTTGCCCTTATCGTTTCGCTCACGCAGGCGGACATTTATCGATCGCTTCAACGCAATGGATTCTGTTTTTCTTTCTTTATCTCGAGCGCCTGCTCAGGAGACCCGGGGCACGCAACGCAATCCTGGCGGGCACATTCTTCGCTTTTTCCGCGCTGGTCACCTGGTACTATTTTTTCATGGTTCCGCTCGTAGCTCTCTTCTACATCGGCTTTCGTCTTCCGTGGTGGAGAGATCTGCGACCTGTCCGTGAGACATTGAAATGGGGCGTTGTTGCGATCGCGGTCAGCCTTGTTTTCATTTTGCCGTTTCTCGTTCCTTACTATCTAGCTAGGCACGAAGGCATCCTGGAATACCGCGGCCCGCGCGAATCGCAGACATTCGCTGCGGCAATGGCCGATTTCTTTATTCCACAAACTGCGCACCCTTTGTGGGGGGCATGGATTGCGGGTCATTGGCGAAAAGGCGCAAATGGCTTCTGGTTATCGGAGTGGCAGCTTTACCTGGGGCTGACCTCCATGACCATGGCTTGTATCGGGATTTTCCATCCCCGGAGGGAGGTGGTCGTTTCGTTGATCGCGCTTTCGGTGGCAGCGCTTATCTTTTCTCTCGGTCCGGGCCTTTATTGGACGCACCCGCCGCGTCTTAGCTCGACGAGCAATGATGTTGCGCTCTCTCCTATTCCAATGCCGGGAATATTGCTGCGGCAGTTACCAGGGTTTGAGAACTTACGAGCCTGGGCGCGACTGGGATTTTTTGTGCAGGTCGGAGTGGGATTACTCGCGGCCGCGGGGCTAAGTCTCGCCCTGACACGTCTGCCTCTCAAACTCGGCGCATGGGGAACGCGGACCGTAATATTTCTGACGTGCGGGCTGACCGCGCTTGATCTCGCTGAAAAGCCCTTTGGAATGTTCCATGTGCAGCCACGCCCGGTCGACAATTGGATCGCTCAGCAGCCGGGCAAGTTCTCCATCATGGAATATCCTGTGCCAAAGCACGGCTACGGTGGGCGGGCGATTTACTCGACGCGGTGGACAGGCAAACGCATTGTTCTGGGAAACGCACAAGCGCCGCCAAATTTGTCTTCCTGGGGTATTCTTAGCCTTTTCCCATCTCCTCAAACTCTGGATCTGTTGGCGAGCTGGGAGGTGAAATATGTGCTGGTCGATGAAGATCGCTACCGTTACGGATCGGAGTTTTGGGGTTTGTTGCAGAGTTGGGAGACCTTAGCGCCCGCCATCCACGCGAATGGCAGGTTAAAAGAAGTAGCAAGCTTTGATGGTGTTCACGTTTATGCGCTTGAGAGTGAAAATCATCCTCTCGTGGGCGAAGAGCTACTTTCGAATCCCGGATTCGAAGGGGCTGTCGACCCTCAACGGCCCGACGACTGGATCGTAATCGGGCAACCTGTGTTAGATTCTTCCGGAAGGCAATCTCTCGTCGGTGCACGAGCGGTTCGCGTAAACGAGGATAATTATTTCGTGTCGGAACCGGTGAAGGTGGAAGCTGGCCGGTGCTATATGCTTCGAATGGCCAGTCGTTCAGTGGAAGAGCAAAGCAGCGCTCGGCTGCAACTTAACTGGTTTGACAAATTAGGTCTGCCTCTCGCTTCAACTCCGGCAATCATTCGCGTCGTGGCAGCAAACCCGAAGTGGCAAACCGCGCGGCTCGAAGTGACGGCGCCGGAAGACGCTGTTGCCTGCCGGGTCTACACAGCAGCTCAGAGTGGGCAGGTTTGGCTGGATGAATATTCGCTGCGAAAACTGGCTGGCACTTGCCCACCTGAATTGATGGCCGTTCCAAATCCAGTCCTAATCGACGAAGACCACCGCCGGACTGTCGTCATGTGGGAATCGCATCGGACATCACCAAGCCAGATCTATCTGTCGATCGATGGCCGGCAAGAGGAGTTCTTTGCGGAGGGAGGAACCGGCGCACAACCTCTCGAAAACATAAGCCTCGGTTCTCTTTATCAATTCAGACTTTATGATAGCCATGATCATCGAGTGGCGATTCAGCTGTTGGATGTGACTGGCAAAAAAAGGGCTCCTCAATTGGAAGTGACCTGGCCCACGTCGATTGGGGACGGACGGCCGACGGTGACGTGGAGGACTTCAAACGGTCTGCCCGCCCGAATTTATGTCTCCAAGGATGGCGGCGCAGACATATTGTTTGCGGAATCGCCGATGGGCGCAGAGACGGTCCGGTGGATCCAACCTGAGTCGAACTACGAGTTTCGGCTTTACACCGAAAAATCAACGACGCGACCGGCGGAGATTGTTACTCTACCCGCGGTCCGCAAATGAGACGGGCCAGATGGCCGGAACGCAATCGGCGAGGCTGGCAAGAAGCACAACCCATCGCCACTTCACGACGGTCGAGATAGGTGCCATGCCGAGGACAAGAATTTCGACGTGGTCCAGCTGTCTCGGTCGCCTTTGGCGAGAGCCCTGGTTACGAGCGTTCTTCGTTTACACCGGGAGCATCCTCCTGGCAACCGTACCAACTTGGAATGTCTATCTTTGGTGGGGTCATTCCATGCTTTTTCCCGCGGTTCATGTTTCCGAGATTTGCAAGCTCTGGAGAGCCGATGGGTTCGGCCAGGTCGCGTGGTGTTCGGATTACTGCTTCGGGTATGGATACCCTTACTTCTGTTTATACGGGCCGCTGGGATTTTATGTCGGTGCGCTCTATCATTTTGTCTTGGGCTTGGATTTTGGAAACGCCGCCAAGCTCAGTTTTTACACTTCGCTCTACCTCAGCGGAGCCTTCATGTATGCCTTCGCTTACCTCATCGGGCGCCGCGAAGACTGGCCCCGAACACCGTGGTGGGCTCTGGCTGCGGCTACCATCTACGCTCTCACCCGTTACCACTTTACAGACTTATTCGTCCGCTCCGCCCTGGGCGAATGCTGGGCTTGGACAATGCTGCCCGGGGTGTTTTGGGGAATGGAACTTACCCGGCGCCACCCCTTGCGAGGAGCACTTTTAGTGAGCGCAGCGTATGCCGGCTTATTGCTCAGCCATAACATCACAGCACTTTGGGGAAGCATCTTTATCGCGGCCTACGTGCCTTTGACTGCGCGCGACATTCGCTGGCCGGCTGCTGTCGCAGGGGGCGGTGTTCTTGGGATAGCGCTGGCGGCGTTTTTTTGGTACCCAGCACTGATACTCTCGAAACTAACCCGGCACGCGGGCGACGTCATGACGATGTGGGGGAGCCCGCAACAAATCCACACCCATGCGGTCTATTGGCAGCAGCATTTTATGGAAAACCTCGGTTATGGCAATAGTATTGCGGGACCTGACGACTCACTTGGGATCAATCTTGGATTCGCCGTTCTGATCGGCACTTCCCTTTCCGCCCTCGCGGTATTCCGGCCGGGTTTGACGGGCTATCAGCGCCGCCGCCTCGCGTCTCTGCTTTTTGTCTTTGGTGGACTGCTCTTTATCATGTCTCCGCAGATGTCCTGGTCCGTGGTTCCGGCCCTTTTTCGATACATCCAGTTTCCATGGCGTCTCCTTGTCTTTACCGCATTTTTTGGCGCCGCTGCTACGGCGATGGCGTCGCCTGTGTTAGACCGATGGATTCATCCCGGGGTCCTTGTTGGATTAGCTATCCTATTCTCAATTCCAACCTTGCCGCTAACCTTGATGCCCTCTGTGATCAAGACAATGCCGCCGGAGCAATTGGCCAAGTGGAACCTGCGCTGGGAGAGAAGGGGGTTATATGGAGGATCGGCGGTGCAAGAATTCATTCCGAGATGGGTCAGCGGCGATTACCTCGACCCCGGGTTCCTCGCAGACCATCCTATTCCCGCCGATCGGCTGACGGTAACGTCCGGCGAGCTTATCTGCGACCGTTATATTCATCGGGGTAATAGCTATGAATATAGCTACCAGGCAACTGCCGACTCCGTCGCGACCATCGCCGTATTCTACTGGCCTGGCTGGGAGCTGCTCGTTGACGGAGGGCCATCCAAGAACACTCCAGAAGCGGCAGAACATGGGTTAGTCACGCTCCACTTGCCCGCAGGTCGCCACCTGGCGGAGCTGCGCTACAACCTATCACCGGAGGGAAAAACAGGACGACTCGTCAGTCTCATCGCCGCATTGATCTGGGTTTGTCTCCTTGGGCTCGACCGATCAACTGCCTTGCGCAACGGCGGCGGCGGCAGGCGTCGGATACTGCCGACCGTATGAGGTTGGCGTTTTTTTGAACCGTCAGATCTGACTCGTCTACCCCGGCCGGCCAGCGAATGCCGCTGATGGAACGAACAGCTTTTGCGGGTCCGTGTGCGGTCGAAGCTTGTTATCGAGCAACCAATTTTCCCGTTCGGCGTCATTTACTCGCCGCAATCAACGGCTTCGAACCGAGAATCCTCGAAACCCATCGATTAAAACTTTACTTCCGCTTTTTTCCTGACAAGACGTGAACTGTCGGTAAACCTCCTCATCGACGCCCCGCTTTGGTGCGCTGGTTCATTAAAACATGACTCTGATAACCCGCCTTGCGTTTCGACATTCAGTTTGGAGGACTGTGCGAGCGAGTCTGGGCGCAGCGGCTCTTTTGTTTTCGGCTCACCCTCTCGACGCGCAGACTCTTCCGAGCGGATTCGTACGGACGCAGTTGGCGCCGATGACCAGTCCCACCCGCCTGGCTTTTGGGCCCGATGGCAGAATTTTCGTCGCCGAAAAAGACGGTCGTCTCCTTGTGATCAAAAATGGCGCTCTTCTGAGCACGCCCTTTTGCACTGTGCCCGTCGATACGCAGGGCGAGCGCGGATTGGACGGCGTCGTGATCGATCCCAATTTTCCCTCGAATCACTACGTCTATGTTTACTACACGGCGACGACCCCGACGGCTCATAATCGGCTTAGCCGATTCACCGCTAATGGCGATGTCGCGCTCGCGGGGAGCGAGACGGTGATTGTCGATCTTGATCCGTTGCGCTCTGATTCGTTCGTGCATAACGGCGGGGCGTTGAAGTTTTCATCTGACGGCAGGCTTTTTATTGCGACGGGAGAAAACGCCACAGCATTAAATGCGCAGAATCTGACCAGCCTCCTGGGAAAGGTTTTGTGCATCGATGTGCGCACCGACGGCTTTCCGAGCGACGCAACCCGCAACTACTCGATCCCTTCGAATAACCCGTTTCTTGGCACGACTGATGCGCGACCAGAGATCTGGGCCTACGGCTTTCGCAACCCCTTCAGCATGGCGTTCCAGCCGGGCACCAATCGCCTCTTCGTCAACGACGTGGGAAGTTATCTTTACGAAGAAATTAACGAAGGCTTTGCCGGGACGAACTACGGCTGGCCGGACACCGAAGGATATACGACCGACCCCCGATTCCGTTCGCCTCTGTTCACGTACAACCGAAACACCGGCGATCCCATCGGCTGCGCAATCACGGGAGGCGATTTCTACAATCCACCCGTGCAAAAGTTTCCGAATCAATATCTCGGCAAATATTTCTTCACCGATTACTGCGGCACGTGGATCTACTATTTGGATCCGGCGACACTGAAATCTACTCCGTTCGCCGCCGGGCTGGGCTCGCTCGATGGGATTACCACCGGACTGGACGGCAATCTCTACTATCTCCTCTACGACGACGGAACTGGCATCGGCGGTGTTTATAAAATTTCTTACGGTGGAATTCTTTCGCCACAGATTAATACTCAACCCAGGTCGCAATTAGTGTCGGTGGGCTACTTCGGCACCTTTACTATCGGTGTGGACGGCGATCCACCACTCACCTATCAGTGGCAGAAGAACGGAGTCGCAATTGCGGGCGCCACCTCCTCGACGTACACGACGCCTGTGGTCCAACTATCTGACAACGGAGCTCTGTTCCGCTGCATCGTAAAGAACGCCTGGGGAATTGCAGGGAGCGCGAATGCGCTCTTGTCGATTACCACTAAACTGCCTCCCAAGCCGACCATTACGTCACCGGCCTTGAAGACCTATTACAACGCAGGCGACGTGATCTCTTTTTCTGGCTCAGCGACTGGCCCTCAGGATGGAACCCTGCCATCCAGTGCGCTTACTTGGGAGGTATTGTTCGAACACCATGCATCGACCAACCCGAGTCACCATACTCATCCCTTCTTTCCAGCCACGGAAGGAATTTCCCATGGCACCTTTACCGTTCCGACCTCGGGTGAACCCGATCCCGACGTTTGGTATCGTATTTTCCTGACCGCAACCGACTCTTCCGGACTTTCTCAGACGACATTTACCGATATCTTCCCGCGCCACGCGGAACTGTCTGTGACCAGCGTTCCGTCCTTCATCCCGGTCAAGATTGACGGCTCTCCAAAAGCGTCGCCCTATCTTTTTTGGAGTGTCTTTAACCTGACACACAATCTCAGTGTAGATACTCCGCAGGTCTCGAACGGCTTGACTTACGACTTCTACCGGTGGTCCGACCAGGGAGCCCGTGTTCATGACATTTCTACCCCAACTGGCAACCAACGTTACGAGGCGGACTTCTGGAAACGAGCCGGTTGGGGGACGATCACCGCCAATCCCAATCCGATCCAGGTAACAGACGGGACGGGACAGGGAGTGGCTTTGATTTATTGGTCCAGCGCGCAAACTAACCGGGTGGAAGTTCATGTCGGATCGCCTTCGGGTCCGCTCTTGTCCAGAACCTCTTCGGGCAGTTTCTCCGCGGTCACTGCGAAGACCGTCCGCGATGGAACTGTCTTCTATCTTCAGGATGTGACCAACGCCGCGCCTCTTACTACTGAGTTTACCTTGGACTCAGTCACCGTGCATGTGTCAACCGCACCGACTGGCTCCATCACCGCCGATCCAAATCCATTGATTACGGATCAATCAGCGCTTGGCGTAACTAACATTTCATGGACCAGCTACGGCACGACTCTCGTCGAAGTCCACGTCAATGCCCCCGATGGCACGCGGCTCTCCGGGAGCGGTCCGGGGACTGCTTCCGCGAAGACCGGACCGTGGGCCACGGAGGGGATGACGTTTTATCTGCAGAATGTCTCGAACGGCTTGCCGCTAACTGCTGCCAACACAATCGCAAAGGTTACGTTGGTGGGAGGCGGAAAAATATCAGTCAGTCCAGAGCCGATCTACGTTGCCGATGGTTCCGGAGTCGGAGTTGCCACTGTGACCTGGGAGACATTCGGTACGGTCGCTGTCCAAGTTCATCTTAATTCTCCTTCCGGCTCACTGTTTAGCGGGTCGGGCCCGGGGAGAGCTTCGACGACGACGGGGAAATGGGTGGCTGACGGTATGACTTTCTATTTGCAAGATGTGTCCAATGGGAAAGCGCTCACTGCGGAAAATACTCTGGCGACAGCTACCGCGTTAATATCCACGCCAACTCCGACAGCCACTCAATTAGGTAACATTTCCGCACGGGTGCGCGTGGGAACGGACGACAACGTCTTGATCGGCGGCTTCATTGTTACTGGCACACAACCGAAGAAGGTGATTTTGCGAGCGATCGGACCTTCATTGCCGGTAGCGGGTAAACTCAGTAATCCGACACTGGAACTCTACCAGCAAGGCAATTCAGTGGCGATCGCCAGAAATGACAACTGGGTCGAGGCGCCGAACAAGCAGGCGATCATCGAGAGCACGGTCGCGCCGGCAGACAACTTTGAGTCAGCGATCTTGACTACCCTGGCTGCGAACAACAGCGCTTACACCGCGATCGTGCGCGGGGTGAACGGCGGAACCGGAGTTGGGCTATTGGAGGTGTATGACTTGGACCAAACAGCGAATTCGAAGTTGGCAAACATCTCAACCCGGGGGGTCGTGCAGACGGGAGACAAAGTCATGATCGGTGGTTTCATCGTGCTTGGGGCGACGTCACAGAAGGTAATCATCCGGGCGACAGGTCCCTCACTGCCGGTGGCTGGCAAACTGGAGAATCCAGCTCTGGAATTGCGCGATGCGAATGCGAATCTGTTGGATTCGAACGACAACTGGATTGATAGCCTTAACAAGCAGGCGATCATCGACAGTACGATTCCGCCGGCGAATGACCGGGAATCGGCGATCGTGCGAACGTTAATCCCAGGGAATTACACCGCGATCGTGCGCGGTGTAAATAACACGACGGGCGTGGCTCTGGTGGAAGTGTACGCGCTAAATTGATCTCGACGCCGGATTTTGACTTTGTGCAGTACGCCGCACGTCACGACGATCTTTTGTCCGGCGTGTGTTTGGCCATGAACCCTCTCTGCCGGCTTCTCCGCGGCCGGCAGCCCAAGGCTGCTGGCGCTCATCGGCTTAGGGCCATTCGAGCCGTGTTCAAGATACCGAACGCCACGCATGTCTGAGTACCTCGAGCAAGACAGTAAGAATCCACCTTGGTTGCCCAGGCGGAGATCGGGCCACGCAATCGCCGCTCTGCACGGTGTCACAATCGCTTCCGGTGACTCCAACCAATACGTTCGCAATTGCGTCGCTCAGGACCGGTGAGATGATTCGCGGTCCGGGAGCAGCGAAAGATTTGGCACCGCGATGGACGTCACGGCAAGATCAGAATCCGAAGCGCTAAGTTTTCGCTGCAACATTTGCGGCGCATCCTGTTGCAGGCAATTCACCGAGCTCAAACGGGAACAGCCTTCGTGTGGCAATTGCGGATCGACCGGCAGATGGCGTTCGATCGTTAGCGTGCTCTCAACTGAAACTTTCGGCAGAAGCCTGGCGTTGCCTGATTTTCCGATTCGACGAGACCTGGTTGGTCTCGGGATGACTGACTGGGATGGTTACGCTCTATTTCTTGCCAAAAAATTTAGTTATCAGAACACTTTTTATCACCAGGAACCAAAACTCGATATCGCCGCAGTCAATATCCCCACATCGCTTTTGGGGAACAACTTCATTATCTCATCGGAGGTATTTGAGCATGTTGCTCCGCCAGTCTCAAAGGCGTTCGAGAACGCCCACAAGATGCTAAAGCGCGGCGGTCTGTTCATCTTGACCGTCCCTTACGGTCTTCAACCGACGACGACCGAGCATTTTCCCGAGCTCAATGAATTCACTCTCATCCGGGACCAAGGACATTATATCCTGAAAAACATCACTTCATCCGGAGAGGTGCAGGTCTTCCGAAATTTAATCTTTCATGGCGGCCCGGGTTCGACATTGGAAATGCGCGTTTTCTCCGAGGGAGATCTCGCCAAGTATTTGGAGAGCGCTGGCTTCGGGGACGTGAAAATTCATCGGCAAGCAGATCTGGAGCACGGGGTTTGGTGGCCAGAGCCTTGGGGATTTCCGCTTTCCGGCAGGAAATCGTAGAATCCGAAGCATTCTCGGATCTTCTCGGGAGCGATGGAGAGCACGCCCGTTCAGCGCGCTTGCCGGGCGAGTCGAACTCCGGCTCCGAAAATCCCTTCAATTATCCCCGTTAGCGGCACACGGTAGCTATTGAACGGCCGGAGTCATCTTGCCCATGATGCTGCCGAGAGCCGGAAGCCAGTAGAACTGGGCAACTCACCACCCTCGGGTCACTTCGTCGGTTGATCGACGAAGGACACGAGGCGGCAATACTTGCGTTCTGGGAAGCGAGTTTTGCGATCAGGTGATCGTGCCGTTCAGCCCGTTCGGGAAGAAGCCGCCACTGTGCGCACCTTGCGCGAAGTAGAGAATGTTCAGAACCTGACGAGTGGTCCGTGCGAATACTCGAGCGTTCGAATCTGTGGGTACGAAATTGGCGTTTCCGGCCGAATCGACGATACCCTGATCGTCATCGCCAGCGCCATCCAGTGCATCGCGCAGATCGGAGATTTGTTGCGCGATTGTTATAGCCGACCCACCGACACCGGCCAAGAGCGTAGTGCGGATATTCGCCGCGTGATAGGCTTCCGTACCTAACACCCCGGCTGCGCCGGCCAGAACGCCGGAGTTCGCGATGAGCGGAGCAGCGCCTTTATACGCGGTCACCCCGACATCCTCAAAGATGTACGCACCCAGAAGGAAGTTGGTTTGATTAGCGAATGGATCAAAGGAAGAACCAATTCCTGCAGCCTGGGCAAGTGCGTTAAAACTCGCTTGCAGATCGATTTGAGGTTGGGCAACAGGAGTCACCCCGAAGAAGCTGAGGACATTACGCAAATAGACAACATGCAACCGCTCGTCCGACGCGATCTCCGTAGCGTATTGCTGGAAGAGCGGAGTCGTGAAGGGCACTCTGGGATTGGCCTTGATGGTTACCGTGCCCTGTGTGCCACTGCCGGTAGTAAACGCTGGACTCATCCCATGGCCCGTCTCCCCATAGGTATAATATTGCGCCTCGAGATACTCGAGATTCAACGCGAACTGGAGGATAGCGATGTCTTGTGCGCTAAGACTCACCCCTCCTGCCGATTGGGCCAGGGAGCGTCCTGCGAGAAAATTCAGCCCCGCCAAGCCGGCGGCGCCCATTCCCAAACGCTTCAAAGCCTCACGGCGATTGGTCCCTTTTCGGGTTTGCAACTGCTCCGTCATCATATCAACGTCCATATCATTCCTCCAATTTGGTTTGAGTGGGAAAATGAAGCGTTATTGCTCAATCCCCGTCTGTGTATATACGTCTTATTACGTTCCTCATGCCGCACGGGTTCCTTTTATTTTAGAAAAGTTTGTCTCTACCTACAAATCCTGCGGTCGTCTTCTGGCGGCAGGGACGCGTGGCGGAGCGATTGTTCGGGGTAAAACAAGGAGGTGAAATGGCTAAATGCGACATGTGCGGAAACGATTATGACAAGGCATTTCAGATTACAACCGGCGGCAAGACGCATACGTTCGACAGCTTCGAGTGCGCGATCCACATGATGGCGCCAGGCTGCACACATTGTGGTTGCAAAATCATCGGCCACGGCGTGGAAGCGATGGTAAGATTTTCTGCTGCGTCCATTGCGCTTCCGAAAGCGGCGTCAGCGGTTTGAAAGACCGGCGTCATTAGCTCGTCATCCTGAGTCCCGAATGCTTTTGGGGTGAAGGATCTCGCGGCGTAACGTGACGTCGCTGCACGAGATTGAAGCCCGGACTCGCTGACTGCGTCGGTTGCGCCAGGGCCTTTGGGCGCGCTTGGATTCGCAGCCGGAGGCTCGCGCTATTTTATCTTGCCGCCCCACGAGAGAATCTTTGCTTTGGTTCCAGCCGCCTCCGCTTCTTTGATGTCGCCGTTGCGGTTGTAAAACAACGATAGACTCGTCCAGCCAATTTGATCGTTAGGCCGGAGTGCGGTCGCGTGTTTTCCCGCTTCAATCGCCTCTGGAAATCGCCCGATCTTCATCAGCGCCATGCCGAGGGCGTGCCAGCCATCGAAAAACGCGGGATCAAGCGCCACACATTGCCGATACTTCTCGACCGCGCTTTCCAATTCACCGATCGCAAGATCGCCATTCGCGTCGTCGAAGACCTCGTCCAGCGTCACCATGAACGTGAGGTGTCAGGCCTTCAAAGCTAACTGGTCGCGACCTGAATTCCGGCATCGTGCCGGCGCTCGCGTAACCATTCATGAAATACGACCGTGCGCTTGCCGCGCAGATAACGCGCGTCAAACAATGTTTTCCCCTGCTGGTATTGCGCGGGATCAATCGGGTCTCGCTTTTCCAACACGGCAACAATTCCGCCGGTCTCTGTCGGAAGAAACTCACTCACTTCGCCTGGATTGAGGTCGCCAATCGCGGATTTAATGATCGGCAGATCGGGCGCGTCTTTCTTCGGCTCTTTCTCCGGTTGATTCGTCGGCGCATCGTCCGCAATCGAGAACGGCGGGATCAATTCCGCTTTCAAGCCGGATTGCGCGATCGCTTTTTCGGCGGGCATGCCGCCTTTTATGGCATCGCGGAGGCGATGCACGATCTCCGCACCCTTATTAGAAATCATCTCGTGCACTCGCTCGTTCTTGATGGCCTCGACGATCTTTCCTTTTGCCTCCTCGAGCGCGAGCGGCCGCGCCGGCTCGATCCCGCTGAGATGCAGAATGTAGAAACCATCCGCAGTCTGTAGCGGATCGCTGTTAGGATCCTGAGTGGTGAGCTGAAATGCCGCCGGCGCAAGCTGCGGATCGACATTCAGCTGCGGGTCAGGCGTCGATTGGATGAACTCGCCAGTCGCGCGGATTGGAAGCTGAAACTTCGCGGAGACGGCGTGAAAATACGCGCTCTTTTCCGCCAGCGCCTGCTCGAAATCATTTGTCCGATCCGCGAGCTTTTGCAGGGCATCGACCCGTTCCTTTCCGGTGAGTTTTTTCTGTTCGTCGGTGAGCGTGAAAGTGACGAACTCGACCTTGCGCTTCTCGTCACTCTTCAACTGCGCTTTGTGCGCTTCGTAGTACTTGCCGATGTCGTCGTCGTTGATCTTCACTTCCTTCGCGAAATCATCCGAGCGCAGGCGCACCACTGCGACGTTCAATTTTCCATAGGCCTGCTCGTAATTCGCTTTGCTCTCGTCTTCCGGAATCTGAACGCCGGCCGCGAGCAGTTCCTTGACCCGATTGAGCGCAAGTTGATCGGCCGCAAGTTCTTCAACTTGCGACTCGTCAAACCCGAGCGCCGGCAGCGTTGTCTGCACGAACTCGTTATACTTGTTCATGTCGAAACCGGTCTCGTTGCGAAAAGGCCGAAGCGTCTTGACGACATTCGCTATCTCCGTGGAGTTGGGCCGAACGCCGAGTGCGGCCGCTTCGTGGCGCACAACCAGACGATTCCACATAAATTCTGTGTAGGCGTCGTTTTCCGTTTGCGCCGCGGCCGCGAGATCCTGCAGCAAACCGAACATGCCGAGCTCACGCGCGAGCGTGAACATTCGGACGTTACGTTGCAGCTCGAGGCGAGTGACCGGCCGGTCGTAAATCGTGCCGACCCGATTCGTCCGCGTCGCGGAGAAGTCGGTCTTCGTGAAGTAGAAGCAGAATGGAATCGCGAGAATCGCGATTACGATCATCAGCCAACGGTGGTGTTTGCGCAGGAGAGTAATCATCGGGTGGACCTTCGCCGAAGCGGCGGTGCGCAGAATTTACGGGGACTTGGCGGAGCGCCAAATGCTTTTTGGCGCGGGCGTGAAACGTCAGTCGCCAAAGGCAACTTCCACGTCGCGCGCCGTCTGGACCATCTGTCCATCCGGCGGCACCAGCCGCAACCGATTAACGGCGTCCGCGATCGGAACGTGATGCATTTGATAGTTTTGATAGCTGACCATGGATCCAAACTGCTTCTCGTCGATCAGCTTCACCGCTTTGACCCCGAAGCGGGTGCCCAAAATTCGATCCAGCGTCGTCGGGGCGCCCCCACGTTGCAGATGCCCCAGCACGCAACACCGCGTTTCCTTTCCCGTGCGCGCGGCGACCTCGCGCGCAACAATTTCGCCGATTCCGCCAAAACGGTATTCGCCGGCGGTAGTCGCATGCAGCATCTGCTGCCCATCCTGCGCGGTCGCACCTTCAGCGACCACGACAATGGCGCCGTGACTCCCACGCGCATCCCGCCGCTTCACGGCGTCCGCGACGCGATCGTGACTGAAGGGGATTTCAGGAATCAAAATGATATGCGCGCCACCGGCAATGCCACCATGCAACGCGATCCACCCGGCGTGACGCCCCATGACTTCGAGCACCATCACGCGTTTGTGGCTGGTGGCGGTGGTATGCAATCGATCAAGCGCATCCATGACGACCGCGACCGCTGAGTCAAAACCGAACGTCATCGCGGTGGCCTCAAGATCGTTATCGATGGTCTTCGGAACACCCACGCAATGAATGCCGGCTTCCTGGAGCTGGAGCGCGGTTGTCATCGATCCATCGCCGCCGACGATAATCAGCGCATGAACGCCGAGATCTTCGAGCACCTGGCGTGCGTTTGCGATCACCTCCACCGCAATCGGCATTTTCGTTCCCGTGCCCACTTTTGCGATGAAGTGGCCGCGGTTTGTGGTGCCGATAATGGTGCCGCCGCGAGGCATGATCCCGGCGATCCGAGCGCGGTCGAGGACGATGAAATCCCCGGGCGGCAAAAGACCTTCAAAACCATCCCGGAACCCGAGTACTTCCCAGCCGAGTTTGTCGGCTGCCAGAACGACACCGCGCAGAACCGCATTCAGCCCCGGGCAATCACCGCCGCTCGTGAGAACACCGATCCGTGGCTTCATGGAACGGCGGCAGCGCCTACAAGCTTTTCTCGGGGCTGATCATACGACCGCCCGCTGCCCATTGATCGTAAAGCTGCCAGCCACGCGCGAGAAGTTGTGCGCCTTCCTCGAAGCGATTCGCGCTGCCGAGCATTACCAGAATCAAACGTCGCGGCGTGACCATGACGTTCGCTCCCTCCTTCACGATTTCGGCTTCGCGATGAGCGGAGAGAACGAGGCAATCGCCGGCGCGCGCAGTGCGCCCCGTTTTCACGCCATCGACTCCGTCGGTGCCGAGAAGTTCATTCGTATTACGCAGCACATAACCAATCGGCTTTCCCCCTCGATTGAACGAAATTTGCCGCTCTTTCTGTGAAACATAGAAACGGAAACTCGCCTTCTTCAGCGCGTACCGCGTCAGCCGCGCCATGTCGAGCGCGCTTGAAAACGGAATCGGCCGTTCGTTTTCATCGATTCCGTGCGGATTCAAAAAACGGGTGCGCAGCATCTGCAAGTTCTTTGCGAGCGCATTCATCTGCGCGACGAACGGAGTTACGGGAGTAACCTTTGCGGATACCGACGTGACGGAACTCAGCGTCGAACCCACATGCGCCGCGAGCGTATAGGCGGCGATGTTGTCCGACTGCACGAGCGCCGCGTAGAGCAAATCGCGAAGGGTAATTTGATCGCCCGGTTGAAAACCGATGCTGTTTGCACCGGTCCCCAAAAACGCATCCGGCGGCATCGTGACCAATTCGTTAAGGTCGCCGTGCTTCCCCTCCGCCCAATCGAGCACGACCACCGCGGTCGCGATTTTTGTCAGGCTGCCGATCTGGCGTTTTTGTTTGCCCTCGTGCTCTTCCAGCACGTAACCGGTCTGCGAATCAACGATCGCGTAAGCCTGTGCTGCAACGGAGCTTCGCGCAGCTCCGAAGAGGGTTGCGACCGCGCAAATGAGGAAAGAAAAACGGAGAGGAAACGTCACGGGGGTAAACGGCTCGCACGTTAAGCAGTGCCGCACCAATCGCAACCGCAATCAAGGGCTCTGCCTGCGCGCTGGTGCGTGATTAGCGGAGACTCACGTTCGCGCGGGCACCGTAGTGAAATGCGTTCGGCTCAAGCGCGAGATAGATGCGTTCGGCTGCGTTCTGAAGATCGAACGGAGTTGCGCGTCCGAGGCCGCTCGCGCGCACGGTTCCAAGCTTGCCTTGCAACCGGCTGCCGCCGGCAACGTCAAATTCGGAAACTACGAGGCTTCGTTCGACATCCGTGATGCGGACGTGCATCGCTAGAAAGGAACGGCCCGCTCCGACTTGACCGAAGAAAAACCGGGCTAGCGGGCTGCCGCCATCGACGACGTTGAACTGTCCTTCCACGAGCCAGCCGACGCGCGGGCTCTCGTCCTCTTTCAAAATTCGGGCCGGTGCGAGCTTCTCGAGTTGTTCTTTCAAGTCACCCGCAAACTCGATCGGGGTAAGCGCCTTCCGAATCGGCATTTCGCCGGCGGACGCAGCTTCATCACCGACGAAGGTCGCAGTGTCGATGCAGAATGGGCGGATGTAAATGGCGCGCGGGCCACTGGCGCCGATCCCGCAATTTGTCACCATGTGAACTCCGTTCGAGCCGAAATCTTTTGAATCAATAGCCGCCGAGCTGACGCTGCCGGCCGTCGCCACATCGGTCTTGGTAACGAACATGTCGGCGCACGAGCAAAGCAGGAAACTGGCGAGAATGGTGATCAACGGTTTCATAATCTGTAATCCGAACCCGTTCGGGCGCGTGTCAGGACGCGGAAGGACGAATTCGTTGCTGGTTCTGATGCAACTCCCGTGCCTTGCGCGGGGATTTTTCAGTCCCAGTGCCGCTTCTTTAGGACCCGTTTCTCAACAGCGCTGCCCGGCTGCGGTAATTAAGGATGACCAGCAATGAAGCCACGAGCAGGGCCACGATGTTCAGCCGGGTTGTGTAGTTCCAGGTAATTGCAGCGTGAGCGAAATCGACCGGCAATTCATGGTTTGTAGGGACGAGTCCAAATGCGGAAAAGAAAAGGTCGACGGCAATGCCCGCGATGACCATCGAAGCATAGAGGATCGCCGTGATGCAGGCGGCGGCGCGCGCGCCGTAATATTTCGTATAGATCAGGAGCAACGGGATAACGATCAGATCACCGTAAATAAACGAGATCACACCGCCGAAGCTGATGCCGTTCGTCCGAAGCACGCTCGCGAGCGGGATGTTGCCGCACGAGCAGACGAAAGAACCGACGGCGATCAGCGGGCCGACTAATGCATTCTCGATGAGTTGCACTGCCGGTGGGCCGCTCTGCAGAAAGAAACCTTGCCACCAATTGGAGGGCACAAGGGCAGCGATAAATCCGGCGAGCAGGAATCCGATGGCAATTTCTTTAGCCAGCATCCTCCAGTCGGAGACGAAGGCCGTCGCGACCTGCATCCACTTGCCTCTCGTCGGGTCTGTTTCTTGCGGCTCATCGCAATTTGCGCAGCAACCCTGTTCGGTCACAGCTTTCTGGCTGTGCTGACGGGCGATTGCCTCTAATCCGGCTGGGAAAAACAATCGTATCAGCAGCCACATCAGCCCGATCAGCACGAACGAGCCGACGACCTCTGCGAGAACGAAGTGCCAACCCATGAGTAGCCACAGCAACGCGCCGAGTTCGATGACGAGATTCGTGGAAGCGAACATGAACGCCAGCATCGGAACGAGAGCCGCGCCTTTCTGGAAAGCGCTTCGACCCGCCGCCGCGGCAGCATAGGAGCACGAAGAGCTCGCCGCACCGAGCCCGGTCGCAAGCGCGATCTGGCGCAGGCCGGGCCGGCCAAACGCCCGGCTCATCTGCTCTTTGCTGACGAAAACTTGAAGAGAGCCTGAGATTCCGAATCCGAGAACGAGCGCCCAGAACGTTTCCCAGAACATCATGAAGGCTTGAGAAAGCCCTGTCCAAATCCAGCTCACCGTGGCTCCTTCACGCGAGAGACTCCGAAGCAGGAGCTAAGTTCAATCCCGGTAAGCGTTGGTTCCGTGGTAGCTCACGGCTCCGCCACAACACATAGACTATCGGATAGAGCAGCAGCTCAAGGATCGCACTGGTCACGACCCCGCCGATCATTGGCGCCGCAATGCGCTTCATGACATCGGCGCCGGCTTGTGTCACTGGCAACCACATGATCGGCAACAGGCCGAACAGAATCACGGATACGGTCATGATTTTCGGTCTAATCCGATGCACCGCGCCTTCCTCTACCGCGGCGAGCAGATCAGACGTGGTGTTCATCCGTCCCTCGATGCGAAATTTTTCCCACGCATGATCCAGGTAGAGCAGCATGCCGACACCAGTTTCGGCATCGAGGCCCGCGAGTGCGATCAGGCCGACCCAGACCGCAACGCTTAGATTATAACCGAGCAAATAGACGAACCAGAACGCGCCCACCAACGAGAACGGCACCGCGAGCAGAACGATGCAGGTCTTAACAGCGGATCTCGTGTTCAGATAGATCAACAGAAAGATCACGAGGATCGTTAGCGGCACGACAATCTTGAGTCGTTGTTCCGCGTCTTTCAGATATTGGAACTGACCGGCCCACTGCACGGAAGTGCCAGGTGCGAACTTCACCCGCTCCGCCAGGCGCTGCGATGCGCCATGAACGTAGCCGTCGATATCGCGCGTGGTCACGTCGAGAAAAATAAAACCGACGAGCTGCCCATTTTCACTGCGAATGGATGGCGGACCGGTGTTGTAGCTGATGTTTGCAAGTAACTCCATCGGCACTTGCGCACCGGCGGGCGGCGGCACGAGCACGCGCTTGAGTGCAGCAAGATCCTGCCGGAAATCACGTGCGGAGCGCGCGTTCACTGAATACCGCGAACGCGCCGCGGCGAAACCAGAGCGACCAGAATCCGAAGCGGCAACAGCCACTTTGCCGCCGAACCATTTCACGGTAGCTAAGGCGCCTTCTCCGCAAAGCTATCGCGAAGAATATTGCGCGCTCGATACAGTCTCGTTTCCACCGCCTTCTTGCTACAGCCGAGCGCCACGGCGATCTCATCGTAGGACAGCTTTTCGTATTCGAACAACAGCAGCGCCGCTTTCAGATCGTGCGGGAGGGCGTGAACATGGTCGCGGACGGCTGCAGCCAATTCATTGCGCGCGATCGTCTCGGCTGGCGATTCCGCTTCGCTCGGAAGCGAGTCGCTCCAATTGCCGCCATCGTTCGTCGCGCTGTCGAGTGATACGGTTGGATGACGTTCGTTCCAGCGAAAATGATTGCGGCACAGATTGCTCGCGATTTGAAAGAGCCAGCTAGAGAATTTCGCAGTCGGTTTGTAGCGGCGACGGCTTTCGAAAACGCGCACGAACGTTTCTTGCGCGAGATCGAGAGCATCAGTCTGATTGCCCACGTAACGGTCAATGAAACTCACGAGCCGGGTCTGCCATCGCGCCATCAGCTCATTTCAGCGCAAGATCTTGTCCGTCTCGGAGACGCAGCATCAACGCAGTGTCTGCATCTTCATGCATGGGCAGGTTGCGGTAGCGTCTCAAACGAAGTAGACCTCGCCTCCCGCTTTAACCCGCGTTTCCTCCAGAGGACATAAATGACTGGATAGATCAGCAGCTCCATGATGGCGGAAGTCACAATCCCGCCGATCATCGGCGTCGCGATTCGTTTCATGACGTCGGCACCGGCCTCGGTCGCGGGCGACCACATGATTGGCAGCAGGCCAAACAGGATCGCGCAGACAGTCATGATCTTTGGCCGAATGCGCTGCACCGCGCCTTCAACGACCGCGTCGTGCAGGTCCTTGAAATTATTCATCCGGCCTTCTGCGCGAAACTTTTCCCACGCGTGATCGAGATACAAAAGCACAACGACACCTGTTTCCGCATCGAGTCCCGCGAGCGCAATGATGCCGACCCAGACGGCGACACTCATGTTGTAGCCTAACAAGTAAATCAGCCAGAATGCGCCGACTAACGAGAAGGGCACAGCCAACAACACGATGCAGGTTTTGGTCAGCGATTTTGTGTTGATGTAGATCAGCACAAAAATAATCAGGAGCGTGAATGGGATCACGACTTTCAGCTTCTTCATTGCGGCCTGGAGATATTGGAACTGTCCAGCCCACTCAATGTAGTAACCCAGTGGATACTGAATTGTCTGATTCAACTTTTCCGATGCGCGCCGGACATAGCCTGCCAAGTCGCTCGTCGTAATGTCCACGAAGACAAATCCGACAAGCTGTCCGTTTTCGTCGCGGATGGAGGGCGGCCCAGTTTTGTAGTTGATGTCGGCCAGCATCGAGATCGGCACCTGCGCGCCAGTCGGCGTGGCTACAAGCACGCGCTTGAGTGCGTCGAGATCGTCGCGAAAATCACGCGCGTATCGGACGCTGATCGGATAACGCTCGCGGCCTTCCACGGTGGTGCTGATGGTCTTGCCGCCGATCGCGCTTTCGATCACGTTGTTCACATCGCCAATGGTCAGCCCATAGCGCGCGGCCGTTTCGCGTTGGACATTGAAGTCGAGGAAATAACCGCCCGTCGTGCGCTCGGCATAAACGCTGCGTGTATCGGGAAAATTGCTCAGCGTTTTTTCGATTTGCAGACCGATCTCCTGGATTTTGCCGAGGTCGGGTCCGAAGACTTTGATCCCCAGTTTGCTTCGGAAACCGGTGGTCAGCATCTCCGTGCGCGTTTGGATGGGCATCCAGAAGATGTTCGCCATCCCCGGAGTCTTAATGTTGGCGTTCATCTCCGCGGTGAGCTTGTCCCACGTCATTCCGGGTCGCCATTGCTCGGGCGGTTTCAACGTGAGCACCGTTTCGAACATGGAAAGCGGTGCGGGATCGGTCGGTGACTCCGCTTGTCCCGCTTTGCCGAAGACGGTCTCGACTTCCGGGATTTTGTGCAGCATTCGATCCTGGATTTGCAGAATCTTCGTCGCTTCGGTAATTGAGATTCCGGGCACGGCCGTGGGCATGTAAAGCATCGTGCCCTCGTTTAACGGAGGCATGAATTCCGAACCCAGCCGTTTGAAGGGAATAATGGTGATCGCTAGGATGACGGCAGCGGCGATGAGCGTGGGCCAGCGGAAGCGCAGGACGAAGTTGACCAGCGGATGGTAAGCCCAGATCAGAAAACGATTGATTGGATTCTTCGCTTCCGGTCTGATTTTGCCGCGGATCAGCAGTGTCATTAACACTGGCACGAGAGTGACCCCGAGCAGTGCGGCGAAGAACATCGAGAACGTCTTGGTGAAGGCGAGTGGCTTGAAGAGTCGCCCTTCCTGCGCTCCGAGCGAGAACACCGGAATGAAGCTCACGGTAATGACGAGTAACGAGAAGAACAGCGGACGACCGACGCTTTTGGCCGCAGCAATGACCGTCGCGACACGCTCCTTGCCGTTCGGCTCACGGCCATGTTCCTCTCGGAAATGTTCGAGGAATTTATGCGCGTTCTCCAACCATGATGATGGCTGAATCGACCATCGCTCCGATGGCGATCGCGATGCCGCCGAGCGACATAATATTACTCGTTAGGTCCAGTTTTAACATCGGCAGGAAGGAGAGGATGATCGCGATCGGCAGCGTGATAATTGCCACGAAGGCAGAGCGCAGATGCCAGAGAAAAACCACGCAAACCAGCGCCACGACGATGCTTTCTTCGATGAGCTTTCTTCGCAGGGTCGAAATGGAATTGTTGATCAGCGTGCTGCGATCGTAAGTGGGCACGACTTTCATCCCTTCGGGAAGCGAGCCTTTGATTTCTTCCAGCTTCTTTTTGACGCCCTCGATGACATTGAGTGCGTTTTCGCCATAGCGCATGACAACGATGCCCCCAACCGTCTCGCCTTTGCCGTCGAGCTCGGCGACTCCGCGCCGGAGGTCACCACCCAGATGCACGGTGCCAACATTTTTCACATAAATCGGCGTGCCGTTATCAACCTTGAGGGGGATGTTTTCTATGTCCTCCACGCTTTTGATGTAGCCGCGCCCGCGCACGTAATACTCAGTCGTGGCGACTTCGAAGGTTTTGCCACCGACATCGGCGTTGCTGTCTTTGATCTTCGCGACCACGTCGGAAAGCGGAATGCCGTAGCCGAGCAGCTTATTTGGATCGAGATCGACCTGGTATTGTTTTACGAATCCGCCAACCGACGCGACTTCGGAAACGCCTTTTACAGATTCGAGGGCATAGCGAAGGTTCCAGTCTTGAAACGAGCGCAGTTCGGCGAGGTTATGTTTCCCCGTTTCATCGACGAGCGCGTACTCGAAGACCCAGCCGACACCCGTGGCGTCCGGACCGATGACTGGGTTCACGCCTTCCGGCAACGAGCCGCGCACCGAGTTCAAGTATTCAATGACTCTCGAGCGCGCCCAATAGATGTCCGTGCCGTCCTGAAAAATTACATAGACGAACGACTTCCCGAACATCGACTCGCCGCGAACGAACTTCACCTTCGGCGCGGCGATGAACTTGGTAGAAATGGGATATGTGATTTGATCCTCGATCAGGTCAGGCGAACGGCCTTCCCAATCGGTATAGACAATCACCTGCACGTCGCTGAGGTCTGGAATTGCATCGAGCGGCGTCTTCTGTATCGCCCAAATTCCCGCCGCGATGCCGAAGAGGACGAAGATGAAAACGAGGAACCTGTTGCGCGCGCTCGCCGCAATGACGCGCTCGATGAATGGCGCGCCGCGCCCTTCTTCCGGATGGCCATCCGGAGCAGGGAGCCTCCGCCTGCTTGCGCCCAGCTCAGGCGAGGGTTCGCCCTTAGCTGGAGGCGTCTCGCCGTTTTTGTTCACCATGATTTGAGCGCCCCCTGGTTTTTCGATTCCGCGTCGATCAAGAAATTCGCGCTGGCCACCACACGTTCGCCTTCTTTCAGGCCGCTCTTAACGGCATAGACATCGCCGAATTTTCCTCCGAGCTCGAGAAACCGCGGCTCGAGTTTGCCTTCACCTTTATCGACGAAAGCGATGTTGCGCTTACCGGTCGGCATGATGGCGCTGACCGGAACGACCAGCGATTGACCCATGTCCATGCCGAGCAGGACGTTCACGTACATGTCCGGTTTCAGTTTTAATTCCGGATTTTGGATATCGAGCCGCACCCGCCCGGTTCGTCTCACGTCATTGATGAAAGGATCGACAAGTGAGAGTTGGCCTTTGAATTCTTCGCCGGGATACGAGTCGGAAGTCACCGTGACTTCCTGGCCGACACGAAGCATCGGAAGTTCCTCCTGATAAAATTCGCCCCAGACCCAAACGACAGAAAGATTCGCCACGTCCACAAGCGTATTGCCGGGCGCGATCGTCATGCCCTGCGTGACCGGCAGCGTTTGTACGATGCCATCCACTTTGGACAAAATCGGGAGCGACTCTTCGGCCTGGCGCGTTTGTTCGATTTTCGCGACCTGTTCGTCCGTGATGTTCCAGAGTCGCAGCCGGCGCTCGGCTGATTCTATCAGACCCTGAGCGTCTGCACGCGCGGAGTGCGGGCCTTTCGGAGCGCTGTCACGCAAGCGGAGCAGATCGATCAGCTCGCGCTGAGTGGTCAGCAACTCAGGACTGTAAAGCGTCAGCAACAGCTGACCTTTCTTCACTACCTGACCGGGGGCGCTGACCCCAAGTTCCTGCACATAACCGCCAGCGCGGGCGACGACCCGCCAGACGCGCTGGGTGTCGGGAGCGACTTTTCCGACGGCGCGAATGGTGTGATTGAGCGGCTTGGTTTCCACCGTCGCGTAGGTGACGCCGATCTGTTGCTGGCGCTCGAAAGGCACCTGGAACTCTCCCGGTTTTTCGTCGGTTATTTCTTTACTGCCGCCAGACATTCCGGCCATGCCTTGCATTCCCTGCATGCCGCCGCCCTTCATGTTCTCCATGCCCTTCATGTCGCCAGCAGGAGAGCTCGTCGGTTGCTGTTTGATTTCTGGAGACGCCCCGCTACCGGCGTTGCGTTTCATCACCGGCACCAGATCCATGGAGCAAATCGGACACTTACCGGGATCTTTTGAGCGCACCGAGGGGTGCATCGTGCAAGTCCAATAGTCGATGTTGCTGTCCTTGCCCACGCCGCCGTATTTTGAGCAGCCGGGAACGATGCCGAGCAGCAACACGGCCATGAGGAGGCGCAAAACCGACCTTTGGGTCAGGTGCTTCATTTTGACGAGTCCCTCGCTCCAGAATTCTTCCGCAAAGGTACATCCCCGATTCCAACCACGGCATCTAACTCGGCAAGTGCGACGCGATAGTCCGCGAGATGAGTGAGATAAGTCGACTCGACGTCCTGCAGGACGCGGTCTGCTGTGATCAGCTCCAAAAAATTCGTGCTGTTCGTTTCGTAGGTAGCGCGATGCGACTGCACCGTCTGCCGTGCCAGCGGCAAGATCTTGTCGCGATAGAGCTCGTAATGATGAGATGCCGTCTCAACCTTCTTCAGCTGATCGCGCACGAGGCCGAGCGCCTCATTGGTCGCAGCCTGAAATTCTTGCTTAGTGGCCTCGAGGTTTTGCTGCGCCTCTCTGATTCCAGCCGAATACTTTTTCGGATTCAGAAATGGGAGGCCCACGGAAACGCCCACATCGAGCTCGCTGACTGCCTGTCCCGTGTCGTTATATCGATCGGCTTTAACACTCAGCGCCGGATCGGGAATCCGTTGGCGGCGGGCGAGTTCAACGCGCGACTTCTCAACATCGATTCGATTTTGCGCACGTTGCACCTCGGGGCGGCCGATTAACGCCAAACGCTGCAATTCGCCTAACGAGTGGTGGATCGGCTCGAACGTTAGCCCCGCAGGTGCGCCGAGCGGCGCCTGCGCCGGACGATTCATCAGCACATTCAGCTCGCTCTGCGCGTCGGAGATACGCCGGAGAATATCGCTCTGCGTCTCGACCAGTCGCGCCGCGTCCGTTTTGGCCGTGAGGACGTCGGCTTCGCTCGCGTTCCCGACTTCATATCTGGTGCGGCTTAGTTCGGCGAACTGATCGAGCAAGCCGACGTTGCGCCGATTCACCTCTAGCTGCGCGGACTCATTCGCCAGCCGGTAGTAAGCGGAACGCGCGCGCGCCAGCACATCGAGTTGTGTCCGGCGCAGGTCCTCGAAAGCCGCGCCTGCCTCCGCTGTGGCTGCACGAGCCCGGCTGCGATTCTTTCCTGTGAGCGGCAATTCCTGTTCGAGCGAGACTGACTGGTCGGTGAAGCTGTTAGGCGAAATGTTGACGAAACGGCCAACGACCGACTCGCCTTGCAGTCTCAGGTCTTCCCAAGCGGCGGCTTGCGGCACGCGCGCTTTCGTAGCCTGCCATTTGGCTTCCGCCGCTTTGATCGAAGGATTCTTAGCGGCCACGGTCGAGACCACATCAGCCAGCGACAAAAGACCAGGCGCGCGCTGAAGCTCGATCGCCTCACTTGTCCCCGCCGAAGAAGCTCCTGCGAGAAACGAGCTGCACACGGCTAGCGGGAGCACTGTCATCAGCTTCGAAAGCACAGCGTAATTTGGCTCGCGGTTATCCATGCCCACAGGCGCGCGCCAGGATTTATTGGATCTCCTGAGACACGACACTGCCGGGCGGCAATCCGGGCTGAACGATGCGCGCCGTCATCATGTCCACGTAACGACGCGCTTCCGGCGAAGTCATTTCCGCCCCCACCGCGTAGACATGCGTGAGTAACGCCTGATGGCATTCGTTCTGGAGCGCAGCGCACTTTTTCAACGCCATTGCAATCTCCGGCGTCATCGTTTTGCTCTTTGAAATCAGAGCGTTCGCTTCGCCGTTCGTCTCCGCGATGCGCAGGCACATCTGATCGCAGCCTGGGCGATATGCCTCATGCAGCTGCTTGATCTTCGTGAACTCCGCGTCAGTCAGTTTGAACTCGCGTCGCAGCCATTCCATCTGGCCGTCAGGCTGGGTGAGCATCGCCTGCACCGGTAGCGTGGCGCAGTAGAAGTAGATGCAATACGCGAGTGCCGATCCGAGAACGGCGAAGAGCAAAGCAAGAATTCCTTTTCTCATGTCTAAGCGGATGGAGCGGGGGTGATGGAATTGACGTAGCGGCTTTCGAGTTGTCTCCAATGTCTGGCGTTAGCTCCCTTGGCTTGCAGGTGCGCCACGCCGAGAGATGCCGAAATGCTCACCGCGATCAACGCCGTCGCATACTGCGGTTTGGCCAATTGGATGAGCACTCCTTCGCGGAAGCGGCTCCAGATCGAGTGCTGTCGAGCTTCCTCCCGGGCTGCGATTCGTTGCCAGACTTCGGCCTGGAAGCGCTGCGGAATTTCACGTTCGTGCGCCAAGCGTGCAATTTTGAGTTCAAATCGTCTGGTTCCATAAGCAAGTGTGCGATCCGTGCGGTACTATCTGTTCACTGGGTAAACACCGCCGCCGCGCAAAACCCTCAGAAGTGTTAAAATCACGAGCAGGACTCGCGGACAGGGGGGTCCTTATTCCGCTGTCAACGTTCCCCGAAGTGGAACGGCTGCGTCGCAGGATCGGCGTTAGACACCTCGTCAAAGGGCAGCAGTCTTGACAAATTGCCGCTTGACCTTCGACCTGAGTCCAAGGCTTAGGGTCCCTCCATAACCCAAACCCAGGAGGTAAATACTAATGGCAAATATAAAAACAATTGAAGTGTTCAGCGCGGGATGTCCGCTCTGCAACGAAACGCTCGGGCTAGTCAAAAACGCGGTCGTGAATTGCGGCTGCGAGGTGATCGAACGACGCTGCACTCGCGCCGAATGCTGCGACGAAGCAAAACAATACGGCGTGAAGGCGATGCCGACGGTCATCGTCGACGGTCAGATCATGTTCGAAGGGCGGATCACTCGCGAACAGGCGGCAACGCTAAGCCCGGCGGCGTGATGACCAAGCCTCTGCTGATCGGTCAACTGGCCGCATCGGTGGGGATAAAGCCCGACTCCGTTCGTTTTTACGAGCGGAGCGGACTGCTGCCCAAGCCGATTCGCAGCGAGAACGGTTACCGCGTCTACAACCAAGCGGCCGTCACTCAACTGCGATTCATCAAGAGAGCGCAATCGTTAGGTTTTTCCCTCGACGAAGTGCGTCGAATTCTTCATCTCAAAGGCCAAGGGAGTACCACGTGTCGTTCCGTTATGCGAATCGCCGAGGCGACGCTGGAGGAGACGGAAGTCAAATTGCGGAACCTCCAGAAGTTTCGCGACTCGCTCGCAGCCAACTTGAAGCGATGGAGGAAACTTCCTGCGCAGAGGAAATGCGCGGCTGAGTTCTGCGACCTAATTGAGTCGAGCGGTTAGAGGCCGTGACGTGCATGATAAAATCGCTCGACCGAATGACGCGGCAACGGCGGTCTGGCTTCGCGTAATCGACGGAATCGAACCGGAAATCCTCGCCGAGATCGAGCGTGCTCCGACGCATGTAATGGGTGTTGAAGCGGTGGATGAAGTGCGAGCGCGCTGGGTCGATCACAAAATCTGAACTGACGTTGACGTCAAAGTTGAGCCGACGATTCGGTGCGTGAAGGCGACGTGATTGCGATGGAAGTCGAACACGCTTTGCGAGAGCATGTGACTGCCCAGCCATGCGGTCGTGCGCGTTTCTTCGTCCACCAAAGCCGCGACAACGGGAAATAATCGGCGACGCCAATGGTGACGAGCATGAAGTGTCGAAGGCCCTAAAGCCGTGCTTCGAAGCACTCTATGGTTTCCTGACTACGACGATGATCAGGCTTTCGCCGTTTCGTTTTGACGCGATCTGCGCCTGGGGTTGCTGTTGACTATACCCATACCGGGTATAAGTTAATTACAACATGAAGCTCGAGTCAGGACAGAAGATAGAAGCAAGAGCGAAGCGCATCGCTGGTCAGATCGGTGGCATTCAAAAGATGATAGCAGAGGGGCGTTACTGCATTGACATCCTGAACCAGATCTCTGCGGTTCGATCCGCCTTGGATGCGCTCGGGATCGAACTTCTCAACAATCACTTGAAGTCGTGTGTGCTCGGCCACGGGACCGGTTCCGAGCACAAGAAAGCTAAGCCGATGAAGCCAGAGGAACTGCTCAATGAACTGAAAACCGCGTTGTCTCGCTTCCTCAAATAAGAATACCAATCGAATGAAAACCACTCGGATAGTCCAGGATCCCGTCTGCGGGATGGAGATTGACCCCGACAGCGCTGCCGGCCACGTCGAACACAACGGACATACCTATTTCTTCTGCTCGAGAAGCTGTCAGGCAAAGTTCGAAGCAAATCCGTTGAAGTTTGTGACCTCGACTGGAGCAAATGCTCAGTCCGAAGCCACGGACCACGCCTGCTGCAGCGGTGAAGCGTCGCAACCGGCCGCGCATTCGTGCTGTGGCGGAGGCGCGGAAGGGCACGCTGAGGTGACGCCTTCCGCAAAGGCAAAGTATTTCTGCCCGATGTGCGCAGGTGTGGAGAGCGATCGACCTGGCACTTGTCCGAAATGCGGCATGGCACTCGAAGCAACGACGCCAACGCCCACGGAAGCGAGGACAATCTACACCTGCCCGATGCACCCGCAGATCGAGGAAGATCATCCGGGCAATTGTCCAATCTGCGGAATGGCGCTCGAGCCGAAGACGATCACGCCGCAACCCGCGGACGATGGCGAACTGCGCGACATGACACGCCGCTTTTGGATTGGCGCAGCTCTGGCGTTCCCCGTCTTCGTTCTTGGAATGGCCCACCTGGCTCCGGGCGCTCCACACTGGATCGGAGGCGACCTCTCCCGTTGGATTCAGCTCGCGCTGAGCACGCCGGTGGTCCTCTGGGCGGGCGCGCCGTTCTTCGAGCGCGGCTGGCGTTCTGTCCGCACTCTGAATCTGAATATGTTTACGCTCATCGCGATGGGCGTGGGCGTGGCGTATCTTTACAGCGTCGTCGCGATGCTGTTGCCCGGGATCTTCCCCGAGTCATTTCGCGTCGACGGAAAGATCGGGATCTACTTCGAAGCTGCGGCAGTGATCACGGTTCTGGTTTTGCTCGGCCAGATGCTTGAATTAAAAGCGCGGAGTCGCACTGGCAGTGCGATTCGTGCGTTGCTTGATCTCGCCCCACGCACAGCGCGCGTTTTGCGCGACGGGGAGGAGAGTGAAGTGCCTCTCGATCAGGTCGTCGTCGGCAATCAACTGCGCGTCCGGCCGGGCGAAAAGGTTCCAGTGGACGGTTCCATCGTCGAAGGCAAGACGAGTATCGACGAGTCCATGATTACCGGCGAGCCGATGCCGGCCGGGAAGGAAGTGGCCGACAAAGTCACTGGCGGGACAATCAACACGACCGGCAGCTTTTTAATGAAAGCGGAGCGAGTGGGCGGCGAAACCATGCTTTCGCAGATCGTGCAAATGGTTGCCGACGCGCAGCGCAGCCGCGCTCCCATTCAGAGGGTTGCCGACAAAGTTGCCGGCTACTTTGTGCCCTCGGTGCTCGCGGCCGCAGCTATCACTTTCGCCGTTTGGGCATCCATCGGACCCGAGCCGCGCTTCGCCTACGCCATCGTCAACGCGATCGCCGTCTTAATCATCGCCTGCCCCTGCGCGCTCGGCCTGGCGACGCCCATGTCCATCATGGTCGGAATCGGGCGCGGCGCGCAATCCGGCATCTTGATTAAAGATGCCCAGGCGATGGAGCTGATGGAAAAGGTGACAACGTTGATTGTCGATAAGACTGGAACGCTCACGGAAGGCAAACCACGGCTGGTCGAGACGGTGACCGCACGAGGCATCGAGCCTAACGAGTTGCTGGCTGCAGCCGCCTCGCTCGAACAGCAGAGCGAACATCCGATTGCGGCGGCGATTGTGCGCGGCGCGAGCGAGCGCGGCGTGCCTCTTAAAGCCGTCGAGCAGTTTGAATCAATCCCCGGCGGTGGCGTGGCCGGCAGAGTCGAAGGACGCGAGATTCTGATCGGAAAGCCGAAATTTATTCGCGAGCGCATCCGGCACGCCGCAGAATTGGAGAAGCGCGCCGCTGCCTTGCAGGCGAAAGGGCAGACCGTCGTGCTCGTTGCGATTGACGGCCGAATCGCTGGTGCGCTCTCCGTCGCGGATGTGGTGAAGGCCTCGACGCCCGAAGCAATCAAGGAGCTCCACTCGGCTGGCATCAAAATCACCATGCTTACGGGTGATAATGCCAGGACCGCCGAATCCGTCGCCAAACCGCTCGGCATCGACAAAGTGGAAGCCGGGGTCGAGCCGAACGAAAAGAGCGCCTATGTGAAAAAGCTGCGCGAGCAGAAAGAAATCGTCGCCATGGCCGGAGACGGCATCAATGACGCGCCCGCGCTGGCCGCGGCCGACGTTGGGATCGCGATGGGCACAGGCACCGACGTGGCCATCGAAAGCGCGGGCGTCACGCTTTTGAAAGGCGATCTGCGTGGGATCAAAAATGCAATCGTGCTGAGTCGCGCGATGATGCGCAACATCCGGCAAAATCTTTTCTTCGCCTTTTTTTACAATGCGCTCGGAATTCCCATCGCCGCTGGGGCGCTCTATCCGGTGTTTGGGATTTTGTTGAGCCCGATGATCGCGGGGGCGGCAATGAGCTTTAGTTCGGTCTCAGTGATCGTGAATGCGCTGCGCTTACGCGCTCTGCGACTGGAATGACTATTTTGTGAGAATCTGTTCTCGCATAAGTGAGGCCAGCGATCCCGTTACGTTTTATTCGCGGGGCAAATGCGCACAACGACGCTCCCTAAAAGCCGGACGTGATCGCGTAAAGCTTTCTCGACCTTTTGGGAAATTACGTCGGCTTCCCCGACCGAAAGGGCCGGATCGACATTGATCGCCACATCGCTGTAAACGCGATGACCTAGCCAGCGGGCGCGCACATCGTGTACTCCTGTCACTCCGTCGATATGCGTAGGAGCGTGTTCGATTTGGGCGAGAACTTCCGGCTCAATACCATCGATGAGGCGTATCCAGATCGAGAACGCCGCGTCTTTAACGATGAACAAAATTGCGATGGTGATCAGAACGCCGACGATCGGATCGAGGATCGGGAATCCGAACCAGACACCGATAACGCCAACTAAAACAGCCAGACTCGTGAAGCCGTCCACGCGCGCATGCTGTCCGTCCGCAATCAATGCTGCCGAACCAATCTGCTTTCCGACGCGGATTCGAAAGACCGCGACCGCCTCGTTTCCTATGAAACCAATGACGGCTGCGACCGCCACCCAGCCGATGTGCGACACCGTCTGGGGGTGAATCATTTTTCGGATCGATTCGTATGCTGCGACACAGGCGGAGAAGAAAATAATGAGCACGATGAGCACCCCTGCCACGTCTTCGGTCTTTCCGTACCCGTAGGTGAATTTGCGGCTCGCACCCCGGCGCGTGAGCGAAAAGGCAATCCACAGCGGGATACTCGTTCCCGCGTCAGCGAAGTTGTGGATAGTGTCAGCGAGCAACGCGACCGAGCCGGAGAGGAGGACGACGACCAGTTGGAGTGCCGCGGTAATCCCGAGTCCGACCAAGGAAATCTTAAGTGCGCCAATTCCGAGCGCATTCGACTCCATCGATTCGTCGATCTTGTCGGCCGACCGGTGAGAATGGGCGAACGTGCCACGGAACCATCCCCAAATACCGGTGCCGTGATCGTGACTATGGCCATGGGGGTTATGTGAATGCGCATGCGAGCCATGTCCATCGTGCGATGCCTGTTCGTGTTCGTGAGTGGCCCGGGTAAACGGCGCGCCTTTAAAATTATTCACTGAGGACAATACCCCTATATCCCTATGCAACCAATCGCTGTTTGTAATCCCTTGTTCGAACGATTAGCCTGTGGTGTCGAATGAGATCCAACGGTCATGCGCATCCGCAGGTAGAACGCGAAGCTTTACGGCTGCGCGGCCGGAAAATCTCTGGTCAACTCAAAGCCATTGACCGAATGCTTGAAGAAGACAGGGATTGCGCAGAAATCCTGACCCAACTGATTTCCGCGCGGAAAGGAATCAAGTCGCTGTCAGAGAAGCTGATTCAATCTCATGCGCACAATTGCATCGAGCGCGCTGCGAACCGGTCGGATTCGAAGAAGAAACTGCGCGAGCTTCTCGTGGTCCTGGAACGCTATGTGGAATAAATACAGAGGATGTGTTCGTGCGCGATGGTAGTGCTATTGCGCCACGAACTAAGATTGAACGTTTCCACTTTTCGTTGTACTAAATCGAAGCCATGAAGCCAATCCGAACAGCTCTTCGATTCGCGGTGTCACTGGTCGCGATCTCGGCGTGGCTGGTGGCGACGAATCATTGCGCATTTGGCGCCATGGCTTCGCAGCCGATCGTCAAAGCACCTGACCACGCAGCCTGCCCGGGGCATGGCTCGCCTGAGAAGGACGGGAAAGATGGTGAAATGGAGTGCTGCAAATCTTTCCCGCCTGCTTCTGTCGATGCCGGGAAGAATCTCGTCAGCTATGACGCCAACCTCTTTGCGCTTCGACTCTATTTCGTCACCGCAGTGCTCGCTCCTGAACGTTCGCGCCTCGAGCTGCGACCTCTCGAACTCGACACCGGTCCGCCGTTCGCGACCTCGTTTGTTGAGTCCGTTTTACAGCGGAGCATTCTGGCTCACGCTCCTCCTGCGATAGCGTAACGACAACGCCCGCACTCGCGGGATGTCTTGTCGTTAGCGCATTTCACCGCCTCACGGCGGCAGCTCTCTGCTGCCTGCATTGAGGAGTCCGTCGCGGTCGCGCTGTGTGCGTAGATCGCATCCCCAACCACCGACCCAACTACATCACATGAAAATCAAAAAAAATGCAGTCACGAGCGCTGTGGCGTTGCTAACGTTAACCGCTCCGCTCTTTGCGGCGAAGCTCACGGATCAAAACGAACAGTTCCTTGCCGCCTACGGCAAAGTTCATCGCGCGCTCGTCGCGGATGACCTCGCCAGTGCAAAGAAAGCCGCCGCTGCTTTAAAGGCCTCGGGGACCGAAGTGGCGAACAGCAAGTCGCTCGATGAAGCGCGGACGGCGTTCACGAAAGTTAGCACCGAAGCCGAGAAACTCGCTGCCGGTCAGTCCGGCTACTACGTCATGCACTGCCCGATGCTCAAGAAGGATTGGGTGCAAACCAATTCGAAAGTCGAAAACCCCTTTGGCGGCAAAGACATGCTGAACTGCGGGGAAGTGAAGAAGTAACCACGCGCCGCGCGTTTCTCGGCAACGACCAAAACAAAAAACACATATGAAAATGAAACTCCTACTCGGAATCACAGTCTCAGTCCTGTTTGCAGTGTCACGGCTGACCGCCCACGAAGGGCATGAGCACGGCAATAAAGAAGATCTCGCCGCGGGCGAGACAAAGAAGATCACCGGTGAAGTCGTCGACATGGCTTGCTATGTCGATCACAACGCGACGGGAGATAAGCACATGGATTGTGCGAAAAAATGTATCACGAGCGGACTCCCCGTTGGCCTGAAAGCCGACAACGGCAAGACCTACCTCCTCATTGGTGAGCACAAGCCGCTCAACGCAGAGTTGGCGGAATACGCCGCGAAGAAAATCACGGTCGAAGGCAAGGTCGCGTCGCGCGACGGCATCTACATGATCGCAAACGCGGTCATTCAAAAGTAAGTCAAATATAATCCTTATGAAAATCAAGAATCACATCACCGCAGCGCTAGTTGCCACCGCGTTGCTGGGCGTTAGCACCGCATTAGCACACGACCCGAACGGCAAGATCGATCCAATGACTGCTTCGCTCCAGCCGCTCAAAGGTGCGGAGTTCGAGCAGAGCTTCCTTGAGCAGATGATCCAGCATCATCGGAGCGCGATCGAGATGGCGAAGATGGTCGGCGATCACACCAAACGCCCTGAACTTCGGCAGCTCGCCGACAAGATCAGCACGAACCAGCAGCAGGAAATCGAGAAGATGACCGGCTGGCTAAAGGAGTGGTTCAAAGCTTCTCCGATATCAGTCGCAAACGAAGCGGCCGATAAAGAAATGAAGGGGCACATGCCGATGCTGACCGACAAGCACGACGCCGACTTCGACAAGGCGTTCCTGCAGATGATGCCGCAGCATCATCACGTGGCGGTCGAAATGGCCGAGCAGGCAGAGAAAAAGAGCACCCACTCCGAGTTGAAGGAGCTCGCGGCAAAAATCGTGAAGGATCAGCAGGAAGAGATCAAGCAGATGAAGAGCTGGGCGCAGTCCTGGTTCGGACCGGCATAACAAACGGAAGACATATGCCACACGAAAAATATCAGCGTTGTATGCACATGTGTATTGCCTGCGCCGTTGCGTGCGATCACTGCGCGTCAGAATGCCTGCATGAGCAGGATGTGACGATGATGGCTCGCTGCATCGAGCTGGATCGCGATTGCGCCGACATCTGCGCTCTTGCGGTACGGCTGATGGCGCGGGGGAGTGAGTTCGCCGCGCGGCTCTGCGGGCTTTGCGCAGAGGCCTGCGACGCCTGCGCAAGCGAGTGCGAGAAACACGAGGCGGAGCATTGCAAGAGGTGCGCTGAAGCCTGCCGCAAATGCGCGGAGGAATGCCACAAGATGCCGGCCTAGAGGCAAACGGGAAAGTAGCGACGCATGAACTGGTTCACCGTTCTTCGAGAGCATCTGTCGGACCCGGAGTATCTCCACGTGCTTATCAATCCGCTGCCGGTTTACGGCCTGGCGATCGGTGTGCTGGCGCTCGTGCTCGCACTCATTCTGCGCACACCAAAGGTGACGATGGCCGCGCTTGTTCTCGTTTTCGTTAGCGGATTGTCGGCGTGGCCGACGTACCACTACGGCGAGGCGGGTTACGATCGCGTGAAGGCGTTGTCGGATGATGCCGGAGGGAAGTGGCTCGATGAACATATGGCGCGGGGCGAGAAATTGATCTGGGCGTTTTATGTCCTTGCCGGTGTGTCCGCTATCGGCGTCGCAGTTGTCGCCAAGTGGCCACGAACTTCACTGCCGATTTCAGTTCTAACGTTGCTCCTCGGAAGCGCTACCCTCGGCATCGGAGGGTATATCGCTTATGCCGGCGGTCACGTGCGACATCGGGAATTTCGATTCGAACCGCCGCCCGAATCTAAGGAAGCAGAACATCACCACGGAGACGAAGGCGCAGCGGATCACGACAGGGCACGCGACGAACGCCCGGAAGGCCAAAAGCCCAGGCCAGTGGATCACGGCGCGATGCCTGGCATGGAAGCGAGCAAGAACGCCGAATCACAAGCGCAGCCGATGCAAGGTGATGCCGCAGCACAAACCGCCGCACCGAATGACGAGCAACTTGAAGCGAGCCGTATGCAATTGGAAGCCAGCCGGCTGCAGCTCGAAGCGAGTCGCAAACAACTCGAAGCTATTGACGCGGCAAAGACCAAAGACGCCTCACCTGCTCCGTCCGCGACTCCGTCCCCTCACGGGGAAGACCGGCACGATCATGAACACAAACCCTGAGTCACGAAATTTCATGCCCACGTTATTCGCTCTGATCGCCCTGATCGCATTCACCGGCTGCGCGACGAACTTCGAGCCGAAGCCGTTGCCAGCCGACCATCCCGCAAGCGCCCAGGCGCAGGAAGCGCCGCGCGCAGCAATGAAACGGTTGATCACGACCGATGAACTTACTCGGACAACGAAAGCGCAACTCGCCCGAAAGGAGGTTCCCAATCACGACTTCCAGGACAGTGGAATGTCACACGACATGGGCAAGATGGATCATTCGAAAATGCAAGGAATGGAGATGGGCAAGCCGCCGCCGGCGGGCGCTCCGTCGCCTCAACCTGAAACGATGCAGGGGATGAATCATTCGGAAATGAAGGGCATGCCGGCGCCCAGCCCCGCTGCATCTCCCGCAAATAAAGAAGCGGTGGAGATGGAGATGAAAAGAACTTCGGACGAAATGAAGAAGGCTTCCGATGAATTGAAGGCGAGGTCCGACGAGGCCAAACGTGCGCAGCAAACAGGCGGCAAATCCGCTGAGTCATCGCCCATGCCAACGATTTATACCTGTGTGATGCACCCGGAAGTGCAGCAGGGGGCGCCGGGCAAATGTCCGAAGTGTGGGATGACCCTGGTGAAAAAAGAAAGTGCGGTGCCATGAGGCATTATCTTGTCTCACTTGCAGTCGCGATCGGGATCACTGCGACGGCTTTGGCAGGACGCCCGGAATCCGCCCGGAATGTGCAATCGAGCGTTAACGAACGCATCGGCAAACGAGTCGAATGGAGAAAAGACGCGGAGGCAGACGCGGAAATTTCGCAGTCCGTTCATGCGCTGCTTCGAGCGAAGGTCACGGCCGAGCGCGCGGTGCAAATCGCGTTGCTCAACAACCGCGAGCTCCAGGCCACATTCGAAGAGATCGGAATCGCGAACGCCGATCTGACTGAGGCCGGTTTGTTAAAAAACCCCGTCTTCGACGTGAGTGCACGGTTCCCGGATCGACCGCCTTCGGCCACCAATCTTGAGTTCGCGATCGCGCAGGACTTTCTCGACCTCCTCATGATTCCGCTGCGGAAAAAAGTGGCGGCCAACGAACTGGCGCGCGCGGAACTGAAAATCGGTGACGCTGTTCTGAAACTCGCCGCCGAAGTGAAGACCGCTTTCTACACGTTGCAAGGAAAGCAGATGTTAATCGGCCGCTTGGGGGCGCTTGGGAACACATACGGCGCCGCCCTGGAGCTTACGCAACGGCAGCATGACGCCGGGAACATTAACGATCTGGAACTCGCTAATCAGCAGTCCACGTATTCGCAAGCCAAGCTCGACGCCGCTCAGGCCGCGGCGGAGATGCGCAGCGATCGGGAGAAGCTCAACCGGCTGATGGGCGTCTGGGGTCCGCAAACCCAGTGGACCATTGCGGATGAGCTTCCCGGAATCGCGAAGCGAGACTTCCCCACCGAACGACTTGAATCGCTCGCGATCGCGCAACGACTCGACCTGGCAGCATCCAAAGCGGAAGTCGGCGCCGTCGTCCAGAGCTTGGGTCTAACGAAAACGTATCGTTACGTCGGGGCGATTGAGTTCGGCGTCGATACGGAGAGCGAGACCGATCGACAACGCGTAACCGGACCGACGCTCAGACTAGAATTGCCGATCTTCAACCAAGGCAAGAGCCGCATCGCGCGACTGCAAGCGCAACTCCGCCAGGCGGAACGCCGGCTCGAAGCTCAGGCCATCGACATTCGTTCGGAAGTTCGCGAAGCGCGCGATCGTCTTCTGGCCAAGAAAGACCTCGCCATTTATTACCGCGACGAGTTGGTGCCGGAGCGGAAGCGCGTGCTCGAACTCACACTCATAAATTACAACGCCATGTTGAGAAGCCCCTACGAGCTTCTGCTCGCGCGCCAGAATGAACTCGCTGCCGAGCGCGGCTACATCGAAGCGCTGCGCGATTACTGGATCTCCCGCGCCGATCTTGAACGTGCGGTGGGTGGCCGCCTAACGAGCAGTATGAAAACCCCATCGAGTTTCAAGGAAACGGCAACGCATCAATGACTATGTTTACACGACGCAAATTCTTCTCAGGCGCCGCCGCCTTGCTCGGCGGCTCTGCCCTGGCAAGTCGCATCGCACGCGGCGCGGAAGTGGTTGCGGGCCAGGGTCCGCCTTCACCCAATCCACAAGGAGGTCGCCCATATCTCCCGGTGGTCACGCCTAACGGATCGACTTTGCCGTGGAAAATGGTGGGCCGCGTGAAAGAATTTCATCTCTTCGCCGAACCGGTGAAGCGCGAGTTTGCGCCCGGCATGATCGTGAATTGCTGGGGTTACAATGGCCAAACCCCCGGCCCGACTATCGAAGCAGTCGAAGGCGAACGGGTGCGAATCCTGGTCACGAACAAGCTGCCGGAACCGACCTCCGTCCACTGGCACGGAGTCCTTCTGCCCAACGGGATGGATGGAGTCGGCGGCGTCACGCAGAAGCATATCCAGCCGGGCGAGACTTACGCGTATGAGTTCCCCCTCATCCAGTCCGGAGTGCAAATGTATCATCCGCATTCCGACGAAATGGTGCAGATGGCGATGGGCGTGCAGGGCTTCTTCGTTATACATCCCAAAGCTGGATACCCCGCTCCAGTGGATCGGCATTTCTGCATCTTTCTCCAGGAATGGTTCGTCGAGCCGGGAACGTTCACTCCCAACCCAAGCATCATGACCGATTTCAATCTCTTCACCTTCAACAGCCGCGTCTTTCCGGGGACCGATCCGCTCGTGGTGAAACTCGGTCAGCGCGTCCGCGTCAGTTTCGCAAACCTGAGCATGGACAGCCATCCGATTCATTTTCATGGGCATCGTTGGTGGGTTATTGAAACCGACGGCGGCCAGATTCCCAAATCAGCCTGGTGGCCGGAGACAACGATAAATGTTCCGCCAGGCACCACGCGGACCGTCGAGTTCGTGGCCGATAATCCCGGCGACTGGGCGTTTCACTGTCACAAAAATCATCACACCATGAACGTGATGAACCACGATCTTCCGAACATGATCGGGGTGAATCAAAAGGGGACCGGCATCGGCAAGATTGTTCCCGGTTACATGGCGATGGGAACAACGGGCATGGGAGAAATGGGCGAGATGAACATGGGCGCGCCGAAAAACACATTGCCGATGATGACCGGCACCGGGCAGTTCGGTCCGATCGAAATGGGCGGAATGTTCACAATCCTCAAAGTCCGCGATGGACTCACGAACTACGACGATCCGGGCTGGTATCAAAACCCGCCGGGAACAGTAGCTGGTCCAGTGGAGGCCGCGGGATAGCATGAATACGACGATAATCACGGCGATCTGCTTCGCGGCGTCTCCTATAATCGGCCTGGCTCAATCGCCCGCGCCGGACTCTACCGAGATCAAAGCGGTAGTTTCCGCCTTTCACGAAGCGCTGGTAAAAGGTGACAAAGGGGCCGCGATGGAATTGCTCGCGCCCGATGCGGTGATTCTCGAGAGCGGGGCGAAGCAGACCCGCGAAGATTATGCCCGGGAGCATCTGGCCGAAGACATCACTTTTGCCATGGCGACGCAGAGTACTATCTCCGATTTCGCGGTGCGCCAAACGGGCAACGCTGCCTGGACGACAGGGACCAGTCGCACCTCCGGCACGTTCAACGACAAGCCGGTGAACAGCTCCGGGACAGAGCTGGTGGTACTGACGAAGTCGCCCGCCGGTTGGCGGATTAGAGCAATTCACTGGTCCACCAGAAAAGTTCTTGGCGATAAATAATTCGAATGCGAAGGCACGCGAGGGAAATGCTACCAGAGAAAACATTCCAAGGGAGGCCCATCGCGAAAGTAAGAGACGCTGCAGTTGCGTGATCTCCGCGCGACGTTCGCTCTTGCACAGACATCTTCCGCTGTGTAAACCGGTAGAATGCTAACCGACGAAGGGGATCTTGATTTCGTTCGCCACGCGACAGCTGAACTCGCTCTTTCTTTCACCGACCCAAGGGATCACAATCTCCACGCCGCCCTGAATGGCTTGATCGAGGCGATCGAAAAAGACCGCACCCGTCTGCTCGCGCTTGAGGCGGAGGTAGACGTGTTGCGGTCGCTTCTCAAGGACAGAGAACAGTAACGTGGTCCACAAACGTGACCGCATGACGCGCGGTTATGAACCATGTCACCAGATCCTGTCATACCGGTGCCCAGCACCAAGCCCGCGGCATCAATGGAAAGTAGCGCATGCCTCCGGCTTGCGTCGCTATATTCCAGGCGACGGCGAATGATTTCCATCCTATTTCCAACGAATCACAATAACCTCTGATTCTTAACACCGGAGGACTTGGTCACTGCAGCCCTGAATAGATCAGCACTTTCTCCGGCTGGAATTGGGGGTGTACGTTACTGGTTACAAACTCCGATAAGTCAGTATAAACATATTTAAGATACTGGCTTTATGAAGATAATGTCGGTCGCAAGCGAGACGCTCGCGCTACAATGGCTGACACCAGCAAAACACTCGCGCTCGCATCAATGGTAATTTATGCTGACTCAACCAGCCCAGATTCGCAATTTCATCGACGGCGAATTTGTTGAACCAATCAGTGGCCGGTATCTCGACAACATCGAGCCCGCGACTGGAAAGCCGTATTCGCAGGTCGCTGACAGCGATGGTCGTGACGTCGAATTAGCTGTCGCTTCGGCGGAGAAGGCATTCGCCTCGTGGTCGCGCACGCCTGCGACAGAGCGCTCGCAAATTCTCCTCCGAGTCGCCGCTCTGATCGAACGCGACCTCGAAAGACTCGCCCTCGCCGAATCGATTGACACCGGCAAGCCGCTCTCCCTCGCCCGCGGACTCGATATTCCGCGGGCCGCCAGCAATTTCCGCTTCTTTGCGACCGCGATCCTTCACACTGAATCGGAAGCGCACATCACCGATAATGTCGCGTTCAACTACACCCTGCGCTTGCCACTCGGGGTCGTGGGATTGATCTCGCCGTGGAACCTGCCGCTCTACCTGCTGAGCTGGAAGATTGCGCCCGCGATCGCCTGTGGCAACACTGCCGTCGCCAAACCCAGCGAACTCACGCCGATGACGGCGTCATTGCTGTGCGAAATCTGTGGTGAAGCGGGCCTGCCGAACGGGGTGCTCAACGTCGTGCACGGCACCGGGCCCAGCGTCGGCGCACCAATCACCACGCATCCGAAGGTGAGCGCGATCTCGTTCACCGGCGGCACGGTTACCGGCCGTAAAGTCGCTGAGTCTTGCGCTCCGATGTTCAAGAAAATTTCCCTCGAGTTGGGCGGCAAGAACCCGAACATCGTTTTCGCCGACGCCGACATGAAGGCCGCGATCGCCGGCAGCCTGCGCTCTTCCTTCGCGAACCAGGGACAGGTCTGCTTGTGCGGCTCGCGCGTGTTTGTTGAGCGGCCGGCATATCGCGATTTTGTGAACCGCTTTGTGGCGGCGGCTTCCGAACTGAAAATCGGCGATCCGCTGGAAACGACCACCGATCAGGGAGCGATCGTGTCGAAAACGCAGTTGGAAAAGGTGAAGTTTTATGTCGATCTCGCGCAGCAGGAAGGGGGCAAAATCGCGCTCGGCGGCTCAGCCCCGGAAGCGATTAACGAGCGTTGCCAGAGCGGCTACTTCTTCCCGCCCACCGTGATCACGGATTTGCCGGTCGCGTGCCGGGTAAACCGCGAAGAAATTTTCGGCCCGGTTGTCACGATCACGCCGTTCGACAGCGAAGATGAGGTCATCGGCTACGCCAACGACAACGACTACGGCCTTGCCTCGAGCGTCTGGACGCAAAATCTGGGACGGGTGCATCGCGTCGCAGAACGGATTCACACCGGCACCGTCTGGGTGAACTGCTGGATGGTGCGCGACCTGCGCGTCCCTTTCGGCGGGATGAAACAAAGCGGCGTCGGTCGCGAAGGCGGCGAGGAGGCACTTCGTTTTTTCACCGAGCCGAAAAACGTCTGCATCGCGAAGTAAAACGACGAGGAAGTGCACCGCTCAACTAAATCTGCGTAATCTGCGGAATACAAAAATCCCACCGACTTGCATGAGCCAATCTTTCGAGAGCCCTCGCGCGCCTGAACCCGTGGGTGCATTCCCGCACGCGAAGCGCGTGGGCAATCTCCTGTTTCTTTCCGGGATCGGACCGCGCGTCCGCGGCAGTCACGAAATCCCCGGCGTCACGCTTGATTCTGCCGGCAACATTGCCGGTTATGACATTGAAACTCAATGTCGCGCCGTCTTTGAAAACGTTCGGCTTGTGCTCGATGACTCTGGCGCGACCTGGAACGACATCGTCGATGTCACCGTCTTCCTCACGAACATGAAAAAAGATTTTCCCACTTATAATCGCATTTACCCGGAGTATTTCGCGGGCCCGGGCAAACCGAATCCGACGCGTACGACACTTGAAGTTGGCGCGCTTCCCACGCCGATCGCAATCGAACTTAAAGTGATCGCGGCACTCGGTTGATTCTGGGGAGCACAGGCCGCGAGTCCGCCGTCGGACGGACTCGCCATGTGGCGAGCCTGTTCGTCTCGGCAGCTTGCCGAGAGGTCTTTCTATTCATGTTCGCCGCGCGAACGCATTTCCGGCAAGCTGCCGGAAACTGCGGGCTGGCAGCCCGCGCTCCCCAGATCAGGGGCATTGCGAAGGCACGTTGAGCGTTCCACCCTTGCTGTTAACAATGCTTGCATGAGCACGGCGTCATTCCACATCATTGCGGCGGAGCATACCGGTTTTACGGTCACAAGTATCGACCGGTCTCTGGTCTTCTGGCAGGGCGTACTCGGCTTCGAGCTTTCTCATCGAGCGCACCATACAGGTGATCTCGCCAGTGAAGTGACTGGAGTGCCCGGTGCTGAGATCTCGATCGCTGTTCTTAAGGCGCCCGGTCACCGAATTGAGTTGCTCGAATACCACGCCCCTGCGAACCGCACGCGAGCCGATCTCAGAGCTTGCGACGTCGGATCGGCGCATATTGCGTTTACAGTGGATAATATCGACGCTGTGCTCAGCGAGATTGCGGCGTCTGGTTGGCGCGCGGTGGGCAAGACACAAACTCTCCAGACGGGCCCGAACGCCGGGAAACGCGTGATTTACGTGCGCGATCCCGATGGCACCACGATCGAGTTCATGCAGCCGCGCAAATCGTCCACAGATTTCGCGGATTAAACGCAGATTCTCTCTCCATCTGTATTCTTCTCCTATTTTCCTGCTTTCCTGATTCGATAGTAGTTCCTCGTGGCTTCCTGGTTTCCAGATTCGTTTTCGGCCGACGAAGAATTTGCTCTGCAATCTGACGCCCGGGACCCTTTCCGTCATTTCCGGCAAAGGTTTCATCTTCCACTCGGCAAAGACGGCAAACCACTCGTCTACTTTGCAGGAAACTCGTTAGGCTTGATGCCGAAAACCGCGAGGAAAATGGTCGAACAGGAGTTGAACGACTGGGCAAATCTCGCTGTCGTTGCGCACCTGGAAGGTGGGTGTCCGTGGTACTCGTATCACGAGACTCTGCGCGAGCCGGCGGCGCGGCTGGTCGGCGCGAAATTGAACGAAGTCGTCTGCATGAACAGCCTCACGGTCAATCTGCACCTGATGATGGGCACCTTCTATCGGCCGACCAAATCCCGCTTCAAGATCCTGATGGAAGAGCCGGCCTTCCCTTCCGACACGTATGCAATCAAATCGCAAATCGCGCATCACGGATTCGATCCGAGGGAGGCGCTCGTGCTGGCGCGGCCGCGCGACGGGGAGTTCACTGTGCGACAAGAGGAGATCGAAGCCGCGCTGGAGAACCATGGCGACCAGATCTCGCTCGTGCTCATGGCCGGTGTGAACTTTTTCACGGGGCAGCTGTTTGATATCGCAGGGATCACGCTGGCTGCACAGAAACGCGGTTGCACGGTCGGGATCGATCTCGCGCACGCGGCGGGAAACGTGCCGGTAGCGCTGCATGATTGGAACGTCGATTTTGCCGTCTGGTGCTCATACAAATATCTCAACTCCGGTCCCGGCGCAGTGGCGGGAGCGTTCGTCCACGAGCGACACGCGACCGACACGGAGCTCCCGCGCCTGGCGGGCTGGTGGGGAAACGATCCATCGACTCGCTTCCGCATGCAGCTTCAGCCGGAGTTTGCCCCCGTCCCATCGGCCGATTCATGGGCGCTGAGTAATCCGCCGATCTTCTCAATGGCGCCATTGCGCTCCTCGTTCGCCATTTTCGAGGAAGCTGGGGGCATGGAAGCGCTGCGCGCCAAGTCGGTCACACTGACAGGATACCTTCAGTGCTTGTTAGATCGCGCGCCGTCGAAGCTCTTCACAGTGATCACGCCACGAGCGCCTAACGAACGCGGCTGCCAGCTCTCCATTCTGGTCCACGAACACCCTAAGGAACTGTTCGCGAAATTGGAAGCAGCTGGTGTGAAATCCGATTTCCGCGAACCGAACGTCATTCGCGTCGCACCGACGCCCCTCTACAACACCTTCCACGAAGTCTGGCGCTTTGCACAAGTGTTAGCGAAGCATCACTGACTTTGCTGATCAGCGGCACATCAAGCGGCGCGGAAGTTCAGCAAAGCAGCTCTTTTACGCAGGTAATTAGTCCTTCGATAGCGAAGGGCTTCACCAGATACTTTACCTCATTGCGGTTCAGGAACTCCCGCACGTTTGCATCGGCAGCGTGTCCGGTAATGAAAATGAAGAAGTCTGCCAGGCTCGGGCGTATTTCTCTGGCTTTCAGATAAAACTGGTCGCCGCGAAGCCGTGGCATCTTCAGATCGCAAATGACTGCGGTATAGTCATGCGCCTTGATTTTGACCAAGGCCTCCTCGCCATCAAAGGCCACGTCGACGAGATAATTTTCGTCAACCAGAATCCATTGCAGAGCCGAGGCAAGTTGCTGATCATCATCCACGAGCAGAATTGCCCTAAGATCGATCTTCGGAATCTGGCGCTCGGGTCCGCCGGGCTGTGGCTGTGGCTGCTGCATGGGTGCAGCCTTCTAGCTCAGCAGTAGCAATGCCATCCGTCAGGCTACATCCGGCTCCTGCTAGAAGTGTTGCGAAAATCGAAGTCACCTCACCCTGCCCTCCCAACAGGAGAGGGATTCCTTCTTACCAGCCGAAAGTTAGGATGCGGGCACTGCGGGGAGAAATTACATTGTTTACTTTTCAATTTTGAAACCATTCAAATTCAATATGATCTCCTTCTGCATTTCGGATTGGGAGAATGTGGGCTCGGCAACAGAGTTCACTCTTCTTGGCAGCTTCGAGCGCGTAAACCGCGTTTGCGTTTGAATATCCGCGACATCCGTGCAATGCGCGGTTACGCATGCCGACCAAGCTTGTCCTTATTGGCAGCGGTTTAGCCGGCGGCATGATGGCCGCATTTCTCGGGCGCCGCGGATATGAAGTCGACCTTTACGAGAGGCGTTCCGATCCAGCCGCCGGTAATCTCGTCGGCGGCCGGTCGATTAATCTTGCGCTCTCCACCCGGGGCATTTACGCGCTGGAGCAGCTCGGCATCGCGAAAGAAGTATTGCGCCATGCTATCCCGATGCGCGGCCGCATGGTCCACGATAAGTCCGGCGAGCTACACTTCAGCGCCTACGACCGCGATCCAGGCAAGTGCATTAACTCCATTGGCCGCGGCGCCCTTAAAACCGCTGCCATCGATGCTACCAGGCGCTACCCGAATGTGCGCATGTATTTCAATCACTGCTGCACCGGCATCGATCTCGAGTCTACCACCGCTCATCTCCTCCTAACTGACGCCGAGACTAGCCGATCTTCTCTTGCGGCAGGCATGTCGCGGGCGATTCCACCGCACCAAATTATCCACGCTAGCGGCGATGCCATCATAGGCGTGGACGGCGCCTTCTCGACCGTCCGCCGCGCCCTGCAACGGCTCGACCGCTTCGAGTACAGCCAGAGTTATCTCGCCCACGGCTATAAGGAATTGACCATTCCCCCCGCGCCGGACGGCTCGTGGCAAATGGAAAAGCACGCACTCCACATCTGGCCGCGCAAGAGCTTCATGATGATCGCACTTCCGAATCCCGACGGCTCATTCACCTGCACGCTCTTCTGGGAATTCGAGGGACCGCGCGGCTTTGAATCAACAAAGTCCGGCGATGATATCCGACGTTTCTTTGACCAAGAATTTCCCGACGCCGTACCGCTCATGCCGACCCTGCTCGCGGAGTATCGCGAAAACCCGACCGGATCACTCGTCACGGTTCGCTGCGCGCCGTGGCACTACCAGGACAAGGTCGTGCTCGTCGGGGACGCCGCCCACGCGGTTGTGCCGTTCTACGGGCAGGGAATGAACGCCGCGTTCGAAGATTGCGTCGTGCTCGACGAATGTTTGGCCGAGTTTCCGAACAATCGCGCACGCGCGTTCGCTGAATATTTCGCGAAACGGAAGGCAAACGCCGACGCGCTTGCCAATCTCGCGCTTCAGAATTTCGTCGAGATGCGCGACAAAACCGCGTCAGGTGCATTCCGCGCAAAAAAGAGGCTCGATCACCTGCTCGAAGGCGCACTGCCCGGCACTTACCTGCCGCTGTATACAATGGTTTCCTTCACGCGTATTCCCTACGCCGAAGCGGCCCGGCGTGCGCACCGCCAGGACCGCATCGTTTACGCCAGCCTCATTTTCGCGTTAATCTTGATCGCCGTGCTGTTCGCGGTCCTCTTCATCAATGGCTGAGACGCGCGGTGGGGAGGTCGAGAAGGACTTAGTGCAGTCGGCAGATTTTTTAGTCCTGCACCCTTTCCGGCTGTGTAGCGTCGCATCTCAGAAATTCGCAAGCATGGAAACGGCGCTCAGATTTAATTCGAAACCATCTCATAACGCAACGCAAGCATGTCATCCCGAGCCCCGAACGCTTTCGGGAGGGATCCCGTGGTGCCATCTTGAGATCCAATCACGGGGGTTGAAAGCCCCGCCTCGTCGACTGCGTCGGCTACGTCACGGCTTTGACCCCGAAGGCTTTCGGGGCTCAGAATGACGACGTTATTGTTAGATGAGGGCTGCGACCGTTCGTGACTCGGGGTCCAATCTCGATCAAATTCATGGCCGTGAATCTTACTTATTATGGGCATGCCTGCTTCTCGGTTGACGTAGCTGGGAGCACGCTTTTGTTCGATCCCTTCATCACTCCGAATCCGCTTGCGAAGAAAATCGATATCGAAAGAATCGCGGCCGATTTCATCCTTGTTTCGCATGGCCATGACGATCATGTCGCGGATGTGGTGAAGATCGCCGAGCGGACGGCCGCCAAGGTCATCGCTCCGTTTGAAGTGGGCACCTGGTTTGAAAAGCAAGGCGTCAAGGATGTGCAGGCTATGAATCATGGTGGCGCTGCAAAGATGGAGTTTGGCCGGGTCAAGCTGATGGCCGCGATCCACAGCAGTTCGATGCCGGACGGCAGTTGCGGAGGAAACCCGTGCGGCTTTGTCGTCGAATCAACAGATGGCAACTTCTACTACGCGGGCGACACGGCCCTCACGATGGATATGAAGTTCATCGGGGAACAAACCAAACTGCGCTTCGCGGTTCTGCCGATTGGCGACTTCTTCACCATGGGAATCGGGGACGCCCTTCGCGCCGCTACTCTTGTGGGTGTGACCAAGGTGGTCGGCGTTCACTACGATACTTTCCCGCCGATTCAACTCGACCACGCCGCAGCCATGAGTGCCGCTCGCGCCGCGGACATAGAACTGCTACTGCCAGAAATCGGCGCGACGATAGATGTGTAGCGGATGCTGATCGCCTTGCTTGCTAAAAACCCTGGACAGCACGGCGTTCTCTTGGTTGAGAGGCACCGGGCCGCTGGCGAAAATCCATTGCGCGGCTGACCATGGGCGGACGCGACCAACCCGCGATCGTTTGCCTTAGCATGCTCAGCCGGTCCGATCTCATGCGCAGATTCGCCTGCAACTCCCGTTCCACACGCAAGCGCAATCCTGGCACCGCGCCGGCTCGCACGAAGTCCCAGGCTTCTTCGACGCGCGCCTGCCGCAAACTGTCCTCCAGCGCAAACGCCGCGCGCTTTAGCTCCGCCAGGACAGCGCGCATTTGCGATACACTCGTTTGGTCGCTGAACCGGTCGGATTCGATATCGCTGAGCGCGAGCAGAATTTCCAAGTGCGCGATATCAGTCGCCGCATACGCCTCCTGGACTTCATGCCACAAGGCGGAAGCAGCGGCGTTCCCGTCGGCACGCAGATCGGGATGCAAACGGCGCACGAGGAGGCGGTAGAGTTCTTTCACTCGCGCATCGACGGGCGCAGGAGCAGCTTCCTCTTTCTCTGGTTCTGGATTCTCCTTCTCTGCACGCCGGGAATTCTCTGGCCGTGGCGGCTCGTCAGACCGGCTGCGGAACATGTGAGATTTGAACGTTGCAAAAGTAGTCGAGTAAGCCTCGTCATCGAGCTTGTCTGGGTTGGTGCCGATGAACTTCTGCACCCATTCCTGAAAGAGCGCTTCCTGCTCGAACTCGCTGATCTTCCGTTCTTCCCCTGCTCTTTCCCTTTGCCGCGGTCCTGGTTCCTCAACTACGGGCGACGGATTTCCCCGGCGAAACATGACTCGCTCATAAGCACTATGCGGATCGTAGAAGCCTCGGCGCATTTCCATCTGCACTTCGTGCACGAGCGCCTCCCTGTCGCGAATCTGCACCTCCAGATCGCGCAGCTCACTGAGCAGCGGTCCGAACTCCCTCGCCCGCCAACGCACAAAGCTCGGCTTATCTTCGCGCTCGAACCGATGCCACGCCGTGCGCGCTTCCTCGAGCCGCGCCATCGCCGCCGTGCACTCCGTCCCGGTTCGCCTGCGCAATGGATCCTGATCGACTACAACCAACTGGCGCGCGCCACTCGCGATCTGTCCGATCTTCATCGCTCGCCATTTCGTTTTTCGCCCTTGCGTCATCACATTAAATTTACGCAGCGACGCCGATCAGGGAAACGCTTTCGAGCCGCTAAACGTCTGCCAGTCGTTCAAAGACGACCACAGGGACGGTGGCAATTTATTAAGTTAAGGAAAAAGCCGGCCGAAGCTCTCCACTCTTGAGGCTTATCTCGGGTTAGCTGAGGAAATAAACGTCGAATCTTTAAGATAAAATACGAGCGAACAGGTGGACGAGCGAGAAGGCGCGAAATTTTTTCTGAATGACACACAGAAGCTCAAGGATCCGTTTCCCGACCTGAAATATTTCAAAGAAAATCGGCCCGTTCTTCAATCAGTGGTTCGTTTTCGCTACGACGATGTTGTCGCCATGTTCTCCGATCCTCGGCTGAGTGCCGATCGGATGAAGGATTCGTATGCGGTCGTCGGCTGGCTCGTTATGCAGATCACCGCCACCGTGATTCCGGCCTTGCATCTCCCGGATGCGAGCACGAGCACTAACCAGCGATGCCGCGAACGGCTGGCCGCTCCGATGCGTAGCTTTCAGATGACTTCAACACCTCCATTGCAGTTTGCGCTCGTTGATTCCGTCGCTCCCGCTTCGTCACCGCTCCCCTCGCGGCCTAATGGTCTACCCCGCGGCTTCCCAGCTCGCGGTGTTCTCGCCTGCGGTAGCTCCGAAAGTGTTCGCGAGTAAGCTTATCTTGTTCTCGTTAGATGTTGCTGGCGATCGATGAAAGAACTCCCACTACCCAAGGGCACGAGTAAGGCTGTTCTATCGACAGGTAGCAGCGCGAGTTGGGAACAGCGGTTGTCCCATTTGTGGGCCTCGATTGATGATCACAGCGACGAACAGTTCCTCGCCCGAATGGAGGCACTTACAGGTGAATTGCCCGCAGACAGCGCGGTGGCGGCGTTCGAACGCGCCTCTTCGCTGGACTCGGCGGGCCATTCCGACTTGGCAGTGCCGTTGTATCGGAAGGCACTCGATTTCGGACTCCAGGGCGAGCGCCGACGTCGGGCCGTGATCCAGATGGCCAGCTCGTTACGAAGCATCGGTCGGGCACCGGAGAGTGTCACGTCGCTGACCGCTGAGCGGAGCGCCAGTTCCGACGACCTCGACGACGCTGTCAGTGCCTTCCTCGCGCTTGCTCTCGTGGACGTGGGGCGCGAGCGTGAAGCAGTGTCGCTCGCCTTAAAGGCATTGTCTCGTCATTTGAGCAGGTATCAGCGATCGCTGGCCAACTACGCCCAAAAGATCTCAGATCGAGACGACCCCAACACCTAACATGCGATGCTTTCGGGGAGTTATCGCACTCGAGGAAAGCGAACCGTTCGGTTTTGCCTACGGCTTGGTCTTTCAATGGAAAACTGAACGGCGTTTCTATTTGAAGGAAATGTGCATGCTCGGCAGGAAGCAGCGCGGCGGAGTCGGCGCTCGTTTGCAGGCTGATCTCATGAAGAAGCCGAAAGCGGAGAACGTGCGTCAGATCTCGTTCGGCACAGGACGAGACACACCGGCGAAACGCTTTTATACGAAGTTGGGTTTCGAGATCGATCCAAAGGTAATCATCATGAACAGGCGCCTGCGCCGACCTGCGGCGAAGTAAGGTCCAGAGCTGTCCAATCCTGCGGAGGGTTTTCCGGCCTCCGTGAGAGCGGGTCGGTGACGGCTTCGTTGACAACGAAAACTCGCGGTGATAACGTCGCGCGACTTTGGGCGGGTCGCCGCTCGCGCCCAGCGACGCGGCAAATCAAAATTGCTTGTACACGCTACTGAATAGTCAGGTCCTGGTACTGAACCGCCTTTGGCAGGCGGTCAATATCTGCTCGGCGCGGCGTGCTTTCACGCTCCTTTATCAGGGGCACGCGCAAGTGGTTTCCTCCGATCCACAGAACAACTTCTTTACGCACGACTTCGAGAGTTGGCGCGACTTTTCGGCGACGGGTCCAGACCACGAGATGGTGACCACGATCTCATGGAAAATTCGAGTGCCGCGCGTCATCGTGCTCCTGCTCTTTGATCGTTTGCCGAAGAAGGAAGTGAAGTTCACCCGGCACAACGTCTTCGAGCGGGACCGGAACACGTGCCAATACTGCGGCGCGGCTTTCGATCGGAGCGAATTGAATCTTGATCACGTACTGCCGCGGGATAAGGGCGGAGTGACGAGCTGGGAAAACGTCGTTTGCTCGTGCATTCCTTGTAATACACGCAAAGGCAATCGCCTTCCCCACGAGGCGCACATGGCGTTAATCCGAAAGCCGAAACGGCCAAAGTGGCGGCCGTTTGTGCACGTGACTTTCTTTTCGCAACAGCACGAAAGCTGGCGCCACTTTGTGGATCTTGCGTACTGGAACGTTGAGCTGAGCGACTGATTCTGGCGGCGAATTCGTCGCCGTGCACTACGCTAATCGCGAGGCTCGATAGAGTCTCGCCCTCTCTGCCGCAAAGACGCCGCTAGTGAGCGGCGACAGCCACGGAAGACGGCTGCATTCGAAGCGCGTTCAAGATCGGCTGCGGGTAAACGCCAAAGCCGATGATGCCCACAATTAACATGATCATGGCGACGCGCGATGAGCCGGTGAGGGAGATTGACGCCGCCGATCTCGGCGCTTCCCAGTACATCGCGCGCACAACCTTAAGGTAGTAATAGAATCCGCAGGCAACCGTCACGATACCGACGAGGACGAGGGCGGTTTGGCGGTGTTGAATCGCGGCATCGAAGACCATGAATTTGCCGAAGAAGCCGGCGGTGAATGGAACACCGGCGAGCGAGATCATCGCGATCATCATCGCGAAGGCGAGAAAGGGCGAGCGTTTGGCAAGGCCGTTGAAGTCATCCATCTCTTCGCCGCCGTTGTTCGCCGCCACCGTCAGCACCGCGAAGCTCAGCAATGTCATCATCAAATATGCGACCAGATAAAAACCAACGGCGCTGCCCGAGAACGAGACCACGCCAATGAGGAGATAGCCCGCATGGGCAATGCTGGAATAGGCGAGCAGCCGTTTCAGATTGGTTTGCGGGAGCGCGGCGAGATTTCCGTAGATCAGCGTCGCGATCGCGACCACGACTAGCACCCGCTGCACTTGCGGGAGGATGAAGAAGGGACTCAAAACGCGCAGCAGAACGACGAAGCCCGCCGCCTTTGACCCGACTGATAAATATGCGGTGACCGGCGTAGGCGCACCTTGATAGACGTCGGGAATCCAGATTTGAAAAGGGACGGCGGCGATCTTGAATCCGAGGCCGACGAGCACGAGCACGATGCCAAAGAGCGCGGGCACGCGCTCGAGTGCGGGCTGCGCGAGCGCAGTTCCGATCCTTGCGAGGTTGGTTTCGCCGGTGACGCCAAAAATCCAGGTGATTCCGTAAACCAGAAACCCGGTCGAGAGCGCGCTCAGGATCAGGTATTTGACGCCGGCTTCCAGCGTGAGCGGATTGCGGCGGGTGAACGTGACGAGCACGTAAAACGACATCGTCACGAGCTCGAGGGAAACGAAAATCATGACGAAGTCGATCGCGGAGGCCATCCACATCAACCCGGCGCAGGTGAAGAGCGGGAGCGTGAAAAATTCGCCGAGACCCGCCTGCTCGGTGGCGCCATGGATGGTCTGGCGCACGTTCGGCGCGTAATCGATCATCATTACGAGCACCAAAATTGTGGAGACGAGCGCGAAACGTTTGAAGAAAATGGCGAGCGGATCGGCAGCATAGAAACTCCAGAAACCGGTCGCGCCAGCATCCGCTGCCGTGGGCGTGACGAAGAAGCTGCCGATGAGGATCAAAGCCAGCCCGACAATTCCGATGATCGCGAGCCGCCGCTTGTCGATCGCACTCGCGAAAGCGTCGAGCATGAGCAGGAAAAAGCCGAGCAAAAGCACGGCGATCTCGAGAGCAGGAGCGCCAAACATTTATTTGGCGGGGAAGTAGGTTTTCAAGGACGAGCCCATCCGTCCGACAAAGTTCTGCGGAAAGAAACCGACCCAGAGCATGGCACCGACAAGAATTAAAACGGGCAGCCGCAAACTGGAATCCATGTCGGTCGCGGCGGTGGAGACTTCGCTCGCCGTCGGGCCCATGAAGGCCGCGCGATACGCACGCAACATGTAGACCGCGCTGATAACGACGCCCCACAACGCGAGAACCGTCGCGACTTGGAAAAGTTGAAAGTGTTGCCAATTAGCGCCGACGTGAAAGGCACCGAAAAATACCATCACTTCCGCGCTGAAGTTCGCGAAGCCGGGCAAGCCGATCGCCGCGAACGTTGCAATCCCAAACACGAGCCCTGCGAACGGCATGACCCTGCCCAAGCCTCCGAGATCGGAAAGCAGGAGCGTTCCCGTGCGGGCCCGCACTTCTCCTGCGACCGCGAAGAGCAAGGCAATCGAGAGACCATGCGCAAACATCAAGATCGCGGCGCCATTCACACCCAGCAGATTCGCGGAAGCAATCCCGAGGAAGATATATCCCATATGCATGACGCTCGAATAACCGAGCATCCAGTCGAGCCGCTTCTGCGCGATCGTGACTAGGCCGACATAGATGATATTGCCGAGCAGAAGAATGAGGAGCAGCCCGGTCCAATAACGCGCGCCCTCCGGCAGCATCGGGAGCGCGATCCGGAGCAGACCGTAGAGCCCGAACTTTTTCAAAACTCCCGCGTGCAGCATCGCCGCGGGGGCCGGTGCGGAGGCGTATGCTTGCGGCGCCCAAGTGTGAAACGGAAAGAGCGAGATCAGGATTCCGAAGCCAATCAGAAGCAGCAGGTAGATGTTCTTCTGCCCGCGAGCTGAAATCTGCCCCGCGGCATTCTGAAGAACGCGGAAATCAAAGCTCCGTGCCGCCTCCGGCACCGCTCGGTAGAGCATGATTAAACCGATCAACAAAATAAAACTGCCGGTCGCGAGATAGATGGTGATTTTCCAAGCGGCGGCCTGGCGGTTGCCGCTCCCCCAAATTCCGATGAGGAGAAAAGTCGGGATCAACGCGAGTTCGTGAAAGGCATAGAAGAAGAAGAGGTCGATGGAAGCGAAGGCGCCGAGCGCACCGCCGGAAATCAGAAGCAGGCAGGCGTAGAACGCATTTTCGTGCCGCGGGACAGCCGGCGTGAACCAAACGGCCGCGAACGTCACCAGGCTCGTTAGCAACAGCATGATCAGGCTGAGTCCGTCGATGCCGAAGGCGAGGTGAATGCCCCACTCGTTGCTCACGGTCAGGGAGGTAACCAATTGGAACCCGCGGTGAGCGGGACCAAATCCAACGAATGCAGCCAGGGAAGCCGCGAGAATCCCAATCGATGAGCCAATTGCGGTCATGCGGGGCGGCGCGCCGGCCAGAATCAGGAGCGCGCAAACGATCGGCAGGAAAACGATGAAAAGCAGCATCAGTGGAAAAGTGCGAAATACATCAGAGCGATGATCCCAAGGCCGAACAGGAACGCATATGCCTGGAGATTACCCACCTGAAGGAGACGGAGGAGCGCGCCGACGCTCCACGTTCCAGAACTGACGCCGCGCACCGCCGCGGCATCGATGATCCAATGGTCGAAGAATTCCGACGCACGGGCGAGCGCACCCTGGGTCGCATCGATCAGCCAGGCATAGATTTCGTCGAAGTAGAAGCCATGGCGGAACAGCGCCAGGTTGAATGGCTCCGTTTCGCGCTTCCAGTAACAAAAAACGCCGAGCACAATCCCGCCGATCATCGCCGCCGTCGCCAGGATTGGAACGAGCACGATGGCTCCTTGTTCGCGCGGCAGCTGCAGAAACTTCGCGGCGAACAAAGCGAACCCGCCGGCAAATGCGGGAATCGCAAGGAGTAAGAGCGGCGCAGTCATAATCAAGGGCGCTTCTTTCCCGTTCTCTGCGGCATCCCTGCGCGGCTTTCCGAAAAACACGACCACGAGCAGGCGCGTCATGTAGAAGGCGGTCAGCAATGCGGTGAAAACTCCCAGCGCGAAGATCGGCAGGCTGCGCTCGTAAGCGAGCGCGAGGATCGCGTCTTTGCTCCAGAATCCGCTGAAGGGTGGGCAACCCATCAACGCCAGAGTTCCGACGAGGAACGTCAGGAACGTGATGCGCAATTTTCCCGCGAGTCCGCCCATCTTCCAGATATTCTGCTCATGGTGGAGCATGAAAATAATCGCCCCGGCGCCAAGGAAGAGCAGCGCTTTAAAGAACGCGTGCGTGAAGAGATGGAACATCGCCGCTTCGCCCGACGCGAGCCCTACCGCCATGATCATGTAGCCGAGTTGCGACAACGTGGAATAGGCAAGGATGCGTTTGATGTCGTTTTGTTGCGTCGCAATTAACGCCGCCATCACAGCCGTGATCGTGCCGATCCACGCGATCACGGTTAGAGCCTGCGGGGACGCTTGGACGAGGAAGCCCACACGGACCAGCATGTAAACGCCGGCTGCGACCATGGTCGCAGCGTGGATCAAGGCGGAGATTGGCGTTGGACCTTCCATCGCATCCGGAAGCCAGACATGGAGCGGAAACTGCGCGGATTTTCCGACCGCACCGCAGAAGATCAGCAGCGCCGCCATCGTGAGGAACGTGGGGTTCGCCGCAATCTTCGGCATCTGCGTAGCGATCTCGTGGAACACAACCGAACCGGTCACGCTCCAGATCATGAGGATGCCGATCATGAAGCCGAAGTCGCCAATGCGGTTGGTGAGGAACGCCTTTTTCGCGGCGTCGGCGGCCGCGTCGCGTTCGAACCAGTGGCCAATCAGCAGATAAGAACTGACCCCGACGAGTTCCCAGAAAATGAACATCATCACGAAGTTATTTGCGAGGACGATGCCGATCATGGCGAACATGAAAAGCGAGAGCGACGCGAAGTAGCGGGACTTCCCATCGTCGGACTGCATGTAACCTAACGAGTAAATGTGGATCAATGCGCCGACACCGGTAACGACGAGCAGCATGGTTTTGCTCAGGCCGTCGAGAACGAATCCAAGCGGCACATAAAGCAGAGGGCGCAGGTCGATCCACGTGAACTCCGCCGGGAGCCTGTTCTCGCTCGCGAAAAGCACGCAACTGAAGCCGAAACTGATGAGCACAGCCGCGACTGACAAAGAGCTGCTCAAGCCGCGCCACCTGCGTGTCAGGAGCAGAATGGTGATCGCCGCGAGGAGCGGCAGGAGGAGAATGCACCAGGGAAGAGCGCTGCTCATGCGAGATTCCGATCGAGCAGCGATGGAGCACGGACTTCCAGTCTAAGAGACAACCGGGCATCCTTCCGTATGAGAGACCGACTATCGGGCAATATGTCCGGTGCCCCCACAGCCATGCTGGCTGTGCTACGCAGATGAGGTTTGTTCACGTTAGAATTTCAGACTGTTGATGTCCTCTACGTGCGTGGTGCGCCGGGCGCGGAACAGGGCGACGATGATGGCGAGTCCCACCGCCACTTCCGCCGCCGCGACCGTGACAATAAAGAAGACAAACACCTGCGCGTGATAATTCGGCAGACCGTCCGGTTGCACGCGGAAGCGCGAGAATGCAACGAGCGATAAATTCGCCGCATTCAACATCAATTCGAGAGACATGAAAATAATGATGATGTTCCGGCGCAGCATGACACCCGCGAAACCGATCGTGAAAAGAAGCCCGCTGACGACGAGATAATTCCCGAGGGTGACCATCTCAGCGCAACTCCCTTTTACTTAAAATGATGACGCCGATCGTCGCGACGAGCACGAGGACGCCGATGATTTGAAACGGGAGATTGTAGTTGCCGAAGAGGAGCAAGCCGATGTTCCGCACGTCATCGATGGCACCGGTTCGGAGCGCTGGAAAAGCGCGCCGGGAAGCGCCTAACGAGCCAATCACATGCAAGAGTTGTGCAAAAAACGCCACTGCAACCCCAATCCCGCCAGCGAAGGCAACGTAGTTGATCTGACGCCGTTCTTCTGCGCGGAGGTCGAGCAGCATGATGATAAAGAGAAACAGCACCATCACGGCCCCGGCGTAAACCAACACCTGAATAATGCCGATGAAGTAGGCGTTCAGCGACAAAAACAAGCCCGATAGTCCGACGAAACAGAGCACAAGGCTGAGCGCGCTCGCGATCGGACTGCGGTTGATGATCACCCCCGCGCCAAACACCAGCATGAGCGCGGAGAAAATCCAGAAAAGGAAAGGAGGCATCAGAGGATTTCTGATTTGCGCATTATTCGCATCTCTCGCTCGGTTCCTCCTTCAACAATCAGCAATCAAAATTCATCAATCATTTCCGATCGTTCCACTTCAGGACCAGGCCATGCATGACCCCGCCGATCTCGAGCAGCTTTTCTTTATCGTGGACCATGTCTTCACGCGTAAAGCCGGTGATTGCGTAATCTTTGCGCAAGAAAATCGCCTGCTCCGGACAGACTTCTTCACACATCCCGCAATAAATGCAGCGCACCATGTCGATGTCGAACTCGTAAGGATATTTTTCGACCTTTGCGAAGCGATCGGTCGTCGGAATTTCGCCGGGAATGATGCGAATCGCGCGCGGCGGGCAGATGAATTCGCAGAGCTGACAGGCGACGCAACGCTCACGTCCGGATTCGTCTTTCACGAGTGCTGGCGCGCCGCGGTAATATTCCGGCAGCTGCTCGTCCCAACGCTCTTCTGGATACTGCATCGTCACTTTCGTGCGACCGAGCAGCATGTTTTTGAAATGCCTGATCGTGATCGCCATCCCGCCAGCGATCGCCGGCAGGTAGAGGCGTTCGGACCAGTTCAGCTTCGGACGACGGACGGTGACGGCCATATTACACCCGCACGCACGCGAGAATGATGGCGGCGACAAAGATGTTCACGAGCGCGATTTCGAAAAAGAAAACCCAGCCGAGCCGCATCAATTGATCGTAGCGAAAGCGCGGAAGCGACCAGCGGACCCAGATGAAAACAAAAAGGAGCGCGGCGACCTTGAAGAAGAAGCATACGATATTGAAGATACCTCCGAGAACGCCACGCCAACCTGAAGCGGAGCCGTCGACCAGTGCCCAGTGAAAGCCGCCGTGAAATGAAGGGAGCGGCAGATGCCAGCCGCCGAAGAAGAGAGTGACGATGATGGCCGAGCCGGTGATCATCGCGATATATTCGCCGAGGAAAAACAAGCCGAACTTCATGGAGCCGTATTCCGTGTGGTAACCGCCCACGAGCTCGGTTTCCGCTTCGGGCAAATCAAAGGGAAGCCGGTTGGTTTCAGCGAAGATCGCGATCGTGAAGACGATGAAGGAAACGAGCATCGGAATCGCGAGGAGCCATTTGCCGAGGTTGGTCCAGTCGCCAATGAAGGGCGCGATCATCCAGCCATGTTCGATTTGGTAATGGACGACGCTCGTTAGGCGAAGCTGGCCCACGATGAGGAAGATCGGGATCACGGCCAGACCCAGCGAGAGCTCGTAGGAGATCATTTGCGAACTCGATCGAATCCCGCCGAGGAATGGATATTTGGAGTTCGAAGACCAGCCGGCCAGCACGATCCCGTAAACACCCAGAGAAGCGATCGCGAAGACGTAGAGGACGCCGACGTTGATATCGGCGATTACCATCGGAATTCCAAAAAGGGTGCTCCCAAACGGCACGACCGCAAGCGTCGTAATTGCGGGGATCATCGCGAGGCATGGGGCGAGCCAGTAGTAGAATTTATTTACGTGTGCCGGCGTGAAATCTTCCTTGAGCAGAAACTTGAAGGCGTCCGCGATGGGCTGGAGCAAGCCAGCCGGACCGACGCGATTTGGCCCGAGACGATCCTGGATCAACGCGCTGATGCGCCGCTCCGCATAAACGCTGTAGTTCATCATCCCGAGGACGACCGCGAGAAGTCCGGCGATCTTGACGAGGGAAAGGACGATGAAATTAATCTCGTTCATAAAACGGCATTAAGGTGTCGTCTCCTGAGCCCCGAAAGCAGTAAGGACCGAGGGATTCCGCTGCGGCAGCTGTCGGTAACGCCACGGGGATGTCTCGACTGGGCTCGACATCACGGTGGTTACTGCGCGCTCTGCGTCACGCGATCAGCCTCCGGTTTCTTGACGACGTCCGTCGCCGATTCTTCGGGTGGCGCAGGGGATTCTTTTATTTCCATCACCTGCACGCCGAGATCTCCAATTTTACTCAAGTTCAGACCGGCAAGTTCGGGCACGCTCTCGCTCATTTGGCGAAAAACATCCTCAAGCGTGCTGATGCCGTTCGCGTGCGATTTCACAGCGGGGTCTTGGCCGGAACAAGCCTGGATCAGATCGCGCAGGGTCTCCCAATCGTCGCGCGCCTGGCCGGGCCCGCGGACGGCGCGATTGAGCCGCTGCAATCGTCCTTTGCCGTTGATCATCGACCCGCGTTTTTCCGCAAACGCGAACGACGGAAGCACGACCGTGGCGAATTGCGTTGCCGTCTTCGCGAGAATATCCATGACGATAAATGCAGGCAGCGCGGAGAGCTGCTCCGCTGTCAATCCGATATTGCCGGGATCTTCACCCAATGAGATCAGCGCGCGGATCCGGCCACTCTCGACGCCAGCCACGATTTCCGACAGCCGCGCGCCCGGTTCATTCGTTAGGCGCAGCAGGCGGGCGCCGTTCGTGTTCGGATTACGATCCTCGCTTAGGAGAATATCGTCGCCGGGTCCGCGTCGCGGCACGATCTCGGTTAATTGAACCCCGAGCGTCTGCGCGAGGCGCGAGGTCAGCCAGAGTTCCTCGTTTGTCATTCGCCCGGAGGCGATGATCGCAATCTCCCGGCCGTTGAAGTGCTTCAACTGGAGCGCGGCATCCGCGAGCGCGGTCTTCCAGTCGGTTGGCGCGAGCGCTTTGCCATCGAAAATCTGTGGCTCCAGCAGCCGTTTATCAGAGTTGATGTATTCGAATTTCAGGCGCCCGTAATCGCACATCCACGTCGAATTCACAGCATCGTTTTCGCGCGGCGTCTGACGATAGATGATTTCTTCGCGCGAGCCGATGACGGTGTTGCAACCGGTCGCGCAGTTGGTGCAAATGCTCTTCGTTTCCTTCAGGAACCAGACGCGCATCTTAAACCGGAAGTCGGACGAGGTGAGCGCGCCGACCGGGCAGATATCGACTGTGTTGAGCGAGTAATTGTTCTCGAGCCGACGGCCGGGATGCGCGGTCAGCACAGTGTGGCTCCCGCGGTCGATGAACCCGAGGACATCGTCTTTCGCGACCTCCTGACAAAAGCGAATGCAGCGCGAACAAAGAATGCAGCGCTCGTCATCGAGCGTGACGCGCGGGCCGAGCTCGACGTTTTTCGGTTTCTTGACTTTATTCTCGAGGAATCGCGAATCCGCGCGCCCGTATTCGACGCTGAATTCCTGGAGCCGGCATTCGCCCGCCTGATCACAGATCGGGCAATCAAGCGGGTGGTTGATGAGCAGAAATTCCATGACGCCGCGCCGGCATTCTTCCACGAGCGGGGAAGTTGTCCGCACGCCCATTCCTTCGGCAACATCCTGGGCGCAGGAAATCTGGGGACGCGGCATCCAATTGATAATTGGTTTGCCGTCCCGCCCGAGTTCCGGCTTGCGGTCCGGCCCCATCTTCGGCATGCCCAGTTCAATCAAGCACATCCGACAGTTGCCGGGCGCGCTGAGTTTCTTATGGTAGCAGTAGCGGGGGATGTAACTGCCGGCCTGTTCACAGGCTTCGATCAAGCGGGTGCCCTTCGGGAACTGATGCCACACACTGTCCACCTGGACATTAAGCATCTGAACTGGAGCAGCGTCAGACATTTTGGATCAGGAACCAGACAAAGAGGTTTGAATCAGGAAAGCAGAAAAAAGAGGAAAGGGCATAATCTACAGTACCAGATCGTCCGTCTGATCGCCCGGGGGCAGCTCACGGCAGAATCGCTTTATCGTGAGCGGAGCGGTCGCGAAATTGAGTAAGAGACCCGCGCCATGATCCGCTGGGTAATTTGCGAACTCCGCAATTCCTTCCCTGCTTTCCTGATTCATCTTCAAATCGTCCCAGCAGCACCCGCCGTCTCCCAGCCCGGATCGTGGGCGAGAGCGACGGTTGCGATTTCGCGGTCGTGAATTAGTTCGCCCGGCGTGTACTCGGGCGGAAGTGCCGGCGGTTCCGGTTTCGTCGCCCGTGCGGCGAATTCGTCGCGGAATTTCTCGACAAAGCTTTGCGTGGGCCACGCGCAAGCTTCACCAAAGGCGCAGATTGTGCGGCCCGCGATGTTATCCGCGACGGTTTTCAAGGTTACCGGATCGTCCACGACTCCGCCGCCAAGCAGCATGCGATCGGTGATTTTTTTCATCCAAAGGGAACCTTCGCGACACGGCGTGCACTGGCCGCAACTCTCGTGCGCATAGAATTCGTTGATGTTGTTCAAGGTCCAGACCATGTCGCGCGCATCATCGAGCACGATCACGCCGCCCGAGCCAGCCATTGATCCTGCAGCTGCGAGTGAATCGAAATCCATCGGAATCTCGAAGAGTGATGCGTCGCGCTCCGAGGTGGAGCCGACCGCGTTCCTTTCCTTCAACTTGAAGGTCTCGTCAGCGCGCAATACTTTCGCGGAGCTGCCACCCGGGATCACTGCTTTCACCCGTCGACCAGGCCGCGGACCGCCAGCCATGTCGTAAATGAGCTGGCCCATCGTCACGGAACCGACATCGATCTCGAAGTAGCCGGGGCGCCGAACGTCGCCGCTCACGCACACAATCCGGGTCCCGGTGTTGTTCGGCCGGCCGAGCCGGGCGTATTCCGCTCCGCCCATCTCGATGATGTGTTTCACGTGGCAGAGCGTCTCGACGTTGTTCACGATCGTCGGTGACATGTAGAGGCCGAGCACCGCTGGGAAGTAGGGTGGCTTGATGCGCGGGTAAGCGCGCTTTCCTTCCAGCGATTCGATCAAGCCGGTTTCTTCACCGCAAATGTAAGCACCCGCGCCGCGGTGAATGTAGATCTCACAGTCGAACCCAACGTCGAGAATGTTTTTGCCGACGTAATTTTTCGCGCGTGCTGCTTCGATCGCGCGCTCGAGGATGATTGCACCCTCCGGGAATTCGCCGCGAATGTAGATGTAGGCAGTCTTCACCCCGAGCGCGAAGCACGAGATCAAGATGCCTTCGAGCAGCTGATGCGGATCTTCGTGAATGATGTAGCGATCCTTGAAGGTGCCAGGCTCGGATTCGTCCGCATTGCAGATTAGATAAACCGGCTTCTTCTCGTCGGCCTTGATGAAGCTCCACTTCACGCCGCAAGGAAACCCAGCGCCGCCGCGCCCGCGTAGACCCGAGGTTTTCACTTCACTAACGATGTCGGCGCGAGACATTCCGACCGCTTTTCGGAGCTGTTCGTAGCCGCCGTGGCGGATGTAGCAGTCGAGGTCCGGCGTGTAGCCGGCGCGACCAATGTTTTTGAAAATGAGGCGGTGTTCGAGAGGGTGTGGAAGAGATTTCTGATTTGTGATTTCTGATTTCTGATTTCGAAGCAGCTCCGCCGCCTGCCCGAGGTGCACGCTCTCGTACAGCTCTTCTTCGACCATGCAAACCGGCGCCCACCCGCAGCTCGCCAGACACTCGACGAATTCGATACTGTATTCGCCGTCGTCGCTGACCCGGATCGGATTGTGCATGCCGGTGTCGTGTTCGTTCAGATCAATGTTGCAAACGGCAGCGAATTTCTCGCGCAGCTGATAACTTCCAGCCATCGCACAGCTCAAAGTCCGGCAAACGCGGATGTGCTTTCTGCCGATCGGCTTCTGCCGATACATCGGATAGAACGTGACGAGCTCGAGAATATTGATCGGTTGCAGCTCCAGCCTGGCCGCGATCCAACACACCCCTTCATCGCTGATGAACCCAAAATGTTCCTGCCACAGATGCAGCAGGGGCATCGACGCGCTCCGTTTTCGATCCGGCGGGTAGCGGCCGATGGCTTCCTCGATCTTCCGCTCGAGCTCGGCGGGAATGACCGCGGGCGTGATCGTGTTCTGGTCCACAGCGCGGTTGATTAATCCGCCAGCGTGCTGTCCTTCGACTGCACCTTGTCGTTCTTGAAAACGATCGTCACCACGCCTGTCCTTTGCCTGTAGACGTAGGTCGTTTTCTTGAGCACAAGCAGGTCTTTCGTATCAACGGAAGTAGGCGCGCCGAGAATCGATTCGACCTGCTTTTTCGTCATCCCTTCGGTCACCTCCGCGACGTTTGCTTTGGTGAGGCGATTTCCAGGCCAGCAACTGCTGAGGATAAACGCGCCGGCAGCCAGCAGCGGGAGAGTGCGCCGAGCGAAACGATTGCTCATGCCCGCTCAGCGCCCGAGATTCGTGTCCTTCTCGTCCACCTCGTCGTTCTTGAAGCTGATCATTGCGAAGTTTTTCCCGTCCTCGTAGCGATAGGTCGTTTTTTTGTAGATGAGCACGTCTTTCGTTTCGACCGTCGTCGGCGCACCGAGAATCCTTTCGACTTGTGCCTTGCTCATCCCGGTCGTGATCTGGTCATAGTTCGCGCTCGTGAGGCGGGAACCCGACAGGCTCGCGCGGTTGCAAGCGCTGGAGCCGAGGAGTGCCAGAGCGGTGACAATGATAGTAAGTGAACGCCATATTTTGGTCTTCATAAGTGCTACCGGTCGCATTCTCCCATGACGAAGTCGAGGCTGCCGAGCACGGCCACCACGTCGCTGATCATGCAGCCGGGAAGAAGCTCTGGCAAAATACTCAAATTTACGAACGAAGGCGCGCGGATCTTCAGCCGGTGCGGCACCCCGCCGCCTTTGCTGTTGATGTAAAAACCAAGCTCACCTTTGGGATTTTCAGCGGCGAAATAAATCTCCCCAGCTGGCGCATCCAGACCTTCCGTGACGACGATGAAATGGTGGATCAACTCTTCCATCTTTGTCATTACGCGCGACTTCGGCGGGAGCGAATTCTTCCAATCCGCAACGTTGATCGGCCCGCTCGGCATCTTTTCGATTACCTGACGCAGAATGCGGACGCTCTGTCGCATCTCCTCGATGCGCACCAGATAGCGATCGTAAGAATCGCCCGCGCTCCCAACCACAACCTCAAAATCGTACTGCTCGTAATCGAGATAAGGATGTTTACGGCGCAAATCATGTTCGACGCCGCTGCCGCGAAGGTTTGGACCTGAGAGCGCATAAGCAATTGCTCGCTCGCGGGGAATCACCCCGATATCGCGCGTGCGATCGACGAAAATGCGGTTCCGGGTCAGCAGTCTGTCCACCTCGTCGAGCTGCGGAATGAACTTATCGAGGAACGACTTCAACTGCGGCACGAACGCATCGGGCAGATCGCGAATTTGACCGCCGACACGCGTGTAGGAGGTGGTGAAGCGCGCGCCCGTGAGCACCTCGCACAAATTATAGATTTGCTCACGCTGTTCGAACGTATAGAGGAAAACCGTCATCGCTCCGAGATCGAGTGCCATCGCGCCAAGCCCCATCAAGTGCGCCGAGATGCGCGCGATCTCGCAGCAGATCACGCGGATCGCCTTACCCCGCCGCGGAATTTCCCAGCCCATCAATTTCTCGACCGCGAGCGCGTAAGCGACGTTGTTGGCCAGCGGCGCGAGGTAATCCAGGCGGTCCGTGTACGGAACGAACTGATTGTATTGCATGTTCTCGGCGATCTTTTCGTCGCCGCGATGGAGAAAGCCGACGTCGGGTGTGGCTTTGACAACGACTTCGCCGTCGAGTTCCAGGACGAGCCGTAAAACTCCGTGGGTCGCGGGGTGCGACGGACCCATGTTGAGGACCATCTTTTCGCCGATGTCCTCGTCCGCCTGATGTTTGTCGCGGTATTCCGCATCTGCGGCGACGACGCGCGTGACCGGGTCAGGAGATTCGATTTCACGGGTCGTAAAAGCCATAAACCGGGTGCGTTTATGCTCGCGAGAGGTCATTCCGACGCAAGCGCAAACTCTGGAAACTTGCCCGGAAGAATGTCTAAACCCTGCCATTAGCGAAAACGTTGTCGGCCAGAACTCTCGCTTAGCGGCGCACTTGGCCTACAAGTACATCCGGACGCAACTTTCCTGGACAAGCCCGCCGGTAGATATGTGCCGTCCGGCACGACGGCAGACTTCACGCAATCGTTTGGCGTTGATGTCGCGCGGCCGATTCGGCATCGTGCGGCACGCATGAGAAAAATCGCGCTGCTGTTTGCAGGCCAAGGCGCGCAGACCGTCGGAATGGGTGCCGACCTCGCGGCCGATTTTGCGGAAGCGGGCGAGCTGTTCCGGCGCGCCAACTCACTGCTCGGTCGCCCCTTGAGTCACATCGCATGGCATGGCCCGGTCGATGAGCTGACAAAGACCTCGAACTGCCAGCCGGCGCTTTATGTGCATGGTCTCGCGGCGCTGGCAGCGCTACGCCGGGCTGGTGGCGAATTCCCGGTCGAAGCCGCCGCCGGTTTGTCGTTAGGCGAATGGACCGCGCACGCTGCCGCCGGAACCTTCGAGTTCGCCGCCGGCCTCGAACTGGTGGAAACACGCGGCCGCCTCATGGAAGCGGCTTGCGGTGCCACCGCTGGCGCGATGGCCGCCATGATCTGCGCCGATGAAGGCGCGATCCGCGCCCTCTCCGCTGATGTCGACGTCGATATCGCGAATCTGAATGCCCCTGGCCAGATCGTGATTTCGGGCGAAACCGCAAAGGTGGAACTCGCCATCTCTCTGGCCAAAGAGCACGGGATCAGGCGGGCGACCTTGCTGAATGTGGGGGGCGCCTATCACTCCCGCCTCATGAACAGCGCCTATCTCTCGCTCGAAGCTCCGCTCCTCAACGCGCAATTGCAGCTGCCTCGTTTTCCCGTGGTCAGTAACGTCACCGGCGCTCCGGCCACGACCCTGCCCGGGATCCGGCAGACCCTTCAGGACCAGGTTACGAGCACGGTGCGCTGGACGGATTGCATACAATATCTTCTCAACCGCCGCTGCGATTTATTCATCGAACTCGGGCCCGGCGGCGTGCTCGCCGGTCTGCTCCAGCGCGTCCGCAAAGACGTCGATGTGATCAGCGTGAGTGATTCCGCTTCGGTGCACGCGTGCGCGGAGAAGCTGCGTGCGCGACATTAAAGCTGTCTAAAATGCTTTGCGGTACGTGGTCTGTGTGCGTCGCTCGAACGACGACGAGGCGACGCTCATAAGCGCCGCTACAAAACATCATGCATTTATGAGATGGCTTCCAGACGGGCCGTATAGCACCCATCACGGGGAAACCGCGCGTCTGGGGAGCGCACGCATTCTGCGCGCTGGCGAGAGCGTCTCGCACTCGCGAACTTTTCTCCTCTTTATGGCCATCCGGGTGCGACGCGCAGAAGAGAAGTTCGTTTCGACAGAATGCCGAAACCAGCACGCAGAATGCGTGCGCTCCCCAGAACATGACTCGCGCTGCTTTCCGTTCGAGTCATACAGCGCGCTAGTGACGTCGGAGAGTCGGTCATTCGTTAGGCAAGGGAGAACCGAGTTGCGTTCTGGCGATAGGGTGCCGTAGCCTGCACCAATGACACTGCAGGAGCGGATTGACTCGGATTTGAAAGACGCCATGCGCGCAAGGGACGCGGGGAAGCTCAACGTTTTGCGCATGCTGAAATCGGCGATGAAATACACCGCGATCGAGAAAGCGGGTGCGGATGGCGCGTTGAATGATGCCGAAGCGGTCCAGGTGCTGCGCAAACAAGTGAAGCAGCGACAGGACTCGATCGATAGTTTTGAAAAGGGTGATCGCGCCGAGCTGGCCGCCAAGGAAAGGGAGGAGCTTTCGTTGCTAAACCAATATCTGCCGCAAGGTTTGGGTGCCGAGGAATTAAGTGCACTTGTTCGGGATGCTATCGCCGAGAGTGGCGCGACCTCGAAAGCGCAAATGGGCGCGGTGATGAAATCGGTGCAGGCTAAAGCCGGGGGCCGGGCCGATGGCCGGGCGATTAGTCAGGAAGTTCAGCGACAACTGGCGTCTTAGCGGCGTCATGCTTACGGCCATCATCGTCGCCGCGGGCAGCAGCCGCCGGATGGGCTTCGACAAGCTGTTCGCGACGCTCGCCGATAAACCAGTCATCGCGCACTCGATCGCCGCGTTCCAACGCACCGGTTCAGTGGACGCAATCGTGATCGTCGGACGCGCTGGACGGTTGGGAGAAACCATCGATCTGGTGCGCGCTCAGAAATTCGATAAGGTCCGTGAGATTGTCGCAGGCGGCGAACATCGGCAGGACTCCGTCCGCCTCGGGCTCGACCGCGTCCCTGAAGATGCGCAGTTCATCGCGATTCATGATGCTGCGCGGCCGCTTATCCGACCGGACGAGATCGAACAAATTTACGACTGTGCGAAGGTGCACGGCGCCGCCGCCGCCGCGGCACCAGTTACCGACACGCTCAAGCGAGTTGATGACCAATCTTTCGTCTGCGGAGGGATTGATCGCGACCGCTTGTTTGCGATGCAAACGCCGCAAATCTTTGCCCGCGCTTTAATCGAGCAGGCCTATCGAGAGGTGGTTTCGAAACAGCTGAGCGTGACCGACGAAGTGTCCGCGGTACAACAGATTGGTCATAAAGTGATGGTTGTGCCTAACGACCAGTTTAACTTTAAAATCACATTTGAGCACGACCTGGCAGTCGCTGAGCTTCTCTGGGGTCAACGCCAACAGCACGCGTGAGCGATCCGGGATTCGCGCTCTGCCGATTCGACAAGACCCGCACGATCGCGATCGGGATTGTTCAGTGCTGGGTGGAAGCCCGGCCTCGCGCAGTTGCGCTGCATTACGGCGGCGACTCGCCGGGCCGATTTTTCGTCAGCAACGCATAGACACGGGCTGCGGACAGTCCCTGAGCGGGCTGCAACGCTTCCCGAAACCGCCTGTCGAAACTTGTAACAAGCCGCGCATCTGATTACGTGGTGCAACCGGTGTCGTCACATCCGCTCATCAGCCGCGAGGCTCCCGAAGCAAGGTGCTGAATTTGGGCGACGATCTCACAAAGGCGAGACGAGGCGCGAAGCTGTGGGTGGCTGCGGTCGCAGTGTTTTTGCTGATGAGCGTTTCGTTCGGCCTTTGGCTGCTGCGCAACCAACATCACACCCGGCGCGGAGCCGGCGCGACAGAGCAGGCGATGCAAACCATGAGTGCAGAGATGTCGCAACTGCGAAAGGGCGTCACCGAATATCCGCAGATCGAAGCACAAGTGCGGCAGATGGATCGCGGGAACGACCCCGTCGTTTTTCGCGAAAAAGTGTGCGCGGAACTCGGCAAGCAGCTCGGCGTCGATCCGAAAACCTTGCATGAAAAACTGCCGCAATTTGCCGAGCAACTGAAGAGCGCCGCGGATGCGAGCAGCTACACACGCGCGAGCGCTGCCTACGTGGCGCGGGATTTTAGGGAAGCGGAGCGGCTCGGCACACTCGCTGCCAATCAGGCCAGAGAAGCGTATCCGCCAGATAATAGCGCCACCATTCGTGCACTTGAGCTTGCAGGCTGGGCAGCGCAGCAACTGGGCCATTCATCCAGCGCGCTGGGGCATTTTCGCGCCGCGGAAGCGCTGACGGATCGCGATCGCGAGCCCAATATTTGGGCGGGCGTGCAGCACGCGATTGCCCTGCTGTTGTTCGAGCAGGGCCGTTATAGTGTGGCCGAAAGTATCTGGCGAGACGTTGCGGGTGTGAGGGCGCGCACGATTGGGCCAGAAGATCCAGAGACGCTGCGGAGCCGTGCAGGTCTGGCGATGGCGATCGAATATCAGGGGGATTTTGCCGCGGCCGAAGCTGAGGACCGCGCGATCATTGCGATTCAGGAAAGACTTGCCGGTCCGGATTCGCCCGAGGTTTTGGTCAGCCGCAATAATCTGGCGGAAACGCTGCGCAAGCAAGGCAAGAACGCTGAGGCCGAAGCCGAATCTCAAAAATAATCCAGCCGAGCGGGCAGCCCCAGGGAGTGCAAAACAAGCATGTGGAGCTGGTCTAGTGCTGTAGAAAACTGACGAGTGGAACAGCCGTCTTCGCTGTCGGGGACCAGAAAAGATCTCACGGTGACGCCACGAGATCCCTCGACTTCGCTCGGGATGACAATCGCTAAAGCGCACTCGAACTGAGGCACACCAGGATCCTGCAGCTAACAACAGCTGCTCGGCCGCAACTCCCGAGACCCTAACGTAGAAAAATCTCTTCTCCGATGCGTACGTTGGAGTGAGGACGCCGTTCCATTTCCCTAGCGTTGTTGCAAAACATGTGTGCGTGGCGGAGCACAGGCTTCCAGCTGTGGGGCGAACAGGCATTCTTGCCTGTTCACGACGACACTCAGCGGGCAAGAATGCCCGCTAGCCACACAGCCACGAATGGTTGTGTTCCCATCGTTAGCTTTCACCAGAACTTAAACGGCGCTCGATCACTGAAGCACCCCAGCGGTCTGCAAGGTCGCAAGCACGTTCGGCACATCCGTGAGCCGAAATCGCCGTCCCTTTCTCGTGGGCCCTTCGCTTTCCAGATCGCTCACGCGAAGAATCTCTCCAGCTTTCCAGACCCATGCTGCCCGGTTGTAGGGTCCCACCCGGCGCGGATCGGTCCAGGTGTGGATGGAGAGGAGTTTGCTGGTGACAGCGGCCGCGATATGCATCGGTCCACTGTCGACGCTGATCGTGAAGGCGGCGGCCCGAATCAGCCAGATCAGTTGCAACAGCGACGTTTGATTCGCCAGGTTTATGCAGGTATTCGCGCACGCGACTTTGCGGGCGCTCTTACCAACAATCACGACGCGATTCGGCGCCAGGGCGCGACAAAGTTCTTCGATTACGGGAGTGGAAAGTGATTTTCGCTGGCCGCGTGCGAAAGGATGTAAGACAACGAACGGCCGGTAAGGATCGAAATGGGGCAACGGATCACCGGTCGGGAGTGGGAAGCGCAAGGAGAATCCGGGAACAGCGCCGAAACTTTCCGCCAGCATCAGATAACGATCGACGGCGTGATCGCGCCGGTTCACGCGCGCGACCTGGTCGTAGAACCAGCGCGAGCCTTCTCGTCCATCGCTCATTCCGAAGACCATCTTCGCACGACTGATTTTTGCGATGAGCCCGCTCCGCAACAATCCTTGAAAATCGACAGCGGCGTCGGGCCGGAGCGCGCGGGTCTTCATTATCCAGGGGAAGAGATTACGCGGAGCGTCGAGCCCTCGGAACTCGGCGCGCGGGAAGATGTGGACATGATCGATGTCTGGATTGCCGCGCAGAAGCGTCGCCCATTCGGGATTAATGACCCAGGTGATCTTTGCCTTTGTATTCGCCTCGCGAATCAGCGCCACCGCCGGCAAGGTGTGGACGATATCGCCCAGCGAACTGGGCTTGATGATCAAGATCGATTTAATGGCTGAGCTCAGGCGGCCGCGTCGACTTTCTCGTTAGCGGCCCAATTGTAAACGCTCGGCGAGGAGCCGCGGCAATCCGGCCTCGATAATTTTTTTTTGCGTCGCCGCCAGATCGTATTTTACCCGGCGCTGCTCGACGAGGTTTTGCTCCAGATCGTAAATGCAATACGCGGCGCGCCAGTCTCCGTCACGCGGTTGGCCGACGCTGCCGCTGTTGATGAAGTATTTCTTCCCGTCTTCGATCGTGAGCTGCTCGAGCTGCACGCGCTGCAAACCTCGGCCGCGCACGAACGCGCCCGGCACATGGGTGTGGCCGAAAAAGCAAACCGCCGTCTGTTGATACGTGAGGCTCGCGGCCGCCTCGAGATTATTGAAGACGTAACCCCAATGGCTCGGCGAATCGAGCGTCGCATGCACGATCGTGAAATCGCGAATTTGCCGCATGATGCGCAGTTCGCGGAGCCATGCCTTCTCCTCTTCCGTAAGATGCGCGCGGGTCCAGTCAAGCGCGCGTTCAGCCAGTTCGTTGAAGTCCTTTGACGAGACGGCGCGGGATGCCTGTTCGTCATGATTTCCCTGCACTGCCGGGCAGTCCATTTCGCGAACAATCCGGACGCACTCGCGCGGATTCGCGTTGTAACCGACGATGTCGCCCAAACAGACGAACTCCATGCAATTGCGATCGCGTGCATCCTGCAGGACAGCTTCAGTCGCTTCCAAATTCGCATGAAGATCGCTGAAGATGGCGTAACGCATCAGTGCTTCGCTTCGTTAGGGCGATCGCTCCGGGATGCGTCGGTCGGTCGGCACGCCCAACTTCCCCTCAAGCAGCTTGAGACGCGTGATCAACGTGGGAAGCCGCTCGTTCTCGCCGCTTTCGTAGAGCCGATGCAATCGCTCGTAGGCTTCCTCTTCGCGGCCATCGCAATACGAGAGCTCGTAGGCAGAGAAGCGCCGGTCGTAGCCCGGCGCACCCGGAATCTCAGCTGCTTTGCCGAAGAATTCCGAGGCGCGGGCATGATCGTGGTATTTGTCGCGGTACAAACGGCCGAGCGCTTCGTAAAGCTGAGGCCGGTCCGGGTTGTTGCGGATGCCGCGCTCGAGAAAGTCGCGGCCGAGATCGAAATACTCCCGCTGCGCGCGCAACCGCAGCGTCAGGCGGGGCTGCGTGGGATCATTCATCGCGGCGACGCTCGCATTCCACGCCATGTGCCATGCCGCCATGTCCCAGAACAGAATCGAACGCGGCTGCAGCGTCGTCGCCTGGCGGAATAACAGCAGCACACGGCCCCACTCCGTGCGCTCCCAGGCGACGTGCGCCTGAATGAAAACCAAATCTGCGACCACCGCGCGAAAACCGCTCAAAGCTGCCACAAATCCGAGTTGACCGACCTGTTCTCTGAGAGTCAATCCGAAGTCCACCTCGCGAAAATGGAGCTGCCGATGCGCGGCCGAGATCGCGCGTTCGGCTGGCAGCTTCGCGATCCCCGCGCCGAAGAGGAGAGCGAAGATCAGAAGAACACGGATCATAGTTCTTTTCGGTAAAAAACGGCCCACGCGAGCAGGAAATAGATAATGACGTAGAACGCGCCCAGTGCCGCGGTTTTTCCAAACAAGCCTATCGGAATCGCCGTGCCGACGACAATGTCGTCAACGAGGTTGAAGAGTTGAAGATCGGGAAACATGAGCGCGACGAAACCGAGAAACGTCCCGGCTAGCCAGCTGCCGCCATGCTCGTGCAGCCAATATTCGCGCGCCGTGCCTTGGAGATGGCCGATGAAGTAAACGAACACCATGACTACAATCGTGAAGATGTTGGAGCTGGCGAAAGTAGAGACAAAAAGCGTGAGCGACGCCAGCAACGCGGCCTTGATGTAAATAATCGCGATCCCTGAAACCAGATTCCAGTTGAAGGCCGAAGCGCGAACGGCGTCGAGCGCAGCCTGTAATTGCTCACTCGATCCCCCGCGCATCTGACGAGCGGTCTCCGCCAGGACTGAGTGTTCGCGCAGATAAAGGACGGCGACGAAGAGGCCGGTCATCAGGATCGTGCTGATCGCAAGCAGCAGGAGCACGCCGGCGAGCTTGCCGAGCAGATACTCCCCGCGATGCACCGGTTTCGCGAGAATGGTGTAGATCGTGCGATCCTCGATTTCCTGGGGCAGGAGCCGGGCGGTGGCGACGATGGCGAGCACCGAGGTGAAAATGCTGATCGCGCCGAGCGAGACGTCTTTGAGGACTTGAAACTCTTGTTGGAAGGTCAGCCGCGCGAGGAACAGAGAGCTGCCGATCAGGAACAAGGCGAAGAGCAGCAGCACATAGAAAACTCGGAGCCGCGTCAGTTCCGTGAGCGTGTTCGAGGTGAGCGCGCCGACGCGGCCGAGCGAAAGCGGGCGATGCTGGGAGTGGCTCACGAGGACCTCCAGGTCACGGCTTCGGCGCCGGCTGCGTCGCATCAAGAAAGAGCTTCTCTAATGTCGTCTGGCGGGTGCGACGTTGCACCAGCGTCGCGCCGGCGTCGGCGGCACGTTGCTCCAGGTCGGCCATCAACTCGGCCGACGCGTTTTCGAAGACCAGCTCGGTTTGATTCTCGATTGCGATCAGCTCTTTGAGTGGACCTTCCCGCACGAGCACTCCGTCGGCGAGAATCCCGACCCGGTCGCAAATCTCCTGCACTTGTTCGAGCAAATGCGACGAGAGCAGCACTGTGATTCCGCGGCCTTTGAGATCGAGAATGAGATCCCGAAACTCGCGCGATCCCGCCGGATCGACGCCGGCCGTGGGTTCATCCAGGATCACCAGCTTCGGATCATTGATCAAGGCCTGGGCCAGGCCGATGCGTTGCAACATTCCTTTCGAATACCCGGCGAGGCGGCGATCGCGTGCACTTGTTAGGCCGACGAGTTCAAGCATTTCTCGGACGCGATCGGTCAATCCCGCACCGTGGAGTCCACACACTTTTCCGAAAAACCGGAGCGTCTCTTCACCAGTCAGATACTTTGGAAAATACGGACTCTCCGGCAGGAATCCGACGGAAGCGCGACTGGCAACGATTTCGCTGTCCCGCCCAAAGATTTCCGTTCTCCCACGAGTCGGCGCCACGAGACCGAGGATCATTTTCAGCGTCGTGCTTTTGCCGGAGCCGTTCGGACCGAGCAGGCCATAGACCTGGCCGGCTTCCACTCGCAGGGTCAGGTCGCGGACCGCCGTGACCCGGCGGCGTTGGAATGGAATCGGAAAAACTTTCGTCACTCCGATCACGGCAACCGCGTCACTCATGTGTAATTTCAAACCCTCCCGTCGCGATCTGCGAGGGCGCAATAGTGCCTTCCGTCTTTTTCCGGATGTGCGCGGGGAGTTCACTCTCCGCGATCGCATCAATAAATCCGCGGACCTCTTCTTCCGCGCCGGATGCCTGCACTTCGACCCGGCCGTCGGCGAGATTTCGCACCGACCCAGTGATGTCGAAGCCTTTTGCGATCTGCTTTACGGTATAGCGGAAACCAACGCCTTGAACACGCCCTTCGTAGAAAACCTGCCTCGATGTCATGCCAATTGCGGGATCAGCATACCCGAAACGCGCGGGGCGAGAAGAGCGGAGGCGGTGCGAACTCCTACTGCGGCGGAGATTCCGGTGGCAGATCGGGACCTGGTAATTGCTCTGGCGGCGGTGCTAACCGAGAATCGTCTGTGTTGAAACGAAAGCGTTCTCCTTCGTTTCTCCGCGTCGAAGCCTGTCGAGGCGACGTCGTCAGCGCGGCGACCAATGTCGGTGGCGCCTCCTTGATGTCGTCGCTCGCCACAAATCCCTGCTGGCCGTCCTCGACGATCTGCACTTTCGAATACCCAAACGAGGGCCGGATGAGCGTCAGTAGAGTGTCGCGCGGCAATTCGCTGTCGGGGCCGTTTCCCTGTTGCGGCCCGTAGCGGAAGAACGCCGTTTTATCCGCCTTCACGGAAAAGAATTTCCCGCCATTCGCCCTCACCGACACGGCGTCATTCTCCATTGCGCAGCCGGTCATGAACGCTGCTGCGACCAAGCCTAACGTAACCCAACTCCAGCCTTGCAGCCGTGGGAATTGTGCCACTCGCGCCATTCCATTACTTATATGAGTAAACCAGGCAACAGGTCGAAGGCTCACCCTCCACCAGAGTAATCGAAACGAAATACTGACCACTGATGGTGGCGGGAAACCCGACTGCTGCTTTGTCTCCGTTATTATACTCTTCTGTAGCAAGTCTCCGTCCAGCTTCGTCATAGAGTTCGACCCCGATCTTGTTCGCCTTCTCCGTCGCGCCGACCGAGAACCAGTACTGGTTGCCCGCATACAAATTTACCGCAATCAAGGCGTGTTCTCCAGGTTTCAGCTCGCCCGCCCAGTGGCCGTCTCGAATTTTGAATCCGTCATTTGAAAACGCGCCCGCCAGATCGAGAGCTACTTTACGCGCTGCCACCTCCTGATCGCTTTCCGCCGTGCGCACAGAAAGCGGCGCAATCACCAGCGCGAGGCAGTAGAGCAGGAGGCGAGCGGTCCTCATTTTGCGTCCGCCTTATTTTGAATCTCTCCCATCAGGCTGGTGACCGCTTCGTTCAATCTCCGAACCTCGTCGATGGAAGGCGCTTTTCCCGGAGGAAACGCCACGAGTTTCTCCAGATTCCCGAGCTGATCGCCAACAAGTTTGATAAGGGCATCCTTCTGTAGCTCGGGCGAGATGTCGTTGATCTTCGAGTGAATGAAATTCACGAGCGCTGGTTGCCGCAGCACCGCCGCGTTGTGTTCATCAAAATTCTGAAGCAAGGATGCAGTCACGACCTGCGTGCCGCGAATCCAGCCGCCTAGGCTAACGAGAATCACAAGGTCCTGATCGCTGTGTGACTGCATCGAAGTTTTTACCTCGTTTTGCGTCGCTTCTAGCTCTTCTTGCAACGAGCTCCATTCACTATGCTCCGCAAATTCGTTGATGCTGTTCCCGCGGCTTAGAACGCGCTCGCTTACGCCAAGAGCTTTTGCGAGTTTCACGATGTCGGTCCCGATATTCTTGACCTGCTGGCCATCCTGCGCTTCGACCGCGATGAACCCATCGGCGACCAATCCGCCAAGGTTGAGCGCGATCTGCGCCCGGTTGCTATATGTCATCGGAAGCGGACCGCGATATTGAGCCGCCCAATTTGGCTTTCCTGGCTTTTCCAGAGCCGCGAACAGCTCACCCGGCGATGGGATCGTGACGCCATCGGTCCTGATCGCGTGGGCGAGTTGATCTGGCGGAATCCGAGGTGGTTCCGCGGCGAGCGGCGCAGCCGTAATCGCGATCGCGACAAAGGCGCGAAGTCCTCCCTGAAGAAACATCCGCCAGACTATCGCTCCTCCCGAAGAATGCCAGCGGCAATGTCGTCGAGGTAAAGTAGCGCGAGCCTCCGGCTTGCGAAGCTCCTTCTCCTTGGGGGAGAAGGGTAGGACGAGGGCGCTTCTCCGCAATTGCATTGCCATTCATTCTCGAAAACAGCTCTAGAGTTCATCAGCATCTCATAAAGCAGCGCAAGCACGTCATCCCGAACCAAACGCTTTCGGGAAAGGATCCGTGGCGTTATCTGAAAGTCTCGCCAGCGTGGCAAACTCAACCTCGCCGACGCTTTCGGCTCTCTCTGAAACAGACGTGTGCCGGATGCTGATCTCGCACAATTCGTTAGCTCTTAGTTAAAGCGAGCCGATTGACCTCAACGACGGAGACAACCGGTGCCGAGCAGTCAACCGGGTTTATGATGCGTTGACGAATCTCCACGAACGAGCCGAAAAGCCAAACTCAGCGAAGATCCGGCGGCTTCCGAGAGTCCCTTTTGTCCAGTGTTGCGGCGACTATCTTTAGCACTTTCTCCATCGGAATTGTCGCAGCTCGAGCCCGTTCCAAGTCCGCGGATGCGCCCACCCAATCCTCGCGATGGATGCGCATCATGATCCGCGCCGCGAGCACGTTGAGCCTGGCCGGGTGCGGGATCAGGCTCAGTGAATATTCGAAAGCCTCTTCTGCTTCATCATCGGGAAAATCGTCGAAGCTGTAGCTCCTTTCGTAAAGCGCAGGGGGTAATTGCTCCCGGCACCGGAAGACATAAGAACCTTCCCGAATGTAAGCAAGCGGTTCAAAATGCCGCTTAAAGCGATACATGATCAGATGTATCCAAGGGGTATAATAATGAGCGAAATCCTGGTGATGCACCAGCGAAAGTCCTGGTCTGAGCGCAGGAAAAAAATTGCGCACAATGCTATTGGTCAGGTCCCATGATTTCATCGCGTCGACCACGAGATATTCGATCGCGACAGCCGGGTCCCACCTTGCTTGATTCAAATCCCCCGATTTAATCTCCACTAGCTCGGCCACCGGCGCGATTTGCTCAACGAAAGCGTCCAGGAAACTGTCCCCTTGTTTGTATCTGCCCTCTAGCCGGCTGCCAGCGACGCAGAAGTTCATCCAGTCTTCCCATCGAAATAGATCGTAAGCGTGAATCTTTAAATTTCGTCCGCGAAGTCCCGGATTGGCGCGCAGCCCCACCGCCAGCGGGACGGTGAATGACCCAAGCCAGCAACCAAGATCGACAATCGCTCCTTCTCCGAGATAGAGGTTCGCCGCATACTCCCGCACGTACTCGCGCTCCGCGGGTGAGGTCATACCAAACAATTCGCTGAGTTCGGAGATATCCTCTCGACTCCGAGCCATTCGTTTTCGGCCGTGTCGCCGGCGAACCAGGACAAGAAGCACGAGAGCCGCAAGAACAGCGATCAGGAGCAGCCAAGCGAGATTGAATTGCGAAACTCCCATCGGGGCCGTGCCCGAAAAGAACGCTGAGGTTAACATGAGATGATGTCGATTGCAGAAGCGGTTTGAAAGTCCTGTAGCGGCAGTCTACAAAGGCCGATGCTGTCCAGTCGGGAGCGGCAGAAACGACGCTCAAAGATAGCGCCGCTACAGGTGCAAAGTCACTCCCGAAATCTGTTCTACTGACGTAGTTTCAAGGCGAGCGTGAACCGCGTTACAACCCCCAACCGTCATCTCGAGCGCAGTCGAGAGATCCCGTCGCGTCACCTTTGGTTCTCATCGCGGTCCCCTTGGGATCGGAACATGAGAGGACACTTCCTTAAGCGCGATCCCAGTCAATGGGCCTTTTACACTAAAGATTCATCTGCCACACTCGACCTCCACTTGGGACGATTTGCGGCTACGAAGCTAAAAGAGTTCGAACCCGAGATATCTTCATCGACATCGTCCCAGTAAATTCCGACGCCGCGTCCAATAAGCCGCCACTTTGCGCGGTGAGCCGCAGTGGCGCGAAGAAGCCGCGGAAACCAATCCAGTGGCGCTGAAGTTCTACGACCATCCGCGAGCGTGACCATCAACTCGTCGGCAGTGCACGAGACATCCACGGCGTCCGCAAACGGCTTACTAGCTAAAGTGCTCATCCCACGCAATAATAAACTTCGCGCGGTGATCCGCAATCAGAGAGTGAATCTCGCGAAGCTCCGAACCGCGGAAGCCGCGGGACTGGACCAACTCGATCGGCTCCAGTCCGAACTTCGCGTAGCGCGCCGCCTGCTCCACGTGAACATGCCGTGGCTCCTGACCCTCGCGACTGAAGAAAAAGAACCGAAAGCCACGAACCCGCAAAATGTCCGGCATCAGACGAACTGGGGCGGGCATCGTTGCTGCCATTTCCGTGTTAAAGGTGCCGAGTCGCCAGAAAAATGCAGACACGAGTATGAGAGCCAACATATATGGCTGAATTCGTGATCCCCGGGAACTTAAGAATTCCTACCCGGACGCCGAGCATCCGAAATCGCGCTCTATCGGCCATCCGTCCGACAACTGTGGCGATGACTTACCTACTTGGCTCCGAATCGATCCGATGCTTCAGTTCCCAAGCCCGAAACGCAGCCAATAACAACACCTTTTTTCGTATCGCCGCAGAATCACAGCGTATCGGTGTCCTTCGCGCTGTTGTTGGTGGTGTTCGGATCTGGGACACCATTTGGCGACGTCACTGTTGCGGTATCGGAGATCGAGCCAGTGGCTGACCCACTGATCGTGCCCGTCGCTTTGTAGGTGACCTTGCTCCCGGAAGGCATGGTCACCGTGTCGTTGATATTGCCGCTTCCACTAGCCGTGAATCCTGAAGCGCCGCCGCTCTGCGTCGAGGTCGAAAACGCTAGATCCAGACACCGCTATCGCGTTAGGTATCAAATTAGCGCCCCCCGTAACAATATACGGGTATGTATTTGGACTCAAAGCAGTCGCGACTCCCGTAGTCTTATCAACAGCAGCAATAAACGGTCGGAGCTTTTCGCTGGCGCCTCCGGCGGTATTAGGCTGATTAATCTGAAGGATACCGCCGCCAAAATAAATTACTCCGCCGCGCAATTTACCTGACCTGAATTATTGATGGGGCCAATAGTACCAACGACGTCGTTTCTAACGTGTGGGTCGAACATAGGCGTGGTTCCCGTTGCACTGTACCGAAGCCAAGCTCCATCGATCAACGGAGCCATTGATCTTCTGAAAACTGCCGCCGATGTATAGTTTCGATCCATCCAGGACCATACATCGGACAGAAGACGAGAAGGTGACGGGAAAGTCGCCGTATCCATTACGTAAAGTGTAGGTACATGTGAGCCCAATGTTCGGATCGAAATTCGGATCGACCGTCTTATCGGAGCGGATGCGAGCCACACGGTGACGTATAAAATCACCGACCTCAGAAAAGTCTCCACCTATATAAAATCCACCAGCTCCATCGGGAATTGCCGCTTTCACAGGTCCATTTATATGCGGCCAACCGGATTGTTAGTCGCAGCTATCTGATACCGAAATTCTGTCCTCGGATTGCCGTCACCGAAAGTGAGCTGGCGACTACCGGAGTAGGTGTCGGGGCCAAGGTGGCAGTGGATCCTAGTGTCGCCGTCGGTGTCGGAGTACACGTAGGTACCACTTGCGAGGATGGTGTACAGGCTTGAGTCACTCCCGGATGCGCAGTCCCGGTCTGCGTGCTGGTTTTACTGTCATCGTTTGAATACACGGAGGTGTAGCTAAGCGTGTAATCGCCGGGCTCGTATCCGGTCACTTTTACCGAATAGCTGTTTTCGAGCCTGCCTTCGATGAGGACTCCAAGGGAAAGTCCGTCGGAGGGTCATCGCTATCCAGATCGGCGATTGCGTTGAGGAGCACGACAGAATTAGGAATTTGACTTACGACATTACCTGTCACGGAGTCATAGCCTGTGCGGCGCCCCTCGGCATCAATGAGCTCTTTTGCTCGAAGGTTACGGCGTTGAAAACAGCTACAGTTTTCGCCTGAAAACAGTCGTGCTCGAGAAGAAAACGTAGAGTGCTGTGAACCAAAGCGATCTGACCCTGCCACTCCGCGGCTTCGGCAGGATTCCTTCCTGGTTCCGGAAGCGGTTGTCGCCACGTTGAACCTTCTGGCGCTGGCAGCTCGATCGCGACGTGACGAGACTCCGCGCGGGCGCGGCGCCGAATGGCGTCGTTCACAAAGCCGTCCGCAACCCTGAACAAAAAACTGGAGAACCTTCCTTTCTCCGGGTCGAATCTTGAAAAACCCGCCCGGTGCATTCGGATCGAAAATTCCTGGAACACATCGCAGCAGTCGAATTCGTTGAGCAAACGGGAGGCGGCGAAGGCGAGGATGGCTGGCTTGTACAACGAATCGAATCTTTCCCAATCCGAATTCGATCCTCCATGCCGCAGCCTCGAGACGAGGCTATTCTGGGTGACAATCATCTGACCGGCGCTGCCCGGTTCTGTTCCGCGGAGCCAAACATCGGGCGCTGAGCGTAGGAACGACCACTGGTAATGACAAGCACGATTCACCTGATCGGTGGCGCGAGGTCGACACTGAACGAGGGGCCTCTTTGTTGGGAGCGCTCTCACAAGCGACGCGCGAGCAATCCGCGTCCGATGGAGTCAAAAGCACAAGCCATCGCATGAATGACGAGCGTTTCCAGGGGCGCTAAAAGCGTCGGGCTTTCACCGCTTTCCAAGCGACGAGTCAGATCATCGTAAAGTGAACGCGATGCGACGTAGAGCGTTTGCCTGCTGCTTGAGTCATACGTGATTCACGTATAGCGCGCTTCCCACTGCTGTATTAATTTACGTGAGTCACGCATTACGCTTTGGTTTCGGATAGGCGAAGCATGCCCCAAGTAAAAAGCCTACGTGGCGACGATTCTATAATCCCGATGGAACCTAGGAAGCAAGCTGGAGACATGTGTTATTTCAAAAAGGCGTGGCAGAAATCGCTTTCCGTCACCCCTTTTTCGAACAGTCTAATAGACCTGATTTAAGCGAACGCAAGGCTATAGGCGGTGAAACATACTTTTCTCACGGTCGTTAGGTAGAGAGTTCGCCTGGACCGCGAGTATCGCAAGGAGCGACCCGGACTGGCACGGTTAGCCGGAGCGTCTGCCTGGATAACAATGTCCGCTGGTGTGTGTATTGGGTGAGTCACGTATAGCGCGTTTCCCTGCTGCGAACTGAAGCGGAAGGTTAACCAAAGCAGAATGTTTGTGTTACGGCTGGTGCGACACTGCGTAATGCACATACGTGACTCACGTATATCATCTTCTCGGCTTTGTTTTCGACAATTTCCTGCTCTTTACTACGTCGTCTAGAGATGCAAAGCACTATCCGACGCGATCGTTTTGCACGTCATGCCGCTCCTGAAAACGGCGTCACGCCTAGAAAAACAGACAATCGAGAACGTTTTAGCCACAATTTCAGACCGGTATCGCGAAAGGCGGAAGTGTATCGAGGAGGCGACGAGAACGCAATTTTCCAGACGATGCCTCGGACCTCGCGACGCTCGACCAGCTGTGCACAGCATAAAAGAGCAGAAGGGATGGTTGAGCGTTCTGTTCGTGTATGCGGGCGCGCCGGGGAGTGATGCGGGCGCGCGGACGCGGTGACAGGGCTGCGGACACCTTGGCCAGAATGTCTTGGCGAAGTCTTGTAAATTTCGAGGTGAAAATCGGCGCTTCGTGGGACTGTTTTCGGCAAAACAACAGAAGAATTCCCGCGGCGATCGTCCGGTGCACGCACGTGATATTCAAGACATTCGGTTTTGACTGCTGTTGAAGCAAATTGCCGCGTCGCCGGCAGCGCCTTTTCCGTATGAGAGTATCTCCTGAAGCGCGCTGTGAGTTCGATGCTAACATAGTCCTTGATGATGTGGCTCGGCCCGAAGCGCGGCTTTTTATCAGATTGGGTGACCCAACAATGGGCTAATTTAACTGGACGACGAGTGAGTCTTTTATCCGAGCCCTGGCTGGCTGGGCCGATCGCACCGACAATCGGCATCACCTGCGACTACTTTGCGTCCTTAGCTGAAAAGGAGGGGCTGTGCGTTCGCCAAGCAGAGCATGCGGGAATCGTCTCTAGTTTCGCCGCACTTAGCGGGGCCTCTTTCGACCCGTCTTTGGTCGAACCGAGCGTTGTGCGTTTCTATGAGCAAACCTCCGCTTACGAGTTGGACGCTTGGGCTGAGTGGCGCGGCTTCTTCCGACCTTTCGGTTGGCTTTTGGCTGTTCTCTTCAGCCGACGCCTGCAGCAACTTAATGTGCCGCTCTCAAGCCTGGACACGAGCAAGGGGGTCACGAGCGAGGTCCTTCAGCTCGTTGATCCTGCGACCAGTTCGCCCCGCTATACTGTTTGGTTCCGGCGGTTGCAGGGCACTGGCAATGTTCTTTACGCCGGATTCTATTCGGTCTGTAGCCTTCCCGACAGCGCCGATCCGTGCGTCAAGGTTGTCTTCCCTCTCCCGAACGGCAACGCGATTGTGATCATGCGGACTGAAGATCGTGCTGATGGTTCCTTTGTCGTGACATCGGCCGGCAATCGCTTCGGAGAGCCGGGCTTTTACTTCACTGTTCAACACCATTCCGGCATTGTCCGCGCGCGCTATGTACGCGCTCTGCGCGAGACTATTCACATTTTCGCCGCGGAAAACGGATCGGTTCGAGCCGACCACGTGCTGCGTTATTTCGGTGCAACTTTTCTTCGACTTCATTATCGAATGCGCTCGCGTCTGGATGTCTGATTCCGTTCGGCGCAGCAGGCGCGAAGATTACTTTGTAAGCCACTGGCCGCCACCTCGCGAAGCGCGCGACTGGGACGCCACAGCCGCCATCGAGTTTGTCCATCGCTTTGTTCAAGGCCGCAAGCAACGCGGTTTCTTCGTGTTCGGACATTCGCATTTCATCTTGCGAGCGTAACCAGACGACGAGCTCCGATTTCTCTTTCGCCCGCGAATTTGCAATAGTCGCTTGAATTTCAGTGATGGTACTCAAGGCGATAAACTACGACACGAAGGCTGCATTGAAACAATCCGCTGCCTGAGCAGGCGAGAGACTAGATACGCCGCGCGATGATCAACATCGCAATGAGGTTGACTCGCTCGCTGCCCCGATTCAATGGCGCTCGGCCTGGCCGTCGAGCGCTGGAAGAAGCGCAAGAAAAGCACCAACAGCTATTCGGCGGCTCGAGGGACTGGAATATGTGAATAAAGAATAGAGTAAGTTACAACTCGCTCCTCGTTAGGTTCGATAGTAACACGAATTCCATCGTCCGTGTTTTTGATTCCACCACAGGGTCGGATTGCGCAGTCAACCTCCGGTCATGCCAGCGAAAAGGATGTTCGATTACACGTATTTCGACGGGTGTCGTGCGACGGTTGCGTAACCTGATTTCGAACGATTCGTTGACGGTGTGTTTCCCGTTTCTGCATCGCTGAATTTGGTTTGCCGCTGTTCCCCCACCAAATCGAATGCATTTCCCATCGTTGCTTCAAGCGGTTCGTTCGCGGGCACATCATTGATGATTGAATCTCCAATGAATTCCAGCCATTGAGATTCGTCACTCCGGTAGAAATGCCATCGCCCGCGCGGTAATGGGCCGATTTTTGCGGATGCTCGTCGCTGTCAGGCGTCCGTGTTTCACCCTTTTTGCGCCCATGAACTGGTCGATCATGCGTTTGACCGCGATGGACTGCTAGCGGGCGATCAGCACCTCGAGACAGTTATCGTGATCGAGAAGGATGTGCATAGTCGTGACGTATCAGGCCCCCGGATGATCGTGCTGCAAGGAAGTCAGCAATCCCTGCACGTGCCGCGTATGATGATCCGCTCGTTCAGCGGTGCCTTACAGTGAAAACATTGCTGAAACTGCGGCCGACGACGTGTCAACGAAGCCTCTAACTATCGCACACCCGTTGATGAGACAGCGCCCGGAAACTGTTCGCCGGAGCGGACACCGACGGCCATAGCTGTGACGGCGCTTCAGCTACTCGCGAACCGCCGTGGCCTCTTTGCCCTTGCGATCCCGCAGATAATTTAGCTTTGCGCGGCGCGCGCGACCGGGCTTTTCCACTTCCACTTTCGCGACGCGCGGCGAATTCACCGGGAAGATGCGCTCGACGCCTTCGCCATAGGAAATTCGCCGAACCGTGAATGTCTCGTTCAAGCCGCGTCCTTTCCGGCCGATCACGATGCCGGCAAAAATCTGGATTCGCTCCTTGTCACCCTCGACGACGCGGGTGTGAACACGGACGCCGTCGCCGACCTTGAATTTGGTGACATCGGTTTTCTGCTGCTCTTTCTCAATTGCCTCGATAATCGTGCTCATAACGGTTTCCTGGTTGCCCGACTGACGGGCGTTCATCTTCAGTCCGCCCGGCAGCAAATGCAAACGAAACTCGGGTGCGCGGCGCCCGCGGTTGTGCTTTAACCGCGAGTTCTTATACTCCGACCAAGCTGCGCCCGTAGCTCAATTGGATAGAGTGACAGCCTCCGAAGCTGTAGGTTGCGCGTTCGAGCCGCGCCGGGCGCAATACGATAACGTGCAAGCGACCTTGAGAGACGTCCGACAAGCCGTTTCGGCCACGGATTTCTCACGCATGCGCGTGGCTGCTTTGTAGCGATGCGCCCCGCTTGCGTCTTTGAATTCCCCATTTCGCAACCGGGACGGTCGCGCTACGCCCGCCTCAGGGATCATCGCGGGTGTGATGCCCTGAAGGGACAGCGCCTACACGGCGAGTGCGTCGATCCGGTCGAGCAGGTTTTTCTTGCTTGTCATGCCTGTGACCTGATCGCAGACCTGGCCGTTTTTAAAGAAGAGCAGCGTCGGAATCGCCCGGACGTTGTATTTAAACGAGAGGCTCTGGTTGTGGTCCACATTCACCTTCGCCACTTTAATGGTGTCACCCTTCTCCTTCGCGATTTCGTCGAGTAAAGGCGCGATCATTTTGCACGGGCCACACCACTCGGCCCAAAAATCGACGAGCACCGGCTTGGTGCTGCGCGTCACTTCGTCTTCAAAATTAGCTTCGTCGAGGGTTACTGCAGCGGAATTTTCCATAAGCTTATGTAGAAAAGTAGCTCCAAATCTGGATAATCAAAATCAGACTGGAAATTGCCAGGACGCTCCAGCTCAATACTCTCGGGATCGAATCGAATGTGCCCGGCGCGGCAACAGTCCGCACGCTCGGTGCGGCAGGGGAGATCGCGGCTGGCGGTCGGGCGACCAGAGGCGGGGTGGTCGTGGTTGGGACTGGCGGTGTCCGCGAAACTGCGGGTGATCGCAGAGTGTTGACGCGCGTCGTTTCTGCTGCCGGAATCGAGCGAGCGGAGCTGGCAGGCTCAACAACCGAGCGCGTTTGCACGGCCTTAGGCGCGGGTGGCGCCGGCGGAATCGGAAGCGGCGGCAACACAGCCGGTGGAACTGGCTTCTCCGCGCCTGGCACGTCGACAGGAGGAGTTTGCGGCAGCAACGGCGGCGGACGGAATACCGGCGGGATCGCGTTTGTGTTTGAACGAGGTTCCCCAGCCGACGCGGTTGCTTCCTCAGCTGTCCTTGAAATTTGGTTTGGCGACGTCAGGCCGGGCAAATTGCCCGCGTCGGGAGCGTCCGGTTCACTGCCATGACCTCCAACTTGAGCATCGGCCGGCAGCGGTAGAATAATTCCGGCAGGCTCTTTTGTTGGTTCGCTCAAATCGGCCATCGATTCCGGTCTCTGTCAGATAAAGTCGCTGAAATCCGAGGCGCTGTCACTCCCTATCTGCGCCGCAACACGCTCGTAAGCGCCAAAAACTGAGCGGACGAGGGCAGCTTACGCGACTAAATCGTAGCCATACGTCCCGACGATCCGACGCCGGACGAACTCGCCAACCGGGGCCTCCGCCGAAAGAATCACGCGTGTGTCCACGTCGGGCGCGTCCGCTTCAGTGCGAGCGATGAGCGGTTGATCGATCAGCAGCTTCATTTCTCGTCCCACCTTTTCGCGTGCGGTCTCGCGGGCAATCGTTTGCTGGACTGTCATCGCCTCCCGATAACGTTCGTTCTTCAACCGGTTCGAGAGCTGGCCGGGCATCTTCGCCGCGCGGGAGCCCTCTTCTTGTGAGTACTTAAATATTCCGAGACGCTCAAAGCGAACGCGCTGGATGAATTCGATCAACGCCTCGAACTCGGCGTCGGTTTCACCGGGGAAACCCACAATAAACGTCGTCCGCAACGCGAGCCCCGGAATGCCGTCGCGCAATGCGCCAATCAGGTCTTCGATATGGCTTCGGCTGGTCTCGCGGCGCATCCGGCCGAGCATCATTTCATCGATGTGCTGTAGTGGCATGTCCACATAACGGGCGACCTTGTCGCAGGCCGAAATCGTCTCGATCAACTCCGCGCTCCAGTGCGCGGGATGGGTGTAGAGGAGCCGGACCCAGAATTCGCCTTCGATCTGTTGAATCTCGCGCAGCAACGCCGCCAGTGTCGGTCCGCGCGAGGAATCGATCAGTTGGCGCGGTCCCGCTTTCTCGCTCCACAGATCCATTCCGTAATAGGTCGTGTCCTGGCTGATGAGATTGATCTCCTTCACGCCTTCCGCCACGAGCGAACGCATCTCCGACAGCACCGAAGCCGGTTGCCGGCTCCGATGCCGGCCCCGCATTTGCGGGATGACACAAAAGCTGCATGGATGATTGCAGCCTTCCGCAATCTTCAAGTAGGCGCTGTGCGATGGCGTCAACCGAAAGCGAGGTGTGTCGTAATCTGGAATGTAACTCGGCTTCGAGCTGACAAGAAGTGGCGTAAGTTTCCAAGTTTCCTTTTCCCCAGTTCGCAAGATGGAATCTTGCGCCAGCAATTGCTCCACAATCTCTCCGAGTTGGTTCACCTGATCGAGCCCGATGAACGCATCCACTTCTGGCAGCTGTGCGCGCAGCTCCTGCGAAAACCGCTGTGACATGCAGCCGCTGACGATCAACTTCTGGCCGGGCTTTTTGTGCTGCGGATGGTTTCGGAGCTGATGCGCGTCAAGAATTGCGTCGATCGATTCCTCTTTCGCTGAATCGATGAACGCACAGGTATTGATCACAAGGACATCGGCTTCTTCGGCCTCACGTGTGATCTCCATGCCGCGCTGCAAAACGCTCCCGAGCATGATCTCCGCATCGACCAGATTTTTGGCACAACCCAGACTGATCATTCCAACCTTGGCTGCTGCGCGGTTCTGGAGCGGCGATCTATGACGTGCCGAAGACTCCGGCTCCTCGACCTCAGCTGCGTCAGGACTCACGAACACGCCGGAATCATTCAACGGTGACATCGGCGTCGCCTCGCGTGACCGGCCTCCCGTTCTTGCGAATATCCACGTCGCCGCGATCGAGGACGCGGATCGAAACGTGTTGCCCACGGAATTGGCGCGCGCCCTCCGCAGGAGAAATCCATTGTTCGAAGACCCGGCTCTCGCCGTCATTATCGAGCACGACTTTGACATATGTCTTCCTGAGCGGACGAATCTCGACGTGCTGCACCGTGCCGGCGCCTTGCCTTTCCAAGTTCGCCAACTCCTCCGGTCGGACCGGTTCCGCGCGACGGACTTCCGGCTCCGTGGGCGCAGTCGTAGCAATCTCCGGTGTCGAAGCCGCGACTTCCGGTCGAGGCGTGACCGGGGCGAAGGCTGGCGAAGTCGTCAAGCCGTTCGCCGCGGATGGAGTCGCTGCCGTCACGATCGGTGGACTCTCATTTTCGACCGGTAATGCACGCGGCGCGACAATCCTCGGCGGCGTCGCAGTCCCAGATGTCGTTGGAGCGTTTGCAGTCGCGGTCGGCGTCGGACCGACTCCGATCATCGTCGGCTCGCTCTTGGGTTTGATGCGCCGGATATCGAGGAACAATTTCAGGAGGGAGAAGCCGGCAACAAGTACGATGACGCCGATGATGAGCGGCCAAAAGGAGCCGCGACTCTCCGTTTTCCGAACGGCAACCGGCCGGGATGCCCTCGGCGCCGGGTTATCCTGTAAATAGGAATAGCCATCCACGGTGACGCCTTCCGAAGCTTCGAAGGCGTCGAGGTACGAGCTCACGTCCACGTTGAGGAATTTGCCGTAAATTTGCAGAAATCCTTTGGCATAGGCGAGGCTGGCAAAATTTGAGAAGTCTTCCGCTTCGATTTCCGAGATCCGGCTGGACCGGATTTTCGTGAGACGCGCTGCTTCGTCAAGGGAGAGACCCTTCGCGATCCGTGCATCCTGCAAACGTTTGCCGAGACCTTCCATGAGATCGATTTCGTGCCGTCAGACCGCGGCGTCGAGATCGACGAGAATCTCGCGCGGCTTCGCGCCTTCGCCGGGACCCAATATGCCGCGCTGCTCCAGAATATCAACGATCCGGGCAGCACGGGTGTAGCCGAGGCGCAGCCGGCGTTGCAGCAATGAAGTCGATGCCCGTTTTTCCTGCCGGATAATTTCGAGGCACTTCTCGACCAGCTCCTCATCCTCGTCCGTTACCTCTTCCTGCGGGGCAGCGCTCGATTGCAGCTTTTCATGCATCGCGAGATCAAAGGCCGGTTCACTCTGGCCGGAGACGAATTCAACGAGCCGGTGAATCTCCTCGTCGGTCACAAGGACCCCTTGCGCGCGAATCAGGCGCGAAGTGCTCGGCGGGAGATAAAGCATGTCACCCTGGCCGAGCAGGCGGTCGGCGCCGTTTTCATCAAGAATGACGCGACTGTCGATTTTTGAAGCGACCTGGAATGCGATCCGGCTCGGGATGTTCGCCTTGATGACGCCCGTGATCACGTCTGCGCGGGGCGTTTGCGTGGCGACGATCAGATGAATGCCGGCCGCCCGCGCCATTTGCGTGATCCGGGCGATCGCGCTTTCCACATCAGCTGGCGCCGTCTGCATGAGGTCCGCCAGTTCATCGATGATCATGACGATGTAGGGCATTTTGTCGGGGACGATCGGTTCGTCGTCGCGCGGAACTGTGATGCGCGGCAAACTTTCGGTTTGCTCATTTCCGTTGGTCGCAAGCGGGACGCTCGCGCCATTTTCATCCAATTCCGCCTGCGTCTTCTTCGCGGGACGCCCGTTGAAGCTGGTGATGTTTCGCACACCGACCTTCGCGAAGATTTTGTAGCGCTTCTCCATCTCATCGATCACCCACCGCAAGGCGAGCAGCACCTTTTTTGGATCGGTCACGACCGGGAACACGAGATGCGGCAGGGTGTTGTAAATCTGCATCTCCACGACCTTCGGATCGATCATGATGAAGCGCAGTTCCTCCGGCGTGAACCGAAAGAGCATGCTCGCCACGAGTGCATTGATGCAGACGCTCTTGCCGCTGCCGGTGGTCCCTGCGACCAGCAGGTGCGGCATTTGCGCGAGATCGGCGATGATTGTTTTTCCGTAAACGTCCTTGCCGAGCGCAATCGGCAGTTTCGCTTTCGTCTCCGTCCAATCCGAAGATTGCATCAGCTCGCGCAGCGTGACTTTTACTTTTCGGCTGTTCGCCAGCTCAATTCCGACGGTGTCCTTGCCTGGAATCGGCGCGAGAATATTGATCCGTTCGGCCCGGGTCGCGCGGGCGAGATCGCGCTCGAGCGCGACGATCTTATCCACCCGTACGCCTTTCGCCGGATAAACTTCATAGCGCGTGATCGTGGGACCCTTGGTGATGTCTCCCGGCGCGACCGCGATCCCAAACTGCGCGAGGGTTTCGATCAGCGTCTGCTGAATGCGCTCCAGCTCCGCCGGATCGGCCGCCGTCCGGCCTTCGATATCGTGTTCATCCAGCAGGTCCAAACCGGGGAGCGTGTAATGCTCCGCGTCCCAGTTGCCACTCGTTAGGCCGACTGCCGTCGCGCCTTTCTTGCTCTGATCGCGCAGCTCCGCGAGCGAAGGTTTTTTTCTCGTCTCCAGCTCTGCCGGCAAAGCGGTGGTGTCCACGATCAGCGGCTTCGGCCGGTTCGCCAACTCTTCCGGCGACACGAATGTTGCAGACGACTCATCGACGGGAGCGCCCTTCCTTTTCAACTGCCGCTCAAGCGACCGCTGCTGTTTCGCGAGCTCGCGTTGATTGATCTCCAGCTGACCTTTGGCGTCAGTGTTCCGAAGCTGGCGTTGCAGCTGGCGTTCGCGCAGCCGTTCCGTTATCCGGCGCGAGCCGGTTACGGTTTCGCGCACGATATGAATCGGCCGCAATCCGGTCATCAGAATCAGACTCGTGATGTAAACACCCCCAAGCAGGATGACGGAACCGACCCGCCCCATCATGCGCTGGAGCAGATGTCTCCCGAAATAGTAGCCCGCCCATCCGCCGGGGCCTTGAATGTTGAAGCGAGAATGCCAGTCGCGCAGAAAATGCGATTGCAGATGGAGGAGACAGGCGCCCGAGATGATAAAAAGCGCAATCCAGCCGGCGCGTTTCGCGACTTGGAGATTCGAATGGAATAACTTCGCCGCGCCAAAGCCGAGCAGGACGGCCGCGAGCAGGTAGGATGCGGCGCCGATCATGAAATAAGAAGAACCCGCAATGATCGCGCCCAGTGGGCCGATGAAATTTTGCGCTGGATTATTGGGCGACGAAGTCGTGTTCAGGACCTGAAACCAGGTGGGAATGTCCTTCGGCGAGTAAGAAATCAGTGCGAGAAAAAGCAGTGTTCCGATGCCGAGCAGAACCAGCGCAAAGACTTCATTCCAAGCGCTGTTTTTCACTGAGCGTGCCATTGGCGAGATAGTAAACGGCAGGCCACACCTTTCAATTCAATACCGTTCTTGATACGGAACACGGGCGTCTCGCCTGTGCAGAGGGCTGCCCAGCCAGGACGGCTGTGTTCCCGGACGCGCTCCTTTACTCTTGCGCCGTCCGCGCCCGAAACATTACTCTTTCGCCCCATGCGATTGTTTTTCCGCAGGTTCAGCGTCACCTTGGCCGCTGCTGTCATTATTTTCTGCTGCTCCTGCGAACGCCATCACGTCAGCGAGTTGCCTCAGTATCAAATCGCTGCCGCGGAAAGAGCGAAACGTGCGGAATCGAAGGAGCCCGCGCGCGCTGGAGCAAATTCCGGAACCACACTCAAAGCCGCAGCAAGCGCGACGCCGGCGAACTTTTTCCCCGAGAACAAAAAACCGTAACCGATCTCAAATCGAGCTAGGAGCCTAACGACCAGCATGGCCAGCCACAAATACGCCCGGACCCCGCCGAACATCAGCACGATGCCGCCGGGAGTCCCGTTCATCATCGGAAACGAAGCCGCCGAACGTTTCTCGTTCTACGGAATGCGATCAATCCTGATCGTGTTCATGACACAATATCTCGTCACGAGCAGTGGCGCAGCGGATCACATGGGCCCCGCGGAGGCGCGACAAAATTTCGCCTTGTTCGTCTCGGCCGTTTATTTTCTGCCAATTCTGGGTGCGATCCTGGCCGAGGGATTCATCGGCAAATACCAGACGATTTTCTGGCTCTCGATCGTTTACTGCTTCGGCCATTTCGCGCTCGCGCTGAATGACACGCGACTCGGTCTGCTTCTCGGCCTGGGACTGATCTCGTTCGGTGCTGGTGGCATCAAACCGTGCGTCTCGGCGAACGTCGGCGATCAATTCGGTGAATCAAACAAGCACCTGCTCTCGAAAGTCTTCGGTTGGTTTTATTTCTCGATTAACGCCGGCTCCTTCATTTCTACTATCGCGTGCCCGTTCCTCCTGGCTGATCCGCGCTTCGGTCCAAAATGGGCCTTCGGCATTCCGGGCGTAGCAATGGTGATCGCGACCATTTTCTTCTGGGCCGGTCGCAAGAAATTTGTGCATATCCCGCCGGGCGGGCTCGGATTCATCAAGGAGATGTTCAGCAGGGAAGGCTTGGGCGCTCTCGGCCGCCTCGCGAGCGTTTATATATTCGTCGCGGTGTTCTGGTCGCTCTGGGATCAGAGCAGCGGCGGCTCCTGGACCTTGCAGGCGCAGAAAATGGATCTGCACTGGTTCGGGATCGACTTGATCGCTTCGCAGGTTCAGACGGCGAACCCAATCCTGATTCTGCTTTTCATTCCGCTGGTCAATTACGTCATTTATCCGGCAATGGATCGCTTCTTCACCCTGACGCCGCTGCGGAAAATCGGCATCGGCTTGTTCCTGACCGCGGGCAGTTATGTCGTCATCTGGCACATCCAGCGGATGATCGACGCCGGCGGCAAACCAAGCGTAAACTGGCAGTTCCTAGCCTATGTCATTCTAACGCTTGGCGAGACAATGGTCTCCATTACCGGTCTCGAATTCTCCTATACGCAGGCGCCGAACAAGATGAAGAGCGCGGTCATGGCGCTCTGGTTGTTCACTACTTCCATGGGCAATCTCTTCACCGCTGCCGTTAACTATTTCATCCGTAATCCTGACGGCACCGTCAAAATGAACGATCAGCAGTACTTTATGTTCTTCGCGACCCTGATGTTCATCGCCGCCGTCATCTTCGTCTTCTTCGCGATGTTCTATCGCGGCAAAACTTACCTGCAGTCTCAGGACAGGCCCCTTGAAGTCGGGCATCCGGAAATCGCGACCGAGCTGGGTACGCCTTGAGCATGCGCCACATCAAGCTCGTTTTGGCGGCAGTCTCGTCGTTGCTGCCCGTGCTAGCTGCGATCGGTTCGCCGGCGGACGAGCAATTCGAGAAGCTGGCGCATGATTACATTGAAGACTCGCTTCAGTCGCATCCCGAATACGCCACCGAACTGGGCGACCATCGCTTCGACGACCGCCTGACCGATTACTCGCCTGAGGCTTTCGCGAACGAGCTTGCCCGCGCGAAGAAGATTCGCCAGGAGCTCGAGAGCTTGCACGATCTGTCGCAACTGACCGGCGCCAATCGTGTCGATGTTCGCATCCTCAAAGAGAACATCGAGAATGAGATCTTCGAACTCGAAGAGCTGAAGGAACGCGAGTGGAACCCGCTCGTTTACAACCAAAGCCTTTCGAACAGCCTCTATCTCATCGTCGCGCGCGATTTCGCCCCGCCGGAGCAGCGCGTGCCGAACCTGAAGAAGCGTCTCGAAGGCATTCCCGTCGTCATCGCGCAGGCAAAGGCGAATCTGAAAAATCCGCCGCGGGTTTACACCGAGACCGCGATTGAGCAGGCGCAAGGCGGCATCAATCTGGTGCGCGAAGGGCTCAGCCCGTTGCTCGAGCGCGCGCCGCAGATGAAGAAGGAGATGGCTCCTGCACAGGAGAGAGCCGCCGTTGCGCTCGAGAATTACAAGAAGTGGCTGGAGAAAGATTTGCTGCCGCGCTCCAAAGGAGATTTTCGAATTGGCGCGGAGAAGTTCCGGAAGAAACTGCGGTTCGCGCTCGCTTCCGATCTCTCCATGGAAGAGATCGAAAGGCGCGCTCGAGCGGATCTCGCGCAGACGCAGAGCGCGATCTACGAAACCGCGCTGCCGCTCTACAAAAAGTATTTTCCGGGGACGAATCACGCGACGTTAGCGGACAGAAAGAAGGTCACGACGGCAGTGCTGGACAAGCTCGCCGAGCAGCATCCGAACGACGACACGATTGTCGGTTACGCGCAGAAAATTGTCGGCGAAGCGACGGAGTTTGTGAAGGCGCACGATCTCGTCAGCGTTCCCGCGGAGCCGCTCGATGTGATCGTGATGCCGGAATTCAAGCGCGGGACCGCGATCGCGTATTGCGATTCACCCGGGCCGCTGGAACATGGCGGCAAAACGTTTTTCGCAGTCGCGCCGACGCCGAGTGATTGGTCGCCTCAACGCAAGGCAACGTTCTTCAGCGAGTATAACAACTTTATGGTGCGCGATTTGACCGTGCACGAAGCCATGCCCGGCCATTACCTGCAGCTTGCGCACGCGAATGAATTCAAGGCGCCCACGCTCGTGCGGGCGATTTTCCAGAGCGGCACGTTCGTCGAAGGCTGGGCGGTTTATACCGAACAAATGATGGCGGAAGCCGGCTATGGCGCAGCGGAAGTGAAGATGCAGCAGTTGAAAATGAGGCTCCGCGTGATTTGCAATGCGCTCATCGACCAGGGAATTCACGCCCACCACATGAGTGAGCAGGACGCGATGACGCTGATGATGAAGGAAGGTTTTCAGCAGGAAGGCGAAGCGGTCGCAAAATGGAAACGCGCCCGGCTGACTTCCACGCAGCTCTCGACTTATTTTGTCGGAGTGACCGAACATCTCGAGTTGCGTGAACGCGCCAAAGCGAAAGCCGGCACCTCCTTCGACCTGAAAAATTACAACGACAGCGTGCTCTCATTTGGCAGTCCGCCCGCAAAATACGTCGGCGAATTGCTCGGGCTGTGACATGGGTAGGGCGAGAGTTCGTCGAGCCTGAGGGAACGTCCGATTCGGCTCCGCTAAGCGTCGCCCTCCCCTGCTCCGAGACATTGTCCTCTCCCTGTCATTCCGAGTAAAGTCGAGGAACCCCGTGTTGGTAGGTACCTTCAGGGTATCGCCGCGGGATGTCTCGACTCCGCTCGACATGACCACAGGCCAATGCGCCTTCTTTCTCCAGCCCAGTCCCGGCTCCGCGGAGCGTCGCCCTCCCTGCTCCGAGACGTTGTCCTCTCCCGTCATTCCGGGCGAAGTCGAGGAACCCCGTGTTGGTGCCTTCAGGGTATCGCCGGCGGGATGTCTCGACTCCGCTCGACAGGACCAAAGGCCTATGCGCTTTCTTTCTCCAGCCCAGTCCCGGCTCCGCTAAGCGTCGCCCTTCCCTGCTCCGAGACGTTGTCCTCTCCCGTCATTCCGAGCGAAGTCGAGGAACCCCGTGTTGGTACCTTCAGGGAGTCGCCGCGGGATGTCTCGACTTCGCTCGACATGACCAAAGGCCTAATGCGCCTTCTTCGCGCTCGGCTCTTCGGTTCTGCCGCCGTCAGCTTCGTTCCTGATCCGAACAATCTCGCGGCGTAATATTTTCTCTTTCTGCGGGCTCGCGGATCGTCACGCGCATCTGTTTACAATACCCATGGGCAGTCGCAAACTCGGCCATGCCGAATCTCGTGACCTGGATGCGTGCCTCGGACACGAAATGGTTTCGCCCGATTTTTGCGCAAGTTCCGGAGATTTCGGTCTGGAACGCCCGCACCCGCACAGTCGTTCTAGATGAAAGCGACGGACTGCTGCTCACCGGCGGGCCTGATATTTCCGAGGAATTCCTGAAGCAGCCGGTCGCGGACGCCTCGTTGATCAAATCACCCACTCTAGATCGCGACCGCTGGGAATTCGAGGCCATGGAACACGCGATTTCACGCGGCCTTCCCGTCCTCGCGATTTGCAAAGGAATGCAGCTCTTTAACGTCGCGCTCGGCGGCACGCTGCGACTCGATATTCCGAATCACAACGGCTCTGCGATGCGCGACGAAAATATTCAGCCCCTGCGGAACGAGCGCGCGGCGAAGGTGCGCTTCTCGGAAGTAAACAGCTCGCATCACCAGGCAGTGGAAAATCCGGGCGATGCCTGCGCCGTGGAAGCCTGGTGCGCCAACGATGACATTATCGAGCAGATGCGCCTGCGGAACTATCCTTATGCGCTCGCGGTGCAATATCACCCAGAGCGACATCCGCTCTACGCAGGATTGTTCGCGGATTTTCTTGCGCAGTTGAAATGCTGAGGTCACGCGATTTGGCCACGCCACAAACGCCGCTCGCATCAGCAGCACGAAACTTCCGATCCACGTGACGAACCGAATTGACGACTGCTTCGAGCATCTCCGGTCGCGTGGCGAGAAGGCGTTCATCCCGTATATTTGTGCGGGCGATCCAAACCTTGCCCGCACAATCGATATCGCGGCAGCCTTGGAAACGGCGGGCGCCGACATTCTTGAGCTCGGCGTTCCGTTTTCCGACCCACTTGCCGACGGCACCGCGAATCAGCTCGCTGCGCAGCGCGCGCTCGAGGCCGGCACGTCGGTCCGCGGAGCGCTCGAATGCGTGAGTTCGATTCGCCGTTCCTCTCAAATTCCAATTGTGCTCTACACCTATTTGAATCCGATCCTGCAATTTGGATGGGCTGCCTTTCACAAAGAGGCCGCAGCATCTGGTGTTGACGGTCTACTGATTCTCGATCTCCCGCCTGAGGAAGATTTGGAAACAGAATCCGCGGCGCTGTTCCACATCCGCTTGGTCGCGCCCACGACACCGCGGGAGCGCATCGCCACGACCGCGGCGGCGGCGCGGGGTTTCATATATTACGTCTCGCGTGAAGGCGTGACCGGCGCGCGCAAGGACGTGGAATTGTCGGTTGGCGAAAGAGTCTCGCTCATCCGTCGCGAGACTTCCCTTCCCGTGGTGGTCGGCTTCGGGATTTCGACGCCGGAACAAGTCGCCGCAGTTGCTGCCGTGGCGGATGGCGTCGTCATCGGCAGCGCGATCGTCCAGCAGATTGGGGAGCACGGAAAGGCGCCGGACCTGCCGCGGCGGATCGCGGAATTCGTCGCGCCGCTTGCCTCGGCGACGAAGTGAACTTCGGCACAACAAAATGAGAACTGCCGCGCTTTTGCTGCTCCTGCTGGTGCCGCCGCTTCTGCTCGCCGTCGGTGAACCCCCGATGGAAAGAGGTCCGCGCGCGCTCGCAGCGCAAGCCATGCGCGCCTACGAGCACAGGGACATGCCTCTGTTCATCAATAAAATGAAGCAGGCGCTGGCGCTACGGCCGACGCATCAAACTTATCTCTACAATCTTGCCACCGGCTATGCGCTGAGCGGCGATGTGCGCGCAGCGAAGGTCCAGCGCGAACAGGCAGGAATGCGTGCTGACCGCACAGGCTGAAAGCCTATGTTCCGCTCAACGGAGCTGGAGGAGGAGCTTCGCCGCGAAAAGCAACATCACCACTGCGGTCAATGACTGGGTGGTGACCTGCCAGCCCGGACGGCCGAAAAAGCGGGCGCCACCTCGCGCGGCGATGCACAACACGAGTCCCCACGTCGCCGCCCCGAAGACGACTGCGGCCGCGAGAGCGAGCGAGCTGACGAACGTGCGGTGCAGATCGTCCCCGTGTTGACTGCCGATGACCGCGAACCAGAAGCCGATGTTCCATGGGCTCGTGATCGCGAGTGTGAAACCAAGAAAGTAACTTCCACGCCCGCGTGATATCCGGCCGTTTGAGGGCATTTCGTTCCCCTCCTCTGATACGGATGTCGAGCGTGATGTGCGCCATGTTTGCCAGGCGTTTCGTCCAAAGACAAACGCCAGGGTTAGCAGCAGAAGCACACTGACGATCGACAGTCCCGCGTGGATGGCTGGAGTATTCATGACCGCTCCAGCGCCGAGAGCGACTCCAAACGCCCAGAGAAAATCACCGGAACATGCGCCGAGACCCATCGAAAACGCCGGCCAAAACCCTCCACCGAGCTCGTGCGGGAGCACGCTGCGGCGAATCATCTCGGCGTTCACCGGTCCCGGAGGCCAGGCGACAGACCAACCGAGGATGAAACCTTTAAGCAGCGTCGAGTTGAACATTCGCGGAGCGGAAAGTTCTCGCAAGCGCGTCGCGGGCACGAGTTAATTATGAGGTTGCAGAATCACGGAGACGCCAGATCTGCCAGCCGCGGCGGAGTTGGCTTTAACGGTGCCTTGTGCTAACGAGTGCGCATGCTCCGTTTCAAAAAAATGAATGGCGCAGGCAATGACTTCGTGATGCTCGATAATCGCGCGGGCGATCTGAACCTTGACGCCGGTCAGATTTCGCGGCTCTGCGATCGTCATCGCGGGATCGGTGCGGATGGTGTTCTGGTTTTGGAACGGCCGGTGGACGGCGCGGACTTTCGGATGCGCTACTACAACGCCGATGGCGGGGAGGCGGAAATGTGTGGGAATGGCGCACGCTGTTTCGCGCGCTTCGCCAGCGAGATCGCGGGGCCGTTCGAGAAATTATCCTTCGAAACACCGGCGGGCGTGATCGGCGCCGCCATCGACGGCGAGCTGGTCTGCTTGCGAATGAGCGATCCGACAGATTTGCGTCTGAACCTGACGATTGCCGCGAAGGACGAAACCGTATCCGCGCATTTCATCAACACTGGCGTGCCGCATATCGTCGTTCCCGTCGCCGGAATTGCGACGACTGATGTGCGCGAAATCGGCGCCGCGATCCGACATCATGAGCTTTTCGCGCCGAGCGGTGCGAATGTGAATTTTAGCGAAAGACGCGGCGAACGGCAGATCGCGATTCGCACTTACGAGCGCGGTGTCGAGGACGAAACGCTCGCGTGCGGCACGGGGGTTGTGGCCAGCGCGCTCATTTTCGCGACCACCGAAGACGTCGAGGGTCCCATCGGTGTCATCGTTCGAGGTGGCCCCGAATTGCAGGTCGGCTTCCGAAAAATCGGGGACGATTTCGAAGAGGTGACGCTGACAGGCCCGGCGGATTTCGCGTTTGAAGGGACGATCGAAATCTAATCTATCGCCGGCTTCCAGCTTGCGAACCAGACGTCGCCAGCCGGGAGCTGGCGCCACTTTTCAACCATGTTTCGCGACACCTACACAGCGCTGGTTACTCCGTTTCGGGACGGTGCGATTGACGCCCCTGCGTTCCAACGCCTGATCGAAAGACAAATTTCTGCCGGCATTTCCGGGATCGTTCCCGTCGGCACCACAGGCGAATCGCCGACACTCTCCCACGAAGAACGCAAACAGATCATCCGTCTCGCCGTCGAAACGGCGGATCGACGCTGCCAGGTGATGGCGGGCACGGGCTCGAACTCGACCCAGCACGCGATCGAAGCGACACGGGAAGCTGAAGAGCTCGGTGTGGACGGAGCGCTCGTGGTGGCACCCTATTACAACAAACCGAGCCAGGAGGGATTGTTCCGTCACTTTCAAAAAATCGCGCAAAGCACGTCGCTGCCGATCATGCTCTACAACATTCCGGCCCGCTGCGGAGTTGATCTCGCGCCGGACACAGTCGAACGGCTCGCCGGCGCCTGCGGTAGTATTATCGCGATCAAAGAGGCGAGCGGGAGCGTGGAGCGCGTGAGCGAGTTGTGCACCCGTTTGCCGCGAGAGTTCGCGGTCTTGAGTGGTGATGATTCTCTGACCCTGCCGTTCATGGCCGTCGGCGCCGTCGGCGTGGTGAGCGTCGCGTCCAACCTGCTGCCCGCAGACGTCGTCGCGCTCGTTCAGACATTTGCAGCCGGTGATGCAAACCGTGCGCGCGACCTGCACCAGAAACTGTTCGGCATTTTCAAGGATCTCTTCCTGGAACCCAATCCAGTCCCGGTAAAAACCGCGCTCTCCTGGCGCGGCGAGATGTCGGCCGAAGTGCGATTGCCGCTGTGTGAAATGACGTTAGCGAATCAGGACCGGCTGCGAGCGACAATCGAGAACTTCGGCAACTCGAACGGATGAAACCGGTGCGAATTGCGCTGATTGGGGCGGGCGGCAGGCTCGGCCAAGCGATCATGGGCGCAGCGAAGAATGATCCCGATGTCGTGATTACCGCAGAATGCAAACGGGGAGACGCGATCCCGACAGCGATCCAGGCGAGCGATACAGTACTTGACGTCAGCCATCCAGATGCGGCCCGGCAGATTTGCGAGGCCTGCATTCAGGAGCGGAAAGCGCTCGTCATCGGCACGACCGGCCATTCGCCCGAACAACGCCAAAACATCGCGATGGCAGCGCGCGCGGTGCCGGTGCTGGCGGCGCCCAATTTCAGCGTTGGCGTAAACGCGCTTTACGCGTTGACGCGAAAAGCGGCGGAGCTGCTCGGTGTCAGTTTCGACCTTGAAATTGTGGAGATGCATCACCGCTTGAAGAAGGATGCGCCCAGTGGCACCGCAAAACAGCTTGCGGAAATTCTTTGTGATGTCCGAAGCCTCGACGTTAACGAGCACGTCACCTATGGCCGTCAGGGAAATACCGGCGCGCGCCCAACCCAGGAGATTGGCATGCACGCGATTCGCGGTGGCGACATCGCTGGCGATCACACCGTGATTTTCGCCGGAGCAGGCGAGCGGCTGGAACTGACGCATCGCGCGAGTAGCCGCGATGCGTTTGCGCTGGGCGCTTTGCGGGCGGTACGATGGATTGTCGGCAAACCTCCAGGCGTTTATTCGATGCAAGATGTGCTCGGCGTGTAGCGCAACCTTCCGCATTGCGTAGATCGGGCTGGAAGCTCGCGCTACTTATGAGAGCCGGCATCGCGCTTGGATCAAATCTCGGTGATCGTTTGTTGAATTTGCGCCACGCGCGCAGGCGAATCGAAATCCTGCCGAAAGTGCGCCATCCAATCCTTGCCTCCGCGATTTACGAAACGGAACCGGTCGACTGCGAACCCGGCGCGCAGAACTTTTTCAACGCCGTCCTCGAGTTCGAATACGACGACGAGCCGCCTGAACTGCTGTGGGAGCTGCGCCGCATCGAAGCGGAGCTCGGCCGCCCGGCGAAGCACGAACGCAACACGTCACGGGCAATCGATCTCGACCTGCTCTACGCCGGCGATGCGAAAATCGATTCAGCCGCATTACAGTTGCCGCATCCGCGCATCAGCGACCGGCGTTTCGTACTCGCGCCTTTGGCGGAAATCCGGCCGGAATTAATCCTGCCAAACCAGCCGGAATCGATGCGCACGCTGCTCGCGCGCGCGCCAGAATCGCCGGCAGTGGTGCAATTGTATCCGGAATGGTAGGCTCGCCCGCGATGGACCCGCTGCTGCTGGAAAAGAAGCGACGCGGCGAGCGCATCACTGCGCTCACGGCCTACGATTATCCGACCGCGCGGCTGCTGGATGAGAGCGGCGTCGATGTTATCCTCGTCGGCGACTCGTTAGGCATGGTCGTGCTTGGCTATGAAGATACGACGGAGGTAACGCTTGATGAAATGCTGCACCACACGCGCGCAGTGGCGCGTGGAGTGCAGCGCGCGCTGCTCGTCGCCGACATGCCGATTCACACTTACAACACACCGGAGCAGGCTCTAGAGACAGCTCGGCAGCTGGTCAAGGCTGGCGCCGCCGCGGTGAAGCTCGAGGGCGGCGTCACCCACGTCCGGCAGATCTCCGCCGTGGTGGAAGAGGAAATTCCAGTGATGGCGCACATCGGCATGCTGCCACAGAGCGTGCGTGAAGAAGGCGGTTATAAGCTTAAGGGACGCACCGAAGCGCAGGCGGAGGCGTTGCTCGCTGACGCTCGCGCAGTGGAAAGCGCAGGAGCATTCGCGGTCGTTTTGGAAATCGTCGCGAAAGCGTCCGCGCAGCAGATCACGGACGCGCTCCAAATTCCGACGATCGGAATCGGCTCAGGCACGGATTGCGACGGTCAAATTCTCGTGACTCACGACCTGATCGGATTGTTCCCGTGGTTTACCCCAAAATTTGTCGCACCGGAAGCCCGGGTCGCGGAGGAGATCAGAAAAGCGGTGCGCGCATTTATTGAGCGAACACACTCGGCCGGCGTGTAAGTGCGAGACTCGCGTTTGTTTGACAACGCCGCGCTGCTCTCGCTTGTTCCTCTCGGCATGAGAGCTTCCGGCATCGGCGATTTCGAGGACGCCCTCTTATCGGGCAGTAAGCAGCGCAACTGGCTGCTGGTTGGGCTGATCACGTCCCTGCTCCTGCACTTCGCGCTCTGCATTTACTTCTATCGGACGCAATTTCAGCCGGCGCGGGCGCTCGTCCCGGAGCAGCCGCAGACCGCGACTTTCAAGGTGAAGAATATCGATTTGCAACCGCTGGACAAACCCGGCGCGGACCAAAGCGCTCCGGCCGCGAAACCGGAGCCGGATAAGACCGATGTGCAATTGCCGGATGAGAAAAAGTCGTTCGATAAACTGCTCGAAGAAGTTCACGCCAGCGCCGCCATGCCCGATGACACGCGCGACGTTTTGCCGGACCAGCCGAAGAACGATCCGGCGAACGCGACTTCAATTATGAACGAGATTGAACGCACCACCGCGCAGACGCTTTCGAAAAGCCCGAACGCGACGCGGGAGCAGACGCTCCTGAATGATTCCGCGGTTTCCGGGCGGCCACAGCCAGCTCTGACCGGCACTGAGCTTGCGACCAGCACCACGACTAAACGGCCGAATACATTCACGAAATTGCCCGGCGATAGCGCCGGTCCGAACCGTGGCCGCGCTCCCGGATTCAGCGACCTGGACTCCTTGCTCTCGCAAAAAGGGCCGCTCGGTTCGGGCACCGCAATCCGGCTGCCGAGCGATCCGCTTTATGAATACGACAGTGCCGATCTCCAATCCGGCGCAATCACGGAACTGCAAAAACTCGCGACGCTGATCAAACGAAATCCAAACGCAAAATTTACGATTGAAGGTTATAGCGACACTTTTGGCTCCGCGGAGTACAATATGGATTTGAGTCAACGCCGGGCGGACAGCGTCGCGCGATATCTTGTTGAAGCGCTCGGGGTGAATATTGCGCAGGTGCAAACGCGCGGTTACGGGGCGGCTAAATTGCTCGTTCAACCGCGGTCGATCGACGCTTCGTCAACGGCGGAGGTCGAGGCGGAGATTGCGCGACAACGGCCGAATCGGCGCGTCGTGATTGTGGTTAACACGAACGGATAGGGTGCTGCGTCGCGCGAGCGCTAGGCAACGCGTTCGTCTCGCATCGCCGCTAGCTGGCAAGTGTTGGAAGAATCGCGACGCGATCGCGCTGTCGGCATTGCCATTGTCATTCCGAGCGCAGTGGTAACGCAGCCCGCAGAGGCGAGGCCGGGACCTTTCATTCCCGCTGCGGGACCGATAGTAGGATCACGGGATGTTTCGACTTCGCTCAACATGACCACGCTTTGCTGAATGATCGATTCGGATTTTTACCAGTTTTTTATCCACTGGTTTGGATCACCGTTCGTCGTTCCGCCAGTGCTCCAGAGATCGAATGTCGGATTGTAGCCTTTGTTTACATCTGCTTGGTTGGCCGTCGAATAACCGTAGCTGTTCCCGAATGGATCTTTGATGTGGCTTAAGCCAACGGTTTTGCCATTCGCGTCTTTAATTATCGCAAGCTGAGACTCCTTGAACGCGAAATAGCTCTTGTTTCCGGTCTCAGGAGCTAGGTTCAGATCGAAGTCGCCGCTTAGTTGCTCATATAGGTACCGACTTGCGTCTTGATATACTTTCTGGTTCGAATCGCTATTCACGCGAGCATCGAGGTCATCAGTTCCCTTCAAAGCAACTGAGTAAACTGGCACTCCGTTCGGAGGCGCCGAACCGGATTTCCCGCGCGCATAAATTCCATTATCCGCCTTATAACTCTCCAACGCCGCAGAGATTGCGGCGATCTCCGTTTCGGCACGCGCGCGCGCGCCTTTCTTTTGCACGTAACCGGAGGTGGCAAGAATCAACCCGGCGAGAATGAGAATGATCGTCATCACGGTCAGAAGCTCGACGATGGTAAAAGCGTGAATGTGCTGTAACGGCTGTGCTGGCCGCCTCGTTCGACTTGCGGCCGAGCCGACCGCCTCCAGACCCAGACTTGATTCCAGAGCCACGCGTTAACTCTGTGCCTGCAAACCGCTGATAATGCTGATGAGCGGCATGAAGAGCGCGATCACGATCGTGCCGACAACGAGCGCAAGAAACACGATCATGATCGGCTCGAGCAAGGAGGTGAGAGCCGCGACTGAGTTGTCGACTTCGTCATCGTAAACCTCGGCGATCTTCAGCAGCATCTCGGGCAATTGACCGGTCTCTTCGCCGACATCGATCATGCTGATCACCATTGGCGGGAAGGCGCCGCTCGCTTCCAACGGCAGCACGATCGACTCGCCTTCTTTGACGCTGTCGTGGACCTGGGAAATGGCATTGGCGATGACGGCGTTTCCGGCGGTTTCGCGGGTAATTGTCAGCGCCTGCAAAATCGGCACACCACTCGTGACCAGTGTTCCGAGCGTGCGCGAGAAACGTGAGATCGCGGTCTTGCGCAGGAGATCGCCGAATAATGGAGCGCGAAGTTTGACGCGATCGAGCACGGCGCGTCCCGCGCTGGTGCCTGCGGCAAGTTTGTAACCGAAGATCGCAACGGCGAGCACTCCCAGGAGAACTCCCCAATGGTTCTGCACGACCTTGCTGACGCCAATGACGAACAAGGTGACGCTCGGCAGCGGTTTGTCGCCGAGCATGTCGTGAAAGATTGCCTCAAATTTCGGCACGATGAAAATCAACAGAAAAGTCATGATGGCCATCGCCAGCACCATCACGATCATGGGGTAAACCATGGCGGCGAGGACCTTGTTTTTGATCTTCTGCGCTTTCTCCTGGAAACCCGCGAGTCGCGTCAGGACCAGTTCGAGCACACCACCGAGTTCGCCGGCTTTGACCATGTTCACATAAAGGCCATTAAAGATGGCGGGATGCTGGGCGAGTCCATCTGAGAACGTGCTGCCGCCCTGAACGGATTCCGCGAGCTGATCGATCGTGGTTTTGAGGACCCCATTGCGCTCCTGTTTCGACAACACGTTCAACCCGCGGAGGAGCGGCAGACCGGAATCAATCAGGGTTGCAAGCTGACGCGTAAAAATCATCAAAATCTTCGGTTTAACTGTTTTCTTCTGGAAGAGAGTGATGCCCTGGCTTTTGCGAGCTGAGGTTGCCGCAGGCCGCGCGATTTTCGCCGCGCGGCGAGCGGTCTTCGCGACCGGGGCCACGCCTCTGCCTTCCTCGAGAACGTTGGTCGGAAAATATCCGGCCTGACGGAGCTGACCGATAGCGTCGTTCGTGGAACCTGCTTCAACCAGTCCGCTCGATTCCGCGCCGCGGGCATCGAGAGCTACATAGGTATAACGCGCCATTGTTTGTTTGGTGCTGAGTTGATGATCAACCGCCGGCCGCAATCTGCCGGCTACGTGTATTTCAGCACTTCTTCGATGGTGGTGTCACCATCGAAAATGCTCCGCATTCCGTCCTGCCGCAGCGTTACCATCCCCAATTCGACAGCTTTTTGCTTCAAAACCACCGACGGGGCGCGTTCGTTGATCAATTCCCGTAACGGATCGGTGATTTTCATAAGCTCGTAAATTCCTTTGCGCCCCTTGTAGCCAGTGTGATTGCACAGGTCGCATCCCTTTCCGTAGAAGAATTGCCTTTCGCCCAAATCGCGACGCGCGACTCCCAGTTGCTCGAGGAGTGATTCTTTAGGGCGGTAGGCTGTGCGGCAGCGGCAATTCGGACAAATGCTCCGCAGTAAACGCTGGCCCAGCACCGCTTCGAGCGTGGACGAAATCAGAAATGGTTCCACGCCCATGTCGATCAGGCGCGTGATCGCGCCGGGAGCGTCGTTCGTGTGCAGGGTCGTGAAGACGAGATGGCCGGTGAGCGACGCCTGAATGGAAATCTGCGCCGTCTCAAGATCTCGCGTTTCACCCACCATGATGCGATCGGGATCCTGCCGCAGAAAGCCGCGCAAAATTCGCGCGAACGACAATCCGATCGCCTCGTTCACCGGCACCTGCACAATCCCTTCGAGGTCGTATTCGACCGGCTCTTCAGCCGTCAGCAACTTCGCATCAATGGTGTTGATCCGGCGCAGGCAGGAATAAAGCGTTGTCGTTTTTCCCGAGCCGGTCGGACCGGTGACAATGAAAATGCCGTTCGGGTGATTGATGACCTCGACGATGTAATCGCGGATGTAATCCGGCATCCCGAGAGCATCGAGATCGAGATTGACGGTGGAGCGATCCAGCACGCGAATCACCAGGCTTTCGCCAAACTGCGTCGGCAACGTCGAAACGCGCATGTCGATCGTGCGGCCGGCGATGTTCTTCTGGATGCGGCCATCCTGCGGCAGCCGTCGCTCGGCGATGTTCATGTTCGCCATCACCTTCACCCGCGAGATTACGGGCAAGGCGAGGTGCCGCGGCGGCGGCGACATTTCATAGAGCGCGCCATCGACGCGGTAACGAATCTTGAATTCGTTTTCGAACGGCTCGAAATGGATGTCGCTCGCGCGGTCCTGAATAGCCTGGAAGAGAATTAAATCGACGAAGCGCATAATCGGCGTCGCATTCGCTTCGGCTTCGACGGCGGATGCGCTGCCATCTTTGCCACGCAAGGTCAGCAGTTCGCCGGTTTCGCCGAGCTGCTTCAGGATTTCCTCCATCGTGGAGGTCTCCGCTCCGTAGTAGCGTTTGATTCGCTCCTCGACCTGCTCAGTCGGTGCGACGACGACGTTCACGTCCCGACCGAGCGCAAAGCGCAGATCCTCGGCTGCCCGCGGGTCGAGTGGATCAACTAAAGCGACCGTCAGGCCTGCATCGGTCAGGACCAGCGGCAGTGCGCGGTGCAACTTTGCCAGCCCGCCTGGAATCAACCGCAGAATTTCCGGCGCGATTTCTTCTTCGCCGAGATCGACGAATTCGGCCCCGATCCCATCGGCGATGACTTGATAGAATCCTCGCTCATCGACGAAGCCATTGTCGACCATCGTCTGCGCGAGGCTTTTGCCGTTCAGATTCGCTTCCTCGAGAACGTCATCCGCGGTCGCCGACTCCAACTTATTTTGTTCGACGAAAAGCTCAGCGATTTGCCGGTTATTCATTTTCGGGGAGGGCGTTCAACTCACGTCGCCGAGTGTAATCGAAATGACTTCTTCCGCCGAGGTCACGTCGGCGAGCACCTTGCGGGCGCCGTCTTCGCGCAGTGTGCGCATCCCGAGCTCGCGCGCGCGTTGCCGCAACATCAGGGTGGAGCGCCGATTGTTGATCATGTGCCGGACAAGAGTTTCGACCCGGCCGTAAGTTTGAGCCAAAACACTTTCGATCGCTTGCGGCAGAAGCTGCGCTTACTTGTAGCAGGGAATGACGACCGACACGAGTGGACGCTGGGCAAGTTCCCCGTGAGCAGCCATAGTGGTGGAGATCGACATTCATCTGCCGCGCGCTCGAGCGTGGTCTCTCATCAGGGCGACGAGGGAGAATACTTCATTCCAGCATTAGAGTCGATGATTTTTGCCCACGTGTCCGCGCAACGCCGTCGCCGGGATCACCATGGACCCTCACCGCAGTGGGAAAGTGACGGTGATAAGGCTTGCATTCCTGAGGGCAAATAAGATACCCATCCTCGTATTATCCCGATCTTGTCGTGAAGCTGTTATTTGCAGCAAACGAATGAACTGCCACGGCCCAATACGCTCGCTATGAGGACAGCGGTCAGTCTCTAGGGCTAGGGACCGACGCATTGCTGTCGATGTCTTTGGTGGATGAAGACAGCAGTTGCGTAATTCAGATTCGACCCGCTTCATTGCCCGACATTGAATCTCGAAAGTAACCCATGCCTGCAATCAGCGTCATCATGGCCGTTTACAACACCGATCGATATTTGCGACGCGCCGTCCTGAGTATTCTGCAACAAACGTTCCTGGACTTTGAGTTCATCATTGTCGACGACGGGTCGACGGACCGGTCTCCAACACTGCTCCGGGCGTTTGCCGGGGTCGATCGACGGGTAAACACAATCCGCAACTCAGAGAATCGCGGAGTGCCGGCTAGTCTCAACCGAGCGCTGGCAGCTGCGCGCGCACCGCTCACCGCCGTCATGGATTCAGACGACGTCGCCCTGCCGAACCGGCTTCTTCAACAACTTCATTTCATGCAGACGCGGCCCGAAGTGAGCCTCCTTGGAACTCAGGTGAAGCTGGTCGACCCATATGGATTCGCAATGCTGCGCACCACTGACCTCCCGCTGGAGAGCGGTCAAATTCAAAATGATCTGCTGAAGCTGACCTGGCCCATCGTTCATCCTACCGTTGTGTTCAGAACTGAAGCTGCCAGGGATCGTGGTGGTTACGATTCGCGTTTTCCCGTGCATCACGATCACGATTTGTTCCTGAAACTTTCGGAGGCTGGTGAGCTGGCGAATTTGCCGGAGGTTCATCTGCTTTACCGGCGACACGGTGCCGCTCTGACCGCCCGAAAGGGGAACAGGCAAGAGCTTACAACCATCTTAGAATCCGCCGCGACCCGCAGAGGGGGATTGCCAGAACTTCGCTCGACCGATTCGCGATCGTCCTACTTCAACATTCTGACAGTTGAATCCCGATCAGTAAAGGTGCGCTTACTTGGATGGGCGATGGCGGATGTGCTGTTGTTTCGGCGCGGTGCGTGGCGCGCGCTGGTCGCGCAGGTGGGTTCGATTATTCGCCGGATCCAAAAGCGTTAATATCAGAAGAATGACGAGACCCTGGCTTCATCAACAAAGTGTCGCCCGCTCGGCCGCACGATGATTCTCATTTCATGAAGCAAGTGAAACGACTAGTTCGCAGAGTGCAGAGGAGGTTCCCCGACGAATATGCGATCGTTTTCCGATGGCATCGATCAACGCGCTTTTACGAGGCGTTCGAGCAGACCCGAAGTATCTTTATCCATGTTCCGAAGACCGCCGGGCAAAGTGTAGCCATGGCATTATACAACCGTGGCATCGCGCACATGAGCTGGCGGGAGTGGTATCAAAGGAACCCCCGAAAATTCGCTAGCTACTTTAAGTTCGCCGTGCTGCGAGACCCTATCGCTCGATTCTGCTCAGCGTTCGATTTCTTGAAAGCGGGCGGCATGCTTCAGCAGGACAAAGAATTTGCTGGTAGAGTCTTACAACGTTTCGCAACGGTTAACGATTTAGCGAGCGCTCTGGCCGATGTTGAATTGCAAGAGCAGGTGATGCATTGGTGGCACTTTCGGCCACAAGCCTATTTCGTCGCTGATGAGTTCGGCCGTTCGAAGATGGATTTGCTTATTCCGCTGGAGAACCTGCAAACCGGCGTCAACGAAGTCGCGCGCAAACTCAAGCTCAATAGGCCGATCGAGATACCTTATCTGAACCAAACTCCTATACGGCATTCAGAAGAGCTAAATGACCACGGCCGGCGAGTCTTGAGAAAGCTGTATCAGCAGGATTTTGCACTCCGCGACCTTGCCCTACTACCGCGCCTCATCTTGATACTTTCGCTTGTTCTCGACTGGGCGGAGTGGTTGCAAGTAGGCGACGTCTTTCCTAACGGTTGCTCCATGTAGACGCAGGTGGGGCGAACCGTTGATTGCTAGAAGGAGTGCCGCGCTGCGCATGCATACGCGTCCGCTTCCGAGCGTGCCGCGCCGCTTGCCAGAGTGCGCTGTCTGCTTCCGAACGTGCCAGATCTGTAGGTTTGGGCAGAATCTCGTGCGGAACCTAATTCTCGTCACCTGCGTATCCCGGTTCTCGTATGCTCCGAGCAACTCTGTCCGAAATCATCGCGGCGACGGACTCTGGGGAGTAACGTGTCGTCCATACCGCACGCGCCCACGCTTGCAGACTGTTGTGCCGTTCGGACTCTTCCAGAAGCGGGCGAAGCATTGCGGCCAGCGCGTCGGCATTATCAATACGGTCGACTTGAATCCCGTCGTCGATCACGAAGATTTCAAAAATACCGAGGCGCCCTTTATAACCGGTTTGGCGGCAATGCTCGCACCCGACTGGTTCCATGACCTGGGCTTCTTCGAGCTGCGCCGGTTCGAGATGGAGCGCCTGGAGTTCGGTGTCGCTCAGCTGACCGGGCTGCTTTCAGCGAAGGCACAATCGCCGGACGAGTCGCTGCGCCATGATCGCGCGAACGGACGAGGCGACTAGAAAGGGCTGGATGCCGATATCGACAAGGCGCGCGACGGCTGCCGGCGGGTCGTTCGTGTGCAAGGTGCTGAACACGAGATGGCCTGTAAGGCTCGCGTTCGTCGCAATCGTCGCGGTCTCCAAATCACGAATCTCACCGGATCCTGGCGGAGAAAACCGCGCAAGATTCGCGCGAACGACAATCCGATCGCTTCGTTCACCGGCACCTGCACAATCCCTTCGAGGTCGTATTCGACCGGCTCTTCAGCCGTCAGCAATTTCGCATCAATGGTGTTGATCCGGCGCAGGCAGGAATAAAGCGTTGTCGTTTTTCCCGAGCCGGTCGGACCGGTGACAATGAAAATGCCGTTCGGGCGATTGATGACCTCGACGATGTAATCGCGGAATGTAATCCGGCATCCCGAGAGCATCGAGATCGAGATTGACGGTGGAGCGATCCAGCACCCGTATTACCAGGCTTTCGCCAAACTGCGTCGGCAAAGTCGAAACGCGCATGTCGATCGTCCGGCCCGCGATGTCCTTCTGGATGCGCCCATCCTGCGGCAACCGGCGTTCCGCGATGTTCATGTTCGCCATCACTTTCACGCGCGAGATCACCGGCAGCGCAAGGTGCCGCGGCGGCGGCGACATTTCATACAGCGCGCCGTCGACGCGGTAACGAATCTTGAATTCGTTTTCAAACGGCTCGAAGTGAATGTCGCTCGCGCGGTCCTGAATCGCCTGAAAGAGAATCAAATCGACGAAGCGAATAATCGGCGTCGCATTCGCTTCGGCTTCGACGTCGGACGCGCTCCCATCTTTGCCACGCAAGGTCAGCAGTTCGCCCGTTTCGCCGAGCTGCTTCAGGATTTCCTCCATCGTGGAGGTCTCCGCCCCGTAATAGCGCTTGATTCGTTCTTCGACCTGCTCGATCGGCGCGACCACGACGTTCACGTCCCGACCAAGCGCAAAGCGCAAGTCCTCAGCCGCGCGCGGATCGAGCGGATCAACCAAAGCGACCATCAAGCCCTCATCGGTCAGGGCCAGCGGCAACGCGCGGTGCAATTTTGCCAGCCCGCCTGGAATCAGCCGCAAAATTTCCGGTGCGATTTCTTCCTCGCCGAGATCGACGAATTCGGCGCCGATTCCGTCGGCAATAACTTGATAAAATCCTCGTTCGTCGACAAAGCCGTTGTCGACCATCGTCTGCGCGAGACTTTTGCCGTTTAGATTCGCTTCCTCGAGAACGTCATTCGCCGTCGTCGGCTCCAACTTATTCTGTTCAACAAAAAGCTCGGCGATTTGGCGGTTATTCATTTTCGCGCAAGGTGTTCAGCTCACGTCGCCGAGCGTGATCGAAATGACTTCTTCCGCCGAGGTCACGCCGGCGAGCACTTTGCGAGCACCGTCTTCGCGGAGTGTGCGCATCCCGAGCTCGCGCGCCCGTTGCCGCAACATCAGGGTGGAGCGGCGGTTGTTGATCATGTGCCGCACATCGTCGTCGATGACAAAAATTTCAAAAATACCGAGACGTCCTTTATAGCCGGTCTGCCGGCAATGCTCGCATCCCACGGGTTGCATGACTTGCGCTTCTTCGAGCTGCGCAGGTTCGAGATGGAGCGCCCGAAGTTCGGTATCGCTCAGTTGACCGGGCTGCTTGCAGCGAATGCACAATCGGCGGACAAGTCGCTGCGCCATGATCGCGCGCACGGAAGAGGCAACCAGAAAGGGTTGGATGCCGATATCGACCAGGCGCGCGACGGCCGCTGGCGCGTCGTTCGTGTGCAAGGTGCTAAACACGAGATGACCTGTGAGGCTCGCGTTGGTTGCGATCGTCGCGGTCTCCAAATCGCGAATCTCACCGATCATGATGATATTCGGCGCCTGCCGCAGCATCGAGCGTAGCGCCGCCGGAAACGTCATCCCGACATCGGTATTCACCTGCACCTGATTGATGCCGTTCATCTGATATTCGATCGGCTCTTCCACCGTGATGATCTTCCGATCGGGCTTATTGATGTAATTCAAACAGGCGTAAAGCGTGCTCGTTTTTCCTGATCCGGTCGGTCCGGTGACGAGCAAGACTCCGTCGGGCAAACCCAGCAAACGCTCGAACCTCTCCTGGTCGTCGCTGAGAAAACCCAGCTCCGGAAGGCCAAGCATCAGACTCGACTTGTCGAGCACGCGCATGACTACGCTTTCCCCGTGATTGGTTGGCATTGTCGAGACGCGCAAGTCGATCGGCTTGCGTCCGATCTTCACCTGAATCCGCCCATCCTGGGGCAGGCGTTTCTCCGCGATGCTCATCGATCCTGTCATAATTTTGAGACGACTGACGATGGCTGATTGCAGACGTTTGGGCGGCGCCTGCATCTCCTGCAGCACGCCGTCAATCCGAAACCGCACTCGGAATTTTTTGTCGAGCGGCTCAAGGTGAATGTCGCTCGCACCCAGCCGATGCGCTTCGACTAGCAGCATCGAAACCATCCGGATAATCGGCGCATCCGCGGAGTTTTCGTCGCCGAGATCGCCTCCCTCGATGATCTCCAGTCCAAGGTCGACCTCGTGGCCGATCCGGCTCGCGAGAACGTCGGAAGCTTCGTCCGCGGTCCCATGATACTTGATGAGCGCCTCGCGAATTTTCTCCGGGCTTGTGCAGACGAGCTCGAGCTCGCGCTGGAGCAGGAAACTCAGGCTGTCGATCGCGTCGATATCGAGCGGATCGCCCACTGCGACGACGAGACCGGTTTCACTGAAGCCGATCGGGATCACCTTGAAGCGCCGTGCGTCCGGGGCGCGAATTTGGTCAATCACTTCGGGCGGGATCAGCATCGAAGAGAGATCCACCCACTCCATGTGCGCCTGCGCCGCAAGCGTGCGCGAGACATCGACTGCAGTCACGACCCCATCGCGAACGAGCAGGTCAACGGCATTGCGGGCGCCATTCGAGCGCGACTTCGCGGCCGCGATTTGGTCCTGCGTCAAAAACCCGGCATCCTCGAGAACCTTGAGGAGGTAATCTTCGTTCGCCTGCACGGGTCAAGTCGGATCGAAGCTAGTGCGTTTCGCAACATGCTCTTCGGCCATACGTCCGCTCAGTTTCAAGAAGTTGGTAAACATCGGTTGGTCTCGTTTTCGCCGCTTCGCGAGGAGCGGTGCCAGTCGGGCAAATCGCCGCAGAAGTCTTAACGCGTTTGTCGAAAGATGTTAGTCACACAGGCGGTTAATTCGCAAGAACTGCTGACATACGCCCTCCGACTTTGGCTCGGCCAAGCAGGAATGCTTGTCCTGCAATCCTTGAGGCAAGCGAGACGCTCGCCCTACAAAACGGACGCTTTGCTGCGGCTAGCCCACTTCTCGCGCATTCGGCAGCTGCTGATCGCGCTCGCCGAGAGGATGTCTTCGAGGTAAAGTTTCGCACCAGCACGACATGGCAGCAGTCAACGGAGTTGCCAGCACCAGCCCCATGGTGCGGCGAGAACTCCAAACAAAAGCTGAGCACAAATCGTCAGGGCGGGCGGCAGAGCGACGTGCGCTGCTGCATTAGGCGTGAAAACGTATCGGTCCAGCGTTTGCAGAGAGATATAGAGCACAAGAACATAGAGCGCAGACGCTGGACTTATGACCTGATGCTATTTTCGCAGTTCCTATCGCACTGTTATACTACAGCCGAATGCGGCGCGTTTTCGGCATCGAAACGGAGTACGGGATCACCATTAGAGGCGCGGAGTCCGTGGATGTCGTCGCGGAATCGATCGCGCTCGTGCGCAGCTATACCGATAGCGGCGCGTCAATGAAGTGGGATTATCACCTCGAAGATCCACACCGCGACGCCCGTGGATTTCGCGCTCAGGAGCTGCTCCAGGACACGGACGAGGCGGCTTACTACGAGATCGACAAAAAGCGGTCGCTTAGCTTCGAGGAAATCAAAAGCGATCTCGTCCTGGCGAATGGCGCCCGCTTCTACAACGACCATGCGCATCCCGAATATTCGACGCCGGAATGCACAACGCTGCGGGAGATCGTAGCCCAGGACAAAGCGGGGGAACGGATCGTCGCCGAATGCGCGCGCCGCCGGAATTTAAAGCTGCCCGATGGGCAGGAGGTCCGCTTGTTCAAAAACAACACCGACTTCGTCGGGCACAGCTACGGCTGCCACGATAACTACCTGATGCGACGCAATCTGCCATGGGAACGGATTGTTCGCGGAATGCTCCCGTTCCTCGTGACGCGGCAAATTTTTGCCGGCGCAGGCAAGATGGGAATCGAAAGGGAAAGCGCCGCGGGCGAGCCGGGAGTGTATCAAATCTCCCAGCGCGCGGATTTCTTCAGCGTGCTCGTGAGCATCGATACCATGAATCGGCGGCCGCTCGTAAACACGCGTGACGAGCCGCATGCGGACCCCAGCAAGTATCGCCGTTTCCATGTCATTATCGGCGATGCCAACATGAGCGAGTGGGCGACCGCTGTGAAAATTGGAACGACGGCGCTCGTGTTGGACCTGATCGAGCGCAACGTGGCGCCGCCACTCGAACTGGCGCAGCCGATCGAGGCGGTGAAAGCAATCAGCCGCGATCAGAGTTGCGCCTGGATCGCCGAGTTGAAGGATGGCCGCAAAATTTCCGCGGTCGATATTCAGCGGCTGTATCTCGACGCAGCCAAACGCCATCTGAACCACGAGGATGGGGAGATCGTCTGGCTGCTGGCCGAATGGGAACAGGCGCTCGATGATCTCGAACGCGACGTCGCACTGGTGAAGAACCGCGTCGATTGGGTAGCGAAAAAGTTTCTTCTCGCGGAGTTGCAGGAAGAAGAAAAACTCTCGTGGAGCGATCCATGGCTTCAGGCGATCGACTTGGAATACCACAGCGTTCTTCCCGGCCACGGGCTCTACTATGAACTGCTGAAACAGGGGGCAATGCGGCGGGTGGTTTCAGAGGAGGAGATTAAAGCTGCGATTTTGAATCCGCCGGAGACGACGCGCGCGTATTTTCGCGGCCGGTCTGTGGCGCGTTTCAATCGGGCGATCGAATCTGTGCAGTGGGATGAGATCGTGTTTAAGACCGGGCGGCGGTCGCTGCGAGTGCCGCTTCCGGAGCCGCTTCCAGAGGAAGGACTGACGAGACTCAGCGGTGCGGTTCGGGACGCTCCGGACCTGCCACAATTCCTGCGCCTGCTCACCGACGCCTAACGAGCAAGGATTGCCCGGTTGGCGTGCGCAATAACTCGGCCGATGTTGGCCACTCTGGATTGTCCGCGCCGCTTAACCCGTAGGGCGAGCCTCCGTCGAGCTGCAACGCCGTTCAGAATTGCAAGGCTCCGCGAAGCGTCGCCCTCCCAACCATTGCGATGGGGCAGTGACGAAGTATCTTACGCGCTCACCTTAATATGACTGCAAATCCATTCTTCCGGCGTTCCCACTTCCTTTGTAGAACCTCAGCTTCGCTTTTCGGGTTCGCACTCCTGGTCGCGGGGCTATCGAGCGTACGTGCTCAGCAACCGCCAGTTTTTACGAAGATTGTCGTTTTCGGCGACAGTCTTTCTGATGACGGGAAATCCGGCACCGCGCCGAATCGTCGGTTGGAGTGAGTTATCCTGGTGGTGAGTTCAACTACAGCGACGGTCGCTTTATCAATAGTTCCGACACGGATCCGAGCTCGAGTCTGTACGTCGGGACCTGCCACGAGCAGCTTGCCCGGACGTTCCTCCACCTTCCGATCGCTACAAACAGCCTCGATGGCGGCCTCGATTACGCATTCGGCGGCGCGACCACGGCGGATGGGAGCCAGGAGCGTACGATTATTTCGAATCCCACGCCCTTTAGCGGCGGTCAGTTCACGATCACGATCGACAACATCGGCCGTCAGATCAATCAGTACCTCGGCGCGAACGTTGCGGACCCGGGCGCGCTCTATGCCGTCTGCGGCGGCGGTAACGATCTCTTTGACGATTCGAGCGCCGCGACGTCTCGGCCACGGCGGCGCGGGTGGCCGGTCTGGTCCAGCGGCTCGCGACTGCGGGCGCGCGCAACTTCCTAGTCCCAAATGTTCCTCCGCTGGGCGCGGTGCCCAACTCCGCCGGCGATCCCACCAAAGTCGCGGCGCTTGATAAAGCATCAGCGGATTACCGTTCGCAGCTGAACACTGCCCTTGATTCCGCAGTCAGCACGCTGGCCGCACAGGGAATCAATATCCAGCTCTATCGACTCGATATTTGGTGGCTCTTTCTGCACATGGCTGCGGATCCGGCCAAGTACGGCTTCACGAACATTACCGACCCAGCGCAGAGTGATTCATCGGTCAATCCGGACACGTATCTCTTCTGGGACGACCTTCATCCCACGACCGCGGGTCATTTCCAGATTGCGAACGAGGCGAATCGTTTGCTGAGCGGTGCGGTGATTGCGCCGGGCAAGCGCTGAATGTTTCCACGCGGGCGAGCGTCGGCACGGGTAACAACGTCTCGATCGGCGGGTTCATCGTGACTGGCAGCCAACCAAAAAGAGTGATCATTCGCGGGCTCGGTCCATCGCTGACGACGAACGGCGTCGCCGGTGTGCTGGCAGATCCAATCCTGGAATTACACAGCGCCAGCGGCGCCTTGCTGACGACAAACGACAACTGGAGAAACACGCAGCAAGCGGAGATCCAAGCGACGCTGCCGCCGGACAACGATGCTAAATCGGCGATTGTGCAGACCTTGCGCCCGGCGCCTACACCGCAATCCTGCGAGGCAAAATCAATGCCACTGGCGTGGGATTGATCGAGGTTTACGATCTTGACTCGGCTGGAAACGCCGACCTCGCCAATGTGAGCACGCGCGGACAAGTCGGCCTGAACCAAAACGTCATGATCGGCGGCTTCATCGTCGGTAACGGCGGGGACGCAACCGTCGTGATCCGGGCCCTCGGACCTAGCCTAACGAGTGCCGGAATCGTGGCACCGCTTCTCGATCCCACACTCGAATTGCATGACGGCAACGGCGCTCTGGTTTGGTTAGCCTGAACGACAACTGGAAAGATACGCAGCCTTCTGCGATCAAGGCCGCGCAGCTTGCTCCGCCCGATAATCGCGAATCTGTAATTGTAGCGTCCGTGCCTCCCGGCAACTACACCGCAATTGTGCGCGGCAGAAACAACACCACCGGCGTCGCTCTGGTCGAAGTTTACAGGATTCTGTAGCGCAGCGGATTCGAAGTTCGACGGTTCGCAGACCGCCGCCGCAGTATCTTTTGAACTCGCGCTAGGACCAGGTGATCAGCCGCAGTTCGTGGCTTTGCTGTAAGTCTGGATGGGTCGGGACGACGCGGATGCTGAACGCATAAGCTCCGCTTTCTGAAGCCGGAACGGAACCGCGATACAAGTAATCCCCATCGGCATCGGTCCGGCCAGCTTCGCCGAGCACGGTGGCAACAGGATTGCGGATGCCGCCGATGTCGGTCTCGCCGTGATACGCTTCGACGCGGACATGCTGCGGCTCGACAGCGCCCAGATGCACTTTTGCTGAAAGCTGAAGCGCTTCGCCTACGAGAATATTGTGCCGATCTTCGTTCGCGATCTGCACATCCTCGATGCGAACCTGCGACCAATCTTTGCGCATTTGCGCTTTCCATTGGCTTAACGCAGTTGCCGCGTGGCTGTCATCGGCCGCAAGCTTTTCGTAGGCGCGCGCGGCGGGCGCGTAGAGACGCTCGGCGTATTCCTTGACCATTCGATGGGTGTTGAAAACGGGCGTCACACTGCGGATGGACTCGCGCATCAGTTGTAACCAGGCGAGCGGCAACTTGCCATCAGGCTTCGCGTAATAGAGCGGCACGATCTGGTTTTCCAGCAGCTGATAAAGGCTGCCGGCATCGACTGAGCTCTGGAATTCAACCGTGCCGTCGTCGATCTCCGCGCCGATCGCCCAACCATTATTCCCGTTGTAACTCTCACACCACCACCCGTCGAGCACGCTCAAGTTCAATCCACCATTGGGCGGGAGTTTCATCCCGCTCGTCCCGCTCGCCTCAAGCGGACGCAGCGGATTGTTTAACCACAAATCGACGCCTTGGACGAGGCGCCGAGCGATGTAGGTATCGTAATCTTCCACGAAGACGATGCGGTTCTCGAGACCGCTTTCGCGACTGAACTTGAAGACTTCCTCGATCAGCGCTTTCCCGCCTTCGTCTTTTGGATGCGCTTTGCCCGCGAAAATGAACTGCACCGGCCGGGTCGTGTCGTTAAGCAGACGATGCAGTCGCTCGCGATCGCTGAATAAAAGCGCGCCCCGTTTATAAGTCGCAAAGCGACGTGCGAATCCGATCGTCAAAATTTCCGGATCGAGAATATGATTCACGTTTCGAATTGATTCCGGAGATTCGCCGAGGCGCTGGCGTTGGGCGCGGACGCGTTCGCGCACGAACTCCACGAGACGCAGCTTTAATTTCTGGTGCGTCTCCCAAAGTTGCGTGTCGGGAATGTCGATCACTCCGCGCCAGAACTCCGGCTCGGTCAGATGCTCTTCCCATTCGCCCAGATACTTCGTATAGAGGGCGGAGAACTCGGGCGCCATCCAGGTTTTGGTGTGCACCCCGTTGGTGATGCTGGTGATCGGCACTTCCTGCACCGGCACGCCCGCCCAAACATCTTTCCAAAGCCCCTGGCTGACGGCGCCGTGCAGCTTGCTGACGCCATTCGCGTGACGGCTGAGCCGCAGCGCCAGAATCGTCATGCTGAACGGATCGTCTGGGTTGAGGCGAGTCTGACCGAACGAGAAAAGCTCGTCGAATGGGATGCCGAGCTGCGCCGCGAAATCACTGAAGTAATGCCGCATCATGTCGCGCGGGAATGAATCGTTGCCCGCCGGGACCGGGGTGTGAGTCGTGAACACGTTCGCGGCCGCGACCACCTGCAGCGCCGCGTAAAAATCGAGCTTCTTTTCGGTCACGCTCAGGCGAATGCGTTCGAGCGCGAGGAACGCGGAATGACCTTCGTTCATGTGAAAGACCTCCGCCTCAATACCGAGCGCGCTCAGCACCTTTACACCTCCGATGCCCAGAACAATTTCCTGGCGCATCCGCATCTCGAGATCGCCGCCATAAAGCTCGGCGGTGATGAGGCGGTCTTCGGGCGTGTTCTCGGCGACGTCGGTGTCGAGCAGGTAAAGATTGACCCGCCCGACGTGCAGCTCCCAAATTTTCGCGCAGACTTCGCGGTTCAGAATCCGCACCGAAACCAATAGCCGGGCGTTCTCACGCCGCACTTCCCGGATCGGCAAATGATGAAAGTTCTGATTGAGACTAACCGCTTCCTGGACGCCATCCCTGTCGATTTGCTGGCGAAAATAACCGTGCCGATAAAGCAGTCCGATGGCGACAAAGTTCAGGTCAAGGTCGCTGGCCGACTTGCAATGGTCGCCGGAAAGAATGCCGAGGCCGCCAGAGTAATTCGGCACCGATTCATGAAATCCAAATTCCGCTGAAAAATAGGCGATCGGTTTTTTGAATGCGTTGCCGGCGCCGGTTTTTCCGTAGGTGTCTTCGCGGGAAAGGTAGCGCTTAAACGCCTCGTAAACCTCATTGAGCTCGCGCAAAAAATTTTTATCCTGCGAGACCTCTTCAAGCCGCGCCTGCCGGGAGAGCTGGAGCATCCGCACCGGATTGTGATTTGTCCGGTTCCACAACTCGGGATCGAGATGGCGGAAAAGGCGGCGCGCGGACGGTTCCCACGTCCACCAGAGATTAAAAACCATCTCCCGCAGCGGTTCGAGCGCGCTCGGCAAGGTCGGGATGACACTGTAGGTGAGGTAGTTCGGCATGTGACGACAGGGAAATCGCGCCGGGATTCTCTCAGGGAAATTTCCCGCGGCAAGTCTCGTTGGGCGGCGCGGGCTCCGCTTCCGACCACGCCCTCCCGAGCACGCTGCACGATAATCGAGCGTCGATTATATGATACAATCGCGCAGTGGACCGATGTCGCGGAACAGCCATTTCGGGAAACATCGCGCCCCATCATTCTGCATAACGCGGGCCAAAGTTGCTGTTATTGCAGGACGTCGCCAGACGGCTCGCCTTTCCAATTCAGATACTGACCGGTGCGTCAAATGGTGTGGTCCGGCGCGGCGCAAGCGCAAATCCTACCAGCAGCCCAGTCGCGAAGCCGCCCAGATGCGCGGCCATGCTTACTTGCGGCGTGACCAGATCGAACGCCGTTTGCACGCTAACGATCATCGCGATATTCCACAGTTGATGCCGCGCCGAGGCTATGTGCCGGTCGTGCAGAAGAGTTCCCGCCCACGCGCCGACCACGCCCATGACTGCCCCGGACGCGCCGACGAGCTGATCGGCATGCAGCCACCCCGCACGCCAAAGGAGGGCCACTTCGGCGCACGATCCAATGCCGGCAAGAAAGTACGTGGCGGTGAAACGCATGGCGCCGATTGCGCGTTCCAGCGTTCGGCCAAAGTAGTAGAGCGCAAAAAGGTTCAGAAAGAGATGGAGCGTTCCGTAATGCAGGAACGGTGCGGTGATGAGTCGCCAGTATTGCCGCTCTGCGAGCACCGGGTAGGGCTCGAGTGCGCCGAGCCGATGCAGGGTGGCGAAATTCGTCGAACCGCCAAACGCGATTTCCGCGAGAAACATGGCGACGTTTAATGCAATCAACGCCGCAACCGCTGGAGTTAACCCGGCGTCGCGTTCGGCGAAAGTTGACGGTCCATGCGTTGCGATGGGAGGATCGACGGTCGTGCGATTTCTGCTCGCCGATTCAAGCGCGTCGACGAAAGCGGCATGCTCCCTTAGACCACGCGCTGGGTGAACGAAACGAAGCAGTGACAGCAGGCGGCGGGCGGCGGCGAAATGCTGCTGCTGCGCAAGCTCCGCCGCTTTCCGGAATGCCCATGCGGGCAGAAACAAACAGAAAAACCAAGCACCGCCGCCGATGAAACCGGCGCGATTCCGTCGCACCAACCAGGCGATCACCGTTACCGCGAGGACGACGAGCGCGACTCTTCGCCAGCTCTCTTCGGCGCCTCCGCGGGTCGTGCGAAACAGCACGACCAGCGGCGAGATCGCTGCGATGAAGAGCAGAATATGATTCAGATCGAGCATCGACGCTGCACATTCGCACGTTCGCAGCGATCGTCCGCCATTCGTTGGGAACAACCGCTCAATACAAGTTCGTCGGTCCTTCCGACCCTAAAGTTTTCAGGGTCGAGACCGGAGTTTCGGGTTTCGGGCAGAGATCGGACAGTCATTCCGAGCGGAGCGCAGCGAAGTCGAGGAACCCCGTGACTTACGCGAAAGGCTAATTAGCTCGATAAAACCGTGATCACGCTGGATGGGAATTGTGGAGCGGGACTTCCGCCGCGTTGCTGTCAAACATTCGCTCTGCGAAAGCGCGATCACCGGTCGCAAAGCGGCTTCGCGCTCATCGAGATTCTTGCCAATGTGAGGAATTTCCTATCAGACTCCATCGCTGCCTGCCTCCTCCATCACTCCAACTCCCGCCATGCGCCTTCTGGTCACAAATTATCTCGATGTCATTTCCTCCTGGTGTTTTTGGGCCGTGCCCACCTGGGCGGAACTCCAGAGGCGCTACGCAGGCCAGGTCGATTTCAACTGGAGAATCGCGCTCATGGACGCATCCGGTTTTCCAAAAACTGTCGAGCAGGCGGAATGGTTCTACCGGCGCAGTGGAATGATGATGCGCTCGCCCTTCATGCTCAAGCCCGGCTGGTACAAACCCGATTTGCAGGAATGCCTCGCGCCGAACCTGGTCGCCGAAGCCGCACGAGATTTCGGCGTCATGGACGATCGGGTCTGGCTTGCGCTCGCCATCGCCACGGTACGCGAGGGAGTGCAAACCGGCAATTGGGAGACTGCTGCTGAGATCGCGGCGAAGGCAGCCGGGCTCGATCGCGCAAAGCTTCTCGAGCACGCCCGTTCGCCGGAAATCGAAGCTCGCGCCCGTAAGAGTACGGCTGATTTCCATGCGATGCAGGTCACGCAACGACCAACCTTTGTCATCGAGAGCGAAATCGGCGATCGCGCGGTCTTCTCCGGTTTTGCGAAGCTGCCGCCGCTCCTTGCCACAGTCGATGCGATGCTGGATGATCTGGTTTCGTACGACGCTCATGCGGCTCATTTCGGGGCGCCGCCGCCTTAGGAAAGAATTGGAGGTCAGAGGTCACGATTGAAGAAAAGCCGCCCGCGGCTATAGTCGCGTCGTGAATCCGCAGGAGATTAAACGGATGCTAAACTCTGAGCCGTTTGTTCCATTTCGCGTTCACACCAGCGATGGGAAACAGCTGGATGTGCCCCATCCGGAGCTCGCCTTTCTCTCTCGCGCGTTGCTTTTCGTCGGCGAGGCGGTGGACGATCCGACCGAAGACATTCCCGCGCGGGTGAATTCAGTTTCGATGCTCCACGTCGTCCGTCTCGAGCCTTTAATTGCGGCTTGAAGATCGCAGCGGCATCCCCTGCTCCCTTCTCGTCCGTGACCTGGATGAGTTTCGCCTTGCCAGCGCCGCGATGTTGCTTTCAACTTCCGGCAACCAGCGCAAGTCGCAGGTTTGCAGTCGTAGTGTTCGCAGCTGCGGCGGTGCAGGAGTGTTTCGGACTGGTCACGGCCACGCCGAAAAGGATGCGATTGATGAAGAATAACGACGAAGCGGCCACTCCCCGTTTCGGCGGTCCCGGAGCTTGATTTAATCTGCAACCACAAATTCGTGTAAACGGTCGGATTCGCGCCCGCGAAGTCCGAGTCATCATGGCCGCCAGCGGCGAGCAACTCGGAGTGATGAAGTTATCCGACGCCCTGCGGAAAGCTCAGGGCATCGGCCTCGATCTGGTGGAAGTGGCGCCAACGGCCAATCCGCCGGTCTGCAAGATCGTCGATTTCGGCAAGTTCCGTTACGACATCTCGAAGCAGGAAAAGGAAAAGAAAAGCTCCGGGACGAAACTGAAGGAGATTAAGTTTCGCGTGAACATCGACGAGCATGATTACATGACGAAGATCCGTCACGGCGAGCAGTTCCTGGACAAAGGAAACAAGGTCCGCGTCCAGCTGCAATTCCGCGGCCGCGAAATGGCGCACCAGGAATTCGGGATGCAGTTGATGCACAAAGTTCGCGACGATCTCGCCGGCATGTCGCAGGTCGAAATGGAGCCGAAGATCGCCGGCCGGAATGTCACGATGACGCTCTCGCCGTTGCCGATTTCCCGCCGCAAGCGGCGCTTCTCAATCGCGGAGGATGACGTCGAAGAGACGGAGATGGAGAATGGGTCCGAGGAAAGTTGACGCGTCGGAGCGAGATTTGCCGTCGAGCTGGAATGGTCAGCGCTGATGAAAACGGGAGCGTCGCCGATTTTTTGTGGCCTAAGTTCCCTCAACTTGCGTTCCGAAATCGCGACTTAGAAAGTTGCGCCACGCAGAGTCCGAGCGTGGAGTTTAACTCGCGTGCTGACGATGACGGCCGTCGTCATTCCGAGCGAAGTCGAGGAACCCCGTGACCGTACGGACGGTAGCGCGACGGGATCCTTCGACTCCGCTACGCTTTGCTCAGGATGACGCGAAACGGCGGCACCCAACACAGCGTTGCGCCCAGTAACATGACGCCTACCGCGGCGGCGAACCAGCGGGCGTGGCTGCGACGGGATTTCGGGCGCCTGGGCTCTGGGCATTTTTCGCAGCCGCGGCTTTCGCCGCTTCCAGGCGCTTTTTCCGATTTTGTGCATCCTCATTCCCCGGCTCGATTTGCAAAACTTTCTCAACATTTGTGAGCGCAGGTTCCACTTTGTTCTGCAGCATATAAATATAACTGCGGCCAAGGTAGCCGCGCGCTTCCCGCGGCCGCTTCTCAATAATCGCGGAGTAATCGGCCAGCGCCTTGTCGTAATCCTTTAACTGCATAAAGGCGAATCCGCGCCGGTCGAGCGCCTCCACGTCATCGTGATTTTTATCGATGAGCGCGTCGTAATCGGCGAGTGCCTGCTTGTAATCGCCTTTATTCAGGAGTGCGAAGGCCCGGAAGCGATGCGCGGTGATATTGTCGTCATTGAGCTTGAGCGCTTCCGAGAGATCGGAAATCCCTTCGTCGTATTTTTTCTGCTGCACGCGCTCAAGACCGCGCTGCTGAAAAGCAAGCCCGAGGTTGACTTTGTTGTTCTTGGCGTTGGGATCGGCCTCGACTGCCCTCTTGAGGTTATCAATGGCTTTGTCCCAGTCTTTCTTTTTCGCAGCCTCGATTCCCTCACGCGCGAATTTTGCATCGTCCCTCTCGTCTGCCGCCCGAAGCACTGGCGAAAGCATAAAAAACGCGGAGAGAAGAACGGCACAGAGATGGAAGATTTTTTTCATAATACCTACAATCTTTCGCGTTTGGAGTAGGGAAGCGGACGTATTTTCCGCTGCGGCGGCGGACACTGTCTATGCTTTTGTTGTCGCAAGCGGCCCGGCGGCGATCGGCTGCTCCTGCGCTTCCCTGACTTCGTTGACCCGCTCAATCGCGACGGCGCGACCGCTCGTTTCATCGATGCGAATGACCGCGCCACACAAACGCACCTCGCCTTTCGCCACTGGAAACGGCGCCGGCAAGTTTGAGATAAACCGGTGCACGATCGAATCGACGGAGCGGCCCAAAATCGAGTGCGCAGGGCCGCACATTCCAGCATCGCAGAGGAACGCCGTCCCTCCGGGGAAAATCTGTTCGTCCGCCGTTTGCACGTGGGTGTGAGTGCCGATGACCGCGGAGACACGCCCGTCAAGAAAACGCCCGATCGCAATCTTCTCACTCGTCGTCTCGCCATGCACGTCCACAAAGATGATTCGCGTCTCCTCGCGCATTAGGGTGACCGCGGCGTCGAGTGCGCGAAACGGATTTTCCAGGATCGGCTGCATGAACGTTCGCGCCTGCACATCGATAACGCCCACTTTTCCTTTCGGCGTCTCCAGCACAATCGTGCCGGCGCCCGGCGCGCCTTCGGGATAATTGAGCGGACGCAGCAGGCGCGGCTCAGTGTTGATGAACGAGACAATCTCTTTCTGGTCCCAGATGTGATCGCCAGTCGTGATCACGGAAGCACCTGCGCGCAAGAGATCGATCGTGATCTTGGGCGTGATTCCGCGACCGGCCGCTGCGTTCTCGCCATTCACGATGATGAAATCGAGCGCGTGTTCCTCCCGCAGGTATGGAAGTTTCGAGATCACCGCGCTTCGGCCCGGCTCGCCAACGATGTCGCCGAGAAAAAGAATCGTTAGCATTCAGCGACCTTCGCGTTAAACAGACCGGAATCCAAACCGTGATCTCTCGTTCTGTGGCACGCCATGCACCCGGCGCGTCCGTCTTCGTGGCGCTCCTGATCGCGCGCTCGCTCTTCGCCGCCGAAAATCTGAGCCCACTCGGCAAATCGCCGGACTGGCAGTACCTGGAACGTTATCAGGAAACGATCACGCACGATGAATTCCAGCATTTGATCGAGACGGTTTATTGCACGCACGGCGTGAGCGAGCAGCTGCTTCGGATTCGGGCCGATTCGGCCCAGGTGTTGATGAACGCGGACGCGCAGACTTGGTTCACGTTGCGGTTTGCGAAAGATGCGGAATCCAGGAAGCGGGTCGCGCGTTACTGGCGGAAAGCCCGCGATCTGCCCGCGCCGAAACGTGCCCGCACGCTTTCCAGTCTGAAGATCGCGATCGATCCCGGTCACCTCGGCGGGAAATGGGCGCGGATGGAAGAACGCTGGTTCAAAGTCGGCGATCAGCAGCCGGTTCAGGAAGGCGATATGACGCTGCGCGTCGCCAAAATTCTCCTGCCACAGCTTCGAGCGCTGGGCGCAAGGCCGATGCTCGTGCGCGCCAAACTCGATCCGGTGACGCCGAAACGACCGGACGATTTGCGTGAACTGGCGCGGCAGATTCTGGTGAAATCAGGGACGAGCGAGCCGCCCGAAAATTTCAGCGGCCCAGACGATCCGCAGAAAGAACAGAGCGTGCGCTGGGAGAGTGAAATTCTGTTTTATCGCAACAGCGAAATTCGCGAACGCGCCGAGTTGGTGAATTCATCGCTCCGCCCTGATCTGGTTTTGTGCCTGCATTTCAATGCGGAGCCTTGGGGAGAACCAGAGACGCCGACGCTGGTTGATAAAAATCATTTCCATCTGCTGGTCAACGGCGCCTACCTCGAAAGCGAGCTCCAATTCGATGACGAGCGCTTCGATATGCTCCGGCGTTTGCTGCTTCGCACTTTCGACGAAGAAGCGCCGCTGGCCGATGCGCTCGCCCTATCGTTGCACAAACAGACGCAGCTGCCCGCGTATCAATATACGACTGGCAACGTCACGCCGATTGGGACAACCGGTTACGTTTATGCACGGAATCTTTTGGCGAACCGGCTCTATCGCTGTCCCGTCATTTACTTCGAGCCGTATGTCATGAATGGAAACGACGCCTTCGCTCGGATTGAGGCTGGCGACTACGAAGGATTGCGCAGCGTTAATGGAATCGAGCGGCCCAGCATTTTCCGCGAATATGCTGATGGTGTTCTCGATGGTCTCATCGATTACTACCACGCCGCTCGCGAGATCGACCGCTAAAGGTTGGCGATGACGGCGGCGATGTCGTCGATTGTGATGTCGTCTGCAAGACGTGCTGAGCCAATGCCCGAACTCACGACAAAACGAACTCGCCCGCCCGCGAATTTCTTGTCAAATGGCACTGCTTGGAGGATTTCATCGCGGCGGAAACTGGGCGGCAGACGCGTCGGTAACCGGAAGCGTCCAAGCGCGGCGATGATCTTAGCTCGGTCGCTTGCGGGCATCCCCGCCTTCCGTACGGAAATGTCGCAAGCCGCCGCAATCCCGAGGCTCACTGCTTCGCCGTGCAGAAAATCGCGGTAGCCCCCGGCGCGTTCGAGCGCATGGCCGACGGTGTGTCCGAAATTGAGCAGAGCGCGTTCACCGGTGACATCGTTTTCGTCCTTTCCGACGATGGCGGCTTTGATCTCCACATTCCGGCGGATCAATGCCTCAAGATCTCGTGGCGCAAGTTTCCAACTTGCGTCCTTTGTGGGTTGAAAACTGGAACCTTGCGCTACTTCTTCGAACATCCCCGCATCGGCGATCACGCCATGCTTGATGATTTCGGCGAAGCCCTGCTCGAGTTGACGCGCAGGCAGCGTCGTTAACGTGTCGACGTCCGCAATCACGAGCGCCGGATGATGAACCGCGCCGATCAGGTTCTTCCCCGACGCTGTGTTCACGCCGGTTTTGCCGCCGATCGAGCTGTCAACCATCGCGAGCAGCGTGGTCGGAACGTTCACCCACGGGATACCGCGATGATAAATGGCCGCCACAAAGCCAGCAAGATCCCCGATCACACCGCCGCCCAATGCAATCAAAAACGACGAGCGATCAAGCCCCGCCACGGCCATCTGCTCGCAGAGCGCGCCAGCTTGCTCCAGCGACTTTGATTGCTCGCCGGCCGGGACGGTCATCAGCATCGATTGAATGTCTGCATGATCGAGAGCCTCGACCACAATCGGAGCAAAGCGGGCCGCGACTTTTGTGTCTGAGACAATCGCGCAAAGTTCCGCCCGAACATATTTCCGTGTCGACGTTCCGATTCGCTCGAGCAAACCGGATCCAACGAAGGCCGGATAACTATCCGCTCCGCCGCGAATCTCCAGATGATCTATGGGTATGGAGTGTATGGATCCCAACGCAGGTTGGCGCTCGGATCAGTTGCGGAGATGGTATCGTTGACAAACGTCATCCAAAATATGTTTTCACAATGCAGATCGGCGAAGATCGCATTGATCCGCGCGCGGCTGTTGTGAGTGCCGTGCGGAAGTCTCCCGCATAGCTCCCGCCGGGATTACTCGCGTTTTTGTAAACCGTAACACCCGGAGCTGCCTGACCCGCCGTTCCGCTGAAAGCCACGGTCGAGTCGCTGGTTTGAGCAGGCGCGAACAAAATGAATCCCGATGAATTCGTGACCTTGTCGAACGAGAGCCCGGCAATGCTGTTGCCGCTTTTTGTGTTGCCGTTCAAAGCGTAGCTGACCGGCGCTGTCGTGTCGTCTTCAATGGACGTGCGCTTATCTAATGGTGAACGAAGGACTTTCCACGCCGACAGATATTTTGGATGGAGCTGGCCCATCCACGACGCGGTCGCTGAAAACAGAGTGTTGTCGTGGTCGTTCAAGTAGAGCTGCGTCGCGATTCCGAGCTGGCGCAGATTGCTCAAGTCTTGAGTGACGCGCGCGCGCTCGGTCACGCCGGTGAAAATTGGAATCGCGAGCGTCGCCAGAATCCCGATCACCGCCAGCACCACGAGCAACTCGATTAACGTGAAGGCGCGCGGACCATGATGGAGTGTCTTCGGCATCACTAGTCGAATAGAGTACCAACTTTTCGCAGGCGACGGAAGCAGAAACCGCCGCATCGCTAGTTCGCTTGACGCGCCCCGCGGAATTGGGTGTAAGATAAGGCATGTCCGATCCTGTTGATCCGATTCCGCCAGTCTCAACGCCGGTGCCGGAGGCCAGTTCGACGGGCGCGTCCACCTCGACCTCGACTGGTTTGCCATCGAACGTGGCCGCGTCGCTTGCCTGCATTCCGCTGATCGGCGGAATCATCTTCTATGTACTTGAAAAACGCGACAGCTTCGTCCGGTTCTACGCGATGCAGTCCATCATCTTCGGTGGCGCTTGGGTTGTCTTCGATATCATTTCCAAAATCGTATTTTCGGTTTTCGGATCAATCCCCGCTGTTGGAAGTTTGCTCGTAGTGCTCTGGGCATTGGCGGCAGCCCTCGTTCACATTGCATTTCTCGTCGTTCTCGTGATTGCGATGATCAAAGCGTTTACCGGCGTTCGGTGGGACATCCCTTATGTCGGGCCAATTGCGCGGCAGCAAGCCGGCACGACAGCCGTTTAGAATGTGGGAGCGGCCTCAGCGCCGCGAAGCCCACGGCCTAACGTAGCGCGAGCCTCCGGCTTGGGGCCGCAGAGACGCAAGCGGGACGCTCGCGCTACAAGAGCCAAACCGGCCGCTTCCGTGCGGTCGCAGAGATGCTCGCGCTACAGCTTTCCAAGCAGCTTCACGATAATTTCGGTCAGAACAAGTTCGTGATCGAGCTGGGTAGTGACGAGGTGCAGGTTCGCTTCGAGGCACGCTTCCAGTCCTCCGATAAGCTGCGCCGTTTCAAATCGGTGCGCTTGTTGCGCGGCGACTCCGAGCGCGAAACCATTGATCGACCCATCTTTTTTTCGCGGCAAATGATCGGTCGCATTAGCGGGCAAGCGATTGAGCGTGGCAATGAATCCGAACGGCGCGTGCGGACGTGGAATGCGATTGCGTTCCATCAGATCTTTGGCGAGCAGCAAATTACGGATCGTGGGCAGAATCGCGACGAGCAGAATGCCAATCGCGGTCTCCCCCTGGTCGAGTAACTGGCGCACGAGGGTAAGCGCTCCATCCAGATCACGGCGCCCGAGCGCATTACCGAGCTCGAAAATGACGCCCGCGCGCGAGAGCGGCACGAGCGTGCGGACCTGTTGCACGGTCACGTCCCGATCATTCCCGAGATAGAGATCGATCTTCTCGAGCTCATTCTCGATCTGGCGGGTATCGCCTCCGGTGAGGAGCACGAAAAGATCGAGCGCATCAGGTTCAAAGCGCAGTTGCCGGCGCCTCGCCCGCCCGCGCACAACCTCGGTCGCTTCTTCTTCCCAGCCGCTCCGGGAGGCATCGAGTTTATCGATCACCACCAGTTCCGCGCGCTTTCCGAGCAGCTTGTAAAACGAGCGGCGCTTGTCCACTTCCGTCGCGCTGATCAGCAGCGTAACCCCAAGCCCGAGGCCGCTGCCAATGAGATTGGCAAGTTCTTCGAGTGAGCTTTGCACCGTGGTTGAGCGTCCAATCGCGGTGTCGCCGAGGCAGTTTGCGTTTTTCAACCAAACCAGCTTGCCCGGACCGAAAAAAGGAAGCGTCTGAAGCGCCTCGATCGTGGCGCGAATTCGTCCGGTGGCTTGCTCGGCATTGTCGGCGCATGCGTCGATGATTTCGACGCCGAAATCGCCCGCGCCGGGCGGCGTTAACTTCGCGGCGAGCTCCGCCGCGACGCGTTTCACTTCGCTTTCGTCAGACCCGACGACTGCATGAATATTTACCTCCGTCGGAGGCGATTTCGTTTTCGGCATGACTGGTGAATAGTTTCTCCGCGCCAGCGTTCCAGTAAAGGAACGGTCAAACGGTGTTACCAAACTTTTCGTGCCCTTGCGGAGGGTGGAAATGGAGAAGGGGTCTCCTTCACGTCTGCGAGCCGTGTCACTACGGAACGGATGAATCAGGAACGTAAATGCATCGGCTCTTTCCTGTTTTCCTCATTCCCTGATTCAATTTTCCTGAATGAACAGCAGTGTGAGCAGCGTTCGGGATCGCGTGCTGCCGATCCCGATTTTTTGGGATCGCGAACTTTCCTTCCGTTCCCGCTAGGGGTGTGCGAACGCGCAAAGAGAAGTTCGCTTCGGCAGAATGCGTGCGCTCCCCAGAACCTGATTGCACCGCTTTTTCGTTTGCTACACTGCTGCTAGACGCGTGAGCCACGGCGTCGCGGACCGAGACCGCTCCGGCCATATTTCACCGGCTTCCGCTTTGGCTCAATCTTCGTGAGCCCAGTCCCGCTTTTCACTTCCATAATTTGATCGCGCAGCAAAGCCGCGCGTTCGAATTCCAGATTTGCGGAAGCCTGCTGCATCTCCTCCTCCAGCTCGCGCAGTACTTCGGTGAGATTGAAATCGCCGCCAGCCTCCTGAATGACGGAAGCCGCGATTTCGCGCCCACGCAAAATTGTGTGCAAACTCTCCTGCACCGCGCGCCGCACCGTCGTCGGCGTAATGCCGTGTTTTTCGTTATATTCCACCTGCTTCGCGCGCCGGTAATCCGAGATCGAAATCAGCGCCTGCATGCTTTGAGTGACGGTGTCCGCGAACAACACCACCTCACCGTTGACGTGGCGGGCCGCCCGGCCAGCGGTCTGAATCAGCGAAGTCTGGCTCCGAAGAAATCCTTCCTTGTCCGCGTCGAGAATACAAACCAGCGACACTTCCGGCAGGTCGAGCCCTTCGCGCAGCAGATTGATGCCGACGAGAATATCGAAGTCGGCGGCGCGCAATCCGCGCAGAATTTCGACACGCTCGATCGTATCGATGTCGCTGTGCAAATAGCGGACCTTGAGGCCGACATCACGGAGGTAATCCGACAGGTCTTCGGCAGTGCGTTTCGTCAGAGTGGTAACAAGCACGCGCTCGTTTTTCTCGACCCGTTGCCGGCAGAGCTCGATGGTTTCGTCGATTTGATGCTTCAGGCCGCGGAGCGTGACTCGGGGATCGAGCAACCCGGTCGGGCGAATGATCTGCTCGACGACGAGCGGTACGCTCGGCGTGTGGACGTCGAATTTTTCCGGCGGCTGATCGGTGCGGGAAAGCTGTAGCGGCGCTCCATGAGCGCCGTTGTTGGGCCGCAAGTGAGACGCTTGCGCTACACCTTCTCCCGGTAGAAGAAACGGCACTTGCTCGTCTTCCCCGATGCGTGCGCGTTTGTGCGGCACGTAACCGGTGTTTCCAACGGTGCTATTCTGGATCTCGAATTCGGCCGGCGTCGCGCTCACATAGAGCAGCTGATTCGCGTTCCCCATAAACTCCTTGAAATTCAGCGGCCGGTTATCGAGCGCGCTCGGGAGCCGGAATCCGTAATCCACGAGCACCGTCTTGCGCGATTTATCACCCTCATACATCCCGCCGATCTGCGGGATCGTGGCGTGAGACTCATCGACCACGAGCAGGAAATCTTTCGGGAAGAAATCGAGGAGCGTGAACGGTTTCGACCCCGGCATTCGACCCGACAAATGTCGGGAGTAATTCTCAATTCCGTTGCAGAAGCCCATCTCCTGGAGCATTTCGAGATCGTATTCCGTGCGCATCTTCAACCGTTGCGCCTCGAGCAGCCGGCCTTGCGACTCCAGCTCAACGATCCGATGATCGAGCTCGTTGCGAATCGATAAAAGCGCGCGATTCAACTTATCCGCTGGAGTAACAAACTGTTTCGCCGGATAGAATGTGATTACACTGAGTGATTCGTGCGCGTGACCGGTGAGCGGATCGAACCGCGTGATGGCATCGATTTCGTCGCCGAAAAACTCCAGGCGGATCGCTTCCTCATCCGCGGTCGCGGGATATACTTCCACGACATCACCCCGGACGCGGAACCTGCCGCGCGCGAAGGCGACATCGTTTCGCTCGTAGAGCATATCCACGAGCCGGCCGAGCACCGCTTCCCGCGAAATCTGTTCGCCTTTTTTCACGGTCAGGAGCATGCGAAGATAGTCTTCCGGCGAGGTCACGCCGTAGATGCAGGAGACGCTCGCGACCACGATCGTGTCGCGCCGTGAAAGCAAGGCACTGGTCGCACTCAGGCGAAGCCGCTCGATCTCCTCGTTGATCGAGGAGTCTTTCTCGATGTAGGTGTCGGAGCGCGGGATGTAGGCTTCCGGTTGGTAGTAATCGAAGTAGCTAACGAAATACTCGACCGCATTGCGCGGGAAGAACTGCTTGAACTCCGAGTAGAGCTGCGCCGCGAGGGTCTTGTTGTGCGAGATGATCAGCGCGGGCCGATCCAGCTGCCTGATCACATTCGCAACCGTGAACGTTTTCCCCGACCCGGTGACGCCCAGCAGCGTCTGATGCCGGTTCCCGGCCTCGATCGACTTCAACAGTTTCGCAATCGCCTGCGCCTGATCGCCACGCGGCTGGTAGTTCGATTCGAGCTCAAACGGCATCCCGCAAAGTAGCATCGCGCGAGAGGCGCAGAAAGCGGTCGTTCAGACCGATTGCTCTCGACTGGGCGTTGAACGCAGGGAGAGTATCGCCCGAACTCCGCGTCGGTCCGACAGAATGTCCGCTGAACTACCCACGGATCTTCACCTCGAGATCGCACATGTCTTGTTCATGGACATTGTTGGTTATTCGAAACTGCTGATCAATGAGCAGGGTGAGTTACTCCAAGCGCTCAATCAAATCGTCCGTAAGACTGACGAATTCCGCAGGGCTGAAAACGCCGGGAAATTGACCCGCCTTCCCACTGGCGATGGAATGGCGCTCGCGTTTTTCAACAATCCGGAGGCGCCGGTTCGATGCGCGATGGAGATAAGTCGCGCTTTGCAAAGTCATCCTCGCATTCGGCTTCGGATCGGCGTTCACAGCGGACCGGTTGATGAAGTGAAGGACGTGAATGATCGATCAAACGTCGCCGGAGCGGGAATCAACCTCGCCCAACGCGTGATGGATTGCGGCGACGCCGGTCACATCCTCCTCTCGAAGCGTGTCGCGGAAGATTTGAGCCAATATGGACGCTGGCAGCCTCACTTGCACGAACTGGGTGAGTTTGAAGTAAAACACGGGGTGACCGTCTCGGTGGTCAATCTCTACACCGACGAAATCGGAAACCCAAAGCAGCCGGAAAAGCTGCAGCGAGCAAAGGCTGACCTCGACGTTAAGCGAAGGCCTGCTCTTTCGCGCGCAGCAATTGCCATTTTCCTCGTTGGATTGGTGATCGGGGTTTTCTTTTTCTGGCGTGCCCGGACGCATTCTCCCGCCGTTGAGCCTCCAAGGACAATCGCCGTCCTCCCTTTCAAACCCCTACTGCCAGCGGACCGTGATGAAGTGCTGGAAATGGGAATGGCGGATACGTTGATTGCCAAGCTTAGCAACAGCCGGGAAATGATCGTGCGTTCGCTGACTTCTGTGCGCCGATACGGCGGTTTGGAGCAAGATCCCCTTACAGCCGGCCGCGCGCTGGGCGTGAACTCCGTCCTGGAAGGCAACGTTCAAAAATCGGGCGATCGCCTCAGAGTGACCGTCCGATTGATCAGCGTGGCGGATGGATCGTCGCTTTGGGCGGGCACGTTTGATGAAAAATTTACCGACGTTTTTACTCTCCAGGACGCGATCTCCAGAAAGTAGTTCAAGCTCTCGCGCTGCAGCTGAGCGGGGAAGAGAAGAAACGCTTCAGCAAGCGCGAGACGGACAACGTCGATGCCTATCAGCTTTATCTCACTGGACGCTACCATTGGAATAAGCTGACGCCGCCCGAGATCAAGCAAAGCGTCGGTTTTTTCCAGCAGGCGATTGATTTGGATCCGAGGTACGCACTGGCATATTTCGGATTGGCGGAAGCTTACCGAGCGCTCGCAATCACGAGCGACGTGCGTCCCAAGGATACTCTACCGCAGGCCAAGGCGGCCGCGACGAAAGCGTTGGAGATCGATGAGTCGCTCGCGGAACCTCACGCCTCGCTCGTCTTCATTCGCATGTGGTTTGATCGGGACTGGGTCGGGGCCGAAACGGACGGAAAACGGGCCCTTGAACTCAACCCGAATTCCGGATTCGCCCACATTGCTTACGCACATTTGCTCTCGGACTTGGGACGTCATGAGGAGGCCGTCGCCCAAGCGGCGCGAGCCAGAGAGCTCGACCCAGTCTCCTTGATCATCAACGCGATCGAGGGATCCGTTCTCTATTATGCAAGACGGGAGATGAAGCGAGCGCGAGGCTGCAAAAGGCGCTCGAACTGGATCCGAACTTCTGGATTGCACATCTTTTCCTCGGTAAAATTTATATGCAGAAGGGAGCGTATCCGGAAGCCATCGTTGAGTTTAGCAAGGCGAGAGAATTTTCCCGGGGAAATTCAGAAGCCATTTCAATGACCGGTTATGTTTGGGCATTGGCGGGCGATGCTGCGAAAGCGCGAGCGGTGCTCGAGGAATTGAAATCCCTCTCCACCGAGCACTACATCCCGCCTCATAGTGTGGCCGTGGTTTATCTGGGACTCGGAGCGCGGGACGAGGCTTTCGCCTGGCTGGAGAAGGCGTATGAGGATCATGACGTGCGCCTGCAGTTCCTGAAGGTCGATCCGAAATGGGACTCCTTTCGCTCCGATCCGCGGTTCGTCGCATTCATCCGACGCATCGGCTTTCCATAGTCGTGATTGGTTTGCTCTCGACCCGAGGCTCTCGCGGCGAGATCATGTTCGGTCGTAAGTGGGTAAGATACCCGGATGTCCGGCGAACCCAGATCGGATCTCCATCTCGAAATTGCGCGCGTCTTGTTCATCGACATCATTGGCTATTCGAAGTTGCTGGTCGATGAGGCAGTGGGCAGCTACTCCAGCGACTCAACTTTACGTTCGAAAGCGCGCGGGAATTCCGCGCTTCGGAAGCGAATCGTAAGCTGATCATCCAACGTCGAGATGGCAGATCTGCGGAAGGCTTCAACGAGAGAGTCGCGGAATCTACGCCAAGCCGGGTTGGCTGGGCCGAATTCTGCTTTTCTAAAGTGGCAGCAGTGTCATCTCACAAAATCCTTGGTATTAAACCCGCAGGCTGCCACTATTCCCCCCTCAACGCAGATGCCCACAGTCTTACTGATCGATCAAGACGATAATAGCCGCCGCGCAACTGCCGGCTTGTTCACCGAGGAGGATTGGAAAGTTCTGGAGGCGTCCGGCGGCGATGACGGCATGGAGCTAGCCCTCCGCGATCGACCCGAAATCATCCTCTGCGATTCCCTGATGCCGCAGGAAAACGGATTTCGGGTCTGCCGCGCGCTTCGGGAGCAACTGCATCCAGCGCGCATCATCATGATCTCCGACCAGTCCTACAGCCAGGACCGGGAAGCGGCGCTGCAAGCCGGGGCCGACGAATATTGGGTAAAGCCCGTCACTTCGAATCACGTCGTCGAGGAGCTGGGCCGCATTCGCGCGAACGGCGTCCGGCGGGATGCGGCAGAGAAAATTCCGGCGACGCCGGTCTCCGCGGTTACGCGGGTCAGATTCTGGGGTGTGCGTGGATCCATTCCCGTCCCCGGACCGACGACTGTTCGCTATGGCGGAAACACCAGTTGCGTCGAGGTCCGCGCCGATGGTGAAATCATAGTTCTGGACGCCGGGTCCGGCATTCGCAGTCTGGGTCTGGCGCTTGAAAAGGAGTTTGGGGACGATCCGATCCAGCTCTCGCTGCTCTTGACTCACTCTCACTGGGACCACATCCAGGGTTTGCCGTTCTTCCTGCCCGCCTATAAACAGAAGAACAAGATTCGCGTCCTTGGCTATGAAGGCGCGCAAGCAGGTCTCGGCCAGATTTTAGCGAACCAGATGGAAACGCCGTTTTTTCCGGTGAATATGCGTGACCTTCCGAGCAATATTGCGATCGAGGAGTTAAAGGAGATGGAATTCCAGATTGGCCGCGTTCGCGTCTGCTCGAAATTCCTGAATCACCCGGGCATCTGCGCAGGCTATCGACTTTACACCAGCGCCGGATCGGTCGCTTTTCTTCCCGACAATGAGCCCTATGAGCGCCTGAAATTACAGGATGCCTCTGACGATCACGCAACGGAGGAAGAAGCGCGCAGCTTCGCCGCCGCGGAACATGCAAAGCTGGTCGAGTTTCTTTCCGGCGTGGACCTGCTCCTGAACGACACCCAATACACCGATCAGGAATACGAGGGACACATAGGATGGGGCCATGGGTCACTCAGCAGCGCGGTCGATCTCGCGCTCGATGCGCACGCTCGCAAGCTTCTCTTGTTTCATCACGATCCAAGTCATGATGATGACATGATCGATCGAATGGTCACTGAAGCGCGCGGTCGCGTCGCGCGACGCGGCGGCACCCTCGAAGTGGATGCCGCCCGCGAAGGTCGTGATGTTGTGCTAGGCCAGCACTAATCGTCGGTATCCGTTTGACTTCGCGTTTCGCGTGACTTGCAGAGGTCGATTACGGATTTAGGTTCTGCATCTATTTTGCCTCGTGGTGTAATGGTAGCACCAGAGATTCTGGATCTCTTTGTCAAGGTTCGAGTCCTTGCGAGGCAGCCATTCGCTCAAAGTGAGCGATTTATGTGTGATCGCCGGCCCACAGATGCTGACTCAGAACGATATTCCGAATAACTCCAGGCAGATTCGCAACTTCCGTCGGTGTTGGGTGTTGCAAGCCCTGTCAGGCTGCTTGTCGTCCCTTGTAATTCGGCCCCGCGTCGTCTCGCCAAGATGTAACCGTCAGCGTATCGATTGTTCCGTCACTGATGGCGCAACACTCGGGGGGAAGACGAACTACGGAACCGAATTTTGCAAACCTGATTGATCCGACCAAGGTGAACGATCCGCACGTCCTTGCTGAATTTCTTCGTCCGAACCGATAGCGTTGCCTCCACAGTAGGGACATTCCCAATCGCGCGCCTTGAAATACGTTCGGGAGTTTGTGATCTCTCGTCCGCAGTTGCTGCACGTCACCGTGATATGGTCACTCTCAGACATGGCCAAACTATCAACGCTGTAACGAAGTTGTCGCCCGGAAACAGACCAGAATCGCGCTGTGATCCTGGGCTTGAACTGGCGAGGGATTATCGGCGTCGTAACGCATAGAGAAACTCCCAGTCGGTCGGGGGCCGAAAAGGGCCCCAAATTCGTTTCAGCTATACGCCACCCGCATGCGCGAACAAATATGAAACGAATTACCTTATCTTTACTCTGTCTGTCGGCCCTCACCTATGCCGCGATGGCGCAAGACACGCCGGCCGACAATGTCGGCAAGAACGAGCAGGATCGCTTGGGCGAGACCAAGACCTCCGGCGATCAGTCTAACAGTCCTGAAGACATCAAAACGACGGCGGCCATCCGTCGCTCAATCCTGGGCGACAGCGCATTAACAACGACTGCTAAGAATATCAAAATCATCACGGCAAACGGAACGGTGACGCTCCGGGGACCAGTGAGTAGCGCCGCTGAAAAAGGAAAGATTGCCCAACTCGCAGCCGCGGTGGTTGGCAGCGAACGGGTCGTCAACCAACTAGAGATCGAGGAATAGAGAAACAGAAGCTTTGTAACTTTACCGCGGCTTCGATAGGTCGCGAGCCTCCCTAACGGAAAGGATGAGCTACCGCCCGCATCTCATCTCCTGTGGCGGCAGCCGTGCCGACTGCCTGTCCCGCGGAACTCGTGGCCGGCTCGGCTGCCACTACCGGAGTGAAGATCAGGAGCAGGAATGGGAGAGGTCTTGCGACGCCCCGCAGAGTAGGAGGCGCGCTAGCTTCCGCCAACCTCGGATTTTCGTCTCCTGCGAAAAAAACTCTGCAGAAGCGATGCACAATCCCTTTGCAGAATGCCCGATGTAATCTCGCACTGGTGATTGAGCGCCGGATTTTGAAGCAAGTTGATCATGCCTCCCGCCGCGCCGCTGCGTTCGTCGGCGCAACCGAAGATGACCCGACGCATCCGCACTTGGACAAGCGCCCCGGCACACATCGCGCACGGCTCCTTGGTAACGAACAAATCACAGTCGCCGAGACGCCAGTCGCCCACAGCCGCTTCCGCTTGTGTAATCGCCAGCATTTCCGCGTGCGCGGTTGCGTCTTTCAATAGCTCCACTTGGTTGTAGGCGCGCCCGATGATCTGACCACCGCGGGCGACGACCGCGCCCACTGGCACCTCCTCGAGTTCAAACGCTTTCGTCGCCAGCCGGAGAGCCTCGCGCATGAAATAGACGTCGCTTTGCAGATCGATAATCTGGTTCACGGCCCCGAACTTAGGAAGAGACATGGCTTGAGGAAGCAGAATTCCGCAATCGCACACCCGCGAATGGAACATTCCTTAACGACTCCGCGAGAGAAAGCGACGACACGTCCGAATGAGCAGATCTCGGCGAACCATTTGTAACCATGAAAAACTTTTTGTTCGCGCTCGTTCTATGCACCCTCTCCGCTGGCTCTCTCCCCGCCGCCACTGAACAGGAAGTAGTGAACGATGCAGCTGGGATTTTACGGCACTTTCGCTCGATGCCGGAAAGCGGAATTCCACCCGCGGTCCTCCGCGATGCGCGCGGCCTGGCGATGATGCGGGTGGTGAAGATCGGCTTTGGCTTCAGCGGCAAAGGTGGGCAGGGCGTCGTGGTCGCCCGCACCCGCAGCGGGTGGTCTGGTCCGTCGTTTGTTGGAACCGGCGGCGCCGGGTGGGGCCTGCAAATCGGCGCACAAGTCACCGAGTTCGTCTTTGTCTTGAACACGGACGCCGCGGTGCGCGCGTTCTCGCGAGATGACACTGTCACTCTGGGAGCCGACGTGAGCGCGGCCGCGGGGCCGGTTGGCCGCGATCTGCAAGCCAGCATCACACCACAGGCAGCGATTTACACTTACAGCCGCAGCAGCGGATTATTCGCCGGCGCTTCGCTGGAAGGCGCGGTGATCCTGACGCAAAAGACTGCCAACGCGCGTTACTACGGACGGCCGGTTCATGCGCGTGATATCCTGCGCGGCAGCGTTGCGCCGCCACCCGGAGCTGGAAGGCTGCGCGCTGTGCTCGGACCTTGATCGTCGCCGGCAGACTCCGAAAATTTCCTTTACACATCCGCCGCTGAGTGGGCAGGCTTGCCGGGTGCGCACCGTTGTAGTCGTGTCACTTTTGTTGCTCGGCGCGCAGATCGCGTTAGGGCAGGAGCAGGAAGGCAAGCTTCTAAATCGGCTTTTGAAACCCGACATGACCCTCGCGAACAGCGCGCAGGATAAAGCGTTCCACGCCGACGGCGCCTCGATCGACAAAAAAGCTTCCGTGAGTGTCTTCCGCAGCGCGCGCGGAACTTCTACTAGAGCATTCGGTGATCAGCGCGAGTTTGCTTCAGGTGAATTCGCCGCGCGACACTTCCGCGACGGCGGCGCTGCCGCGAATCTCTCAACTCGGAATCAGATCGACCGATTGAAGGTGATATTCGCAACCACGAACGCGGCCGTTCGCGACGATGTTGAGAGCTCGAAAGTCGCCACCACCTCCGAGTTCGCAGGCCAGCGGCCATTCCTTGGTCGCGGAAAAAGCCAGAAGGCCTTGCGGGCGCACGATACGCCGATGACGATCGAGCAGGTGCGCGAATTACTGAACAAGAACAAGTAGCGCGCCGGCGAGTGCACCTGCTCGGGAAGGCTCATGGAACCGGACGAGAGTCTTGAACTCCTCATGCGCGGCGCGGCGCAAATAATCAGCGAGGCTGAGCTGCGCGAGAAGCTGCGGCTCGGTCGGCCTTTGCGCGTTAAACTCGGTGTCGATCCGACCAGTTCCGACATTCACCTCGGCCACACCTTGGGATTGAGGAAACTGCGGCAGTTTCAGGACCTTGGCCACGAAGCAGTCCTGATCATCGGTGACTTCACCGCCATGATCGGCGATCCTAGCGGACGCTCCGCCACACGTCCGCAACTGACGCATAATGAGGTCATGGCGAACGCGCAGACCTATCGCGATCAGGCACTCAAAATTCTGGATCCGGCGCGGACGAAGACTGTTTTTAACGGTGAGTGGTTCGAATCGATGCGGTTCGCCGAGATCATACGTTTGAACAGCCGCGTCACCTTGCAGCAGATGCTCCAGCGCGAGGACTTCCGCGACCGCATCGAAGCCGAACACGCGATCCGCGCTCACGAAATTCAATACCCGATTATGCAAGGGTGGGACTCGGTCATGGTCAAGGCCGACGTCGAGCTCGGCGGGACCGACCAACTGTTTAACATTCTCGTAGGCCGCGACCTGCAAAAGGAAGAAGGGCAGCCGCAGCAGGTGGTAATGCTCCTGCCGATTCTCGAGGGGTTGGACGGCACCAGGAAAATGAGTAAAAGCCTGGGTAATTATGTCGGCGTCAACGAAGCGCCGGCGGAAATGTTCGGAAAAATTATGAGCATTTCGGATGAGCTGATGGCGCACTACTATCAGCTGCTGCTCGGTCGAATACTGCCGTCAAAGGATCATCCACTTGAGGCCAAGAAGCAGTTGGCCGCTGAGATCGTGGCACTCTATCATTCGCGTTCCGCGGCCCGGAAGGCGCTGGAGGATTGGAACGCGCGGTTTAGCGAGAAGCGCCTTTCAGACGCTGATCTGCCGTTTTTGGACGCCCAATCCGGCGATCTGGTTTCGATCGTGGTCGCTGCGTTTGCGAACGCGTTTAGTTTCGCGAGATCCCGGGCAGAAGCTCGGCGGCTGATCCAGCAAGGCAGTGTGCAACTAAACGGAAACAAGCTGCGCGAGCCCACGGCGCAGATTGCATTACGAGCCGGTGAGATCCTGCGCCTCGACAAGACTCACGCCGTTCGGGTCCGTTAATGCCGTACAACAAAAGAGCACGAAGCAGGCGCTCCGTGCTCTTATTAGAATGTTTGCGGTTACGCCGCTGCGGTTTCGAACATCGACAGGACTGGCGTGCGCTCGACGATCGGTGCGGCATTCACCTCAAAGTGCGCGCGGATGCTACGCAGCTCCGACGTGACGAACGCGTCAACAAAATGGAATTGGCGATCGAGCCACGCGAAGGCCTTGTTTTTGATCTCGTAATGGACAGCCAGCGTCACCTCTGTGCAGTTCGGCCGGATTTCGTCGAAATCGACGATCCCCATCAAGTCAAGATTGCCACCAACGGACTCGAACGCATACTGGGCCGGCGAATCGCTGTCGACCGAAAGCAGAACCGTGCGCGCTTCAAAACCGAGCGGCCCGCGGAAGCTGAAATCGACCGTTTTGGACGAGGTTACGGTGGCCCTCGTCGCCATCACGAATTGCCGCCGATAGGATTGAATGCTCGCGAGGCGTGATTTGCACTCCGCCAGCGACTGACTCATGTGAAGGGTTTTTTGTACCAACATAGTAAGAGGGTTTCTGCCAACGGGTTAAGCAATGCAGGTGCCACCACGTTTTTGCGAGGGAAACGTCTAAAACGATTGAACAAAACGTGTATCAATTTCTTACAGTCATGTCGTGCGCTCGACACTGGCCGCCCCCCGATTCGAAGACAAAAGCGACCGCCAATCAGCCGGCAGTTCGCCGGTCCGTTCGTCCAAAGGCGTAAGCTGAGGGATTGTGGTTGTCCGAAGCAGTAGGTCTTGGTTCGTGCTGGAGGCAATGTCCGCGACCGGGGCTCTGTTGAACACGATTCCAGCGCATCTCGCTCCGTGTGATTCAATGCTGCGGATAGTCAGGATTGCGTGATTAAGGCACCCGAGTCTGTTCGGAACGACAACAATGACCGGTAGTTGCATGGCCACTGCGAGATCGCTGACGAAGTAATCCTGCCGAATCGGCACCATCCAACCGCCAACGCCTTCGACGATCACAACGTCAAAACGCCTCTTGAGTTCCGCGAAACCTCGCAGGAGAAGATTCGTGTCGATTTCGACCTGCTCGATTAACGACGCCGCTAGCGGAGCCGCCGGCGTTTTCAGCCACACCGGATTCAATTCGTCGATGCTCACGCCGTCGCTGCTCGCTCCGAGCAGCCGCTCCGCATCCTCGCGATTGCCGCAGCAAATCGGCTTCATCCCGACGCATCGCAGGCCGCTATTCCGGAGCAGGCGCAGGAGTTGAACGGCGACGTGCGTCTTACCGACGCCAGTGTCGGTAGCGGTGAGAAAAATGCTCAAGCGCGCAAGCAGCAGGCCGCGTCAAGCAGCCTGCGCTTCCAGAACCTGGATGGTCTCCACCATCGACCGAAAAATTTTCGCCCCATCCGCGCTACCGAGGCGAGCGTCGCAAGCGCGGTCAGGATGGGGCATCAGTCCTAAGATGTTCCGTTCTCGGTTGCAGATTCCGGCAATGTTCTCGACGGAGCCATTCGGATTCGCCGAAGCGACAATGTGGCCGTTCGCGTCGGCGTAACGCAAAACGACCTGGCGATTGTGATTCAATTCACGGAGCGTTTGCTCGTCCGCGAAGTAACACCCTTCCCCGTGGGCGACCGGCAGACGCAACAACGATCCGGCCGGACAGCGGCGGGTAAATGGCGTCTCGGAGTTCTCGACTCGAAGCGTCGCCATATCGCAGACGAAACGAAGCAATCGATTCCGGACCAACGCGCCCGGCAATAGTCCAGCTTCGCAGAGAATTTGGAATCCGTTGCAGACGCCGAGCACGAGCTTGCCGGCGGCGGCTTCTTGCACGACGGCCTGCATGATCGGGGAGAAGCGTGCAATCGCGCCACAACGCAAGTAGTCGCCATAGGAAAACCCGCCTGGGAGAATGATCGCGTCGTACTCCGCGAGCGAGTGCTCTTGATGCCAGACATACTCTGCCTGCACACCTGACATCCCATTAACCGCCGCGATGCAGTCCTGATCACAATTGGACCCCGGAAATTGGATGACGGCAAATTTCATTTCGCTAACGACGGCCGGCGAGCCGTTGTTCGGAATGATAGTCGTTTACGACGAGACAGGCGTGAATAATTCCCGGTATCCACCCGAGCAATGTCAGCAGCAGGCTGAGGAAAAAACTGCCAATGCGGCCTGTCATCAGAACCGCGAGCGGCGGAAGCACAATGCAAAAGAAGTATCTAAGCGCTTTCATTTTTCTATCTCAGCTCAATCTTTCTGAAGTTCGTAATCTTCAATCACCGGGTTCGATAAAAGGTCTCGACAGAGTCCATGCAGGCGCGATTCGATATCGGATTGTTTACCATCCATTTCGATTTCAAGATACTTCCCAATTCGCACGCTTTGGACTTCCGGCATTCCGAGGTGCTGCATGGCGTCACGCACCGCAGCCCCTTGCGGATCGAGCACCGCAGCCTTCGGCGTGACCAGAACCCTCACTTTCATCACCACAATATTGACGCGCGAGGGCTGCCAACAAGCTTAATAATACCGGCCGTTCATCTTATTCCCAACGAGTTTAATTCCTCTCACATACGACGCGAGCATGTCATCCCGAGCGAAGCCGAGGGATCCCGCGGCATCATCGGAGGTCACCAACGGGATAAGAAGACTCGCGCTTTCGTGCGGCGTGACCCCCTCGACACGAAAGCGTCCGGGGCGAAATGACACCGCTGTTTATAAATCGCTTCCAAGTATAAGCTCCGACTGATGACGCGGCTCACATTTGCTTTTCTTCTTGCCCTACTTTCCGCGCCTCCCACGCAAGCCCGGCCACTCGCCCTCGTCGGCGGAAGGCTGATCGACGGTTTCGGCGGACCGCCTCTGGCGAACAGCATCGTTTTGGTAGATGGCGAACGCATCACCGCGATCGGAACCGTCGGTGCGATCAACATTCCTGCCGACGCGGAAATCATCTCGACCGAAGGAATGTCTGTGCTTCCGGGACTTTGGGATTGCCATGTCCATACGATGCTGCTGGGGCATAGCGATTACGATCATTGGGACAAAGCGTACATCGATCGCTTCGGGCCGGAGATCATGCCGGCAGCCGCGCATCAATTGCTGATGGCGGGTGTAACCAGCGCGCGGGATCTCGGTGCGCCCCTCAAAGAGAGCATCACGGTCCGCGATAGGATCAATCGCGGCGAAATCCCCGGACCGACGCTCTACGTCGCCGGCCCGTTTATTCAGCACGAGCCGTATCCTGGCACCGAAAATTACCGGTGGGGCGTGAAGGGCGCCAGCGACGCGCGCGCAAAGGTGAAACAGCTTGCGGATGCTGGCGTCAACATCATCAAACTGATCGATCAGGATCAGATGACGATGGAGGAGGTGCAGGCGGTAGTTTCGGAAGCTCACGCGCGCAAACTGCCGGTCGTTGCGCACGCCCACCGTCCGGATGAAATTCGCCGCGGGCTCGCAGCCGGCGTTGACGACTTCGAACACACTGGCCTCGCGACCGCGCCCGAGTATCCCGCGGACATTCTTAACGCCATTGCCGAGCGCACCGCCAAAATGAGCCTCGGCCCATTATTCTGGTGCCCAACGATCGAAGGCTTTTTAAACTATGACGACCTGATTAAAAATCCCGAACAACTGGATGACCCGGCTTGGGAGCTCGATATTCCGAAGGACATTGTCGCTGATATTAGGCAGTCAATTCGCCATCCGGGCCAGCTTGCCTACTACCAGATTACGCCGGCGAGGAGCGTGACCGTGAAGAAAAAATTCCATCAACTCCAGGAAACCGGTGTCGTGCTGCTGATTGGAACCGACAGCGGTATTCCGATGAAATTTCATAGTGGATCCACCTGGCGCGAACTGGACGCCTGGGTGAATAAACTCGGCGTTGATCCGATGACCACGATTCGCGCTGCCACCTACTGGCCCGCTGTGCAGATGAAAGTGGACAAAGACTACGGCTCAATCAGCGAAGGCAAGTTCGCTGATATCATTGCGGTTAAAGGCGACGTACTCCGTTACATCGATCTCTTGCAGCGGGTGGATCTGATCATCAAACACGGTCATCGCTACAAGTAGGCCGCGATCGGGGAAGGCTGCGGCTACAAAGTGGGCAAGTTTCCAACTTGCCGGAATCAAGGAATCGCAAATTAGGAAATTTGCGCCACGATGGGGATCGCAAGTTGGGAAACTTGCGCCACTTTAGGCGGACGGTTTTTCGCGCCGCACCTCGCTCGCCGGCTTGTCATCGCGAATCCCGAGAAAAACCGGCTGCCGCAGTTTCACGTCACGCGTCCACTCTGCGAATTTAATCTGACACACGAAAATCGGGTCGACCCATTCGCACCGACGCATCATCGCCGGTGTGATGCCCTGCACCCATTGGCCGCCTTGTTTCGAAGGCAGATCCGCGAACGGGCAGCCGTCACGTTTGGCTTGGCGAAACTGTGCATGGAGCGACGCTAGCAGCTTTGTATTAACGCCGGTCCCTACTTTTCCCGCAAAGAGCAGTTTCTTGCCTTCGTAATATCCCACAAGCAACGCGCCGAAATGCTTTCGTGAACCTTGCGGCGGGGTGTATCCGCCGATCACGAACTCTTGTTCGTTGACGCATTTCAGCTTTATCCATGCACCGCTTCGTCGCCCAGGCTCGTAAGCCAAGTTCCGCTGTTTCCCGACGATCCCCTCCAAGCAGCGCCGTTGCACCTCGGCTAATAGCACCTTTGGCGCGCCCGCAATTTCGTCAGAGAACCGAATCGGATCGGACAAGTTTTCGCAGAGTCGCTGCAACAGTTCCTTGCGCCGGCTAAGAGGCAGTCCTCCCAGCGCTTTTCCCTCCGCCTGGAGAAGGTCGAAGACGTAGTAGTAGAGGGGCGCCTTCGCCGTTTCCATCTCGCGTGCCTGGAGCAATTGGAAAGAGGATCGGCCTGCTTCGTCGAGCGCAACGACTTCCCCGTCGATAACGCAATCTGGAATCGGCAGAGCTCTCAGCGCCTCAGCGACTTCGGGGAAGCGCGTCGCGAGCTCGTTTTGATTTCGAGACATCAGACTGAGTTTTTCACCGGCCTTAATTGCGATGAGGCGAATCCCGTCGAACTTGAGCTCGTACAGCCAATCGCCATTCGCGGGAGGCGCTTCCAGGAGTTTCGGCTTCATCGGATCGACGAAGCGCGGCTTGCCCGCTGGACAATTTTTCAGCTCGCGCGCGAGATCAGGGCCTGCGGTTTGAGTCGCCGCCGCTTTGGGTTCGGCTGGCGTGAGCGCTTTTTTGGGGACAGTCGAACCGCGGCGCTTCTGGTTTTCGTCTGCGGTGTTCCCATCCCGATTCGATTTCCACTCCGCGTCTCGGGCCTCAGCGATCTGCCTCATCGAGCGGCCGGTTTTCACCGACGTGTCATCGCGCTTCTTCGAGAGCGGACGCACACTCGTGCCACTCTTCAGAAGGAGCCATTGCGGCTTCCCCGCCTCCATCCGGGTGCGAATCAGCGCCCATTCGCCGTAAGCTTTTTCACCGTGCAGAACAAGATGAAGCCGCCCTTCTTGTAACGCTTTCAGCGGCTCTTCGCCGTACACGAAATACGGGCCGCGGTCCCAAACCATCACCGTCCCTCCGCCGTAATTTCCCTCGGGAATCACTCCCTCGAATGTCTCGTACTCGATCGGATGGTCTTCGACTTCGACTGCGAGATGCTTTTCGCCCTTTTCCCACGGCACTCCTTTGGGCACCGCCCACGATTTGAGCACCCCTTCCATTTCGAGGCGGAAATCGTAATGCAGTCGGGTCGCGTCGTGTTTCTGAATTACGAACCGCGATGCGCCCTTCACCGCTTTCGGCAGCGGCTTCCCGCCAGCCGGCTCAGCCGTGACGTTGAAGTTCCGCTTCTTTTTATATTCCTTGAGGCCCATCAATCGCGGGATTAAGCCAATTCGCTAAAACAAAACCGCCACCGCAGTCACGCGGACTGTGGTGGCGGTCGACATGCTCCGTATCGCTCGCTCAGCGACGCCCGCTTGTTTTCTTACCGCGTTTCGGAGCCTCTTCGGCTTCTTCGGCTTGAACGTTGATGACGGTTTCGGCTAATTTCGTTAGCTTTTTGTCAGTTTCTCCCTCTTCATTAAGCGTTCGTTGCAGGAGACCGACGGCATCGTTTTCCCCCAAGAGAGACGCAAACGTCCGAACAACACCATAGCCCGCGATCTCATAGTGCTCGACTCGCTGGGCTGCACCAATGAGCGCGGCGTCGAGGACCGATTCGTCACCGTCCTCTTCGATGACTTCCTTGCCCTCCTCCACCAGACCTTTCATGGCTTTGCAGGTCTTGCCCGTTGGTTTCTCGCCCATCTTTTGGAAGATCTGGTCCAGCCGATCGACGTGGCCCCTGGTCTGCTCCAGATGGTCGGTGAATGCCTGCCGCAACTGCGGCGCGGATGCCTTTTTGGCCATTTTTGGCAGCGCTTTTAGCAGCTGGTTTTCCGCGCTATACAGATCTTTCAATTCATCGACATACAAGTCTTGTAACGAATCCATGCTCATAATTTTCAATCTCCTGCTTTGGTTTGTAAGACGGGCAGGGAAAACCCTTCGACCCGCGCGACTTCGGGAGAAGCCGACGTAAAGAAAACGCGGCGCAACCTCATCGTGCGCGTGTTGTTGAGGAAGAATCTGACCGGCTAGCCAATGGCAGCGGCTTCCGTGTTCGCTGCCACGTTTGGCTCACACCCGAGAGGTTCGCCGACCAGATAACGAGTAAAACGCCGGATTACGATGTTCTCACCCAGCTCGGAAATCTTGATCGCGACCAGCTCTTTTATCGTCTGATCGGGATTCTTTATAAAGCCCTGTTCGAGCAGACAAACGGTGCTGTAGAATTTATCGAGCTTCCCTTCCACGATCTTGCCGACGACGTTTTCAGGCTTGCCCTTCACCTGCGCGGCGAAAATATCGCGCTCTGACTGAGCAAGCTTTTCCGGCACTTCTTCGCGGCTGACGTAAAGCGGATGCGCCGCCGCGATGTGCAAGGTGATATCTTTGACGAATTCCCGGAAGTTGTCGTTCTTGGCGACGAAATCGGTTTCGCAGTTCACCTCGACCAGCACTCCGACTTTGCCCTGAAGGTGGATATAGGAAGCGACAATTCCTTCTTTCGTCACACGCGACGCCTTCTTGCTCGCACCAGCGATTCCTTTTGTGCGCAGGGCCGCTTCCGCTTTTTCAAGGTCGCCGCCCGATTCGGCGAGAGCACGCTTACAGTCCATAAACCCCGCGTTCGTTTTCTCGCGGAGCTGCTTAACGAGCTGAGGATTAACTTCCATAAAGTTGTAGGGCAGGCATTCCCGCCTGCGGTTGTTTCCCTGGGCAAGCGGCGCGCTTGCCTGCAATTTACCTGCTAAGCCGAGACGCCGGCCATTTCGACCTGCTCGCGAACGCGGGCTTCTCCAGTCGCGGATACGACCGCGTCGACCAGTTTCTGCAGGACAACACGAATTGCACGGATCGCGTCATCATTGCCAGCGATTGGATAATCGATCAATTCGGGGTCCGCATTCGTATCAACAATTGCGACCGTGGGAATGGCAAGCCGGCGGGCTTCGTTGACCGCGTTCTGCTCACGCGTCGTATCGATAATCACCATCGCGTCCGGCAGTTGCGACATTTCGAGAATGCCGTCCAGGTTCCGCCGAAGTTTCGCTGCTTCACGATTCAGTGCTGCGAGCTCCTGCTTGCCCATCTTCTTGAATTCCGGTGATTGCTCGATCTCCTCGATATATTTCAAGCGGCCAATACTCTTTCGGATCGTCGACAGATTCGTCAGGGTTCCGCCAAGCCAGCGCTGATTGACGTAAAATTGACCGCAGGCGACGGCCGCCTCTTTGACGGCCTCCTGCGCTTGCTTCTTGCAACCGACGAAGAGAATCTTCCCCCCGCGCCGGGTCACTTCCTGCAGAAAATCGGTCGCGCGCTGCAACTGGAGCACCGTTTCATCGAGGTTGATGATGTAAATCTGATTTCGCTGCTCGAAAATGAACGGCTTCATCTTGGGATTCCAGCGCTTGGTCTGGTGACCGAAATGAACGCCTGCCTCGAGAAGTTCGGGTACTAATTCTGTCGTTGTCGCCATAGGGAAGTTGCCGGCCGGTCGATAGGAGCGGCGGACGGGCAAGATGCTACGGCGACCCGGTGATGGCAAACGGAAATTCCGCGGCTTTCCACCTCCAAAGAAACGCGCCTTTGCTCGCGAAACCCATCGGCAAGAGTCCTTGGCCACCCTTTCTTCTGGAGTGCCCGCGCTTTCTGAACACACGCCGCACCCCATCGACGTCACCCGCGTGCTCGCCCTTTCCTCCGTTCAACCGACAAGCTCATGCGATCAGGCTGGTCTTTCGGGCTGGTTAATATTTCATGACCGATCTGACGGAACGCAGCGAGCTTTGCAAAATCTGAAAATAACCAGCTTTGCTCACCAGAAGCTAACCTGACACGAGCTCTGAAACCAATTACAGCCCTGAGCCCTCGTACTCTGACATCCATGTCGATGCCTTGGTTTCTGCTCGCCCCAGGAGCCGGTGCGCCTTCTTCACACCCGTGGATGCGGCGTTGGTCGGAGCTGCTGAAGACAATCGGCGCCGTCCAAACATTTGATTATCCATACATGATTGAGGGACGGAAACGGCCCGATCATTTGCCGAAACTAATTGCTGCCCATCGTGAGGCGCTTGTCCGAGCCTCCGACGCGCATTGTGGACCCGCGGTCTTGATCGGAAAAGCATGGGGTCGCGGATCGGTTGTCACCTTGCCTTGGAGCAGGAGGTCTCAGCTCTCATTTGCCTGGGCTATCCACTCTGCGGAGGGAGTGATCGATCGAAGCTGCGTGACAAGGTGCTCCGTGAGCTATCGACTCCGATTTTGTTTGTCCAGGGAATGCGTGATCCGGTCTGCCCGCTCGATCTGCTGAACGAAGTACGCCGGGAGATGATCGCAGTGAACGAAGTTCATCTGGTACAAGGAGGCGACCATTCACTGCTCGTGACAAAAGCGCTGCTCAAAGCAGATGCTAAAACTCAGGACGATGTCGACCAGAGTATTCTTGGCGCTATCCGGCAGTTTCTCGCTCATCACGTGAACACGGGGCGTGCGTAGTTAGAGACGTCATTCTATGGCACTATCTTATAAATGGGATCCTGTGGCGCTTTAGTAGCCTCACCCTTCTACCATATCAGCCGTCGGCAGTTCGCGATCTGATTACCATGGCCTTTCGGAGGCACGCCTTAGACGTCCTCCTCGGAGGGGACAGAGCCCTTCCCTTCCCATTCGAGGTCCCCTATTAGAGCGTGTCATGCACTTAACCCGGAAGGATGAATCCAGGCGGCTGGTAGTGTTGCGCTGTCCTCAGCGCATCGCACCCCAGAGCGCGGCCGACGTGCGAGCAATCCGTTAAGACAGCTCCGAAAGGACATCCGACGCAGCCTATGGAATGTCGACTCGCCTCGTCAACACATCGATCTGCGGGACCATGCAGTTAATCGCACCCCAGACACGGAGCATGGTGTTGCTGATAGGAGATAAGGGCCCACCTGTGTTAGACGTGAGCGTAGAGGTGACGCTAATTCGGCCCACCACGCCAAGCAGGTAAGTGCGACCCAACTGCACCACGAAGGGAGCCGACAAGCTCGGGCCGTCAAATGAGCTCTGAAATTGATGCAGCTCGGGTCTAAAGGATTGGTCTCGCCGGCCAGAGGTAGCCACTTCAAACTGCTTAAAACCAAGCAAATCAAAGCCACCAGGAATCTGCTGCCATGCTGCGAGAAGGAGATAAGCTTTGATCTCGACATAGCCAGCTGCCAGCTCCGGAAAAAACTCGAGGAAAGTCCGCAGCGTCCCCGAGCAGTCCACTTGCGGCTGCAGATCGACGACACCCAGGGTCATTGTCGGCTGATAGAAGATACCGACACCAGACTCAGAAGACTGGGCACTCCCCGACTTCTCGTTAACAAGCTGGCTGAAGCTAAACAGGCTTCCATCTTCACGTGACGCCCTGTTGGCCGTGGCAGTTGGCGGAGACGTCCAGTCGAGCGCATAGCGATGATCATCAGGTGCGGGACTGATCCAATAGTGGCTGGCGTCTGCGCTTTTCGGAATGTAGAGAAATGCCGGCCAACGGAATCGGCTGGGATCGAAAATTTGTTTCCCATGCAGTGTCAGCAGATGTGATTGCGTGGCTTCTCGATGGGCTGTGACTTTGGCATCCCACGTCGCAGCTGGTCTCTCGTCCTTTTTAAGGAAGGCGTCGATCTCCATTGCCGTTTCACTGGCGGTTTCATCGAACGCTGCCGGAAGTCTGAGCGACTCCATCACTCTTCGCGAAATACCATCCACAGAATCATCGTGCTCCACCGTTCGTTCCTCCATTTGTGCTGATAAAAGCGTAGCGGTTGCTCAGGAGATGTCCAGGTTATGGCAGAAGAAACCCCCATCTTCGGGGACATGTGACTGACATGCCGCTTTTACAGCAAGCAGTAGGGCGCGCAGACTTTAGGTGCGATTTCGACTCCATTCGCCTCCGTTTTTTTTCAGGGCGAATCACTTACCTCTAGCAACGAGCGCAGATTCGAAGCGATTTCACGCGACTTTGCGCGTACCCAAATCGATTCGAGGCGACTCGGGGAGGTGCCGCGCCTCAACGTCGCTGCCGTTCACAGCGAGGAAGCTACCGCCGCGGGAGTGGTTTTGCTCCGCGAGTGCTTTGCGAAGAGCCCGCAGACCACGCCGTATTCGAGCCTTTACCGTGCCGAGCGGCTGGCTCAGCTCTGCGGAAATCTCCGCCTGCGTCATACCGTTAAAGAAACAGAGGACGATCGCCGCGCGCTGATGTCGCGCGATGCCATTGAGCGCGGAGAGTATGTGATATCGATCGTCCACTTGCTTCACGACCGCGTTTCCATTCGGCAGCTGCTCGCTCATTCCGGCACAAATCTCAGCCTCCGCAGCGCAAGTCGCACGCAAGTAACGCTGCTGCGCACGCCAACGATCTAGCGCCTTGCTGCGCGCGACCACCATTACCCAGGAAAACACGCTGGCCCGAGTGCTGTCATAAGTTGCAGCCCTATTCCAGACATACAGGAATGTCTCTTGCAGCACGTCTTCGGCATCGCTCGCATTCCCAACAATGAAAAAGATCTTTGCGAAGAGCGGAGTCGAAAACCGTTGATAGAGCTCCGTGCAGGCCGCGTTCTCCCCTGCTGCAATTCGCCGAAGCAACTCCCGGTCTTCCGCGCCGTGCTCCAACAAAGAAGCGCCGGCAGGCGCAGGTGCGCGCGGCCCAGAATCTGGCGGCACATCCGTGAGCTGCTTCGCTTTTCCCGCCGGCGTTCGCTCCAAACCACCCTCAGCGTTCTGGCCTCGGTTTTGGGAACGCCTTCCTGCGCTCGGCGAAGCCAGCGTTATCGCTTCGTTGGCTCCGTCCATTCCTGCGTCAGCCGTAAGCATGAGATCTTGCCCATATTTCGCATGACCTTCTCTGCTTGGATGTTGTTTTGTACGTTATCGTACAAATACGCACGCTGGTCGCGAGGTTCTTGTGTGGGACAACTGCGTCAGCGAAGTCGGGGCCGTCACCGCCCGCGAGTGGACGTTTCAACTTCTGCCTGTGGAGGCAGGCGTGCCGCCTGCGACGTTTGCTTTGTAGGGCAAGCACTCGCGCTTGCCGGCGTCGGGCAACGACGAATGTCCACACGGTCGAAAACAATGCAGCGAAGTCGATATCGACTTCATCCACTACAATGATGATCTCTTAAAAGAGCACCTTTACCGGTTCATCATTCACGATCGACGTTGGGATCGTGCGGCTAACCCAGGAGCCGGTCGAATTCGCCGCGGACAACGCCGTAACATTCACATGCGGCTTTTTCGAGGCCCCGGCGATTGAGAACCGTAATCTGTCCGCGCCGATAGCGGATCAAGCCGCGCCGCTGCAACGTGCCGGCGACGACCGTGACCCCGGAACGCCGGGCGCTCAGCATTTCGGAGAGGAACTCATGGGTGACATGGAATTCGTCGCCTTCCACGCGATCGTGCGTCATGAGCAGCCAGCAGCAACAGCGTTGCTCGATCGTGTGAAGTCGATTGCAGGTGGCGAGTTGCGCGAGTTGAGTGAAGAGCGCGTGGGCATACAAGTGAAGCGCCTTCGCGAGTGGTCCCCCATGCCGGGTCTCTCGCCGCAGCACGGCGGCACTCATCCTAAAAGCGCTCCCGGGCAACTGCCAAAACGCTCTTCTGGGTGCCCTATTCGCGCCCGAAAACGCCGGCAGCCCGATCATGCCTTCATACCCGACGGTCGCGACTTCGGTTTCCGTGCCGTTCTTTAGCACTGTCACGATGGCGGCCGCTCCCACTTCCGGAAAGTAAACGTATTTGCCGGATTTGTGCGGTTCATAAATCGAAGCGCGCGGTGCAAGCTGAACCAGCTTCAGATGCTTCCGCAGACGCCGCAATGTCGACGCGGGCAAACGGCGCAGAATGCGGTTCCGAAAACGAGGCGCATCCAGCGGCAAATCAGCTCCCTTTCGACGTTTCAGCCGACCATTGCCGCGCTCTGGCGGAGCGGTCTCTCTCGATGTCATCCCGGAACTATATCTCTGCTTTTGACCATCATGACAAGGAAGACCGATGCGAGCCGTGATCAATTTGAGATTATACTCAGCTTTCCTTTGTACGTAGCGCACAAAAACTCCGCATCCCAAGTGCGACAGGACTCGCTCTTGATCGCCGGTCACCGTAGTTTAATGATTACTGTGGACGTCTAAAAGGAATTCTGGCGACGGCTACACGAGGAATGGCTTCCAGCGTACTGCAATGATACTCTGAAGCCTTGGATAGCGTAGCACCGTCCAGGCCTGATGCAAAAAAGGTGACGGATATAGACGCACGCGATTTCCTGCGCGCACTCGATCACAATGTCGTAGCCGTCGACAGCGGTGGTCGCTTCCGTATGCCTCGCAGTGCAGTGAACGAGGTTATCTTTTGGGAGCATTCGGCTAAGTTGGTTCCGAGACCGATTTCCCTCTGGATCGAACCCATCATCACGATTGGTGCTGTGGCTCGGCTCCACTTGGACCACGCCGAGCGGCTGTGCGTCTCCCCGAAAACGATCGAGCGCTGAGAGCAGCGTGGCCTTCTGCGGAGCACAAAGGCTTCCCGAAAAAAGCTGTACCCGGCTCACGTCGTCGAAAAGTTCCTTACGGAGACTCTTTGATGACAAATCAGAATATTCAGACTGATGCTGCCACTGCTCAGCCGGGCACTACAGAACCGCCACGCCGTGTCGGATCTCCTGCAAGTGACGAACTCGAATTCAGAGCTGCGGGGCGCAATTACCACCACGCGAATGCCGAGGTGGCACTGCTTAGTGCCATGCTAAATGAGTCGCGCCGTATACGGCGCATATGTCGTGCGCTCGGAACTGAAGAGTTTTACGACTGGCAGACACGGGAAGTTCTGCACGCAATTCTGTTTCTGGATAACAGTGGGCGGGAAGTAACACCCGCAAACGTTGCTCGCATTGTCAAAGCCGTCACCGGGGCTTTCGATGAGAATGGGATCAGTTTCGTCGACGAGTGCGCACACGCTGCCTACAACCCGAAACATATTGAAATTTATATCCCACGACCTGAAAGAGGCGACCCGTGTATGTGGCGGCGACGGCATTGTGCGCAGAGGTTCTCGGAATCTTTTTGTGTCGATCTCCTCCTACAGCGGCTCCCGCCGATCAAATGCGTTCGCGACAAGTGGCATCCTAGTGTGCTGAAAGGGAAGAAAGGGGGACACGAAAACGCTTACGCGTGTCACGATAATTCCAGGTGAAAGGCGTAGCATTTTGATTGTAGCCTTTAATGTAGGCGTCGATCCGGTGGATGAGATCGCGCACCGAATGAA